>CP075369.1:0-653125 GCA_019454205.1 Xanthobacteraceae bacterium
ATTATCAGACCATGCGCGAATACGAACGGTTCGAGAAAGGGGCGGCGAACTCCAACACCTCGACCGCCGTGCTGCAACGGCAACTGGAAGACCCGAACGCGCGCATCATCATCACGACCATCCAGAAGCTCAGCCGGTTTGTCGCCCGGAACAAAAAGCATCCGGTCTATGACGCGCATGTCGTGGTGATCTTCGATGAATGCCACCGCAGCCAATTCGGCGACATGCACGCGGAAATCACCCGCTCTTTCAGGCGCTATCACCTGTTCGGCTTCACCGGCACGCCGATCTTCGCCGAAAATTCCGGTACCGGCGGCAATCCACTCCTGCGGACCACGAGCCAAGCATTCGGCGACAAACTGCACACCTACACCATCGTCGATGCGATCAACGACAAGAACGTGCTGCCATTTCGCATCGACTACATCAATACGATCAAGGCCGGGGCGGCGATCCATGACAAGCAGGTTTCGGCCATCGACACGGAACGGGCGTTGCTCGCGCCCGAGCGTATTTCACAGGTGGCGGGCTATATCCGCGAACATTTCGACCAGAAGACCAAACGCAGCGCCAGCTACAGGCACGGCGGCAAGAGACTGAACGGCTTCAATTCGCTGTTTGCCTGCGCCTCAATCGACGCCGCCAAACGCTATTACACCGAGTTTGCTAGCCAGCAGAAGGACCTCCCGCCAGCGCAACGACTGAAGATCGGCCTGATCTACAGTTTTGCCGCCAATGAGGGGGAGACGGACGGCTTGCTGAGCGAGGAGGAGTTCGAGACCGAAGGGCTGGATCAGGGATCGCGCGATTTTCTGGAAGCCGCCATACGCGACTATAACAGCCTGTTCGCCACCAATTTCGATACGTCTGCCGACAAGTTCCAGAACTACTACAAGGATTTGTCTCAGCGGCTGAAGAACCGCGAGCTTGATCTCGTGATCGTGGTCAACATGTTCCTGACCGGCTTCGACGCCACCACGCTCAATACGTTATGGGTGGACAAGAACCTGCGCGCGCACGGGCTGATTCAGGCCTATTCGCGCACCAACCGCATTCTGAACTCGGTCAAGACCTACGGTAACATCGTCTCCTTTCGTGATCTGGAGCAGGCGACGAATGATGCGCTGGCGCTGTTCGGCAACAAGGACGCCAAGGGCATTGTCCTGCTCAAGCCCTATGCCGATTACTATGCGGAATATCAGAAGAAAGTCGCCGAACTGGTGGCGCTGTTCCCGCTGGGCGAGCCAATCGTCGGAGAGGCCGCGCAGAAGACGTTCATCAAACTGTTTGGGTCGATCCTGCGGTTGAAAAACATCCTCACGGCGTTCGACGATTTTGCTGGCAATGAAATTCTCAGCGAACGCGATTTTCAGGACTATCAGAGCCTCTACCTGAACCTGCACGCCCAATTCCGCAGCGTTTCCGACGCTGAAAAGGAAGCGATCAACGACGACGTGGTGTTCGAGATCGAGCTGATCAAACAGGTCGAGATCAACGTCGATTACATCCTGATGCTGGTCGAACGGTTCATCCAGGCCAAGGGCACCGGAGACGACAAGGAAATCCGCGCGACCATCGACCGCGCGATCAACTCCAGCCCGTCGCTGCGCAACAAGAAAGACCTCATCGAACAGTTCGTGGATTCGGTTTCCGCGACGGCAAAGGTGGATGCGCAATGGCAAGCCTTCATGGCGGCGAAGAAGGTGGAGGAACTGGAGCGGATTATTGCCGAGGAAAGCCTGAATGCTGCGGCGACCCACAGCTTCATCGACAATGCGTTCCGCGATGGCAGCATCCCTTCCACCGGCACCGCCATCACCAGAATCCTGCCGCCGGTGTCGCGATTCTCGAAAGGCAACGGCCATGCCACCAAAAAGCAGGCCGTGCTCGATAAGCTGGCCGCTTTCTTTGAACGGTATTTCGGGCTGATATGAGCAAACCAATGGAAACGCCTGACACTGCCGCTGAGATTCCTGATTACCAAAGCCTGATGCTGCCAGTCCTGCACGCCGCCAAACAGGCCGAGGTGCGGATCGGAGATGTCATCGTAAATCTCGGGAGTGACCTCGGGTTGAGCGAAGCGGCGCGCAACGCCCTGCTTGCTTCAGGCCGCCAGACCATTTTCGCTAACCGTGTGCACTGGGCAAAAACATATCTCGCGAAGGCCGGACTGGTTGAAACCACCCGACGCGGCCATTTCCGTGCCACACCGCGCGGCGTTGAAGTTCTCATCGCTGCGCCTGAGCGGATCGATAATCGCTTCTTAGCTCGCTTCGAGGAATTCCGCGCGTTCACAGACCGTGGAACGTCGTCCGCCACGGAGGAAGCTGATCGGATCGACGTCGCTTCCGACACCGCTGAAGCAACACCAGACGAAATCATGCGCGCCGCGCATCGCCGGATCGAGGCTGCGCTGGGAGAGGATTTGCTGGATCGTGTTCGCGCCGCACCACCGGACTTCTTTGAGCGGCTGATCGTCAATCTTCTACTCGCAATGGGCTATGGCGGATCGGTTGGAGAAGCTGGGCGTGCGCTCGGGCGTAGCGGGGACGACGGCGTTGATGGCGTGATCGATCAGGATGAGTTGGGACTTGACCGGGTTTACATCCAGGCCAAACGTTATGCTGCGGGCAACAGCGTAAGCTCTGGCGCAATCCGCGATTTCTTCGGCAGTCTTGACCGGCACAAGGCCGCCAAGGGCCTGTTCGTCACCACATCGACCTTCACCGCCAGTGCTCGCGATACCGCCGAATATTTGAGCAAGCGCATCGTGCTGATCGATGGTAGGCAACTGACACGGCTGATGATCCGGCACAATGTTGGCTGCCGGATCGAGGAAAGCCTACACGTCCGCAAAATCGATGAAGATTTCTTTGAATGATATCATAGGGCTATAGCGTAAACGTAGTGATCATCACTATCGGTCGCGGCCCGCCAGCCTCTTTCCGGAATTGGCGGCGCTGCCGCGCTCAACGCGATTTCAGATCGAGTAGTCGAGGTTCCGGGCGACGGAAACCTTCACGCCGCTTTTGCGGGCGTCCTCGCACAGATCGTCGAGCGAATATTCGCCGAGCGCCGCGCGCAGGTGGCGTTCCGCCTTTGCTTCGAATTTAGCCAGCGCCTTGCCGTAACGCGAGCTGCGGTCGTCGCTCGTGGCCGTATCGGTGTCGAGCGAAGCCTCGACGATGGCCGCGGCGGAGATTCTTGCGCGTTCGCGCGCGAGGCCGTATCCGCCTTGCGGGCCGCGCGTGCTTGCCAGCAAACCGGCGCGGACGAGTTGTTGCAGGATCGGCTCAAGCCCACGTTTTGGTACGCCGATGGCCTCGGAAATTTCGATGGTGGGGATCGTGCGCCCGGCGCCTGTCAACGCGACGTGCACCATTGCTTCGATGGCAACGACACTCCTCCGAGGCAGCTTCAGCATGTCCCATTCTACCGAGATTCGCACCGGCGTTTCTCCTTTACGGGGCTGCCCCAGCCTTGTCGACCGCTATCGCGATGCAACAGGGCATCGAGAGCGCTTTTAGATCGTCGTGTTGGTGTCGGTTTCGGTTCGCTTGAGTACGCCTGTGTCGCGCAGCAGATCGACGACGCGGGCCACCGCGATTTCGACGGGCATCTCGTCGGTGCGGAGCGTCAGGTCGGGTGCGGCGGGTTCTTCGTAGACGCCGTCCACGCCCGTGAAGCCCTTGATCTCGCCCGCGCGGGCGCGCCTGTAGAGTCCCTTCGGGTCGCGTTCCTCGCAAACCGCGAGCGGAGTCGCGACATGAATCTCGAAGAAGCGCTCGCCCACGAGTTCGCGCGCCATCGCCCGGTCTGCGGCTACCGGAGAGATAGCGGCCGGACAAGGGTCAGATTCAGAAAGACCCCTTCAGCTATTTCGGCCTGGTGACGCTCAAAGACTCTCCGATCAAGGAGTGCAAAGACGTCAAGGGCAAGAACATGGCCAATGGCTCGACCTCGAACGGCATTCTCCACGCCATCGAGATCTGGCTGCAGACCTGCGGACTGACGCTGAAAGACGTGAACCTGAAGTCGATGTCGTACAGCGACGTCGTGCCTGCACTTGTGAATGGGGCGATCGACTTCGGCCATCTTGGCGATCCGCTGATCGCGATCAACGAGAAGAACGGTCTTATCCGTGTGCTGAGGCGTCACAACCAGTTGCGTCCGCATGAGCAGCTTGCAGTGCTCTATTATTCGAGCAAGTTCATCAAGGACACCGATCTCGCGCGCCGTTTTATGGTCGCTTATGTGCGCGGGCTGCGGGACTATCAGGAAGCCTACAAGAACGGCCTTCCGCCGGCTGAGTGGCTGGTGAAGATCATGCAGAAGCATACCCGCGTGAAGGACGCCGAGCTTTACAAGATCATGCAGGCGGCTGGATTGGATCGTTGGGGCGAGATGGATCTCGTCTCCATGCGCGACGACTTCGAATGGTTCAAGAAGCGCGGGCTTATCGTTTCGAGCGAAGTGAAGTTCGAAGACCCGATCGATACCTCCTTCTTGAAGTACGCCAAGGAATACCTGACGCAACATCCAAATCAGTAAAAAACGTCACGAACGCAAAAGCGCCGGACGAAATTGTCCGGCGCTTTTTTTATTCTCAGGATTGCTGTGAACGCTAAACCCGAATTGGCCAGTTATCCCGTTCGACGGCGCCGACGAATTCTTTGACTGCGTTTGCGAAGTCATCGGCCGCCTCGATCGAGGAAATGTGGGCGGCATTAAGCACCACGACATCTGCTTGCGGAATTTTTGCCGCCAGTTCGCTTCCGCGTTCAGGCGTGGTCGACTTGTCGTGCTCGCCGCAGATAACGCGGACCGGAATCGTAATTCCGGAAACGGCTGCGCTTAGATCGGTCTGCGCCAGCACTTCGCAGCAGCGCGCATAACCTTCTCCCGGCGTGCCGGAAATCATTCCGGACACTTCCGCCGAACGGCCGGGGTTGTTCTGCTGAAACGATTTCGTAAGCCAGCGGTCGAGCGTTGCTTCGAGGAGCGGCGCCAATCCTTGCTCGCGGGCAAGCCGTGCGCGATCCGTCCACATCGATGCGGGCGGAAAACTGAACGCGGTATTCGCAAGCATGAGGCCCGAAAAGCGTGCGGGGAAATGCACGCCGAGCCACTGTGCCGTTAAACCGCCGAGCGACAATCCGCACAGATAGGATTTCTCGATCTTGAAGTGATCGAGAATTGCGATGACGTCGCGGCCGAGCGTTTCGATCGAGAGCGATCCGGTGCCGGTATCGGATTGGCCATGTCCGCGCGCGTCATAGCGGATGACGTCCATTTCATCCGAGACGAGCCGGACCAGTTCGTTCCACATCGTCATCTCTGCTGCGAGCGAATTGGAGAGCGCCAACACCGGCCGCCCGCCGCGAATTTCGGCATTTACGGCAAGCCGCACATCGGAAGACACTGGAATCCGGGCGTTCATTATTGTCACTTTCAAAAAATTGCGTGCTAGCGGATTGGAGAGAAGTTCGTGCCGGTCAGCAGCTGGTTCTTCTGCGTGACGAAATAGGGCTGCGCGGCTTTGAGAAACCCTTGCCATTGCGCGTTTTCTGCGAGTTTTGCCCTGCGTTGTGCCCGGTCCTCGAACGAGGCGTAGCCCCAGAGATGCACGACCTGATTGATGTCGCCGATTTCCGTTTTGAAATATCCGAGCAGATTGCCGAGAATCTCGCGGTGAACCGCCAACCCTTTGTCTTCATAGAGCTTTATGTATTCCGCGAGCGTTCCCGGCCGCAGTGTGTATGTGCGCATTTCGATTATCATGGGATGTTTCTCCGGACCCGTTTTGCGGGCAGCGTTTGACAGCCCGCAAACCTTGTATACATAGTTTGCCAACGCCAAGAGAAATAACATCGAAGAAATAAAACATCGATAAGGGAGACGGAAAAATGAGAACCGGCTTATGGCGATTTATGGGAATACTCGCAGCCTTCGCTGCACTGACCATCGGTGTGCAGCCGGCGTCTGCGCAGGACAAGGATAAGGTTTTTCGTCTTGGGATCGTGACGTTTACGTCGGGTCCGGGCGCGGAATCCTTCGGTGCGCCTAGCTGGTACGCAGCGCAGCGCCTGATTCAGGCGCTCAACGAAGGCGGACAACTGCCGGCTCCCTACGACAAGATCGGCTTCGGCGGGCTGAGGGTCGAGATCAACGTCATCGACGAGAGCGGCGGCACCACGAAGCAGGTGCAGGAATTGCGCAACGCATTCGAGCGCGATGGCTACGATGCGATCATCGGCTACATTTCATCGAGCAACTGTCTTGCCGCCGCGCCGGTTGCCGAGGAAATGAAGAAGCTGCTGATCCTGTTCGATTGCGGCACGCCGCGCATTTTCGAGGATCGCACCTATCAGTACGTTTTCCGCAACTCGTCGCACGCGACGATGGATAACGTCGCGCTCGTTCGCTACTTCCAGAAGCGCAAGCTGAAACTCGATACTGCCGCAGGCATCAACCCCGACTACGCTTATGGCCGCGACAACTGGAAGGATTTTATCCAGAGTCTTCAAAAGGTTAGCCAAGGCACGAAAACCGGTTCCGAGCTTTGGCCGAAGTTGGGCGCGGGCCAGTACGGCACCGAAATTTCAGCGCTGCTGCAAACCAATCCGAGCATCGTTCACACCAGCCTCTGGGGCGGCGACCTGCAGGCCTTCATCCTGCAGTCGGTGCCGAGAGGCCTGTTCAAGAACCGTCACGTTGCGATCATGGCAGGCGATCACGTTCTGCATCCGCTCGGCCGCCGTATGCCGGAAGGCGTGATCATCGGCGCGCGTGGCGTCGGCGGTCCGTTCGCAGTAAAGAGCGCACTCAACGACTGGCTGGTTGCGAATACGCAGAAGTACGAACCGGGCGTGATGCCGAGTCAGGGTCACTACCGCATGACGCAATCCGTGCTCGGCCTGAAGACTGCGGTCGAGAAGGCGATGGCGGCGAACGGCAACAAGAAGCCGACGCCGGAGCAGATTGCTGCCGCCTTGCGGGGCCTTGAGTGGGATACCCCGTCGGGCAAAATCAAGATGGCGCTCGGCAACGGCCATCAGGCGATTCAGGCGAACGCTATCGGCGTCACCAAGTGGGACCCGCAGCGTAACGTTATGACCGTCACGGATGTCGAGGTTTTCGCCGCCGAATGCGTGAACCCGCCGCCGGGCATCAAGTCCGAGGACTGGATCGCCCAGGGCTTCCCCGGTGCCAAATGCGACTAATCTGTCGCTGACGCCGGCCAAACCGGAAAGGGGACGCAACGGCCCGCCGTTGCGTCCCAAATTTCAAACTGAAATCGGGGCACCCTGACCGTGCAGCTCGCCGCCACCATATTGATCGATGGATTGATCGACGCGTCCTGGATTTTCATCGTCGCCGTCGGGCTGACGCTGATTTTCGGCGTGTTGAACATCCTCAACATCGCACACGGCAACTTCTATGCGATCGGCGCTTACGTCGCGGCGAACGCGGTGGGAATTTATTATTCCGGCTCCAACCCGCCGATGCTGGGTCTGGTGGCGATGACTGCCGCGGCGCTGGCCGCCGCCATCGTGCTCGGTCCGCTGCTGGAGCGCGGTCTGCTTCGCTTCTTCTATCATCGCGACGAGATCGTGCTCGTTCTCGTCACCTATGCGCTGTTCCTGATTCTCGAAGACGCGACCAAGCTGATCTGGGGCGTGAACCCGTATTATGCCTACGAACCCTATAGCCTGTTCGGCAATGTCAACGTCGGGCGTCTCAGCTATGTCGGCTACGATTTCTTCCTGATCGCGCTCGCAATCGTAATCGGCATCGTGCTCTGGTTCGGACTCAACCGCACGAAAAGCGGCAAGGTCGTGCTCGCGGTCATTCACGACCGCGAAATGAGCAGTGCGGCTGGTGTGAACGTCACCAAGATTTTCGTGATTGCGTTCACGATCGGCGTATTTCTGGCGGCACTCGGTGGCGCGTTCACTGCGCCGAAGATTTCGGTGCAGCCGGGCCTCGCGGTCATGGTCGTGCTGCTGAGCTTCGCGGTGGTCGTCATCGGCGGGCTGGGCAGCATCGAAGGCGCGGCGATTGCCTCGCTCATCGTCGGCCTCTCACGCGCACTTGCGATTCATCTCGCGCCCTGGGCCGAACTCTTCATCGTCTATCTGGTGATGGCGCTGATGCTCGCGATTCGTCCGCAGGGCATCTTCAGTCCCACCGCACTCCGGAAAATCTAGCATGTCATCGCGTCTCGCCATTCCGGTTGCGGCCGTTGTCACGGTCGTCGCGCTCGCAGTGCTAGGCAGGATTCTGCCCGGCTGGTGCGTATTCCTGCTGGTCACGGCTTTCGCAAAAGGCCTCGCCGCGCTTGGTCTGGTTCTCCTGATCCGCAGCGGCCAGCTCTCGTTCGGACAGGGACTGTTCTACTGCGCGGGCGGTTACGGCGCGGGCCTCGTCATGCTCTGGGGCGGCATCAACGACATGACATTGCTGGTGCTCGCGGGCGGGGTGGTTGCGCTCGTGCTAGGTGGCATCATCGCGCCGCTGCTCGCCGGTTATCGCAGCATTTTCTTCGCCACGCTGACGCTCGCGCTCTCCATGCTCGCGCACGGCGCACTGACCAAAGCGGATTTCCTCGGCGGTTCGGACGGCCTCAATCTGCGTCCGCCGAGCTTCTTCGGCTTTCAGCCCGCAAGCTCGGCCGAAGCGGTGTACGGGCTGTTCCTGTTCACGAGCGTTCTCGTCGTGATCGCGGCTGCGGCCTGCCGCGTGCATTTCGACTCCGTGCGCGGAATGTTGTCGCTGGCAACCCGCGACAACGAAATTCGCGTCGAATATCTCGGCGCATCGGTGCGCCGCGTGATCTCGGAGAACTTCGTCGCGGCGGCATTCCTCGGCGGCCTCGGCGGCGCGGTGAACGCGATCGCGGTCGCCCATATCGACCCTGAGCTGGCATTCTGGACCACTTCCGGCGAATTCGTATTCGTCGCGATTTTGAGCGGCCACGTCAGCGTCGCCGCCGTGTTCGTTTCCTCGATCCTGCTCGAGTTCATCCGCTCGTTTTCCAGCCAGTACTTCCCGAATGCCTGGCAGATGTCGCTCGGTATTTTCATGCTCGCTTCGATCCTGTTCCTTCCGAACGGCCTCGGCGGTTTGATCCGCCGCCGGAAAAAAACTTCGGCGGAAAGGAAATCCGCATGACCGCCGTGCTCGAAGCGAAAAGCGTCAACAAGGCGTTCGGCTCTGTCGTCGCCGCGAACGACATCAATGTCACGGTGAAACGGGCGGAGCGGCTCGGTCTGATCGGCACCAACGGCGCGGGCAAAACCACGTTCGTCAACATCGTCACCGGCTACATCAAGCCCGACAGCGGCACGATCTCGCTTGAAGGCCGGAACATAACGGGCCAGGCGCCGCGCGAAATTACGCGCGAAGGTGTTTGCCGCTCGTTCCAGGTGCCGCAACTCTACCTGACGCTGACCGCGGCACAGAACCTCGCGGTTGGTCTCGGCATCGCGGAAGGATCGGCTTTCTCGCCTTACGCGACTGTCGATGAAAAAATGGAACGCACCATCGAGAATCTGCTGGAGCGTTTTCGCCTGACGGATTACCGCGATCAACTAGTCTCGGAATTGCCTGGCGGCGTCCGCAAGCTGATCGACATTGCGCTTGCGGTCACGCGCAAGCCGAAAATCCTGTTGCTGGACGAGCCGACCAGCGGCGTCGCCGCCGAACAGAAATTCGCGCTGATGGATATCGTGATGGCGGCGCTCGATGACGATGTTACCGTGCTTTTTGTCGAGCACGACATGGATATCGTATCGCGCTACGCACAGCGCGTGCTTGCGTTCTACGACGGCAAGATCATCGCCGACGACTCGCCGCAGGCGGTGCTGGATAACGAGACGGTCAGGCGTCACATTACCGGAACGGCGGGGTGAGCCATGTTTGAAGCAAAATCACTCCACGTTTCCATCAAGTCTATCGAGATTCTGCGTGGCATCGACCTGAAGATCGGCGAGGGCGAGATGATCGGCCTCGTCGGCCGCAACGGCGCAGGCAAGACCACCACCATGCGCGCGCTGATGGGAATTCTGCCGGTGCAACGCGGCAGCATCGCGTATCGCGGCAAGGCCATCGACGGCTTTTCACCGAACCGGCGCGCTGCGCTCGGCATCGGCTACATGCCCGAAGATCGGAGGCTTGTGCCGCAACTGACCGTCGAGGAGAACGTGCTTCTACCGGTCTGGGCGATGAAGCATCTGGATTCGTCCGCGCGTCTGAAGGCTGCCTATGACTTGCTGCCGGAAGTCGCCAACATGCGCGATCGCCGTGCACTCCTGCTCAGCGGCGGGCAACAGAAGCTGGTGGCGCTCGCGCGTGCCATCGTTGCCGGCACGCATTTCCTGCTGCTGGACGAACCTTTCGAGGGTGTCGCGCCCGCGCTGTCGCAGCGGCTTTCGGAAGTCATCGGCGCGTTGCGCGGTCAGAAACTTTCCGTGCTGATCGCGCAATCCGACAGCAATCACTCGGCGAAGCTGCTCGACCGGAAATACACCATCGAGCGCGGCGCGAACGTGAACTAGTGCGGGACGTCGACTTCGAACAGGAATCGGTCGGAACGGAAGATGGTCAGGCCGGTGAGTATCGGTGTGCGGATTTCGTTAAGGGGCGTGAAATAGATCAATCCCATGGGCGTGCCGGGAGGAAGCTGAAACAGATCGGCGTGCTGGGCGGACAAGCCCGCCGCGCCGAACTCGAAGCGTGACTCCTTCACCTTGATCTTCGCCTGTTCCAGCATCCGGAACACGAAGGTGCCTCCGATCAATTCCTTGATCTTGGCCGCCACCTCTTCGCTGTAGAAAAGATAGTGCAGGCTTACCGGTTCGGAGTTCGCATAGGCGATCTTTTCGTGCTGGAAGACTTTGGTGCCGGGTTTGATTTGCAGGCGCCGCGCGACATCTTCGGGCGCGCGAATTTTACGGTGCGCCAGTTCCTTGACCTGCGGCGTAAATCCGGCGCGGGCAATCTCGTCGCCGATCGAGCGGTCCGATTTCGCGGCAAGCACGCGGTGGATGACGCCCTTTTCCTTGACGAAAACCCCGCGTCCCTGCTCGCCGTTGACCAGGCCTTCGTAGGCGAGATCCTTCAGCGCGCGCCGCACCGAGATCGCGCTGACCCCGAACTCCTCGACCAGGTCGTGAAGGCTTGGCAGCTTTGTATTCGGCGCATAGCGGCCGGACGAAATACGCTCGCGCAATTTATCCGCCACGTCGCGGTACAGAAAATCGCGCCCGCCGTTCCTGGGTTTCCTGTTCTTGCTTTTTGCCGAAGTGACCATGACGAGAATGAGCCGGTTTGACTGTATTGGTATGTTTGTATACAAAGTTTGGCACAGACTGCGCGAGATAAAGCTCCCGCCCATCAATGGATGTTCGTGCGTCGGCGGGCGCTGCTGTGTCAATAGCGGAGTCCTGGAAATCCAGATGGCCGAGAGGCCATCAAAGAACGCTAGGCGAGACAACTCGCCAAAAGGTGAGGGACCAAGGTGAGCAAATCTGTCGTCGAAGCTGTGATCGATCAGGGCATCAATCGTTTTCTCGCGGATGGCGTGCACTATCGCGATCTGATGGATCTGCGTAAGGCCACGCCGGACTGGGCTTCGTGGCCCGCGACATGGTCGAAGTGGGGCGATGAAGCCGAAAAGCGCGCCGACAAGGCCAAGAGCCTGAACGAAAAGCTCACCGCCGCGACCGAGTACGCGCGCGCTTCCCTGTTCCACCACTACGGACAGTATCTGTATTTCGACGACATCAAGGAAAAGAAGCGCATTCACGACAAGAAGGTCGCTTCCTTCACCAAGTCGTTGAGCCTGTTCGACGTGCCGTATGAGCGGGTTGGCATTCCCTATGACGGAATCAAGATGGCGGCCTATCTGCGCGTGCCGCCGGGCGTGAAGAAACCACCGGTAGTGATTCTACAGGGCGGTCTCGATACCACCAAGGAAGACTACCTTACCGTGAACGACCACTGCATCCGCCGTGGACTCGCGACGCTCGCATTCGATGGTCCCGGACAGGGCGAAACGGTTTTCGAGCGCTGGTGGCCGACCGATTTCGAAAAGTCGGTGTTCGCGGTGATCGATTTCCTCGAAACGCGCCCTGAAGTGGACAGCAACCGGATCGGCGTAATCGGCCGCAGCATGGGCGGCTGCTATGCGCCCAAAGCCGCCGCGATGGACAGCCGCATCAAGGCGCTCTGCGCCTGGGGCGTCATGTATCACATGCGCAATCTGAAGGATGTTCCTGAGCACACGCAGCAGGGCTTTGCGTTCGTCACGAACAGCAAGAATTTCGCCGAGATGGAGAAGTTCTTCGAAACCGTCGATCTGGTGCCCTATGCGTCGAAGATCAAATGCCCGACGCTGGTCGTCCACGGCGGCCTCGACGTGATCACGCCGCAGGACAACGCCGACCTCCTGCTGAAAGACCTCAAATGCGAGGTCGAAACGATGATCTGGCCGGACAGCGTCCATTGCTGCCATGATCGCTCACATATCGTGCGCCCCGGCATGGCCGACTTCATGATGCGGAAGCTATAACCGGGCGGCAAACCTACCCGGGTGAGAACCATGCTTGGAAAAGCGGTTCCGCGAAAAGAGGACGAGCGACTGCTGACAGGCCGCGGGCTGTACGTCGAAGACGTGCAGCTTCCGGGCATGTTGTATGCCGCCTTCGTTCGCAGCCCGCACGCGCGCGCCGACATCCTGAAGATAAACAAGGAAGCGGCGCTCGCCGTTCCGGGCGTGGTCGGCGTTTACGACGGCAGCGAATTCCCCGGCCTTAAAGCGCGGCTGCCGGAACTGAACGGCTCGGTCACGCTGACCAGTCCCTACATCGACCAGATCAATCTGCCCGGCCATTTCCTGTTCTCGAAACGCGCAAGCTATGTGGGCGAGCAGGTGGCGGTGGTGCTGGCGGAGTCGCCCTATGCGGCGGCGGATGGAGTCGCTGCGGTCGAAGTGGAGTACGACGCGCTTCCTGCGGTGGCGCGGTGGGAAGAGGCGATGAAGCCTAATTCTCCGCGTGTACATGACGGGTTCGACAATGTCGTCGCGCACCTGAAGCACAGTGTCGGAGATGCGGAAGCCGCTTTCGCCGCAGCCGAAGTCGTCATCGAGAAAAGACTGGAGACGCAGAGCCTGAAGTCCATGGCCATCGAATGCCGCGCGGTCGCCGCGCAATTCGATGCGCCGACCGGCGCACTCAATATCTGGTCCACGGGCCAGTTCCCGTACATGATGCGCAACACGATTGCGGGCGTGCTCGGTTTGCCGAGCGATCAGGTCCGGGTGATCGCACGCGATGTCGGCGGCGGTTTCGGCCTGAAGGGCGTGCTCTACGCCGAAGACGTCATCGTGCCCGTGCTGGCCTATCATCTGCGCTGCCCGATCCGCTGGGCGGAAACGCGCAACGAGCACATGACCTCCGCGAACCATTCGGGCAATCAGGCGCACGACGTGCGCATTGCCGCGAAGCGCGACGGCACGATCCTCGGTCTCGATCTGAAGCTCTACAAGGAAGTGGGTGCTTACGACCACTTCGACATGATGTTGCAGATCAACACGATCAATCACCTCACCACGCAATATAAAGTGCCGGCCTTGAAGATCGAGGGCTGGGCGATCGCGACCAACACGCCGCCGGGTTCGCCCTATCGCGGTGCGGGCCGCGTGGAGGCGGTGTTCACGATGGATCGCGTGCTCGATGCCATCGCGCGCGAGACCGGGCTGGATCCGCTAGAGGTCCGCCGCAGGAATATCGTGACACCCGCCGACATGCCGTATCGCAACGGCCAGATTTATCGCGATGGTGTTCCGGTCGAATATAAGGACATCGACTTTCCGCTGTTGCTGGAGAAGGCGATCCGCCGTGTTGATTATGCGGGGTGGCGCGAGCGGCAAAAAGAATTGCGCACCAAGGGCCGCTATATCGGCATCGGCATCGGCAGCTATGTCGAGGCGGGCGGGCTAGGCCCGTGCGAAGGCTCGCGGGTGAAAATCGACGAGCAGGGGCGCGTTTCGGTTTTCATCGGCGTCAATTCGCAGGGCCAGAGCCACGAGACCACGCTCGCGCAGGTCGCGGCGCATGCACTCGGTGCCAAGTTCGACGACGTATCGGTCTTCGGCGGCGACACGCGATTGATGGACCACGGCTTCGGAACCGGCGCGAGCCGTGTCGCGGTCAACGCAGGTAACGCCGTGATGAAGGCTTCCGGCGAGGTGCGCCGCAAGGTCGTCGGCTTCGCCGCGCAGGTGCTGGGCTGCGCGGAGACGGAAATCGTCATCAACGATAGCGTCGTCTCGGTCGCGGGGGCGCAGCAGAACTTCATTACGCTCGGCGAGCTGGCGGCGCGCTCCGTGCGCGACAAGCGCATGATCGAGCTGGGCGGGCCGGGACTTCACGCGACCGAGTTCTTTTATCCGCGCACGGTGGTGTGGGGTAGCGGCGTCAATATCGCGGTGGTCGAGATCGATCCGAAGACCGGCGCACTCGAAATCCTGAAATACGTCATCGTTCACGATTGCGGCCTGCCGCTGAACCCGCTGGTAGTGGACGGGCAGATTTCCGGCGGCTTCGCGCAAGGCATGGGCATCGCGTTCGGCGAGCACGCGGCTTTCGACGAGAACGGTCAGGTGCTGAGCGGCAGCCTGATGGATTATTATGTGCCGCGGATCGGCGACGTTCCGGAAATCGACGTCGAGCATGTCGTGTTCCCGACCAACGACAATCCGCTCGGCATCAAGTCGGTCGGCGAAAGCGCGCCGAATGCGCCCGCGGCTGCGTTCAGCGCGGCGGTGGAAGATGCGCTCGAAGGGCGCATCAGCATCACGAAACTGCCGATCACCCGCAGCACCATCCTTTCGGCGTTACGCACCCAATGAAGCGCACCGTCTCCCTCACCGTGAACGGCGTGACGCGCTCGGCTGAAGTCGAGCCGCGTACGCTGCTGGTGCATTTTCTGCGTGAGCATCTCCATCTCACCGGAACCCATGTCGGTTGCGACACTACGCAATGCGGCGCGTGCACCGTTCGCATGAACGATCAGGCGGTGAAGTCCTGCACGGTATTCGCGGTGCAGGCCGAAGGCGCGAAGATCGTAACGGTGGAAGGGCTGGCGCAGAGCGGCAACATGCATCCGATTCAGGAAGCGTTCCGCGAGCATCACGGCCTGCAATGCGGCTTCTGCACGCCGGGCATGATGATGGCGGCGACGCAACTGCTCGACCGTTATCCCGATCCCACGCTGGAGCAAATCAAGCATCAGCTCGACGGCAATATCTGCCGTTGCACCGGCTATCACAGCATCATCAAGGCCGTGCAGTCGGCGGCGGAAAAAATCCGCGCGCGCAAAGCGACGGGGGCGCTGTAGTGTTTCCCGCGTCTTTTGCATATCACCGGCCGCAAACGATCGACGAAGCGATCGCGCTGCTCGGCAGTCTCGGCGACGATACGAAACTGATGGCGGGCGGGCACAGCCTCATCCCTTCGATGAAACTGCGCCTGCTGGAGCCGAAGCACCTGATCGACCTCGGCGGCATCGCCGCGCTGAAAGGGGTTCGCATCAGCGGCGAAGAACT
Organism: Xanthobacteraceae bacterium; assembly: GCA_019454205.1. NCBI lineage: Bacteria > Pseudomonadati > Pseudomonadota > Alphaproteobacteria > Hyphomicrobiales > Xanthobacteraceae > Xanthobacteraceae bacterium. The sequence continues at coordinate 15,614 of CP075369.1, forward strand.
GATCGTCGGCGCGGCGACGACGCACTATCAGGTCGAATCTTCGAAAGAAGCGAAGGCCGCGCTGCCGCTGCTGTGCGAAGTAGCGGGCCTGATTGCCGATCCACAGGTGCGCAATCGCGGCACGATGGGCGGCTCGCTCGCGAATTCGGACCCGGCGGCGGACTGGCCCGCCACGGCGGTTGCACTCGACGCCGCTTTCGTTTGCCGGAGTTCGAGCGGCGAGCGCGTGGTTCCCGCTTCCGAATGGTTTCAAGGTCTGTTCACGACCGCGCTTGAGGAAGGCGAAGTGCTTTGCGAGCTACGCTACAAGCGTCTGCCGCCGCGCACTGCGGCGACCTACCTGAAGTTGCCGCATCCCGCGTCGCGCTTTGCGGTCGTAGGCGTGAGTGCCGCGATCACGACCGATGAAGCCGGAAATTGCATCGAGGCAAGAATCGGAATTACCGGCGTCAATACCCATGCCGTCCGCGCATCGGGAGTCGAAGCGGAGATTCGCGGGAAACAGTTCACGCCTGCGCTCATTGCCGAAGCGTCGTTACGCGCTGACGAGGACATGGATGTAAGCGGGGATATGCACTTCTCGGAAGAAGACAAGCGCGAACTCTGCCGCGCCTATGTCGAGCGCGCCTTGCTCCGCGTGCTGGAACGGACCAAAGCCGGAGCGTTTCAGGGCATCTGAAACAAAGCGGTTTTGCTTCTCAAGTATCGCGGCACATACGGCGCACTTGCGCAAATCATCAACCGCACTGCGGAAAAGCGCGTGCGATTGACTCGGCCCCATCCAGCGGTTCTATCTAGCGCAAAATACGGGGAGGCTTCTCATGTTCGAAAATCTGTTCTCGCTGAAAGATCGCGTTGCCGTCATCACTGGCGGTTCGCGCGGCATCGGCAAGATGATTGCAAGCGGGTATCTCGCCTATGGCGCGCGCAAGGTTTACATCACCGCGCGAAAGGCTGGTCAGCTGGACGAGACCGCGAAAGAACTCTCCGCGCAATATCCGGGCGAGTGCATCGCGCTCCCGATCGACATGTCCACGGTGGAAGGCTGCGAGCAGCTCGCGGCCGAGTTGATGAAGCGCGAGCCGAAGATCGACATTCTGGTCAACAACGCCGGTGCGGCGTGGGGCGCGAACTTCGACGAATTTCCGGAAAGCGGCTGGGACAAGGTGATGGACCTCAACGTGAAGTCGCTTTTCTTTCTGACGAAAGCACTGGCGAAACCGCTGCGTGCGGCGGCGACCAAAGAGCGGCCTGCGAAGGTCATCAACGTCGCTTCTATCGACGGCCTCTCCGTCAATCCGCTGGAGACCTATTCCTATCAGGCGAGCAAGGCCGCGGTGATCCATCTCACGCGCCGCCTCGCGGCGAAGCTGATCAAGGACAACATCAACGTCACCGCGATTTGTCCCGGCGCCTTCGCGTCCGAGATGAACAAGGCAGCGCGCGACCACGGCAACGAGATTGCCAAGCACATTCCCTCGCGCCGCATCGGAACCGACGAGGACATGGCGGGCATCGCGATCTATCTTGCGTCGCGCGCGGGAGATTATGTGGTCGGCAATTCCATCGCGGTCGATGGCGGCATCGTCTATGCCAATGTCAGCCTGCCGGTCGCGGGAGAGTAACGGCGCGGGCGCTTACACTGCTTCTTCGAGACTCTTTATATAGGCGCGCCAGCCACCGAAGCGCGAAATGTCTTCGGCGCCCTTGATGCCTTCCGGCTCGACGATGAAACCTTTCGGCGTCGTGCCGTCGGCGAGGCGCGTCGTCCCGATGCCGAGCGGCGCCGGAACGCCCGCGACGAACGAGCCGAATGCTTCCGTTTTCAGCGCCCAGACTTCCGTCGCGATGGCATGACCCTGGCCTGCGCTCACGCGGAGCAGGCCCGGCCTGCGCGGCGGCCCGCCCGCGAGCGCGAACAGCCTGTATTCAGGGAGCGTTTCGACCGCGCGCAGCAGCCGCGCGCCGCGGCTCGTAAGCTCGACGTTGAGCGGCATCCCGGACAAATGTGCGCCGACCACGGCCAGTTCAATTTCCACGGCTCACCTGTCCAGACTTCCCGTTCTTGATTCCCGTTCCGCTTACGCGGCCTTGATCGAAAGCAATGGATCGCCCGGCCCGACCTGCTTGCCGGGCTTGCAGAAGATCGCCGAGACCTTGCCGCCGGACGGCGCAACTACCGGAAACTCCATCTTCATCGCTTCCACGATGGCGACCGGCGCGCCGGCTTCCACCGGCTGTCCAACCTCGACCAATAGTTTCCAGATATTGCCGCTGATGTCGCTCGACACAAGCTGACCGTCGATCTCGCCGATTTCCTTCTCCGGCTCGGCGAGCGCGGCGGCGGTTGCCGCGGCGGTTTCCGTCGCCTGCCAGACCGCGACTTCTTTCGTGAACGCGGCCTGCTGTTGTTCCTTGAATGCGGCGATGCTCGCGGCATTGTCCTTCAGGAATTTCTCGTGCTCGGCGAGATCGAACACCTCGTGCTCGATCTTGATGGTCGCGCGGCCCTCGCGGAAGGCGAGGCGCTGTTCGGTGAGCTCTTCCTCGCTGACCGGATAGAAGCGGACCTGATCGAAGAATTTCAACAGCCACGGCTCGCCGTTCTCGAACGTCTTGTTGAGTAGGAACTTGTTCCAGATCGGCAGCGTACGGCCGATAAGCTGGTAGCCGCCGGGCGAGTCCATGCCGTAGATGCACATATAGACACCGCCGATGCCGACCGTGCCTTCCGCGGTGAACGTGCGCGCGGGATTGTATTTGGACGTCAGCAGGCGGTGGCGCGGATCGACCGGCACCGCGCAGGGCGCGCCGAGGTAGACGTCGCCGAGGCCCAGCACCATGTAGCTGGTCTTGAACACGATATCGCGCACCTCGTCGCGCGATTTGAGGCCGTTCAGGCGCTGGATGAAATCGACGTTGTTCGGCAGCCACGGCGCGGTGTCGCGCACCGACTGGCGATACTTCGCGACCGCGTCGAGGGTCGCGGAATCCTCGAACGCCATCGGCATGTGCACGATGCGCGTCGGGATTTTCATGGTATCGACCGCGGGCAGGATTTCCTCGATCCGCAGCAACGTCTCGATCAGCTTGCCTTGCGGTATCACGCGGCTGTCATAGTTAATTTGCAGCGAGCGTACGCCGGGCGAAAGTTCGAGGATGCCCGCGACCGGATTCTTCTTCAGTTCTTCCATCAGCGCGTGAACGCGGAAGCGGAAGCGCAGGTCGAGCGCCATCGGGCCGTATTCGAGCAAGATGTATTTGTCGCCTGCCTGCCGGTAGGCGACCGCGGGCCGCGAACCTTGCTCCGGCAGTTCCGCGAGTACGGTTTGCGAAACGGTTTTCGCGGCTTTCAGTTCGATGGGCTTGCGCGCGGGTAATTTCGTGAGCGGCGACAGCGACGCAATCGCCGCATCCTGCGCCTTTTCCAGTGCCAATGCTTCGTCGAAGGTCATCGGCAGGAAGCGGATGCTGTCGCCGGGCTTCACCTGGCCAACTTTCCAGAGTTCTCCCTTCGCGATCGTCACCGGACAGACGAAGCCGCCGAGGCTCGGACCGTCGCGCGTGAGGATCACGGGCAGGTCGCCGGTGAAGTTCACGCTGCCGATTGCATACTCGCAGTCGTGTACGTTGGAGGGATGCAGGCCCGCTTCGCCGCCGTCGCTGCGCGTCCATTCCGGTTTCGGGCCGTTTAGGCGAATGCCGAGGCGGTTGGAGTTGTAGTGGACCTGATAGGTCGAGGCGAAGAAGGTCTCGATGGCGCTGTAGGTGAAGAAGTCCGGCGCGCCGTGCGGGCCGTAGAGGCAGCCGATCTCCCATTCTTTCACATCATAGGATGGAATGAGTTCGGCGGGCGCGGCCTTCGGTTCGTATTTCGCGGGCGGCGACTTGCATGCGGCAATCTTCGGGTTGCTCATCAGCAGCATGTCGCCCGCGCGCAGCGGCCGTCCGGCATGGCCGCCGAACTGGCCGAGCGCAAATGTCGAGCGACTGCCGAGATACACCGGCACGTCGAAACCGTGACGGATCGAGAGATAGATGCGGCAGCCGGTTTTCGCGCGGCCCATCTTCAGCACTTGCCCGGCTTTCGCCTGCACCGGTTTCCAGAAATCGCATGGCTTGTCGTCGAGCGTTGCGCCACTGTCCGCGCCGGTCAGTGCGAACAGGCAGTCGTCATGGAAGCGCAGCGTCGCGCCCTGAATCGTGCATTCAAGCCCGGCCGCAGCCTCGTCGTTACCGACGATGCGGTTGCCGATGCGAAATGCGTAGTCGTCCATCGGGCCGGACGGCGATACGCCGATCGACCAGTACCCGACACGGCCCGGATAATCCTGAATCGTTGAATAGGTGCCCGGTTCGAGCACTTCGATCACCGGCGGCACGAACATGAAGCGCGAAAGCGCGCCGGTCGAAACCTTGCCCGCCGCGAAATCCGGCCATGCCACCACTTGCCGCAGGTAATCGACATTGGTGGCGATGCCCTGCAACGAAGTTGCGTTCAACGCTGCGATCATCTTCGCAATCGCTTCCGCGCGGTCCTTGCCGTGGACGATCAGCTTCGCGATCATTGGATCGTAGAACGGCGAGACTTCGGTGCCGGTCGCGACCCACGTATCGACGCGCGCATCCGGCGGGAAGAAGACTTCCGTCAGCACGCCGGGTGAGGGCTGGAAGTTCTTCACCGGGTCTTCCGCATAGATGCGGACTTCGATGGATGCGCCCTTCGGCTCGTATGTCTTTGCGAATACAGGCGGTTCGCCCGCGGCGATCTTGATCATCCACTCGACCAGATCGAGGCCGAGCACGGATTCGGTCACCGGATGTTCGACCTGCAGGCGCGTATTCACTTCGAGGAAATAGAACTCGTCGCGCGTGCGGTCATAGATGTATTCGACCGTGCCCGCGGAGCGGTAGCTCACCGCCTTTGCCAGCTTCTCGGATGCGGCGAGCAATTTCTCGCGCGTCGCGGGAGGAAGGTCGGGAGCGGGAGTTTCCTCGACGACCTTCTGGTTACGGCGCTGGAGCGAGCAGTCGCGCTCGCCGAGCGCAACCACGTTGCCCTTACCGTCGCCGAAAATCTGCACCTCGACGTGCCGCGCGCCGTCGACATAGCGCTCCAGAAAGACGCCGGTATCCTTGAAGAAGTTCTGCGCCATGCGCTTCACGCCGTCGAAGGCGGCGATCAGCTCGCCCTCGTTCGCGCAGCGCGTCATGCCGATGCCGCCGCCGCCGGCGGTGCTCTTTAACATCAGCGGGTAGCCGATCTTCGAGGCCGCGGCCTGCGCTTCTTCCAGCGAGGCGAGCAGGCCGGTGCCGGGGGTAAGGGGCACCGACGCCTTCTCCGCGATTTCGCGCGAGGTGTGTTTCAGGCCAAAGGAACGGATCTGCTCCGGCGTCGGCCCGACGAATGCGATGCCTGCGGCTTCGCATTCTTCCGCGAAGCCTGCATTCTCGGAGAGGAAGCCGTAACCGGGGATGATGGCTTCCGCGCCGGTTTCCTTCGCGGCGGCGAGGATTTTATCGCTGCGAAGATATGTGTCGGCGGCGCTTGTGCCCTCCAGCCGGATCGCAACATCGGCCACGCTGACATGCCTGCTGGCGCGGTCGGCGTCGGAATAGACCGCGACGCTCCTGATCCCCATTTTCTTCAGCGTGGACGCGATGCGCACGGCGATCTCGCCGCGGTTGGCAATCAGGACGGTCTTGAACACGGCTGCGATCCCCGGACATCGATGTGCCGCCGGCCACGGACATTCGGGGGAGAAACCGTCTGCTCACCGGGTGAGCATGGACACGCGAAACCCCGCCGAAGGCTGCCGCCTGCGCGCTTCGGCAAGTAACTTTGCAATGGCAGTGCCACTTGCTCCGCATCGCCCCCGATGCGGGCTGGCGGCGAAAGCTGTGGTTGCGAGTCGTTGATTCGAGCGGGGCGGCGGCGCGCTGCGGAGATTTCTCACTCGTCAGGCACGTGGTCTCGGCGCGAGAGCCTGCAGCGGTATTGAATACAGTAGGGCTTTCTCTGCCTAATTATTATCCAGAGCGCCTATGGAAGATCATAAATTATGCAGCAGAGGGGTTTGGGCACTGGAATTGTATACAGAATCAAACCCGTAACGGCTGGCATGTGCGTTGCAACACCTACCCCGGCGCAACCTGTCTTCGCGCGCCTTCGGTCCGCTGTCGTTCCGAATCTCATGGGGAGCCTACATGTTCACAGTATTCAAGAAACTCGGCGCCGCGGCGGCAACCACCGCACTGGCGCTTTCCGTCTCCGCCGCGCCGGTGAAAGCGCAGGAAACCATCAAGGTCGGCATCCTGCACTCGCTCTCCGGCACCATGGCGATCTCCGAGACCACGTTGAAAGACGTGATGCTCATGCTCATCGACGAGCAAAACAAGAAGGGTGGCCTGCTCGGCCGCAAGCTCGAGCCGGTCGTGGTCGATCCCGCATCGAACTGGCCGCTGTTCGCGGAAAAGGCCCGCGAACTGATCAACGCGAACAAGGTTTCGGTCGTGTTCGGCTGCTGGACTTCTGTGTCGCGCAAGTCCGTGCTGCCGGTGTTCAAGGAACTGAACTCGATCCTGTTCTATCCGGTGCAGTACGAGGGCGAAGAGTCCGAGCGTAACGTGTTCTACACCGGCGCCGCGCCGAACCAGCAGGCGATCCCGGCGGTCGACTACCTGATGAAGGAATACAAGATCGAGCGCTGGGTGCTCGCCGGCACCGACTACGTCTATCCGCGCACGACCAACAAGATTCTCGAAGCCTACCTGAAGGCCAAGGGCGTAAAGGACGAGGACATCCTCATCAACTACACGCCGTTCGGACATTCGGATTGGCAGACCATCGTCGCCCAGATCAAGAAGTTCGGTACGGGCGGCAAGCGCACGGCGGTCGTCTCGACGATCAACGGCGACGCCAACGTGCCGTTCTACAAGGAACTGTCGAACCAGGGCGTGTCCGCGAAGGACATCCCGGTCGTGGCGTTCTCGGTCGGCGAAGAAGAACTCGCCGGCATCGACACCAAGAACCTCGTCGGCCATCTCGCCGCCTGGAACTACTTCCAGTCGATCGACACGCCGGAGAACAAGGCCTTCATCGAGAAGTGGAAGGCGTTCACCAAGAATCCGAAGCGCGTCTCCAACGACCCGATGGAAGCGCACGTGATCGGTTTCGCGATGTGGGTGAAGGCGGTCGAGAAGGTCGGTTCCACCGACGCGAACAAGGTGATCGACGCGCTGCCGGGCATCAAGGTCCCGAACCTGACCGGCGGCATCTCTGAAATGCTGCCGAACCACCACATCACCAAGCCCGTGTTCATCGGTGAAATCCGCGCCGACGGCCAGTTCGACGTGGTGTGGAAGACCGACGGCCTGGTGCCGGGTGCGGCCTGGTCGCCGTATCTCGAAGGCTCGAAGGATCTGGTTGCCGACTGGGTCAAGCTGAAGTGCGGCAACTACAACACCAAGACCAACAAGTGCGGTTCGTAATCTCCGCGCTTGCTTGACGAACACCGGGCGGGAGTCCGCTCCCGCCCGGCCTTTCCCTGAAGAAACAGAAGCACGGCACCCATGACGCTCGCTCCCGCAAGGTTCGGGAAACTCGCGGCCCTCGCGGTGCTGTTCCTCGCCTTGCTGCTCTCTCCTTCGCGCGTGCTGGCCGGTCCGTTCGAGGACGCGCTTCCCAAACTCGCGGCGGACTCCTTCTCCGATACGCTGACCGCCATCGCGGAAATCTCCACGAGCGGCCACCCGAATGCCGAGCCGGTGATTTCGGCGATTGCCGACGGACGTCTCCTGTTCGATCCCGCCACCAAGACGATCTATCTCCGCAGCGCGGGCGGAAAAATCCTGAACGTCACGACCGGCGCGGCGGAGCCGGCATTGCCCGCGGGCGCGAAGCCGGTGCGCCTGAACAACCGGATTCGCACCACACTCGATGCCGCGCTCGGCACGCTTCGCCTGCTTTCGCCGGACCGCAACAAGCGCCTTGAGGCCGCGGCGGCCGTGTTCAAGTCGCGTGACGCGTCGGCGCTGAAACTGGTCGAGGAAGCATTCGCGAAGGAAACCGATCCGCGCGTGAAGCGTGCGCTCGTCCATGCCCGCGCCGCGATCATCGCAAGCGATACGAACGCACCGGAAGCTGCGCGCATTGCCGCCATCAACGAGATCGGCGCGCGCGGCGACGCCGAAGCGCTCGATCTCCTGAACAAGATTCCTCCCGGCTCGTCGCCCGCGATCAAGGCGGCGATCGATTCCGCCGCTGCCGCTGTGCAGCGCTCGCTGGCATGGTGGGAGATCGGCCAGAACGTCTGGTACGGTCTCTCGCTCGGTTCGGTCCTGCTGCTCGCCGCCATCGGCCTCGCCATCACCTTCGGCGTGATGGGCGTCATCAACATGGCGCACGGCGAGATGGTGATGATCGGCGCCTACGTCACCTTCGTCGTGCAGGAGACGATCCGCCAGAATGCGCCGGGGCTGTTCGACTATTCGCTCGCGATTGCGCTGCCGCTCGCCTTCCTGATCGCGGGTTTCGTCGGCATCCTGATCGAGCGTGGCGTGATCCGCTTTCTCTATGGCCGTCCGCTGGAAACGCTGCTTGCGACCTGGGGTCTTTCGCTGGTTCTGCAACAGGCGGTGCGTACCGCCTTCGGTCCGACCAACCGCGAAGTCGGCGCGCCGAGCTGGATGTCCGGCGCGTTCGAGCTGGGGGGCCTCTCGATCACTTACAATCGGCTCTGGATCATAGTGTTCTCGCTCGCGGTGTTAGCGATGCTGCTGTTCGTGCTGCGTTACACGCGCTTCGGATTGGAAATGCGCGCGGTGACGCAAAACCGCCGTATGGCGTCCTCCATGGGCATCAAGACCAGTTACGTCGATGCGCTGACCTTCGGCCTCGGCTCCGGCATCGCGGGAATCGCGGGCGTCGCGCTCTCGCAAATCGACAACGTCTCGCCAAACCTCGGGCAAGGCTACATCATCGACAGCTTCCTTGTCGTTGTATTCGGCGGTGTCGGTAACCTGTTTGGCACCTTGATCGCTGCGCTATCGCTCGGCATCGCTAATAAATTCCTGGAGCCGGTCGCGGGCGCGGTGCTCGGCAAGATCCTGATTCTCGTTCTCATCATCCTGTTCATCCAGAAGAAGCCGCGTGGGCTATTCGCGCTCAAGGGCAGGGCGGTGGAATCGTGAGCGCGCTGATCACCCGCCGCAATCTCTCGATACTAGGCTTCGGCACGCTTGGTTTTCTCGCCGTGCTGTTCGGCGGCCTCGCGATACTGAACCTGCTCGTGAAGCCGCCGTCGGCGTTTCATGTGCCGTTCGCGACGATTTCCGCCATCGTGCGGGTCGTCTCCGAGTTGCTGCTCGCGCTCGTCGTGATTGTCGTCACCGCTTCGATGGTCATGTTGATGCGTCAGCAACAATCGGAGCGCGCGACATGGATCGTGGTCGCCTGCATTCTTGCAATCGCGGTGATCGTCCCGACGCTGAACCTGCTGGTGCCGCCGACCTCTATCTTTCATGTGCCGACCTATATCGTCGCGCTGCTCGGCAAATATCTCTGCTACGCGCTGCTTGCAGTCTCCGTCGATCTGATCTGGGGTTACGTCGGCATCCTGTCGCTTGGACACGGCGCGTTTTTCGCGCTCGGCGGCTATGCGATGGGCATGTACCTGATGCGGCAGATCGCGGGCCGCGGCGTCTACGCGCATCCGATCCTGCCGGATTTCATGGTGTTCCTGAACTGGAAGGAACTGCCGTTCTTCTGGTACTTCTTCGATCACTTCGCTTACGCGATGCTGATGGTGCTGCTGGTGCCGGGCTTGCTCGCCTTCGTGTTCGGGTGGTTCGCATTCCGGTCGCGCGTCACCGGCGTTTATCTCTCCATCATCACGCAGGCGCTGACGTTTGCGCTGCTGCTCGGATTCTTCCGCAACAATTTCGGTTTCGGGGGCAATAACGGCCTGACCGACTTCAAGGATATTCTCGGCTTCAACGTGCAGACGCAAGGCACGCGCGCAGTGCTGTTCGCACTGTCCGCGATTGCGCTGGCCATCGGCTATCTGATCTGCCGCGCCATCGTGAACTCGAAGCTCGGCAAGGTGCTGGTCGCGGTGCGCGATGCGGAGTCGCGCACGCGCTTCATCGGTTATCGCGTCGAGTATTACAAACTGTTCGCGTTCGTCGTCTCGGCTTGCCTTGCCGGCGTCGCCGGTGCGCTCTACGTGCCGCAGGTCGGCATCATCAATCCGAGCGAATTTCATCCGGCCAACTCCATCGAAATCATCATCTGGGTCGCGGTGGGCGGGCGTGGCACGCTGTTCGGCGCGGCGCTCGGCGCGGTGATTGTGAACTATGCGAAGACGCTGTTCACCGGCGGACTGATTGCGCCGTACTGGCTGTTCGGCGTCGCGCTCGTGTTGCTTGCCGCCTATCTCGTTTACCGTAGTCGCGCGCTGGCGGCGGCCGGTATCGGTGCAGGCGTCGTTGCTGGTTTGCTTGTCCACTTCCTTGGCGGCGAGCATGTGCCGCAAATCCTGCTCGGCCTCGCCGCTGCTGCCGGTGCGGCGTGGATTCTCACGACGCGCGCCGAAGCGGCAGGCGCGGCGCTGGGACTGCTCGGCGTATTGTTCTTCCGTACGCCGATGCTCGGCATCTCGCTTGCGGAATACTGGCTGTTCGCACTCGGTGTGCTGTTCGTGTTCACCACGTTGCTGATGCCGAAGGGCGTGATCGGTTCGCTGGCGGACCTGCGCGACAAAATCAGGACTCGCAGATCAGGCAAGAAAGCAAAAACCCCCGATGGCGTTCCCCAGCCGAGTGCCGCGGAGTAACCCATGTCGAAAATCACCTCCGCATTGCTTTATCTCGATGGCGTATCGGTCGCCTTCGACGGATTCCGCGCGCTGAATGAACTTTCGCTGGTGATCGAGCCGGGCGAAATGCGCGCGATCATCGGCCCGAACGGCGCCGGCAAGACCACGATGATGGATGTCATCACCGGCAAGACACGGCCTGACAGTGGCGACGTGCTGTTTGAAAGTGGCAGCATCGACCTGACCCGGCTGGACGAAGCCAACATCGCAACCCTCGGCATCGGGCGTAAATTCCAGAAGCCGACCGTATTCGAGCATCACACCGTCTACGACAACATCGTGCTGGCGCTGGCCGGCCCGCGCGATACCGCGAGCAATCTTTTCTTTCGCGAAAGCACGCGCGAGACCGCGCGCATCGAGGAACTGCTCGGCGTCATTCGGCTAGGCGATCATCGCGAGCGGCTCGCGGGCGGGCTTTCGCACGGCCAGAAGCAGTGGCTGGAAATCGGCATGCTGCTCGCGCAGGAACCAAAGCTGTTGCTGGTCGATGAACCGGCCGCCGGCATGACCGACGCGGAAACGCATCAGACCGCGGAGCTGCTGAAAGAGATCAACAAGGAGCGCACCGTGATCGTGGTCGAGCACGACATGGTGTTCGTGCGCGAACTCGGCGTGCGCGTGACATGTCTCCACGAAGGCTCGGTGCTCGCGGAAGGCACGCTCGATCAGGTCTCCGCGAACGAGCGCGTGATCGAAGTGTATCTGGGCCGCTGACATGCTGGATGTAAACGGCATCGAACTCTATTACGGCGCTGCGCAGGCGCTGCGCGGCGTTTCGCTGAAAGTCGAAGCGGGCAAGGTCGCCTGCGTGCTGGGCCGCAACGGCGTCGGCAAGACTTCGCTCCTGCGCGCCATCGTCGGCCAGCACCCGGTCTCGACCGGCAAAATTAGTTTCGAGGGGAAGGACATCACAACCCTCGGCCCGGCGGATCGCGCACGCATGGGCATCGCCTTCGTGCCGCAGGGGCGCGAGATATTCCCGTTGCTGACCGTCGAAGAAAATCTGGAAACCGGCTTTGCGCCGCTGAAGCGCGCCGACCGCTCGATTCCGGAAGACGTCTATTCGCTGTTTCCGGTTCTCAAATCCATGACAAGGCGGCGTGGCGGCGATCTTTCCGGCGGCCAGCAGCAGCAGCTTGCGATCGGCCGCGCGCTCACCATGCGCCCGAAACTGATCGTGTTAGACGAACCGACCGAAGGCATCCAGCCTTCGATCATCAAGGATATCGGCAACGCCATCAAATATTTGCGCGACCGCGGAGACATCGCAATCCTGCTGGTCGAGCAGTATTTCGATTTCGCCGCCGAACTTGCCGATACCTTCGCGGTGATGGAGCGCGGACAATTCATTCTTTCCGGCGACCGCGCCATGATGCAATCGACCGATGTGCGGCAACGGCTCTCGCTTTAGGCTTTCGTCATGCGAGCTTTTGCGGGGTTGACGGAGCGCAGGCCTTGTTCCCTGCTGGCGTAACATGCAGTTGGATGCCAGCCTCAAGATCGTGATTGTAGACGACAGTCCCGTACGCGCGGCGATTCTCGAAGAGGGTTTGCGCGAGGCCGGGCATAACAATGTCATTCATATCGTCGATACCGCAAATCTGCTTGCGCGCATTTACGCAATCGACCCCGACGTCATCCTGATTGATCTCGAAAATCCCAGCCGCGACGTGTTGGAGCAGATGTTCCAGATGAGCCGTGCGGTAAAGCGTCCCGTCGCGATGTTCGTCGATCAGAGCGATAGCGCATCCATCGCCGCCGCCGTCGATGCCGGGGTGTCGAGTTACATCGTGGATGGCCTGAAGAAAGACCGCATCAAGCACATCCTCGATATTTCGATTTCCCGCTTCAACGCCTTCTCGCGCATCTCGACCGAACTGGAGCAGACCAAGTCCGCGCTGGAGGAGCGCAAGGTCATCGACCGCGCCAAGGGCATCCTGATGAAGCGCAAGGGCCTGTCCGAAGACGAAGCCTATGCCTTGCTCCGCGCAACCGCCCAGAACGAAAAGAAGAAAATCGCGGACATCGCCCAGTCCATCATTACTGCAGCGGAGCTGTTCAAATGAGCCTTTCTCGCAAGCTCCGTATCGGTTTCATTCCGCTGGCCGACGCCGCCGCGCTGATCGTCGCCATCGACAAGGGCTTCGCGAAGGAGGAGGGCCTCGACGTCGAGCTGATCCGCGAGGTTTCGTGGTCGAACGTGCGCGACAAGCTCAACATCGGCCTGTTCGACGCCGCGCACCTGCTCGCGCCTGTTGCGATTGCGACCAGCCTCGGCCTCGGTCATGTCCGGGTGCCGTTGATTGCGCCGTTCAACCTTGGCCTGAACGGTAACGCGATTACGGTCACCACCGCGCTCTACAAGGCGTTGCAGGAGAAGGCGGAAGGCGATGTCACGGACCCCAAAGTATCCGCGAAGGCGCTCGCCGCCATCGTCGCCGAGCGCAAGGCGAAAGGCGCGCCGCCCCTCAATTTCGGCATGACCTTCCCGTTCTCGACTCATAATTACCAGCTTCGCTTCTGGATGGCGTCCGCGGGTGTCGATCCCGACGAAGACGTGCAGATGGTGGTGCTGCCGCCGCCGTTCATGGTGGAAAGCATCCAGAACGGCCACGTCGATGCATTCTGTGTCGGTGCGCCCTGGAACTCGGTCGCGGTCGATCTCGGCATCGCGCATATCCTGCATTTCGTCTCCGAGATTTTGCAGCGCGCCGCCGAGAAGGTGCTGGCGCTGCGCGCGAAGTGGGCGATCGACAATCCGGAAGCGGTTCATGCGCTGGTTCGTGCGCACGGCAAGGCGGCGGCTTTCATTGAGGAGGAGGCGAACCGCGACGAGGTCTGCCGGATTCTTTCCGCGCCGGACCGCTTGAACGTCGCGCCGGAAATCTCGCGGCGTACGCTCGACGGCCGCCTGAAAGTTTCTCCGCAGGGCGAATATCGCAGCAGCGACCGGTATCTGCTGGTCGGCCGCCGCGGCGCGGCGCGGCCAGATCGCATACAGGCGGCGTGGCTCTACGCGCAAATGGTACGCTGGGGTCAGGCGCCGATGTCGCGCGATCTTCTGATCGAAGCGCGTAACGTATTCCGGCCCGATCTCTACGATGAGGTCCTCGGTCCCGGCGACGTGCCGCCGGCAAGCGAACCGAAGGATGGCGTCGGCGCGTTCGACGGCCCGGAATTCAATCCCGCCGACATCGAAGGTCACCTCGCGCCATGGAAAATCCGGCGCTCTTGACATCGCTGCGTTGCACAAGATTCGCGCAGATGACTCGCGATCAAGCAACAAAACCGCGCGAACACTGACTCTCCGCCGCTGCGCGTTTGAGCAATAACGCATTGGTATTGACGGATAAATCGTCTTGCCGGACCGGCTGGCACGCCGCTTGAATTAGACAAGTTCGAATACTGCCGCCGACGAAGACGGCAATCCGAAAACAGCGACGCCGCTGAACGCCTTGCGCAAACGCGCGGGGACCGTTCGCGGCGATTTTTGTTTTCGGTCCGACAAACCAGAGGGGACTTGAGTGATGAAGAAAAACGGAAAGACCATCGCAAAGCGTGGCACCAGCCGCCGCGAATTCCTGAAGACCACTGCGGGTTCGGCCGCGCTGCTGGCTGCGGCTAGGTTGGCGTTTCCCGGCGGTGCATTTGCGCAGGCCGCGGGACCGGAAGTGAAAGGGGCGAAGCTCGGCTTCATCGCGCTCACCGATGCCGCGCCGCTTTTCGTCGCGAAGGAGAAGGGCATCTTCGCGAAGTACGGCGTGCCCGATACCGAAGTGCTGAAGCAGGCTTCATGGGGCGCGACGCGCGACAACCTCGTGCTGGGCGGCGAGGGCAACGGCATCGACGGCGCGCACATCCTGACGCCGATGCCCTATCTCATTACGGCCGGCAAGGTTACGCAGAACAACGTGCCGACGCCGATGTATATCCTCGCGCGCCTCAACCTGAACGGCCAGTGCATTTCCGTCGCGAAGGAATACGAGGACATCAAGGTCGACGTTCACACCAAGAACTTCAAGGTTGCGCTCGAAAAGAAAAAGGCATCCGGCAAATCGATCAAGGCCGCGATGACATTCCCCGGCGGCACGCACGATCTCTGGATCCGTTACTGGCTGGCGGCAGGCGGCATCGATCCCGACAAGGACATCGAAACCATCGTCGTTCCGCCCGCGCAAATGGTGGCCAACATGAAGGTCGGCACCATGGACTGCTTCTGCGTATGCGAGCCGTGGAATCACCAGCTCATCAACCAGCAGATCGGCTACACCGCGATCACGACCGGCGAACTTTGGGACAAGCACCCGGAGAAATCCTTCGGCATGCGCGCGTCGTTCGTCGACAAGTACCCGAACGCCACCAAGGCGCTGCTGATGGCCGTGATGGAGGCGCAGCAGTGGTGCGAGAAGATGGAGAACCGCGAGGAAGCGGCCATCATTTCCGCGAAGCGCGCCTGGATCAACGTTCCGCCCGCCGACATCATCGACCGCTTCAAGGGCAAGTTCGATTACGGCCTGCCGGGGAAGCTCGTCGAGAAGTCGCCGCACATCATGCGCTACTGGGACGACTTCGCGTCGTACCCGTTCCAGAGCCACGACCTGTGGTTCATCACGGAAGACATCCGCTGGGGCAAGTTCGAGCCGGGCTATGACGCGAAGGGATTGATCGCGAAGGTCAACCGCGAGGATCTGTGGAAGGAAGCGGCGAAGGCGCTGAACGTGCCGGCTGCGCAAATCCCGGCTTCGACCTCGCGCGGCAAGGAAACCTTCTTCGACGGCAAGGTCTTCGATCCGGAAGATCCGAAGGCTTACCTGAAGAGTCTGGCAATCAAGCGCGTGGACATCGGTTAACGGCAGTCCGGGCTGCCGCGCGCGGCCCGGTTTCTCTTTCATTGGAGCAAAAAAATGAACATGCCGGTTCGCAAGAATGAAACCGTGACGGCCATCGCCACACCGCAGGCGAAAGTGCTGACGATGCCCCTCAAGCCGACTCCGGCACTCGTGCGTGCCGCCGGGTATGCGCAGAGGATCGCAGCAAACGTAATCCCGCCGGTAATCGTTATCGGTGTTGCACTCGTGCTGTGGGAAATTCTTTGCAATAAACCCGGCGCTTCGCTGCCGCCTCCGTCGCGCGTGCTGTCCGACACCTGGGAACTGATCGTCGATCCGTTCTACGACCGCGGCGGCATTGATAAAGGCTTGTTCTGGCACATGTCGGCGAGCCTGCAACGCGTGGCCTTGGGCTATTCGCTTGCCGCTGCTGCGGGCATCGCGCTTGGTACGCTGGTCGGCCAGTCGACCTGGGCGATGCGCGGACTCGATCCGATCTTTCAGGTGTTGCGCACCGTGCCTCCGCTCGCGTGGTTGCCGCTCTCGCTCGCGGCGTTCCGGCAGGGACAGCCAGCCGCGATCTTCGTGATTTTCATCACGGCGATCTGGCCGGTCATCATCAACACTGCGGTCGGCATCCGCAACATCCCGCTGGATTATCGCAATGTCGCGCAGGTGCTGCGGCTCAATCAGTGGGAATTCTTCTTCAAGATCATGGTTCCCGCCGCGGCCCCCTACATCTTCACGGGTCTTCGCATCGGCATCGGTCTGTCTTGGCTCGCGATCGTGGCGGCGGAAATGCTGATCGGCGGCGTCGGTATCGGCTTCTTCATCTGGGATGCGTGGAACTCGTCGCGCATCAGCGAAATCATTCTGGCGCTGCTTTACGTCGGCATCGTCGGATTCGTGCTCGACCGTATCGTGGCCGGCGTCGCCATCCTCGTCACGCGCGGCACGGCAAAAGCATAGGAGCGGGCGATGTATCTCAGGATCGATCACGTCGATAAAACTTTCCAGCGCGGATCGCAGACGACCGATGTGTTGCGCGGCATCACCCTCGACATCGAGAAGGGGGAGTACGTCTCGATCATCGGCCATTCCGGCTGCGGCAAGTCCACGCTGCTCAACATCGTCGCCGGGCTTACCAATGCGACGCAGGGCGGCGTCATCCTCGAAGGGCGGCAGGTCGACGAGCCGGGGCCGGATCGCGCCGTCGTCTTCCAGAACCACTCGCTGCTGCCGTGGTTGACCGTTTACGACAACGTGCGGCTCGCGGTGGACAAGGTGTTCTCGAAGACAAAGTCGCGTGCCGAACGCGATGCATGGACGCTGCACAATCTCGATCTGGTGCAGATGGTGCACGCGAAAGACAAACGCCCCGCTGAAATCTCCGGCGGCATGAAACAGCGCGTCGGCATCGCACGCGCGCTGGCGATGGAGCCGAAGGTCCTTCTGCTCGACGAACCGTTCGGCGCGCTCGATGCGCTGACCCGCGCGCATTTGCAGGACTCGGTGATGGCGCTCCACCAGAAGCTCGGCAACACCGTCATGATGATCACGCACGATGTCGATGAGGCCGTGCTGCTCTCGGACCGCATCGTGATGATGACCAACGGTCCCGCCGCGAAGATCGGCGAGGTGCTCGAAGTGCCGTTGGCGCGCCCGCGCAAGCGTCTCGAGCTGGTTTCCGATCCCGCCTACATCAAGTGCCGCGCCGCGGTGCTCAAGTTCCTCTACGAGCGCCACCGCTACGTCGAGGCAGCATGAGGTTCTAGTTCGCACACAGGAGGCAAGCATGAAGCCAGCACAAGTCGAACTCGTCCAGAAGACCTTCGCGGATGTCGCCCCGATTGCGGAGCAGGCGGCGGCGCTCTTTTACGGCCGCCTGTTCGAGATCGCGCCGGAAGTGAAGCCGCTCTTCAAGAACGACATCGCGGAGCAGGGCCGCAAGCTGATGGCGACGCTCGGTGTCGTCGTGCGGGGCCTGAGCGATCTGCCGAGCATACTTCCTGCCGCAAGCAATCTGGCGAAGAAGCATGTCTCTTACGGCGTGAAGGCGTCGCATTACGAGCCGGTTGGCGCCGCGCTGTTGTGGACGCTGGAAAAAGGCCTCGGCGACAAGTGGACGCCCGATGCCGCGGCTGCGTGGACCGAAGCCTACGTCACGCTCTCCGGATTCATGATCGGCGAAGCTTACGGCAAAGCCGAAGCTGCGGAATAGGAGGCGGCAAGTGAGCGAGCCTCTCGTCGTCATCGGCAATGGCATGGCCGCCGCGCGTTTCGTCGAGGAACTCGACGCGCGTGCGCGCGGCCGCTACGCCATTGCTGTCATCGGCGCCGAGCCGTGCCTCGCCTATAACCGCGTGCTGCTGTCTTCCCTGCTGGCTGGCGAAGTCAGCAACGAGGAAATCGAACTTAAATCCGCGGAGTGGTGGCGCAGCCGCGGCGTGACGCTGCTGTACGGCAGCGGCGCGCAAACGATCGATACCGCCACGAAGGAGGTGCGCCTCGGCGATGGGCACGTCCTGCCGTACGGCAAGCTGGTGCTTGCGACCGGTTCGAACGCGATCCGGCTCGATATTCCGGGTGCAGGCCTTCCCAATGTCATGACGTTCCGCGATCTCGCGGACGTGGAAAAAATTTCTTCCGCCGCGTGGCGTTCGCGCCGTGCGGTGGTGATCGGCGGCGGACTGCTCGGCCTCGAAGCCGCAACCGGCCTCGCGAAGCATGGCATTACGGTCACGCTGCTTCACCTGATGCCGCATCTCATGGAGCGGCAGCTCGATCCGCACGGCGCGGAACTGCTGAAGAAGGCCGTCGAGTCGAAGAATATCGAAGTGCTGCTAGAAGCCGACACCGCTGCCATCGAAGGCGATACGCGCGTGACCGGCGTGCGCCTGAAGGACGGCCGCGTGATCGACACGGGCCTTGTCGTCATGGCGCTCGGCGTTCGTCCTAGCATCGCGTTGGCGAAAGCGGCGGGCTTGCAAACAGCGCGCGGCATCGTCGTGAACGACAGCCTCGCAACCAGCGCGGCGGACGTATTCGCCATCGGCGAATGCGCGGAGCATCGTGGTGTTTGCTACGGACTGGTCGAGCCGGCCTATGAGCAGGCGCGGGTGCTGGCCGAACGCCTTGCCGGCCGCGATACGCTGTATGAAGGCTCGACGCTTTCGACGAACTTGAAAGTCTCCGGCGTCGGCGTGTTCTCGGCCGGGATGATAGGGGACGGGGAGGATAGCGAGCAAATCGTTCTCTCCGATCCGTCTTCCGGAATTTACAAGCGTCTTGTTCTGAAGAACGGCCGTCTCGCGGGCGCGGTGCTGCTCGGCGATACGGCGGACAGCCTCTGGTATCTCGATCTCATCCGCTCCGGTGAATCCGTCGCGCACTTCCGCAACGATCTGGCATTCGGCCGCGCGCTGGCCGTGCGCGAGGCTGCGTAATGTCGGCCGATTTCACCCCCGACCAGAAACGCTATCTCGAAGGCTTCGCTTCGGGACTGCAAACCGCGCGCGCGGCGAGGGGCACCGGCGCACAGAACGGAAGTGCCGCGCCATCCGGTCCCGACGCCGCGCATCTCGCGGCGCAAGCCCGCTTTGAAGCCGAAGGCAAGAAACTCGCCGCCGAAGAAAAAGGAAAGCGCGATGAGAATGCCTTCGACGCCTATGCGCGGCTGAAGGATCAGGCGGAGCACGGAAACTATCCCAAGGGACAGGACATCTTCCGCTGGAAATATCATGGCCTGTTCTACGTCGCACCTGCACAGGATTCCTTCATGTGCCGGTTGCGTATCGCGAACGGCATTCTGAAAGCATGGCAGTTCGCGGGCGTCGCCGATATTGCGGAGCGCCGTGGCGGCGGCTACGCGCATGTGACGACGCGCGCGAATTTGCAGGTGCGCGAAATTCCTGCCGCCGATGGCCCCGCGTTGATCGAGGAGATTGTCGATCTCGGACTCGCGACCAAAGGCTCTGGCGCCGACAACATCCGCAATGTCACCGGCACGCCGACGGCGGGCATCGATCCGCAGGAACTGCTGGATACGCGGCCCTATGCGCGCGAATGGCATCACCGCATCCTGAACGATCGCGGCCTCTACGGACTGCCGCGCAAATTCAATGTCGCCTTCGACGGCGCAGGTATCGTTCCGGTGCTGGAAGACACCAACGACATCGGGTTTCAGGCGGTCGAAGTGTGCGACGGCTTCGGCGTCGAGCCGGGCGTGTGGTTCCGCCTCGCGCTCGGCGGCATCACCGGCCACAAGGATTTTGCGCGCGATACCGGCGTGATCGTGAAGCCTTCCGAGGCCGGCAAGATCGCGGATGCCATCGTGCGCGTGTTCATCGATCACGGCGACCGCACCAACCGCAACAAGGCGCGGCTGAAATACGTGCTCGATGACTGGGGCTTCGAGAAATATCTCGCGGCGGTAGAGGAAAAGCTCGGCACGAAACTCGTTCATGTGCCGAAGGAAGCAATCAAGCCGCGCTTGCCGTTCGACCGCCTCGCGCACATTGGCGCGCATGAGCAGAAGCAGAAGGGCCTCTACTGGCTCGGCGTCGTGCTGCCGCTCGGCAAGATGACGGCCGCGCAAATGCACGGGCTGGCGAAAATCTCGAACGAACTGGGCGACGGCGATATTCGCCTTACCGTGTGGCAGAACCTCCTGCTCTCCGGCATCCCGCAGGCGAAGCTCATGGAAGCGGAGCACGCGATCGAAGCGCTCGGCCTTTCCGTCAAGGCGACCTCGATCCGCGCGGGTCTTGTCGCCTGCACCGGCAATACCGGCTGCCGTTTCGCCGCTTCCGATACCAAGGGCCACGCCGAAGCCATCGCGAAACATTGCGAAGCGCGGGTGCAACTCGATGGTCCGGTGAATATTCACCTCACCGGCTGCCATCATTCCTGCGCGCAGCACTATATTGGCGACATCGGCCTGCTCGGCGCGCGCGTCGAAACCGGCGCGGAAGGCGACACGGTCGAGGGCTATCACATCTATGTCGGCGGCGGGTTCGGCGGGGAAGCCGCCATCGGCCGCGAGATCTATCGTGACGTGAAAGCCGAAGATGCCCCGCGCACCATCGAAAAGATGCTGAAGGGCTATCTTGCGGAACGCGAAGGCGAAGAAACCTTCCTTGCGTTCTCGAAACGCCATGAAGTCGATATGCTGCGTTCCATCTTCGATGCGGAGGCGGCCGAATGACCGTGACCGCACAACCTGTTCTGCCGCAGATCGTGCCGGAGAGCGCACCGTTCTCCGACGAGCAGCGTTCATGGCTGAACGGCTTTTTCGCCGGTCTGGTTTCGCTCGATCAGGTGACTGCGCTTTCGCCGGCACAGGCGAAGGATTTGCTTCCCGCCGCGCCCGCAGGCCCGCTCGATGACGGGGACGATGGCGAAGCGCCCTGGCACGACCAGACCATGCCGCTCACGGAGCGCATGAAGCTCGCCGAGAGCCGCCCGTTCCGCCGCAAGCTGATGGCCGCGATGGCGCAGCAGGATTGCGGGCAATGCGGTTACAACTGCGAGGATTATTCGAACGCACTGTTTCTGAAAACCGAAGAACGGATGAACCTCTGCGTTCCGGGCGGAAAAGAAACCAACCGGATGTTGAAAAAGCTGTTCGAGGAATTCGGTGGCGAAGCGCCGAAGAAAACGGCGGACGCGGCGACTATGCAATTCGCGATCCCCGCGGGTGATCCGGGCCGCTCGCGCGATAACCCGGCGGTCGCGAAACTTTCCACGCGCTATCTCCTGAACGGCGAGAAATCGGAGAAGCGCACCTATCACATCGAGTTCGATCTCTCCGGCACCGGCCTCGATTATGTCGTCGGCGATTCTTTCGGTGTGTTTCCGGAAAATCATCCGGGCCTCGTCGATGCGATCATCGCCATGACCGGCGCACGTCCCGATGCGAAGATCGGGGAGAAGACGTTCCGCGAAGTGTTGCGCAAGGACGTGTCGCTTTCGCCCGCGCCGGATTCCCTGTTTCAGCTGATCTCGCTGCTGGTCGGGGGCGAGCGCCGGAAAAAAGCAAATGCGCTCGCCGCCGGAGAAGACCCGGATGGCGACGCCGCGACCCTCGACGTGCTGGCTGCGTTGAAGAAATTCGAAGGCGTGCGGCCGGACCCGGAAGTGTTCGTGGAGGCGCTGGAGCCGCTACAGCCGCGGCTCTATTCGATTTCTTCGAGTCCGAAGGCCGGCAAGGACAAGGTATCCCTTACCGTCGATCTGGTGCGTTACGTGATTGGCGCCCGCGAGCGTCGCGGCGTTGCGTCGGAGTTTCTCGCGAACGGCATCGAAACCGGCGGCGCGTTGCGCGTCTATGTGCAACGCGCGCACAACTTCGGTCTTCCGCAGAATCCGCAAACGCCGGTCATCATGGTCGGGCCGGGTACCGGCGTCGCGCCGTTTCGCGCCTTCCTGCAAGAACGCATGGCTATAAAAGCGCCGGGAAAGAACTGGCTGTTCTTCGGCCACCAGCGCAGCGATTGCGATTTCTTCTACAAGGACGAACTCGCCGGGATGCAGGAAGCAGGCCTGCTCAATCGCCTGACGCTGGCATGGTCGCGCGACGGCAATGAAAAAATCTATGTGCAGGATCGCATGCGCGAGGAAGGCGCGGAATTGTTCGCTTGGCTGGAAGCGGGCGCGCACTTCTATATCTGCGGCGACGCCAAACGCATGGCGAAAGACGTCGAGCGCGCGCTGGTGGAAATCGTGGCGCAGCACGGCAAGCGCTCGAACGACGACGCAGTCGCATATATCGCCGCGCTGAAGAAAACGGGCCGCTATCAGGCGGATGTGTACTGATGAACATGCAGGCGCCGATGCTCCCCTCGGTGCGCACCGCCTGTCCTTATTGCGGCGTGGGATGCGGCGTACTCGCGCGCGCCGATGGAAAAGGCGGCGCGGATATTTCCGGCGATCCCGAACATCCGGCGAATTTCGGCAGGTTGTGTTCGAAGGGTACTGCGCTTGGCGAGACCTTGCGTCTCGACGGGCGTCTGCTGCATCCGATGCTGCGCAGGAACGGTGCGTTGGAGCGAACCGGCTGGGGCACTGCGCTGGATACGGTTGCGCACGGGTTCTCTGAAATCGTCGCCCGTCACGGACCGGATGCGGTCGCGTTCTATCTCTCCGGCCAGTTGCTCACCGAGGATTATTACGTCGCGAACAAGTTGATGAAGGGCTTCATCGGCTCCGCCAATGTCGATACGAACTCGCGGCTGTGCATGTCTTCTTCCGTGGCGGCGCATCGCCGCGCCTTCGGTGCCGATACGGTGCCGGGGATTTATGAAGACCTCGACGAAGCCGACCTGATCATCCTCACCGGCTCGAACGCGGCGTGGTGCCATCCCGTATTGTTCCGGCGCATGACGGAAAACCGCGAACGGCGCGGCGCGAAGCTCGTCGTGATCGATCCGCGCCGCACCGCGACCGCGCAGGAAGCCGATCTGTTTCTTCCCGTCGCACCCGGCATGGACACGGTGCTGTTTTCCGGCCTGCTCGCCGAACTGGCCGACAGGCACACGCTGGATTTCTCTTTTATTTCGTCCCACACCAGCGGCTTCGAAGCGGCACTTGCCCGCGCACGCGAAATCGCGCCGTCGCTGGAGCGCGTCGCCGCGCTGACGCGCCTGCCGAAGAAAGACGTGCTGCGCTTCTACGAACTCTTCCGCACCACCAAGCGCACCGTCACCTGTTATTCGCAGGGCGTGAACCAGTCGGCGCAGGGCACCGACAAGGCGAACGCGATCATCAACTGCCACCTCGCGACCGGCCGCATCGGCCGCGCGGGCATGGGTCCGTTCTCGCTTACGGGTCAGCCCAATGCGATGGGCGGGCGCGAAGTGGGCGGCCTCGCCAACCAGCTCGCGGCGCATATGAATTTCACGCCCGCGGAGATCGATCGCGTTGGCCGTTTCTGGCGCGCGCCGCGCATGGCGCAACGCGAAGGCCTCAAGGCCGTGCAGATGTTCGAGGCCATCGAGCGCGGCGAGATCAAGGGGCTGTGGGTGATGGCGACCAATCCGGTGGTGTCGTTGCCGCGTTCGGGCGCGATGGCGGAGGCGCTGAAGAAGCTCGAACTGTTCGTCGTCTCCGACAACATGCTTTCTAACGACACGATTGCGAGTGGCGCGCATGTGTTGCTGCCTGCCGCGGCGTGGGGCGAGAAGGACGGCACGGTCACGAATTCCGAACGCCGCATCTCGCGGCAGCGCGCTTTTCTTCCCCTGCCGGGAGAGGCGAAACCGGACTGGAAGATCGTGAGCGAAGTCGCGGCGCGCATGGGTTTCGGCGAAGCCTTCGCTTACTCCTGTGCGGCCGATATTTTCCGCGAGCACGCCGCGCTCTCCGCATTCGAGAACGGCGGTTCGCGCGACTTCGACATTGGCGGGCTGGCGGCGCTTTCCGGCGAGGCTTATGATTCGCTCGAACCGGTGCTGTGGCCAGTGAGGGCGGGGACGAAGAAATCCGCGCCGCGCTTTTTCGACAACGGTCATTTCTATACCGCAGACCAGCGCGCAAAGTTCGTGGCACCCGAACAGCCTGCGCTGCGTGAGGATGTTTCCAGCAGCTATCCGTTCGTGCTGAACACCGGCCGCATCCGCGACCAGTGGCACACCATGACGCGGAGCGGGCAAAGCGTGCGCCTCGCGCAGCACCGCGCCGAACCTTTCGTCGAGATTCATCCCGACGATGCGCGCTGGATCGGGCTGGCGGAAGGAAGCATCGCGCTGGTGCGTTCACGGCAGGGCGAGGCGGCCTATCGCGTGCGCTTCGACGAAGGATTGCCGCGCGGCTCGCTGTTCGCGCCGATCCACTGGAGTCTGGAAAATACGTCTGCCGCGCGCACTGGCAATGCGGTCGCGCCTGCGACCGATCCTTTGTCCGGCCAGCCGGAAGCAAAAGCGACGCCCGCCGCCATCGAGCCGCTCGCATTCTCGCAGGCAGGGTTCGTCGTGTCGCGAAGCATGGTGCGGATGCCCGCGCAGGCGTGGTGGTCGCGGGCGACGGTCGAGGATGGCAGTCATTATATATTTGCCGCGAACGAGAGCGTGGGGTTCTGGCGCACATTCGCGGCGAAGCAAATCGCGAAGGATTGCGAGGTCATCGAGTTCTGCGACGAAGCGGCCGGCGTCTATCGCGTTGCCGGGCTTCGCGGGAACCGTCTCGAATTCTGTCTGTTTAGTGGTCCGTTCGCCGATACGCCTGCCGCCGATTCGGTGAAGGCCGCGCTCGCGCGCGTGGCGCTAAATCCGGATATGCGCCGCACTTTGCTTTCGGGAAAAAGCGCGGAGGGTCTCGCGAGTGACGGGCCGACGGTCTGCGCTTGCTACGGCGTTGGCCTGAACCGGATTTGCGCGGCCATCGAATCCGGAAAAGCAACGACGGTCGAAGAGATCGGCGCGGCGCTCCGTGCCGGTACCAACTGCGGTTCCTGCAAGCCGGAACTGAAAAGGATCCTGAGCTATGCAAAATCTGCTCCCGTCGCGGAAGCCGTCTGAAGCAAAGCCCGGCCGCATGGGCCGGCTGGCGCGGCTACCCGTCTTCTTCGCGCTCGAAGGCAAGCGCGCGCTGGTCGCAGCCGAAGGCATGGGCGCCGCGTGGAAGATCGAATTGCTTTCTGCGGCCGGTGCCGCGGTCGATGTGTATGCACCGAAGCCCGGCGCGGACATTCTTGCGCTCGCAGAGGATGCGCCGGGCGACGCGATCAACATTCATCATCGCGCATGGATTGCACAGGACTTCGAGAACGCGGCGATTGCGGTCGGCACCTTCAAGGCCGACGAAGACGCCGCACGTTTCGCGGTGGGAGCACGCGCGGCCGGTGTGCCGGTGAACGTGATCGACAAGCCCGCGTTCTGCGATTTTGCTTTCGGCTCCATCGTCAACCGTTCGCCGCTCGTGATCGGCATTTCGACGGATGGCGCCGCGCCCGTATTCGGCCAGGCCATCCGCGCAAAGCTGGAGGCGATGCTGCCTGCGGGGTTCGCGTCATGGGCCGATGCTGCGCGGCGCTGGCGCGGCGTGTTGCAAGCTGCATCTGGACTTTCGTTCGCGGCGCGGCGCCGGTTCTGGCAGCTTTTCACCGCGCGCGCACTTGCTGCGCCGGAGCACGTGCCGGGGCAGGCGGATTACGAGTCGCTGCTGCGCGAGTTGCAGAACGAAAGCGATGCCGTCGAGCGAGGGTCCGTTACGCTGGTCGGTGCGGGGCCTGGCGACCCGGAGTTGCTGACGCTGCGCGCGGTGCGCGCGTTGCAATCCGCAGATGTGATCCTCATTGACGATCTTGTCTCAGGAGGCGTGCTCGATTTCGCCCGCCGCGAAGCGAAAAAGATGATGGTCGGAAAAACCGGCGGCGGTCCCGCCTGCAAGCAGGACGACATCAACAAGCTGATGGTTTCGCTCGCGCTGAAAGGCAAACGCGTGGTGCGTCTTAAGGGCGGCGACCCGATGATTTTCGGTCGCGGGGGCGAGGAGATCGAAGCTTGCCGCGCGGCGGGCATCGCCATCGAAGTCGTGCCCGGCGTCACTGCCGCGCAGGGCGCGGCAAGTCGTCTGCAACTTTCGCTGACGCATCGCAGGCTTGCGCGGCGGCTGCAATATGTCACCGGCCATGCGCTGGACGGAAAACTTCCCGCCGATCTCGACTGGCGCAGCATCGCCGATGCTTCGGCCGTGACGGCGATCTACATGCCTTCGCGGACGCTGGCCGAGTTCTCCGAACGCGCAATCGCCGCCGGCCTCGACCCGGAAACCCCGGCCATCGCGGTTCGTAACGCGACGCGCGAGAACGAAGCCTCGATCCGCTCGACCCTGCGCGCGCTGCCGGGCCGCATGGGTTCGCCGCAAGACGCAGGGCCGGTCATCGTGCTGATCGGAAATGCCCTCAAGGAAGAAGCGCACGCGGCATTGGTTAACGCGCCGGAGGTAAAAGCGCTCGCCGGTTGATGCCGGAACCCGCGAACGCTTGCCTGCCGCGCAAGGCCGTGGTCTCTTCTGCCCGTCGTAGTTTTGCGTAGATGGGGGATCGCCATGAAGTATCGGATTTTGCTGGCCGCGATCGGAATTCTCGGGCTTGTGTTTGCTTCCGGCCCGCAGTTCTCGGCTCAGGCTCAGGTGACGGCAAAAGAAAAGAAGGGCACCTGCGAGTTCGGCGCGAACGAGCAGAAGCTGACCGGCGCGGAACGCAAGAAATTCCTGACCCGCTGCATGGCGAAGGATGACAGCGAGCCGAAGCCGAAGAAGAAGCCGAAGAAAAAGACCGAAGCCAAGAAGGAAGGCTGATCGCGGTCAGGAGACCAGCGCGGCCACCTGCTTGCCGAACTGCATTTCGTAGAACGTATGATAGCGGCCGCGGCGGGCGATCAGCTCGTCGTGACGGCCGGTTTCCACGATGCGTCCCTTCTCGATGACGCAAATCCTGTCCGCCGAAACGATGGTTTGCAGCCGGTGCGCGATCACGATGGTCGTGCGCGAGGCGCGAAGCTGGTTTAGCGCGCGCTGCACATGACGTTCCGACTCGGAGTCGAGTGCGGCCGTCGGCTCGTCGAGCAACAGGATAGGCGAGTTCTTCAGGAATGCGCGCGCGATCGTCACGCGCGCCCGCTCGCCGCCGGATAACGAGCCACCCTGTTCGCCGACTTTCATGGCATAGCCGCCCGGAAACGCGGAGATGAAATCGTGCGCGAACGCCGCCTTCGCGGCTTCGGCGATTTCCTCGTCGCTCGCGCCGGGCTTACCGATCTCGATGTTGTCGCGGATCGTGCCGGAGAACATGTAGGCATCCTGCCCGACATAGGCGATGGAATCACGCAAGGAGCGCAGCGATACAGAAGCAATGTCGGTGTCGTCGATTGCGATGACCCCCGCCGTCGGCTCGTAGAAGCGCTCGATCATGCTGATGATCGTTGACTTGCCCGCACCGGAAAGGCCGACCAGCGCCGTGGTCGTGCCCGGCTCGGCGACGAAGGAAATGTCTTCCAGCACCGGCTCGTTCTCGCGATACGAGAACTTAACGTTCCTGAATTCGATGCGGCCGTTCGTGACTTCGAGCTTCGGCTTGTCCGCGCTTTCGCGCTCCGAAGGTGTCGCGTCGATCAGTTCGAGGATATAGCGCGCGAAATAGAGGTTGCTGGTGAGGTCGACGTTCATCTTCGCGAGGCGCTTCGCCGGTTCGTAGGCGAGCAGCAGCGCGGTGATGACGGAGAAGAATTCGCCGGGCTTGGCGCTACCGGCCAGCACCTTGTGACCCGCATACATGACCACCGCCGCGACCGCGAGGCCGCCGAGCGTTTCCATCAGCGGGCTGGTGCGCGATTGCACGCGGATCATCTTGTTGGTGAGCTGCTCGTAACGGTCGATGCTGCCGTGCATCCGCTCGCGCATGCGATCTTCGAGATTGTAGGCCTTGACGATCTTGGCGCCCTGGATCGTCTCCATCAGCAGGCTGTTGGTGTTGGTGATCGTTGAGAACTGATGTTCGACGATCGAGCGCGAGCGCTTGATCAGCTTGCGGATGCCGAGCACCGCGACCGGCATGATGATGCCGCCGACGAGCGCCATCACCGGGTCATGCACGATCATCACCACGACGAGCAGGATCAGCGAAACGAGATCGCGGCCGATGCCGGAGATCAGCGTGTCGAGAATGCCGCGCGCCGCGTAGGAACCGCTGTTGATGCGGTGCATGAGATCGGAAGTGTGGTGCGCGCCGAAGAACGGCAATCCCTGTTGCAGCAGGTTGTCGTAGACGCGGCGCTGGTAATCCGCGATCACGCGGTTGCCCACGCGGCCGAGCGCGACCGCCACGCCCCACATGGCGAAGCCCTTCACCATGAAGATCACGGCCAGCGCCACGCCGAGCGCCCACACCGCGATATAATTCTGGTCGACGAAGATGCGGTTCACCACATCCTTCATCAGATAAGCGGGAAGCGCGGTGGTGCCCGCGACCACGAGCATCAGGAGGAAGGCGAAGCCGTAGCCCCAGATGTGGCGCTTGCCGTCGGTGGTGAGGAGGCGCGGGATCACCTTGCGCGCGTCGTCGCCGAACAGTCCGCCGAGGCGGGTTTTCAGGAAATCTTTCAGCATTTCGCTATCCGGGGAGAGGGGAAAACCTTTTCGGCGCGGAAGTCAAATCGCCTGCCGCGCGCAGCCCCGGTAACTGCTTGAAAAACAGGCGTTTACTTCGGGCGCACCACTTTATTGCGCAGAATGCCGATCTTTTCGACTTCCAGTTCCACGGTGTCGCCGTCCTTCAGGAAGCGGTCGAGTTCGAGGCCGCAGCAGTTGCCGACCGTGCCGGAGCCGATCAGTTCCCCGGCATGCAGCGTCTCGTCGGTGGAAATGTAGGCGATCATGTCTTCGAAGGAGTGCAGCATCCCGGCGGTCGTGTTCTTCGACCAGCTTTCGCCGTTGACGCGCACCTCGACGTTCAGTTTCTGCGGGTCGCCGAGTTCGTCCGGCGTCACGATCCACGGGCCGACCGCGTTGCCGGTATCGAAGCTCTTGCCTTTTGCGGGGCCGAGGCGCGCCTGCATCTCTTTCATCTGCTGATCGCGCGCGGAGAAATCGTTGAAGATGGTGTAGCCGAAGATGTGGTCGGCGGCTTTTTCCTTGGCGATGTTGCTTCCGGTCTTGCCGATGAAGATGCCGAGTTCGAGTTCGAAGTCCATCGTGTCGCTGTAGCGCGGCCAGGTCACGGTCGCATCCGGTCCGATCACGCTGAAGCGGTTGGTTATGTAATAGATCGGGATCTGTTTGTAAGTCGGCGGCACCTCCGCGTCCGCCTCGATCTTCGCGGCCGCGGCTTCGTCGCCGCGTTTGCGCGCGGCAAGCCGCTGCATCCCGCGCGGTGCTTGCCGGATATGGGTGCCGTACACGGAAGCGTCGCGGATTTGCGGCGGCACCGGAATGGGCGCGAGCAGCTTCGCATCCTTCAGCACAACGATAGCATTCGCGTCCCACGCTTCGGCGGCAGCTTTTGCTGCGGCAATGCCGCCAGCACCCGCTTCGATCAGCGAGAGCATGTCGCGGAATGCCGGGTTGCCGTCGCCCGCCATCGAGAGATCGAGAATCTCACCGCGCGCGGTATCGACGATGCCGATTGCGGAATGGCCGTTCTTCTTGAAGGTCGCGAATTTCATCGTTGAAGTCTCCGCAAAGGCCATGGGAACGCGCCTGCGGCCGGGACTTTACTCCAATCGACGGATTTGTCGCGCGCGAAATCGCTTCAGACTTCGAGCCACTCGCGGCGCACGGCGTCGTTCTTCTCTAAGTCCGCCGGCGTTCCCTCGAACACGATATGGCCGTGGCCCATGACGTAGACGCGGTGCGAGATGCGCATGGCGATGGTGAGCTTCTGCTCCACCAGCAGGATCGAAATTTTGCGCTCCGCGATGCTCTGCAAAAGGTTGCCGACGCGCTCCGTCATTTGCGGCGACAGACCTTCGGTCGGCTCGTCGACCATGATGAGGTCGGGGTCGCCCATCAGCGTACGGCATACGGTGAGCATCTGCTGTTCGCCGCCGGAAAGCACCGAGGCGTCGGTGTCCTTGCGCTCGCGGAGGATCGGGAACAGGTTGTAGACATCCTCGATCGACCAGCGCGGCGCCTTGCGCCCGGATTTCTCGCCGAGGATCAGATTCTGCTCGACGGTGAGGCCAGGGAAAATCGAGCGGTCTTCCGGCACGTAGCCGAGGCCGCAATAAGCGACCTGATACGATTTTAGCCCGGCGATTTGCTTGCCCTTGAACATGATCGAGCCGTGCGGCTGCACGTCGCCCATGATCGCTTTCAGTGTGGTCGAGCGGCCGACGCCGTTGCGTCCGAGAATAGAGACGATCTCGCCGTCCTTCACGTTCAGGTTCACGCCCTGAAGAATGTGGCTCTTGCCGTAATAGGCGTGGAGGTCGCGGACCTCGAGCATTGCATCAGTCATGGCCGGCCGCTCCGAGATACGCTTCTTGCACTTTCTGGTTCGATTTGATCTTCGCCGGTTCATCGGTCGCAATAATCTGGCCGTACACCAGCACCGAGATCCGGTCCGCGAGATTGAAGACCACGCCCATGTCGTGCTCGATGATGACGAGGGTGCGGCCTTCGCTGACTTTCTTGATCAATGCCACCGCGTGCTCGGTCTCGCTGCGGCTCATGCCGGCGGTCGGCTCGTCGAGCAGGATGATGTCCGCGCCGCCCGCGATGGTGATGCCGATTTCCAGCGCGCGCTGTTCGGCATAGGTCAACACGCCAGCGGGAATGTTGCGGCGGTCGGCCATGTTGATCTGCTCGAGGATTTCCTGCGTGCGTTCGCGCACATCTGCGAGTTTGTCGACGTTCTGCCAGAACGAATACTTGTAGCCCTTCGACCACAGCACCGCGCAACGCACGTTCTCCCACACGCTGAGGCGCGGGAAGATATTGGTCACCTGAAAGCTGCGCGACAGGCCGCGGCGGTTGATCTCGAACGGCCGTAGTCCGGTGATGTTCTCGCCGCGCAGATGGATCGATCCCGCGGACGGCACCAGTCGCCCGCTGATGAGGTTGAACAGCGTCGACTTGCCCGCGCCGTTCGGTCCGATCACCGCGTGACGTTCGCCGGCGCGCACGTCGAGGCTGACGCCGCGGATGATCTCGGTCTTTCCGAAGCGCTTTTCGAGGCTCTTCAGTTCAACGGCGGAGTTCATGACACGCTCCGTTGTGCATCGGCCGCGGCGTCGTTCCATGCCTTGCGGACGATCGGCCACGTCATGCGGAAAGCGAAGAAGCCGCCGACCAGCGCGACGACAGCGCCCGCCCAGATCAACAACGAGTGCGAATTGATCGTCAGCCAGCGCAGGCGGAGGAAATGCATCGCCGGACCTTCCGCGCTTTTCTGCGCGACGTGGTGGATGAGTTCAATCAGCAGCGACGCGCCGATAACCATGACGAGTGCGGGAACGAGCGCGATCAGGTAGCTGCCGAGCAGGCGGCCCATTCGTGCGAAACGCGTACCCATCGGACCACGCCATAGCGGGGCGTGCATCATCAGCAGTCCCGCCAGTCCGCCCGGAGCGAACAGGATGACCGTGATGAACAGGATGCCGAAATAGAGCTGCCAGATTTCGGTGAAATCGCTGAGCTTCACCGAAAGCAACTGGATCAGGATCGCGCCGAGGATCGGCCCGACAAAGAAGCCGACGCCGCCGATATAGGCCGCAAGCAGCACAAGGCCGGATTGCGCCGCGCCCATGAAGCTCGCCTGCGCGATCTCGATGTTGATCGCCGCGAGCGAACCCGCAACGCCTGCGAAAAATCCCGCGATGGAGAAGGCGAGGAAGCGGACGAATTGCGGATTGTATCCGACGAATTCGACGCGCTCAGGGTTCTCGCGAACCGCGTTGCACATGCGGCCCAGCGGCGTGCGGGTGAACGCATACATCAGCGCGACGCAAACGAAGCACCAGAACGCGATCAGGTAGTAGACCTGAATCTGCGGCCCGAAGGTGTAGCCGAACAGCGGCGCCAGCTTGGTGCGGTCGAAGCTGACGCCTTCCTCGCCGCCGAAGAAGCTGCGCAGCACCAGCGAACTGGAGGAAACCAGTTCGGCCAGTCCGAGCGAGATCATCGCGAATGCGGTGCCGCCGCGTTTGGTCGAGAATGAGCCGAACACGATGCCGAAGAACAGCCCGGCGAAACCGCCGATGACCGGGATCACGATCAAGGGCAACGAAACGTTGCCGCCTGCCAGATAGTATTTGATGGCATTGGCGGTCACGAAGGCGGCGAGGCCGTAATAGACCGCATGGCCGAACGACAGCATGCCGGTCTGGCCGAGCAGCATATTATAAGAGAGCGCGAATACGACCAGGATGCCCATGAGGCACATCGTGGTGATCGCGGCGTTTGCCGAAAATACGAACGGCAGGAACGCAAGAATCGCCGCGAAGATAATCCAGATGCCGAGGGTCTGGAGCAGGGCCGGCACGGTGTTTTGTGCGGAAGCCGGAGCCGCGGGCTTTGCCATGTCGCTCATGTGTCACGCGTCCCGAACAGGCCGGTAGGCCGGAAGATGAGAACCAGCACCAGCATCAGATAAGGCAGCAGTGGCGCGATCTGTGCGAGGGTCACGGTCCAGACGTCGTTCAGGAGACTCGGCGACGCGGGCTGGAATTGCACGCCGGTCAGCCATGGCACGATCTTCGAGAGCGAAGCATCCGAGCCGGTCGCGAAGATCACGACGAAGGCAATCAGCAGCGAAGCCACGAACCCTCCCAACAGCGAGCCGAGTCCGCCGACGACTACGATGACGAACAGGATCGGCCCGAGCAGCGCGGCCATGTTCGCCTGCGTTACTTGGTTGGCGCCGTTCAGCGCGCCCGCGACCGCTGCCAGCGCGGTGCCGAGGCCGAATACCAGCATGAACACGCGCGGCACGTTATGTCCGAGCATGCCGACCATATTGGGATGCGTGAGCGAGGCCTGAATGATGAGGCCCGCGCGCGTGCGCGTCAGCATCAGCATCAATCCGATGAAGATCAGGACCGAGAACACCAGCATGAACACGCGGAACGCGGGATAGTTCGTGCCGAGAATGGTGAAGGCGCTGAAATCGAGAATCTCTGGCTTGCGGTAATCGACCTGCAACTTGCCCCAGATCATCTGGATGACTTCCTCGATCACATAGGCGAGACCGAAGGTGAAAAGCAGCTCAGCGACGTGGCCGTATTTATGGACCGTGCGCAGTCCGAAGCGCTCGACCAGCGCACCGATGGCGCCCGCAATCAGCGGCGCGAGGAACAGCGCGGGAAAGAAGCCCGCCCACTGGCTGATCTGATAACCGAGAAACGCGCCGAGCATATAGAAGCTCGCATGCGCGAAGTTGAGCACGCCCATCATGCTGAAGATGAGCGTCAAGCCCGCCGCCATCAGGAAATAAAGCATCCCTAGCAGCACGCTGTTCAGCGTCGATGTGATGATGAATTCGAGTGTCGCCACGGTTTCCCCCTGCTGAACCGAGGTTACGCAAATAGACGTCCGGCCGGATTGCTCCGGCCGGACGCCTTATCGAAGCCCGTCAGGAGGGCTTGTTCATCTTGCAGGTGGTCGGGACGAGGGTGTCCTTCGCGTCGATCTTGCCCGCGATGGTCCAGCCCCAGCCGGTCTTCTCTTCGTCGAATTCCTGACCGGCTTTCAGCGGTCCGAAGCTCGCCATGTAGAGCGGCTGGATGAACTGGTGGTCGTCGGCGCGCATGGTGCCTTCGCCGCCGTTAAACACCTCGAACTTCATGCCATGCAGGACAGCCGCGAATTTCTTCGGGTCGTCCGACTTCGCCTGGTTGATCGCCGCGGCGAGCATGCGCATCTGGTTGACGCCACGCGGATAGAACAGGCTGACGCCGTACTTCGCGCGCAGGCCCTTCTCGAACGCATGGGCCGGCTTGTGGTCGATGTTCGCGAAGCCTTCGCCTACCGCATAGACACGGTCGGAGAGGTTGGCCTGCTTGATCGCGGTCGGGCCGCCGGTGCCGCCGGCATAGAAGGTGAAGAAGTTCACCTGCAGGCCTGCGTCAGCCGCTGCCTTCACAAGCAGCGCCATATCGGAACCCCAGTTGCCGGTGATCACGCTGTCCGCGCCCGACGCCTTGATCTTGGCGATGTAGGGCGAGAAGTCGGTGACCTTGGCGAGCGGATGCAGTTCGTTGCCGACGATTTCGATGTCCGAACGCTTTTCCTTCAGCATCTTCACCGCGAGATCGCGCACACCCTGACCGAAGGCGTAGTCCTGATTGATCAGGTACATCTTCTTCACGTCTTTGCGGTTCTGCAGGAAGTTGGTGATCGCCGCCATCTTCTGCTCGGTGTTGGCATCCCAGCGGAAGTGCCAGTAGCTGCACTTCGCATTGGTGAGGATCGGATCGACCGCGGCGTAGTTGAGGTAGACGACTTCCTTGCCGGGGTTACGTTCGTTGTACTTGGTCACGAATTCCGAAATCGCGATGGCGAACGCGGTGCCGTTGCCCTGCGTGATGATGCGGATGCCATCGTCGATGGCCTTCTGCACCTGCACGATGGTTTCCTGCGCGTTCAGCTTGTTGTCGTAGGGAACGATTTCGAGTTTGCGGCCGCCGAGTACGCCGCCCTTGGCGTTGATTTCTTCCAGAATGTACTGGAAGTTCTTGAGGCCGGTGTCGCCGATGCCGGCCATCGGGCCGGAGAGCGGATCGACATACGCGATGCGAACCGGCGCACCTTGCGCATCCGATTTCTGCGGCATCGCGAAGATGCTCGCGCCGGCAGCCAGACCGATGGCTGCAAGTCCGAGCAGTGTTTTAGGCATTTGCCACTTCATGTGGGTTTCCTCCCTCGGGAAATTCTCTGGCGAACCGGGCCGGATTCGCGTTCGTTTTTATTTCGGCTTGCGTACTCGAACGCTCTTCTCTTTCGGCCCGCGAGACGTCCTGCACTCTGGCTTCGTTTCAAGCCATCGGGGCAAACTTTCCTTTAGATGCAAAGTGTTCGTCAATAGCTTTGCCGCGTATGCGAAGCGGCGAAAGTGCACGAAATCATCGCAAGTCTGTTTGTGGTGAATTGAGAATGATGCAACGCAATATCCACTCCGCTGTGCGGAAGGAATGCTGACCTGTTTGTGCGCGTATTTCGCGTAACGGAACTGAAATAAAAATAATGCTGCTTCGTGGCGTCCGCCGCAGCTCAGTACGTCTCGACGTGAAAGCGTCCTTCGTCGCGCATCTTCATGCGGATCGAGGCCCAGTCGAGTTTGTGTTCGCGGCAAATTGAGGCAAAGGATTCCTCCACGCCGGTTTCCATGCCGCGCAGTCCGCACAGGTAAACGTGCGTGGTTTCCTTGCGAAGCAGCGCGGCCAGATCGGCGCTGCGCTTTTTCATGCGGTCCTGCACGTATTCTTTCGGCTGGTCGGCAAGCCGCGAGAATACGAGTTCCTGATCGAGCAGCGTCTTCGGCACTTTTTGCAAGGGTCCGAAGTAGGGAAGTTCCTCCGGCGTGCGTGCGCCGAAAAATAGATACAGTTTTCCCTTCGCATTCGGCATCGAGCGGCGGCGGCGCTCGGTAAAGGCACGAAACGGCGCGGAGCCGGTTCCAGTACAGATCATGATGACATCCGATTCCGGATCGTCCGGCATCAGGAAGGTCGAGCCGAACGGACCTGCGATCCGCACCGCGTCGCCCCGCTTCAGATCGCAAACGTAATTCGACGCGATGCCGCGGTGCTCGCGCCCGTCCGGCTGCTTCGCGATCACGCGCTTCACGGTAAGCGAAAGGTTGTTGGTGTTCGGTCGTTCGCCGTCGCGCGGAGAGGCGACCGAATAGAGCCGCATCTTGTGCGGCCGGCCGTTCTCATCGGCACCGGGAAGCACGATGCCGATGCTCTGGCCTTCCAGCACCGGGAAGGAAGTCGTCCCGAAGTCCAATATAATGTGATGGATGTCGGCGCTGGCACCTTCGCCGGTCAGTTTCAGGTTGCCGGTGACTTTCGCTTCGGCCGGCGCGCGGCGTCCGAACAGGTTGATGCGCGGTTTGCTGGCCGACAGCGGGGCCTTCATCTGGCCGCCCGCGCCCTTGTGGGCGTCGTCGAGCAACGCCGCCGCTTCGTCGTCGATCGCTTCCGCGACCGAGATCGCGGGGCCTTCCGCGTCGGGGATTTCCTCGATCTCCGGCAGGTCAGACCACGAGAACTGCTCGTCCAGCGAGAACGGCGTCTTCACCTTGACGAAGTGATTGATCGAGCCGGTCGGGCAGGGCGAAACGCAGTCCATGCAGAAATTGCACTTCGTGACGTCCACCACATAGTTGTTCGCGTCATGCGTGACCGCGCCGATCGGACAGGTCGCCTCGCACGTATTGCAACGGATGCAAACGGCGGGATCGATCAGGTGCTGCTTGATGGGCGCGGTCATTATTCGTGATGTTACGCGATCTTCACGTATTCGAAATCGCCCGGCTTGTTGTCGATGCCGACTTTCGGCGGCACGATCCAGCTCGCGAACTTGCCCGGCTCGAACTGCGGGTTCATCAGGCTTTCGATGTAGTCCTTGTCGCTCGAAGACGGCAGCACTTCGTCCTTCGTCTTCTCCCACTTCGATTCGTCGATCACGTTGCCGTCGACATCCGATTTGATCGAGGAGAACTCGCCGATGTGCCGGTGGAAGGCGACATGCGGCAGCTTGAGCTGGAACGGGATGTTGTATTTCTCGATCACCTTGTTCCAGCGCGACACGCCGCCCTGGCAATCGGCGACGTAGTCGTCGCGCAGCCGCATGTTGAGCGCGGAGAGCGCGGGCACTTCCTCGGTGACGATCCGGCCGTCCTTGAAGCGCGTGACGGGATAGGTGGACGATTCCAGCTTGTGATCGTCGTCGAGTTTGTCCTCGCGGTAACGGCCCTTGATCCCGGCATGGAACGCGCTCGCCGCGTTCGTCGAGATTTCATTGCCGAACAGGTCGAGGGTCAGCGAATAGTGCAGGTTCGCTTTCTTTTGCAGCGTCGGCAGGTCGATCACGCCGAGCTTGCGCACGGCATTGATGTCGAACGGATCTTCGATACCGGCCTTCTGCATTTCCTGGCAGGTGCGCTCGATGGTGCGGCCCACGCCGGTCTCGCCGACGAACATATGGTGCGCTTCTTCCGTCAACATGAAGCGCGTGGTGCGCGACAGCGGATCGAAGCCCGATTGCGCCAGCGCTTCGAGTTGCATCTTGCCGTCGCGGTCAGTGAAGAAGGTGAACATGAAGAAGGAAAGCCAGTCCGGCGTTTCCTCGTTGAAGGCACCCAGCATGCGCGGCGTATCCTCGTCGCCGGAGCGGCGCTGCAACAGCGCTTCCGCTTCCTCGCGGCCGTCGGCGCCGAAGTATTTTTGCAGCAGGTAGACCATCGCCCAGAGGTGGCGGCCTTCTTCCACGTTCACCTGAAACAGGTTGCGCATGTCGTAGAGCGACGGCGCGGTCTTGCCGAGGAAGCGCTGCTGTTCGACCGACGCCGGTTCGGTGTCGCCCTGAATGACGATCAGGCGGCGGAGCATCGCGCGATATTCGCCCGGCACTTCCTGCCAAGCCTTTTCGCCGGCATGCGAGCCGAACGGAATCTTGCGGTCCTCGCCCTGCGGCGCGAGCAGGATGCCCCACTTGTAGTCCGGCATTTTCACGTAATCGAACTTCGCCCAGCCTTTCGGATCGACCGAGACGGCGGTGCGCAGATAGACCAGCGACTCCTGAAAGCCGTCCGGACCCATGTCGTTCCACCAGTCGAGGTAGCCGGGATGCCACTTCTCCAGCGCGGCTTTCACGCGCGGATCGCCGTTGAGATTGACGTTGTTCGGGATGAGGCCGTCGTAATCGACGTTCATGATGTTCATTGTTTCACACCCTTTCGCGGTCGTAGGTCGGTTGAATGCCGGTGCCGTAGAGTTTCAGTGCGCCTTGTTCGCCCACGGAGTTGGGGCGCTGGAAAATCCAGTTCTGCCATGCAGTGAGGCGGCCGAAGATTTTGGTTTCCATGGTTTCGGGGCCGGCGAAGCGGATATTCGCTTCCATACCGGTCAGCGCATCGGGCGAGTAGCTCGCGCGCTCTTCCAGCATCACGCGGATCTCGTCGTCCCAGTCGAAATTTTCATAAGCGAACGTGACGAGGCCGAGTTCGACCGCCTCATCGCCTTCGATCTTCGCGCCCTGTTTCGCTTTCGCGCGCTCGACGCTCGCAGGCTCGCCGAGGAAGCGCGTCTCTAAGCGAGTCAGGCCGTTGCCCATCGGGTAGAGGCCGAAGTTCGCTTCCGAGAGCATGATCGCGGCGGGCGGCTTGTTGTCGCCTTCGCGCTGGCCGATCAGCATCAGCGCGCGGTCGGACGCGAACACGAGTTCGGCCAGCATCCCGGCGAAGCAGGTGCCGGGTTCGATCAGGGAAACGAAGCTGCGCGACGTTACATCGACGCGCTTCAGCGTGCGCTTGATGTAGTGGCGCACTTCGCGGAGGAACCAGTCGTTCTGGTTCGCGGCGATGAATTTGTCGAAGTCGAGCACGCTTTGCGCGTCGCCCTCGGTCTTGAACAGCAGGAGGCCGATGGCCGGTTCATTGAAGCGCAGATGCAGGATCGCGTCTTCCAGTTCGCGCGAAACCGCGAGCGGCCAGAATTTGTCGCCTTGCGCGAGCGCTTCTGCGGTGGAAGCAGGCGCTTTTTCCTTCGATGCGCGAATGGTGATGGTTGCGAGTTTGCGCTCGCGCTCGATCTCCACCGAGACATGCGGGTAGACGATCCGGTCATAGTCGATCTTGCGGTCTAACGTAGTAAGGGCAACGCCCTTCGCTTCTTTCGGACGGTCGGACTTTGCGGCGAGTTCTTTCGCGCGCTCCTTCACCGCGTCGTTCCACTTCGACTTCGGCACGGTCTCGTCCACCAGCCGCCATTGTACGGCCTTCTGCCCGCGGATGCCTTCTTCGGTTGAGCAGAAGAAGTCCGCATAGTCGCGGCGGACCTTGCGCTTGTCGGTGACGCGCGTGATGCCGCCCGTTCCGGGCAGTACCGCGAGCAGCGGCGTCTCCGGCAGCGACACCGCCGAACGGCGGTCGTCGATCAGCATAATATGGTCGGCGGTAAGCGCGAGTTCGTAGCCGCCGCCCGCCGCGGTGCCGTTCACCGCGCAGAGATAATGCTGCTTCGAGTTCTCGCTGGCGTCCTCGATCGAGAGGCGCGTTTCGTTCGTGAACTTGCAGAAGTTCACCTTGTGGCCGTGCGTCGCCTTGCCGAGCATGCGGATGTTCGCGCCGGAACAGAACACGTTTTCCTTGCCGGACTTGATGACGACCGCGCGCACTTCCGGGTGCTCGAAGCGCAGCCGCTGGATCGCATCGTTCAGTTCGATGTCGACCGAGAGATCGTAGGAGTTGAGCTTCAATTCGTAGTCGCTCGACAACCCGCCTGCCGGGTCGACGTCCATGATGAGGTTGGCGACCTCGCCGTCGAATTCGAGTTTCCAGTGCCGGTAGCGGCTTGGCTCGGTCTGGCAGTCGATCGCCTTCATGGCGTCCAGCTCCCTGTCTGTGGCCTTGCGGAGGCCCTATGCATTATTTTGCATTGTTCTAGGGCAGCCTGCATCGCGATTGCAAGATGCCCATGCAATAAAGTTCATAGGTGTGGATTGGCCTTGAATCCCAAATCCTTAGGCCGCCGCGGGCCGCAGGCCCTCGTGGACCGCGAGCAGCCTGTTGGTGAAATCCGCGATGGCGCGCAGCGTTTCTTCCGGCTGCTCGATCTGCGGGGCGTGCCCGCAGCGCGCCAGCACCAGCCGCTCGACCGGGCAGTAGGCTTCGCGTTCGCAGGCGTCGAGTTGCTTCAGCGTGCCGTAGGCGTCGTCCTCGCCCTGGATCAGCAGGATCGGTACGCGGATGGTTGCGATGTATTCCTCGATGTTCCAGTCGCGGAATTCCGGGTCGAGCCAAGCGTCGTTCCAGCCGCGAAAAGCGTTTTCGGTATTCTCGCCGTGGTATTTCGCGAGCCGCGCTTTCAGGCCGCCGGTCTCGTAGGCGACTTTCGCTGCCGCGATGCTTTTGACCGAAACGTCCTCGACGAAAAAATGCGGCGCCATCAGCACGAGGCCGCGCACGCGAAAGTCCTGCGCGCCGCCGCCATAGATCACGGCGATCGACGCGCCGTCAGAATGGCCAACCAGTACGGCTTTTTTTACTCCCGCCGCGTCGAGCACCTGCGGCAACACTGCGAGCGCTTCGTCGTGCATGTAGGAGAGCGGGCGCGGCAGCGGCGCGGGTGAAGACTTCCCGTAACCGAAGCGCGAATAGGCGAGCACGCCGTAACCGCTCGCCTTTGCGAGCTTCTCCGGAAAGTCGCGCCACATCGCGACGCAGCCCAGCCCCTCATGCAGCAGCACCAGCGTCGGCGCTTTATCCGGCGAAGGGCCGAAAAAGGCGGCTTCGATCTTGCGCCCGCCGATATCGAGCATCCGTTCCATGGGCGCTCCTGCTTACGAAGCCTTCACGGCGTCTTCGTCGCGCAGCTTGAAGCGCTGGATTTTTCCGGTCGCGGTTTTGGGAAGTTCGGTTTTCACGTCGATCCAGCGCGGATATTTCCACGGCCCCGCCTTGTCCTTGACGTGCGAGCGCAACGCCTCGAACAGCGCGTCGTCCGACGTGAAGCCCTGCTTGAGCACGATATAGGCTTTCGGCTTCAGCAATCCGTCGTCGTCCTCGCGGCCGATTACGGCGGCCTCCAGGATCGCTTCGTGCGAGATCAGCGCGGCCTCGACTTCCAGCGGCGAAACCCAGATGCCGCTTACCTTGAACATGTCGTCGGTGCGTCCGCAGCAGCGGAGAAAACCATCCGCATCGCGCACGTATTTGTCGCCGGTATAGGTCCATTCGCCCGCGAAGGTGCGGCGCGATTTCTCGCGCTGGTTCCAGTAGCCCTCGGCGGAAGAAGCGCCACGCACGACCAGTTCGCCGATCTCGTCGGTGCCGCATTCCTTGCCGTGTTCGTCGAGGATTTTCGCGTCATAGCCCGGCACCGCCTTGCCGGACGTGCCGTAGCGGATTTCACCGGGCCGATTGCTGAGAAAGATGTGCAGCATCTCGGTTGAGCCGATGCCGTCGAGAATGTCGACGCCGGTTTTCTGCTTCCAGCTTTCGCCGACATGCGCGGGCAGCGCTTCGCCTGCGGAAACGCACATGCGCAGCCGCCCGGAACCCGCGCCCTTGCCCATGTTCTTGTCGGCGACCAACGCGGCGTAGAGCGTCGGCACGCCGTAGAAAATCGTCGGCTGTTCGCGCTTCATGATGTCGAATACGGCATCCGGCGTCGGTCGCGCGGGAAGCAGGATCGTGGTCGCGCCGACCGCCATCGGAAAGCTCATGGCGTTGCCAAGGCCATAGGCGAAGAACAGCTTCGCCGCGGAATAGACGACATCGTCCTCGCGGATCCCGAGCACCTGTTCGCCATAGGAGCGCGCGGTAAACATCAAACTCGAATGAACGTGCTTGGTGCCCTTTGGCGCCCCGGTCGAGCCGGACGAATAGAGCCAGAACGCGACCTCGTCGGAAATCGTCGGTGCGGTCCAGACTTCCGGTTTTCCCTTCGCCAGCACGTCCGCGAACGGGATCTTCCGCACGCTGCCCGTCGAAATCGAGTTCGGGTCGCCGATCACGATGACGGCGCGCAACGCGGGCAGTTTGCCGATGATCGGCTCCACCACTTTCGCGAGCGCATCCGAAACGACCAGCGCCTGCACCCGGCTGTCTTCGAGCATGTAGCCGTACTGTTCGGTATTGAGCAGCGTGTTGAGCGGGATCGGTACGATGCCCGCGCGGATCGCGCCCCAGAAGGCGATCGGAAATTCCAGCACGTCGAGCGCCAGCATCGCGACGCGCGCTTCGCGTTCGAAGCCGAGGGCATACAGGCCGCTGGCGAAGCGGCAGCTATCCTTTTGCAAATCGCCGTAGGTTAGCGCGCGCGGACCTTCCTTGAACGCGATCTTCGCACCGCGTCCGTGCGCTACATTCGCATCGACGAAATCGGCTGCGGCGTTATAGGCCCGCCTTGCCGCGATGGCTTCGAGGCTGCTCATTCCTCCGGCTCTCCCGTTTTCCGCGCTTCGTTCCGGCGCGAGTTGGATGAAGAATAATTCCAATTTTTCATCCGGGCAGGGTTTGCCCCTGAT
This sequence comes from Xanthobacteraceae bacterium, assembly GCA_019454205.1. Classification (NCBI taxonomy): domain Bacteria; kingdom Pseudomonadati; phylum Pseudomonadota; class Alphaproteobacteria; order Hyphomicrobiales; family Xanthobacteraceae; species Xanthobacteraceae bacterium. Next base: position 58,008 of record CP075369.1, read on the forward strand.
TTTCCTGTTCCCATCCTAGGAAGGCATGAATTATACTGCAAGCCATTCTGGCTAAGGGGTTCAAATGGCCCGCAACCGCTCCGACGGTCCCGCACGGAAAGAAAAAGAACTGCCGAGCGAGGATTTTCTCGCCCAGCTCGGCGAGCGTGTGCGCACCACGCGGGCGCGCCGCGCCATGTCGCGGAAAGTCCTCGCGCGGCAATCGAAAGTGTCGGAGCGCTATCTGGCGCAACTCGAACTCGGCAAGGGCAACTGCTCCATCGTGTTGCTGCGCCGGATCGCGAAGGCGATGGGCGTGCCGGTGGCCGAACTGATCGACGACCGGCCCGAACGTGAAGTCGAGCACGTACTCCTCGAACAACTGATCGACCGCCTCTCGCCCGTCGAGCGCAAGGAAGCGCGCGACCTGCTGCTGTCGCGCTTCGGCGGGCCGAGCCGCGAGGATCGTCGCGGGCGTGTCGCGATGATCGGATTGCGCGGCGGCGGCAAGTCTACGCTCGGTAAATTGCTCGCAACCGAACTCGGTATTCCTTTCGTCGAGCTTGACCGCGAGATCGAGAAACTGAGCGGCATGGCGCTCTCGGAAATCTTCGAGATGTTCGGGCAGCCGACCTATCGCCGTTTCGAGCGCGAGGCGCTGGAAAAAGTTCTCGCGGATAATCCGCGCTTCGTGCTTGCGACCGGCGGCAGCCTCGTCACCGAGCCTGCGACCTACGAATTGCTGCTGACCTCGTGCTTCACGGTCTGGGTGCGTACCGGGCCGGACCAGCACATGAACCGCGTGATCGAGCAGGGCGATCTTCGCCCGATGGCCGAGAACGCGAAGGCGATGGACGATCTGGTTTCGATCCTGCGCAGCCGCGAGCCGCTCTACGCCAAGGCCGATCGCGTGCTCGATACCGCCGGCCGCAAACCCGAGCAGAGTCTCCGTGAGCTGACCTCGCTGATCGATTATCCGAAGGCGGTCACGTCGCGCCGTAGCGCGTAACCTCAGACGCCAAGGTGGCGGTGGATCAGCGCTTCGTCGGCGCGCAGTGCCGCCGATGTGCCATCGAACACGATCTCGCCCTTGGCCATGATCGTGTTGCGGTCCGCGAGCGCGAGCAGGTCGGTCAGGTTCTTGTCGACGATGATCGCCGCGATGCCCGACGCGGTGATCTGCTTCACCGTATTCCAGATTTCGTCGCGCAGCTTCGGGGCGAGGCCTTCGGTCGCCTCGTCGAGCAGAATGATCGAGGGGTTCGTCATCAGCGCGCGACCGATGGAAAGCATCTGCTGTTCGCCACCGGAAAGCTCGTTGCCCCAATGATGCTTGCGCTCCGCAAGACGCGGGAACACCGAATAGACGCGCTGCAAATCCCAGCCGCCTTTCCTTGAAGCAAAGGTGAGGTTTTCATCGACGGTCAGGTTCGGGAATATCCCGCGTCCCTCCGGCACCAGCGCCAGACCCGAACGCGCGCGCACGGAAGCGCGTTGCGAAGTGACGTCCGCCCCGTTCAATGCGATGCGGCCCGAAGCCGGATGCACGAGGCCCATCAGCGTGCGCAGCAGGGTGGTCTTGCCCATGCCGTTGCGGCCAAGCAGCGTGACGGTTTCGCCCGCGTTCACATGGAAGCTGACGTTCCGCAAAATATGACTGCGGCCATAGAACGTATTGATGCCTTCGGCGGCGAGGACAGGCGTCGTGCTCATGCGCGCTCCTGTCCCCAGTCGCCGAGATAGGCTTCGCGCACGGCCGCATTCGCGCGGATTTCCTGCGGCGTACCATGCGCGAGCAGCTTCCCTTCCACCAGCACGGTGAGGGTATCGGCGGCGGTGAAGATCGCATCCATGTCGTGCTCGATCAGCACGATGGTGTGGTCGGCGCTGAGTTCGCGCAGCAGCGACGTGACACGGCCGGTTTCTTCCGGCCCCATCCCGGCGAGCGGCTCGTCGAGCAGCAGGAGTTTCGCGCCCGACGCAATCAGCATGGCGATCTCCAATTGCCGCTGTTCGCCGTGGCTGAGGTTCGACGCGCGAATATCGGCGCGTTCTTCCGCAATGCCCGCAGCGCGCAGCGCGCGGCTTACCGCAATTTCGTTTTCCGTCCGCGCATGATCGCGAAGCTGGAACAGGTCCGGCTTCCTCGCCTGCGCCGCGAGCATGCAGTTCTCGCGCGCGGTAAAGGCAAGGATGACGTTGGTGCGCTGGTACGAACGGCCAAGACCGCGCCGGGCAATGGCATAGTTCGGCTTCGCGCCGATTTCCTCGCCTTCGAGGCGGATGTTGCCTTCGGTCGGCTTCAGCGCGCCGGACAGGAGATTGATGAATGTGGTCTTGCCTGCGCCGTTCGGCCCGATGATGCCGTGCACCTTGTTCGGCGCGAATTTCACGCTGACGCCGTTCACCGCGACCAGCCCGCCGAATGCGCGGGAAAGTTTCTCCACTTCGAGCGACATTGCGGGCGCGGGTTTGTGCGCTTCCTTCGCTACGCTGCCGCCGGCGTTCCGTGCGGGTTTCGGCGGAAACAGCCGCTCCAGAAATCCGGCGATGCCGCGCGGCGCCGAGAGCACGGCGGCGATCAGGAACAGGCCCATAGCAATCGGCCAGTGCGCGGCGACTTTACTGCCGAGAAACTTCCCCCATTCCGGACCGGCGAACATCGAGAGGAAAGCGTTGATCTGGCTGGCGCTCTTGAGAAAGTCCTGTGCGAGCGAATAGATGATTGCGCCCAGCACCGGCCCGAACAGCGTGCCGACGCCGCCCAGCACCACCATCATGATCGCAAGGCCGGACTCGTGCCACTCCAGCAGTTGCGGCGGCACGTAGCCGTCGATCGCAGCGAACAGCACGCCCGCAAAACCGGCGAAGGTGCCCGCGATGGTGAAACTCGCGAGCTTGTAGGCGTAGGTGTTGAAGCCGAGCGCACCCATGCGCTGCTCGTTGTGGCGGATGCCTTGCAACACGCGGCCGAACGGCGAGCGCGCCAGCCATAGCAACAGCAGATAGGAGACAATCAGCGCGGCGAAGCAGAAGTAGAACAGCGCGTTGCGGTTCGAGAAGTTGAGAAACGTCTGCCCCGCGAGCGAGAGCACCGGGCGCACGTTGATATAGGCGCCGTCGGAACCGCCCGCGATTTTGGTGTCGTGGAACAGCGAATAGAACATCTGCCCAAAGGCGAGCGTCACCATGATGAAGTAGAAGCCGCGCGTCAGCACGGCGACTGCGCCGACGATCAATGCGGTTACGCCCGCGAGCAACGCGGCGGCGGGGAAAATCCAGAGGCCATTACCGCCCGCGGAAACCGGCGAGAAGAAATAAAGCGCATAGGCGCCGATGCCGAAGAACATCGCGTGCCCGAAGCTGACCAGACCGGTAATCCCGATCAGGAGATCGAGGCTCATCACAAAGATGCCGAACACCATGATCTTGGTGATGAATTTCAGCGCGAACGTGCTGCCGAATAACGGCAACGCCAGCGCGTAGGCCGCGAGCGCGATCAGGAACAGCGTGATGGCGAGCGAAGGGCGCGCGAGCATCTAGGCCGTCCGTCCGAACAGGCCGCCGGGGCGCAAAATCAGGATCGCCGCCATCAGCGCGTAGATCATACTGGCGGAGAACGCGGGCAGGAATACCTTGCCGAGCGCGTCCGCCACGCCGATCAGCAACGCGCCGACGAATGCGCCCTTCACGCTGCCGATCCCGCCGATCACCACGACGACGAAAGAGACGATCAGCACCGGTTCGCCGATACCCGGATAGGCGCTCTCCAGAGGCGAAGCGATGATGCCGGCGGTGGCGGCGAGCGCCGCGCCCGCGGCGAACACGAACCGAAACAGAAGACGTGAGTCGATGCCGAGCGTCTCCACCATCTCGCGGTTCGATTCGCCCGCGCGGATGATGCGGCCGACGCGCGTTTTCTGGATCACGAACATCATCGCCAGCGCCAGCGCGACGCAGAGTGCGGCGACCGCGATCCGGTACACCGGATAGTTCTGCACCGACGAGATCGGGATGCTCCACGCCAGATAGGAGGGCGTTGGCACGCTCAACGGGTGGCTGCCCCACACGATCTTCTGCACTTCGTTGAAAATAAGAATGAGCGCGAAGGTGAGCAGCACCTGTTGCAGGTGGTCGCGGTCATAGAGATGACGGATGAACAGCCACTCGATCAGCATGCCGAACAGGAAAGCGAGCGGTACGCCGAGCGCGAGCGAGAGGAAAATATCACCCGTCGCGGCGGTGAGCGTCACCGCGCAATAGGCGCCTAACATGTAGAAGGAGCCGTGCGAGAGGTTGATGACGCCCATGATGCCGAACACGAGCGTCAGCCCGCTGGCGGCGAGGAAAATCAGCAGCCCGTACTGAATTCCGTTCAGAAGCTGAATCAGAAACAGTTCCATGAATCCAGCGCCCCCTCGCTGGAAGCGGCAAGCGGGGGCTTTTGGCCCCCGCTTGCGCAATCTGAACGCCGGCGATCAGGCGATCGAGCAGCCTGCCGTCGAGTCGGAAACGTCGGTCGCGGCGACCTTGATGAACTTGTTCTCGCCGCCCTTCAATTCGCGCAGGTAGAAGTTCTGGATCGGGTTCTGCGAAGCGGAGAGCTTGAACGGCCCGCGCGGGCTTTTGAACGAAGCGCCGCGCATCGCCTTGTAGAGATCGTCCTTCTTTGCGACGTCGCCGCCGACCGCCTTCAGGCCGATGTCGAGCAGTTGCGTCGTGTCCCAGCCCTGCACCGCGTAGACGTCCGGGAAGATCTTGAACGCGCCGTTATAGTCCTCGCGGAATTTCTTGTTCTCCGCGTTGTCGAGCGAGTCGACGTAATGCAGCGCGGTCTTCACGCCGTCGCCGTCCGCGCCGGCTGCCTTCTCGACGCCGTCGGTGAGGAAGCCCGGACCCCAGAGCTGGATCGAGTTCTTCAGGCCCGCGGCCGAGAAGTCCTTGATATATTTCAGCGCGCCCGCGCCCGCGTAGAATGAATACACCGCTTCCGGTTTCAGCGAGGCGATCTCGGTGATGCCGGCCTGGAATTCGACGTTCGGGAACGGCAGGCCCAGTTCCTTGATGATCTTGCCGCCGCCCTTGGTGAAGGCTTCCTTGAAACCTTCGACCGACTCGTCGCCCGCGGCATATTTCCAGGTGTAGGTGACGACTGACTTGATGCCGGCTTCCAGCATGGCAAGGCCGGTCGCATAGCCGACCTGGCTGTTGCCGAACGAAGTGCGGAAGATGTTCTTCGCGCATTGCGCGCGCGTCAGCGCATTCGCGCCCGCGTTCGGGATCAGCGTCGGGATTTCAGCTTCGCGTGCGAGTTTCGCCATCGCCATCGCGACGCCGGAGTGAACGGTGCCGACCAGCACGTCCACCTTCTCGCCCTGAATCAGCTTGGTGGTGAGTTCGGTCGCCTTCGGCGGCGCGGACTCGTCGTCGAGCTTCACGAATTCGATCTTGCGTCCGGCGAGGCTGCCGCCCTGCTGCTTTACGTACAATTCCATGGCGTTCGTGATTGCAACGCCGAGTGCCGCGAAGGTACCGCTGTAGGGCAGGAGCAGGCCGACTTTCAGCGGCGCGCCTTGCGCGATGGCGGGGCGTGCAAACGGCAGTGCGGCGACCGCCGCGCTCGCGCCTGCGAGTTTCAGAATCTTACGACGAGACAGCTTCGGACTGCGCGGCATGACGTTCTCTCCCTGTCTGGCGATGGCTGCGTGGTTGCGCCGGTGCGGCCCACGTCGTTTCCCCGATCCCAGCTTCAGGAAGTATATGGCAGGTTGGCCGCCCGGCAAGCCGCTTTTGGAGCGATTCGAACCAGGAAAATCGTTCGCAGCCGCAAACTACTGCAGATTTACCGTGGAGTTTGAGCCGCTTGCCGCTTTGCTACCTATATGTATTATATTTCATAACGACGGTAGAGGCTTCTGTCGCTGACCGCAGCGATTGTAATGTCAAATAACCATCGACAATTTCGCTGGCCACAGCGCAAACTGCAAAAAAATATTCCGAGGGAGGAAAACAATGACCGCCAGTTCGAAAAAGCGCATTTCGCGACGCACCTTCAGCGCCGGTCTCGGCGCGGCAGGCATCGTTGCCGGTACGGCTCCGTTTAACATCGTCCGTTCGCAGAACGCGCCGCTGAAAGTCGGCGTGTTGCTGCCGCGTTCCGGCGGGCAGGCCGGCATCGGGCAGGATTGCCAGCGCGGCGTGGACGTCACCGCGGGTCTCCTGAAAGACCTGAAACTTCCGGCGCTGCAGATCATCAACGCCGATACCGAAACCAACGTCGAGGTCGCGCGCTCGCGCGCAGAGCGTCTCATCAACGAAGGCGCGCAGCTTCTTGTCGGCGCGTTCGACTCCGGTCAGTCCACTGCCATTGCGCAGGTCGCCGAACAGAAGGGGATTCCCTACATCATCAACATCGCGGCGGCTCCCGCGATCACGGAACAGGGCTACAAGTTCGTGTTCCGCAACTTCCCGACCGCGGGCGCGTTGCTCTCTGACGGCTTCGCCAACCAGATCGAAATCTTCAAGGCCGCGGGCAAGGCGCCGAAGTCGGCGGTGTTCATGCACGTCAACGATACCTTCGGCACGGCGATGCAGAAGGGCATCTCCGGCGTGATGCCGAAATTCCCCGATCTTCCCTACAAGATCACCGAAACCATCGCCTATGACGCGCAGGCACGCGACCTCTCGGTCGAAATCGCGAAAGCGAAGGCCACCGGCGCGGAAGCCCTGCTCATGGTCAGCCGCCTGAACGACGCCATCCTGCTCACCCGCGAGATGGTCAAGCAGCGCTGGTCGCCGCTGGCCGTGCTCTCGATGGGTCCGGGCTGGTACGAAGACCAGTATCTGAAAACGCTGGGCAAACTTTCCGACGGCCCGATCAGCTTCGTGCCCTGGTACGATCCGAACAAAAAGCTCGCGAAGGCGCTCGAAGCTGCCCTCGCAAAAGCGCATGCAGGCGTGAACCTCAACACCAACCACGTCTACACCTTCGAGGCGTTGCTCATCGCCGCGGACGCCTACAAGCGTGCCGGCTCCGCCGATCCGAAGGCGCTGGCAGACGCGATCCGCACCACGAACATCAAGGACAACGTCTCTCCGGGCGATGGCATTCGCTTCGATGCCAAGGGCCAGAACTCGTTCCTGAAGAACTCGGGTATTCAGAACCGCGGGGGCAAGCTCGTCACCGTTGCACCGAAGGTTGCTTCGAATGCGACCGCTGAATTCCCGATGAAACCCTACGACAAGCGCTAAGTCTCTCGCGCGCAACGCTCCGGCACGGTGAAACCGGCCGGAGCGTTCGCATAACCGGACACCGCCCGTGCCCGTAGAGCTTTACATAAAAGTCGCGATCAGCGGCCTGTTGACCGGGTTGGTCTATGGGCTGATGGCGCTCGGACTATCCGTCATTTTCGGCGTGGTGCGCGTGGTCAATTTCGCGCATGGCGAGATGATGACGATTGCGATGTATCTCGCGATCCTGCTGTTCGCCGCGCTTGGACTCGATCCGTTGCTGATGATGCTCCCGATCGCGGTTATTTTGTTCGCGCTTGGCTATGTCATGCAGAGCGTCATCATCAGCCCGTTCATCAACCGGCCAGAGCATAGCCAGTTCATGCTGCTGGTCGCGGTCGCGCTGATCATGGTCAATGGCTTGCTGCTGACCTTCGGGCCGGATTCGAAGGGCATCACGACCTCTTATTCCTTCGATAGCTTCGATCTCGGCCACAACATCATCGTCGATGCCGGCAAGGTATACGCGGCCGTCGCGGCGCTGATCGTCACCGCCGCGCTGTTCGCCTTCTTCCGGCTGACGCTGGTCGGCAAGGCGATCCGCGCCTGCGCCGACAACTATAACGGCGCGCTCGTCGTCGGATTGAACGTGAAGCACCTCTACGCGCTCACCTTCGGTATTGGTGCAGCCTGCGTCGGCGCGGCGGGCGTGATGCTGACCATCGTCACCGACGTCACGCCGACCGCGGGACCCGGCTACACGCTGATCGCATTCGTCATCGTCATTACCGGCGGCCTCGGCTCCATGCCGGGCGCGCTACTTGGCGGCCTGCTGATCGGCCTCACCGAAGCGCTTGGAGGGCTCATCCTCACGCCGTCCGCGAAAAGCATGTTCGCCTTTGCGATTCTCGTGCTCGTCTTGCTGTTCCGCCCGCAGGGCATCCTGGGACGGAAACCGGCATGAGAAGTGCGTTGTTCGACGGCGTTTCCCGTGGCGCGCTGCTCGCGCTGGCGCTTGTGTTCGCGGTGTTGCTGGCCGCGCCCTACATCGTGAACAGTTATCTCATCAGCATCCTGATCACGATTCTGTTCTACGCTTATGTCGGGCAGGCGTGGAACATCATGATGGGCTTTGCGGGACAACTCTCGCTCGGCCACGCGCTTTATGTTGGCCTCGGCTCTTATGCCTCTGCCGCGCTCTATGTGAAATTCGGCGTGACGCCGTGGCTTGGTCTCTGGCTCTCGGTGGCGGTCTCGGCGCTGGCGGGCGCGGTGATCGGCTTTCTCGCCTTCCGCTTCGGCGTGTCGGGCGTCTACTTCGCGATTCTCACGATCGCGTTTGCCGAATTTGCGCGTATCGGCTTCGAGCATTTCCGTTACGTCGAAGGCACGTCGGGCCTGTTCCTCAAGGTCGAGAACTACCAGCAGAACGATCTTTTGAATCTGCGCGGCAGCCCGACCATGTTCTACTATCTGCTGCTCGCGATGACGGTAGCGGCATTCATCGCCTGCCGCCTGCTATTGCGCAGCCGCGCCGGCTATTACTGGCAGGCGATCCGCGAAAGCCCGGAAGCGGCGGAAGCGCTCGGTATCAACACCTTCGCCTACAAGATGTACGCGGTCGTGCTGTCTGCGGCGATGACCTCGCTCGGCGGCGTGATCTATGCGTTCTATTACAACAACCTGTTCCCTCACGAAGTCTTCGGCATCAACCGCTCCATTGAGATCATCCTCGGCCCCATCATCGGCGGCATCGGCACGCTAGTTGGGCCGGTGGTCGGCGCGTTCGTGCTGACGGGTCTCGCGGAAGGATTGCGCGACGTGATGCTGCGCCTCGGCATCGATCTGCCGGGCGTGAAACAGGTGTTCTACGGCTTCTGTCTGCTGCTGGTCGTGATGTTCCTGCCCGAAGGCATATGGCCGCGCATCAAGAAGTGGCTGAAGCTCGATGCGAAGGGCGGTGCGTGATGGCGCTGCTCGAAGTAAAGAACATCTCGAAAAGTTTCAGCGGCCTTCGCGCGGTGCATGACGTTTCGTTCGAGGTGGCGCAGGGCGCAATCGTCGCACTGATCGGACCGAACGGCGCGGGCAAGACGACCTGCTTCAATATGATCGCGGGCGTCTATAAGCCCGACACCGGCGAAATCCGCCTCGACGGCGAGCGGATCGATGGCAAGCGTCCCGACCAGATTTGCAATGCGGGCGTAGGGCGTACCTTCCAGATCGTGAAGCCGTTTCCGGAATTGTCGGTGCGCGACAATGTCGTGGTGGGCGCGCTGAACGATGCCGCGACGGTGACACAGGCGCGCGCCAAGGCGGACGAGGTGCTGGAAACGCTCGGCCTCGCGCCGAAGGCAGATCAGCTCGCCGCGACGCTGACGCTGCCCGACCGCAAGCGGCTCGAAGTTGCGAGGGCGCTGGCGACGGGGCCGAAAATTCTGTTGCTCGACGAAGTGATGGCGGGCCTGCGGCCGACCGAAGTGGACCAGATGGTCCGGGTGCTGCGCGATCTCAACAGCCGCGGCCTCACCATTCTCCTGATCGAGCATGTCATGCGTGCCGTGATGGCGCTTTCCGGCAATGTAGTGGTGTTGCATCACGGCGAACTGATTTCGCGCGGCACGCCGCAACAGATCGCGGTCGATCCCAAAGTGCTTGAGTGTTATCTCGGCGAGGAAGCGCTGTGATCCTCGAAGTAGAGAATCTCTCTCTGTATTACGGCGACGCACAGGCGCTCGACGGAGTTTCGCTCGGCGTGGAGCAGGGCGAACTGGTCGCCATCGTCGGTGCGAACGGCGCCGGGAAATCGTCTCTGATCCGCACCATCGCCGGGATTCACAAGCCGCGCGCAGGCCGCATCCGGTTCAGGGGCGAGGACATCACCGGCAAACCGAGTTATGTCGTTTGCAATCTTGGCGTGGGGCAGGTGGCGGAAGGCCGCCAGATTTTTCCTTCGCTCTCGGTGCAGGAAAATCTGGAAATGGGCGCGTTGCTGCCGCGCGCGCGCGGCAAGATGCAAAGCGAGCTGGCGCGCGTCTACGAACTTTTCCCGCGTCTCGCCGAACGCAAGGAACAACTCGCAGGCACGATGTCGGGCGGCGAACAGCAGATGCTGGCAATCGGCCGCTGCCTCATGGGCCAGCCGGAACTGATCATGTTCGACGAGCCGTCGCTCGGCCTCGCGCCCGCGCTGGTGCAGGAATTATTCCGCACCATTCAGCGGTTGCGCAGCGGCGGCCTGACCGTGCTGCTGGTCGAGCAGAATGTCGGCATCTCGCTGAAGATGGCAGACCGCGGCTACGTCATCGAGAACGGCCGTATCGTTCTCTCCGGCACCGGCGAGAAGCTGCTGCACGATGACGGCGTGCGGCAGGCTTATCTGGGCATCGCGCACTAAGTTTTCTGCGCACATTCTGGATCGCGTGAGAAGCAGCGCGGCATCTGCTTAACGCTCAGGACTCCAGAACCGCGAGTTTCTGCCCTTCCTCGACAGTCGCGCCTTCCTCGACCAGTAGAGCCTTTACCCGTCCGCCCTTCGGAACGAGGACTGGAATTTCCATCTTCATGCATTCGAGAATGAGCAGCGTGCCTTCACTCTCAATATGGCTGCCGGGCTGCGCTTCGATCTTGCGGACGATCCCGCTCATTTCCGAGCGAACTTCGAATTCGGCCATTTTCATTTCTCTCGCGGGATGGCGTAGGCTTGCGCAGCATTCTGGCCGCCGCCGTATTCTGTCAAGCGCCGTAATGGATTCAGGGAAATGAGCTGGGAAAAAGAACTCGAGGAAATGCGCCGCCGCGAACAACTCGCGAAGCGGATGGGCGGCGAAGAAAAAGTGAAACGCCACAAGGATGCAGGCAAGTTCACGGTGCGCGAGCGCATCGAGAAGCTGCTCGACAGCGGCAGTTTTCACGAAGTCGGCGTGCTCGCAGGTAAGGGCCGCTACGGCGACAATGGCGAACTGCTCGATTTCCAGCCCGCGAATTTCGTGTTCGGCCGTGGCCGCATTGATGGGCGAACCATCGTTGTCGGCGGCGATGATTTCACCGTGCGCGGCGGCGCGGGTGATGCCGCGATCATGCAGAAGCAGGTTTCCGCCGAGCAGATGGCGAACGAACTCCGTATCCCGGTCGTGCGACTCGTGGACGGCACCGGCGGCGGCGGTTCGGTGAAGACCATCGAGATGCTCGGCTTCACGTATCTCGCGCACAATCCGGGCTGGAATTTCGTGGTCGATAATCTCGGCCAGGTGCCGGTCGTGGCGCTGGGCCTTGGTTCGGTCGCGGGCCTCGGCGCGGCGCGCATGGCGTCGAGCCATTATTCGGTGATGGTGAAAAACCTTTCGCAGATGTTCATCGCCGGGCCGCCGGTGGTCGCGCGTACCGGCGTGACCATGACCAAGGAAGAACTCGGCGGCGCGGACATTCATGCAAAGGCCGGGGCCATCGACGACGTGGTGGAGACGGAGGAGGAAGCCTTCGCCCGTGCGCGGCGCTTTCTCTCTTATCTTCCGTCATCCGTTCACGAATTGCCGGAACGCGCTGCACAGGACGACGACCCTGCGCGGCGCGAGGAGTTTCTGCTCGCCGCCGTGCCGCAGGACCGCCGCAAGGTCTACGACATGCGGAAGATCGTGAACGCGCTCGTTGATAAGGGCACGTTCTTCGAGATGTCGCGCAAATTCGGCGGGCCAGCGATCACGGGCCTGGCGCGGCTCGACGGCTGGCCGGTTGCGCTGCTGGCAAGCGATCCTTTCGTTTACGGCGGCTGCTGGACCGCCGACGCCGCGCAAAAGGTCACGCGCTTCGTCGATCTCGCGAACACGTTTCACCTGCCGCTCGTCAATCTGGTGGACGTGCCGGGTTTTGTGATCGGGCCGGAGTCGGAGAAGGCGGGCACCATCCGCCACGGCGCACGCGCGCTGGCCGCGATCTATCAGTCGGAAGTGCCGCAATGTTCGGTGATCGTGCGCAAAAGTTTCGGCGTTGCAGGCGCTGCGCATACGAACCACACGAAGCTGCATTATCGCTTCGCATGGCCTTCCGGCGACTGGGGTTCGCTCCCGATCGAGGGCGGTATCGAGGCCGCCTATCGCGCGGAACTGGAGGCTTCCACCGATCCGGTGAAACTGATGGGGGAAATCGTCGAGCGGCTGAATCGTTTCCGCTCGCCGTTTCGTACCGCCGAGACGTTCATGGTCGAGGAAATCGTCGATCCGCGCGACACGCGAAGACTGCTATGCGAGTTCGCAAACCTCACCGCGAAGTTGCGAAAGCCAGGCCCGCGCGCCGCGCCGATGCGTCCGTGACGCGCGGCGTCAGCGGAAGAACAGGAAGGTCGTGACGATGAACAGCGGCACGAGGATCAGCCCCGACCACAGCATGTAGCCGAAGAAGCTCGGCATCTTGATGCCGCCGTTGCGTGCAATCGCGTAGACCATGAAGTTCGGCGCGTTGCCGATATAGGTATTCGCGCCCATGAACACCGCGCCTGCCGAAATCGCGGTCAGCGTGAGTGCGCCGCTCGTCATCAGTTTCTGCGGGTCGCCACCCGCAAGCTCGAAGAACACGAGATAGGTCGGCGCGTTGTCGAGGAACGAGGAAAGCACTCCCGTCAGCCAGAAGTAGGCGACGTTGTTTGCGCTGCCGTCCGGGTTGGTGACGAGCGCGACCAGCGGCGCGAACGCGCCGTTGCGCCCGGCTTGCAGCATCGCCAGCACGGGAATGATCGTGATGAAGATACCCGCGAACAGCTTGGCGACTTCCTGAATCGGTCCCCAGTTGAAGCCGTTCGCTTCATGGTTCGATTTCGGCGTAAGCCAGAGCGAGACCAGCGTCACGGCGATCATCGTGAGGTCGCGCAGGACGTTCTGGACCGCCACTTCGGTGCCGAGCACGGTGAAGGTGCCGAGCTTCACTTTCGCGCTCAGCAAGATCGCGGCGATGATGACGCCGATCAGGATGAAATTGATGCCGCCGCGCACGCGGACCGGCTTGTCCGGGGTCGGATCTTTCGGAAGATGGCCTTCGCGCTTGTAGATGATGCTGTCCAGCACGAAGAAGCCAACAAGCAGCACACCCGCACAAAACAGGGTTTCGGGAAGCAGGTTCGTCGTGGTCCAGAAGAAATCGACCCCGCGCAGGAAGCCGAGGAACAGCGGCGGGTCACCGAGCGGCGTCAGCGAGCCGCCGATATTGGAAACCAGAAAGATAAAGAAGACGAACACATGCACGTTGTGCTTGCGGTCGTCGTTCGCGCGCATCAGCGGACGGATCAGCACCATCGAGGCGCCTGTGGTGCCTATGATGCTGGCGAGCACGGTGCCGATGCCGAGCAGCGCCGTGTTGGTTGCAGGCGAGCCGTGCAGGTTTCCGGATACGACGATGCCGCCGGCCACCGTGAACAGCGCGAGCAGGAGCAGAATGAACGGAATGTATTCGAGGAAAGCGGTATGCGAGAGCGCGTTTAGCGCGGGCGTGAAACCGTAGGCCAGCGCGAGCGGGATCAGAACCAGCGCGGCCCAGAGCGCGGAAATCTTTCCGAAATGGTGTTCCCAGAAATGGGGGGCGAGCAGCGGGAACAACGCAATCGAAAGCAGGACGCCGGCGAAAGGAAGCGCCCATGCGAGGCCGAGCGCGGCACCGTTGATCTCGGCGGCGCTCGCCTCGGAAATGCCGGCCGCGAATACCACGAGTGCGGCGATAGCCGTATTCCGAAGCGAACTGCGCATTTCCGTCCCCCAAGGCACCTTGATTTTTGCAGGACAGTAGCCTGCGAAACCGTAACCTCACAACCTTTCGCTTTGCGGCACTTCGCCGGCCAAGGTGGACAAGGGATGCGAAAGTGGTTGAATCCTGCGCAAACCGGAGGAAGAAGAATGAAATCGCCGTTCGACATCGCAGGGAAAGTGGCGCTCATCACCGGCTCCAGCCGTGGCATCGGCCGTTCGATTGCGGAGACGATGGCCGGCCTTGGCGCGAAAGTCGTCGTGTCCTCGCGCAAGGCCGACGCCTGCGAGGAGGTGGCCAAGGCGATCCGCGCCGACGGCGGGGAGGCGACTGTCATCCCCTGCAACATCTCGCGCAGGAGCGAAGTCGAGGCGCTGGTCAAAGGCACCAAGGATAAATACGGCCGCCTCGACATTCTGGTCTGCAACGCCGCGGTGAACCCGGCGTTCGGGCCGATGATCGACATTACCGACGAGGCGTTCGACAAGATCATGGGGTCGAACGTTAAGAGCAACGTCTGGCTCTGCAATCTCGCAATCCCCGATATGGCGAAGCAGGGCGGCGGCTCGATCATCATTATTTCCTCGATCGGGGGCCTGCGCGCTTCGCCGATGATCGGCACCTACGGCATCTCCAAGGCCGCGGACTTCGCGCTCGCGCGCAACTACGCGCAGGAATGGGGCCACAAGAACATTCGCGTGAATTGCATTGCGCCGGGCCTCATCAAGACCGATTTCGCCCGCGCGCTATGGGAAAACGAGCAGCTTGCGAAAGAGCGCAATGCCAAGACGCCGCTGCGGCGCATCGGCGAGCCGGACGAGATCGGCGGCGTGGCTGCGTTCCTCGCGTCACCCGCGGCGAGCTACATCACCGGCGAAGTGATCGTGGTCGATGGCGGCGTGACCATCGCGCCGTAAGCAAGGCGCGCTAGAAAATAAAAAAGCCCGGCAACTGATGTCGGATCTACCCGACATCGGCATATTCAATGCTCAAGCCGGGTAAACCCGGCTTTGGAGGCCGGGCTTTTTCTTCTTTGTGAACGGCGTTCAGCGCGCGTTGCCGCCGGTCGCCATGTATTTTTTCAATTCCATCTTGGCGATGGTTTCGCGATGCACTTCATCCGGGCCGTCGGCGAGGCGCAGCGTGCGGTTTCCGGCCCACGCTTTTGCCAGCGGGAAGTCGGACGATACGCCGCCGCCGCCATGCATCTGGATCGCGCGGTCGATGACCTTCTGCGTCATGTTCGGCGCCACCACCTTGATCATCGCGATTTCGGCGCGCGCTTCCTTGTTGCCGAGTTCGTCCATCTTGTGCGCGGCATAGAGCGTGAGCAGCCGCGCCTGGTCGATGTCCATGCGCGATTCCGCGATCCAGTGGCGGTTTACGCTGTGTTCGGCGAGCTTCTTGCCGAAGGCCGTGCGCGAAACCGAACGCTGGCACATCAGTTCCAGTGCGCGTTCGGCCGAGCCGATGGCGCGCATGCAATGATGAATACGGCCCGGTCCAAGCCGGCCTTGCGCGATTTCGAAGCCGCGGCCTTCGCCGAGCAGGATGTTCGAGACCGGCACGCGCACGTTTTCGAATACAACTTCCGCGTGACCGTGCGGCGCGTCGTCGTACCCGAACACGTCGAGATGACGCAGCACCTTCACGCCCGGCGTGTCCATCGGGACCAGGACCATCGACTGGCGCTTGTGCAATTCCGCTTTGGGATCGGTCTGGCCCATGAAGATCGCAATCTTGCAGCGCGGGTCGTTCGCACCGGAGGTCCACCATTTGCGGCCGTTGATGATGTAGTGATCGCCGTCGCGCTTGATTTCGGACTGGATGTTGGTGGCATCCGACGACGCAACCGCTGGCTCCGTCATAGCGAAGCAGGAACGGATCTTCGCTTCCATCAGCGGCTCGAGCCACTGCTTATGGTGTTCCTTGGTGCCGTAGCGGAGTATCGTCTCCATGTTGCCGGTGTCCGGCGCGGAGCAGTTGAACGCTTCCGGGCCGATCG
Source organism: Xanthobacteraceae bacterium (assembly GCA_019454205.1). NCBI lineage: Bacteria > Pseudomonadati > Pseudomonadota > Alphaproteobacteria > Hyphomicrobiales > Xanthobacteraceae > Xanthobacteraceae bacterium. The sequence goes on from CP075369.1 coordinate 73,951, forward strand.
GCGAACGGCCCATGATCTCGCAGATCTGGCCGTATTCGTAGTTGGTGAGGCCGTCCTTATGTTCGGCTTTCGGCAGGAACAGGTTCCACAAGCCTTCCGCGCGCGCTTTCTTCTTCAGTTCGTCCATGATCGGCGGGCTTTTCCAGCGGTCGCCTTGCTCTTCGAGCTGGCGCGCATAGACCGGCTCCGCGGCATAGACATTTGCGTCCATGAAGGCCGCGACTTTCTTTTTCAGCTCGGCCGCGCGCGGCGAAAGTGGAATGAACATTTTTTCTTCTCCCTTACTTTTTTCCTTATGCAGCGGACTCGAAGCCGCCCATGTTTCCGAATCGTTCGAGGTGATAGTCGGCGTCGCCGAACTGAATGTCGATGGCAGTGGCCCGCTTGAACCAGTGGCCGACTTTCAATTCCATCGTCATGCCGATGCCGCCATGCAACTGGATCGCCTGTTCGCCGACGAATTGCGCGGAGCGGCCGATCTGCGTTTTCGCCGCCGACATCGTCTTGTGGCGGGTAATCGCATCCGCTTCGTTGACCATCATGGTAGCCAGCATCGTCATGCTTTTTGCCTGTTCGGCTGCGATGAGCATTTCGACGTTGCGATGTTGCAGCACCTGAAACGAGCCGATGGTGACACCGAACTGCTTGCGCGTGCGGATGTAATCGGTGGTCGCTTCGGTAAGCGCCGCCAGCACACCGACCGCTTCGCCGCAGAGCGCCGCAATGCCGTCATCCACCACCTGTTCGATCAAAGGATATGCGGCGCCCGGCTTTCCGATCACTTGATCTGTGTCAACGCTTACGCCGGAAAGCTGGATTTCGGCAGCCGTCAGTCCGTCCACCGTGCGATAGCCGCGGCGCGAAACGCCGTTCGCTTTCGCGTCGACGATGAAGAGGCCAAGGCCGTCGCGGTCGCGCGAATTGCCGGAGACGCGCGCGGTGACGACGATGAAATCGGCCTGATCGCCGTTCAGCACCACGCTTTTCTGGCCGTCGAGCGTGAAGCCGTTGCCGGAAGGTTTCGCGGTGGTCTTCACGTCGAACAAGTCGTAACGCGACTGGCGCTCGGTATGCGCAAACGCGCCGGTGATCTTTCCTTCGGCAATGGCTGGAAGATATTTATTCTTCTGCGCATCCGTTCCGAAACGGCGCAGGAATCCGCCCGCGAGCACGACGGTCGGCAGGTAAGGCTCCAGCGCGAGCGCATTGCCCATCGCGCTCATGACAATCATGGTCTCGACCGGGCCGCCGTTGATGCCGCCGTGTTCTTCGGCGAAGGGCAGGCCGAGGATGCCGAGTTCGGCATACTGCTTCCAGATCTCGCGGCTCCAGCCGTCCGCGCTTTCCAGAATCTTCTTGCGGTGTTCGAAATCGTATTTGTCGCCGAGCAGGCCCTCGATGCTGTCTTTCAGCAACTGCTGCTCTTCGGAAAACTCGAAATCCATACGCTTGTCTTTCTTTCCTCTCCCGGCCTCAGAGGCCGAGGATCGCTTTCGCGATGATGTTCTTCTGAATCTCGTTCGAGCCGCCGTAGATCGAGACCTTGCGATAGTTGAAATAGTTCGGCGCGAGCGGACCTGCGTAATCCGGGCCGATCGGCAATGCGTTCGAGCCGGTTTCATCCTCATCGGTGAAAGGCAGCGCGAACGGGCCGACGACTTCCATCAGAAGGTCGGTGATGCCCTGCTGGATTTCCGAGCCTTTGATTTTCAGGATCGAGGAAGCCGGGTCCGGCTTGTTGTCGCGGCGCTTTCCTTCGGCGGCGACGACACGCATCTGCGTCATCTCCAGCGCCTTCAGTTCGATCTCCAGCTGCGAGACCTTGGCGCGGAAGCGCGGGTCTTCCATCATCGGCCTGCCGCCCGACATTTCCTTCGAGGCAAGCTCTTTCAGGCGGCGGATGCGCTCCTTCGAGATGCCGACGCGCGCGATTCCAGTACGCTCGTTGCCGAGCAGGAACTTCGCGTAATCCCAGCCGCGGTTCTCCTGGCCGACCAGATTCTCGTAAGGCACCTTCACGTTGTCGAAGAATACCTCGTTCACTTCCTTGCCGCCGTCGATCAGTTGAATCGGGCGAACCGTGATGCCCGGCGTCTTCATGTCGACGAGGATGAAGGAAATGCCTTCCTGCTTCTTTGCTTTCGTATCGGTGCGCGCGAGCACGAAAATCCAGTCGGCATATTGCGCAAGCGTGGTCCAGGTCTTCTGGCCGTTGATGATCCAGTGGTCGCCTTCGCGCACGGCCTTGGTGGAAAGACCGGCGAGGTCGGAACCGGCGCCCGGCTCCGAGAAGCCCTGACACCACCAGTCGTCGATGTTGGCGATGCGCGGCAGGAAACGCTTCTTCTGTTCTTCCGAACCGAACGCCGCGATCACCGGGCCGACCATGCTGACGCCGAACGGCAGCGGATCGGGCGCGGGCGCGCGTTGCAGTTCTTCGAGGAAGATATACTTCTGCACCGGCGTCCAGCCGGTGCCGCCGTATTCCTTCGGCCAGTTCGGAACGGCCCAGCCTTTTTTATTCAGGATGCGCTGCCAGTCGACGATGTCGGCTTTTTCCAGCTTGCGGCCTTCGATCAGCTTGCGGCGGGTTTCTGCCGGAACGTTCTTGCTGAAGAACTCGCGCACTTCGTCGCGGAATGCGATTTCTTCCTTGGTGAAATTGAGATCCATCGCGATCCTCCGCGTTACTGGATTTCGAACAGGCCGGCGGCACCCATGCCGCCGCCGACGCACATGGTGACGACGCCGTACTTCGCGTTGCGGCGCTTGCCTTCGATCAGCACATGCCCGGTGAGCCGCGCTCCGGTCATGCCATAGGGATGGCCGACCGCGATCGAACCGCCGCTGACGTTCAGTTTTTCCGGGTCGATGCCGAGCTTGTCGCGGCAATAGATCACCTGCACCGCGAAGGCTTCGTTCAGTTCCCAGATGCCGATGTCGTCGATCTTGAGGCCGTGACGCTTGAGCAGGCGCGGAATTGCGAACACCGGTCCGATCCCCATTTCGTCCGGCTCGCAGCCCGCCGCGACGAAGCCGCGGAAAATGCCGAGCGGCTTCAGGCCCTTCTTCGCCGCCATCTCCGCGCTCATGATGACGGTCGCGCTCGCGCCGTCGGAAAGCTGGCTCGCATTGCCCGCGGTGACGGAGCCGCCTTCGCGCACGGGCTTGAGCGAAGCCAGCCCCTCCGCGCTGGTATCGGGACGCGGGCCTTCGTCCTGCGAGAGCGTGATGTCTTTGTAGGAGACTTCCTTGGTCGCCTTGTCCACGACCGCCATCTTGGTCGAGATCGGCGCGATTTCTTCCTTGAAGCGGCCACCCTGCTGCGCGGCGGCCGTGCGGCGCTGGCTTTCCAGCGAATATTCGTCCTGCGCTTCGCGCGAAATGTTGTAGCGCTTGGCGACCACTTCCGCCGTGTCCAGCATCGCCATGTAAACGTCGCCCTTGATCTTCTTCAGTTCGGGATCGACCGCGTGAAACATGTTCATGTGCTCGTTCTGCACGAGGCTGATCGACTCGCCGCCGCCGCCCACTGCGATTTCCACGCCGTCGAAAATCACCGACCGCGCGGCCAGCGCGATGGCCTGCAAGCCGGACGCGCATTGGCGGTCGATGGTGGTGCCTGCGACCGAGACCGGCAGTCCCGCGCGCAGCAACGCCTTGCGCGCGATGTTGCCGCCGGTCGCGCCCTGCTGGAGCGCCGCGCCCATCACCACGTCCTCGACTTCGGCGCCGTCGATGCCGGCGCGCTTCACGGCATGTTCGATGGCATGACCGTAGAGCGTCGCGCCCTCGGTGTTGTTGAACGCGCCGCGATAGGCCTTGCCGATCGGGGTGCGGGCGGTGGAAACGATGACGGCCTCACGCATTGCGATTTCCTCACGGGTTGTTTGCGCCGGCGGTAGCGGGCGTATTTTGCTGTTTCATAGCTTGGTATTTGCGGCGCTCCTCCTCGACAAGCTCTTTCTTGGAGAGCTTGCCGACCGATGTCATCGGGAGAGCGTCGCGAATTTCGATAGCCGCAGGCATCTCGTGCTTGCCGACCTTGTCGGCGAGGAATTCCCTAACGGCATCAAGCGTGAGCGGCGTTGCGCCGGCGCGCATCTTGATGAAAGCCTTTGCCGCCTCGCCGCGATAATCGTCCGGCACGCCGATCACGATCACGCCTTCGATATCGGGATGCTCGAACAGCGCATATTCGATCACGCTCGGATAGACGTTGAAGCCGCCGGAGATGATCATGTCCTTCTTGCGGTCGACGAGGAACAGCCAGCCGTCCTCGTTCATGTAGCCGATGTCGCCGGTGAGGAAATAACCGTCGCCAACGAAGGCGTTCTTCGTCTCTTCCGGCTTGTTCCAGTAACCCGCGAAAACATTCGGCCCCTTGATGCGCATTTCGCCGGTTTCGCCGAACGGCAGCACGCGCGACGGATCGTCGAGCGCGACGATATCCATATAAAGTCCCGGCAGCGGCAGGCCGATGGTGCCGGCAGGCGCATCGCCGTCATAGGGCAGGTTCGTTCCGGCCGGCGACGTTTCCGTCATGCCCCAGCCGCCGCGCAGCGAAATGCCGGTCAGCTTCTTGAAGCGCTCGAAGATTTCGACGGGCAGCGGCGCGCCGCCGGACGCGCACATCGAAAGCGAGGACAGGTCGCGCTTTTCGAGGCCCGGCGACGAGACCAGCGCGATCCACATGGTCGGCACGCCCGGAAAATAATTGGCCTTCTTCTCCTCGATATCGCGGAACGTGGTCTCGACATCGAAGCGCGGTCGCAACATGCACTCGTTGCCCTGGTCGATTGCGCGAAGGAACACCGAGCTGAGCGCATAAATATGAAACAGCGGCAGGACGAGAATGACCTTCTCGCCGGATTTGATTTCGCGCTGCGCCGCGGCCCAGTTCTTGTAGATCGAGTTGGTGCTGGTCAGGTTGCGATGAAGGATCATCGCGCCTTTCGGCAGTCCCGTGGTGCCGCCGGTATATTGCAGGAGCGCGATGTCGTCTTCGCTCACTTCCGGCCATTGCGACGGAGGCGATGCCAGCGAAAGCAGGCTTTTAAGCGTGATCGAGCGGCCGTTCGCCGGGATCGGATCGTAATTGATGGGTGCGGGGCCGAATTCGGCATCGTCGCCGACGATCAGGTGATCGAGCAGGCCTTCCGCGTCGAGCTTCAGTGCGCGCGTGACCATGCCGGGAAAGTTCGTGGTCACCATGATCCGCGCACCGGAATCTTTCAGCTTGTGCGCAAGCTCGCGCTCCGCATCCAGTGGCGACATATGCACGACGCGCCCGCCGCATTTCAGCACCGCGAAGAACATGATGGGATGCACGGGCGTATTCGGCAGGTAGAGACCCACCGGCGTTCCCGGCTTCACGCCGAGCGAAATCAGTCCAGCCGCCGCGCGCGAAACGAGATCGTTCAGTTCCTTGTAGGTCGTGCGCTTGTCGCGATATTCGAGCGCGTAATTGCCGGGATAAGTGGCGGCCGCGCGTTCGAACAACTCGTTCACCGTGCCCGCGCGCACCGGCGCCGCCCAATCCACCTTCGGAGGATAGGACTTCTCCCAGGGGAAAGGGCGGGCGTGCGTCATGATGCTTTTTTCATTCCGCTTGCGAGCGACGCGAAGGTGCCGCCTTCGTCGGCGAGTTTGTTCAGGAGCGCAGCGGGCTGGAGCGTCTCGTCGCCGGACTCTTTCGCGTAATGCGCGAGCCGGTCGCGGATATGTTTCAGGCCAACCGTGTCGGCGTAATGCATCGGCCCACCGCGCCACACCGGCCAGCCGTAGCCATAGAGCCAGATCACGTCGATGTCGCCGGGACGCGCCGCGATTCCTTCTTCGAGAATTCGCGCGCCTTCGTTGATCATCGGATAGACCGTGCGCTCGATGATTTCCTGCTTCGAAACCGGGCTGCGCTTGATGCCTTTACGCGCTGCGGCGTCGAGAATGATCTTCTCGACTTCCGGGTCCGGGATCGGCGTCCGCGAACCCTTCTCATATATATAGTAGCCCTTGCCGGTTTTCTGGCCGAAGCGTCCGGCCTCGGCCAGCGTGTCGGCGACTTCGTTGCGTTTTCCCAGCGCACGGCGGATGCGCCAGCCGACATCGATGCCCGCGAGGTCGCCCATCGCGAACGGTCCCATCGGGAAACCGAATTCGGTGGTGGCCGCGTCCACTTCCTGCGGCAACGCGCTTTCGAGGATGAGCCGGTCGGCCTGCTCGCCGCGGCGATGGAGCATGCGGTTGCCCACGAAGCCGTAGCAGACGCCGACCACGACCGGCACCTTGCCGATCTTGCGGCCGACGGAGATAGCGGTTTGCAGCGCGTCGAACGCGCTTTTCTCGCCGCGAACGATTTCCAGCAGCTTCATGATGTTGGCGGGGCTGAAGAAGTGCATCCCGATGACGTCCTGCGGACGCGAGGTCGATTCCGCGATCTCGTTTACGTCCAGCGTGGAGGTGTTGGTGGCGAGCACCGCCCCCTTCTTCGTGATTGCGTCCAGCTTGCCGAAAATCTCTTTCTTGAGATTCATCTCCTCGAACACGGCTTCGATCACCATGTCGGCGTCTTTCGCGGCCTCAAGGCCGACCGCGCCCTTGATCAGGCTCATGCGCTTTTCGACATCGGCTTCCGCGATGCCGCCGCGCTTCGCGGTGTTCTCGTAATTGGTGCGGATTTTCGCGAGGCCGTTCTTCAGGAATTCCTCGGTGGTTTCGATCAGCATTACCGGGATTCCGGCATTCGCGAAGCACATCGCAATGCCGCCGCCCATGGTGCCGCCGCCGATCACTGCCGCCTGCTTCACGTCGCGCGCTTTCGTACCGTCCGGCATATCGAGCACTTTGGTCGCTTCGCGCTCGGCGAAGAATGCGTGGCGCTGCGATTTCGATTCTTCGGTGACGAGCAGTTCGATGAACTTCTGCCGCTCGCGCTTGACCGCTTCCTCGAACGGAACGTCGAGTGTCCACTTCACCGCTTCGATGGCCGCTATCGGAGCCTTGAGACCTCTATTGCGGCCCGCGGCCTTGGCCGCGATCTCGTTATAGGAATCCGGATTGGCGCGAAGGGCGGCGAGCTTGTCGTCGATGCGGCTCGCGCGTTTCAGCGGCATCTTTTCCGCGACCGCCTTCTTCGCGAACGCGATTGCGCCCGCCGTCAGGTCGCCTTCGACGATCTCGTCGACCAGCCCGTCTTTCAGCGCCTGCGAGGCCGAAACCGGGTTGCCGCTCAGGATAATGGGGAGCGCCTTCTCCACGCCGATCAGGCGCGGCAGGCGCTGCGTTCCGCCTGCGCCCGGAATGAGGCCGAGCTTGATTTCAGGAAGTCCGAGCTTCGCGTCTTTCGTTGCCACGCGATAATTGCAGCCGAGCGCTACTTCGAGGCCGCCGCCCAGCGCGGTGCCGTGGATCGCGGCGACCGTGGGCTTCGACACGTTATCTATGTCGGTGATGACGTCGATCAGCGTCGGCGCCATCGGTGGTTTGCCGAACTCGGTGATGTCCGCGCCCGCGATGAAAGTGCGTCCGGCGCAGGCCAGCACGATCGCCTGCACGCCCGCGTCGGCATCGGCTTCTTTGAAAAAGCGTTGCAGGCCCGCGCGCACTGCGTGTTTCAGCGCGTTCACGGGAGGATTGTCGACGGTGATAACGGCAATCGCGCCCTCGCGGCGCAGCGTGACTGGTTCGCTCACTTTATTCCCCGGCGTTTCCCGTTTCGTTTTTCTTTTGGTTCTTTGCCCGCAAGCGTAGCGGATTTTCGCCGCGCGGCGAGCCGTTCCCCGCTCAAGTCACGAATGCAGCCCGGATTTGCCAGTTTCGCTATGCGGAACAGCGTTCTGCATTCTTGACGCGAAAGCTAGAAAGTGGTGCGATTGAAGTCAATCGAAACGCGCATAAGAAGCAGGGGCTTAGGCGTGCACAGTCCGGATGTGGCGGCGAAACGTACCGACAGTCAGTTCAGCGAACTCGACGAAGGCAACGACCGTAAATTCGTCGTCGCGCTGGCCCGCGGGCTGGATGTGCTGCGCGCCTTCACGCCGGGTGAATGGCTGCTCGGCAACAACGAAATTGCCGAGCGCACGGGACTGCCGAAAACCACCATCTCGCGGCTGACCTATACGCTGACCAAGCTCGGCTATCTGACCCACCTTGAGCGGCTCGGAAAATATTCGCTGGCGCCTGCCGCGCTTTCCATCGGCTACTCGACGCTCGCGAACCTGCGCATCCGCCAGGTTGCGCGCAAGCAGATGCAGGATTTCGCGAACTATGCGGGCGCCTCGGTCGCGCTCGGCAGCCGCGACCGCATGCACATTATCTATATCGAGCACTGCCGCTCGAAATCGGACGGTCTGCTGCGGCTCAATCTCGGCTCGCGCATCCCGATGGCGACCACCGCGATGGGCCGCGCGCTGATCGCAGCGCTTCCCGAAGACGAGCGCGACTGGCTGATGGGCCACATCAAGCGCCACGCCGGCGAGAATTGGCCGGGGGTGAAATCCGGCATCGAGAAAGCAATCCGCGACGTCGCCGAGCGCGGTTTCACCACTTCCTTCGGCGAGTGGGAAAAAGATGTGTTCGCTGTCGGCGTGCCCATCGTTCCGGCCGACGAGTCCGGCGTCTATGCGCTCAACTGCGGTGCCAATATCTACCAGACCTCGCGCGAAAGGCTCGAAGAAGAGATCGGTCCCCGCCTCGTCAACCTCGCTAAAAACATCGAGGCCGCACTGGCCGGCGGCTGAGCGGGCGAAGCTGTATCGCTATATATAATGACTCCCCGTCTTTGCGGGGAGCTTTTCGTTGCGTGGCAACGAAACGTTAGCCTTAACGAATCCGGAATCGTTAGCAGAGCGCAAAGTTCGCAAGCTCTTACACCTAACAAATCGTCACGACACGATTAGCAGCTTCTTCAACAATCATTGCTAGAGAATACGGGTTGAACTGCGGCTTTCGTCTCGAAAGCCGACGGAGCAAGCAAAAATAGTGCGCCGCAGAGCGGCAAACGGGGGAAGGCGTTACACGGCATGTCGCTCATCGTTATCGTCGACGACCGTATTACGAACCGCAACATCTTCTCGAAGCTCGCCGCTTCGATCGAGGATGGCGTCGCGGTGCGCTCGTTTGGCGATCCGATCGAAGCGCTGGAGTGGTTGAAGGACAATACCCCCGACCTCGTCGTCACCGATTACAAGATGCCGAATATCGACGGTGCCGAATTCGTGCGCCGCTTCCGCAAGCTGCCGGAATGCGTCGACGTGCCGGCCGTCGTCATCACCGTTTATGAGGAGCGCTCGCATCGCATAAATGCGCTGGAAGCGGGCGCAACCGACTTCCTGCAAAGTCCGGTCGATCACCACGAATTCCTGACGCGCGCCCGTAACCTTCTCAAGCTCCGCAAGCAGCAACTCGTCATCAAGAGTCGCGCGGTCGAGCTGGAGAAAGAGCTGATCGACAGCGAGCGCTTCCGCAAGGAACTGCTGCGCGACAGCCGCGAGCGACTAGCGCAGGTGATCGACACCGTTCCCGCGATGATCAGCGCGACCGACAGCGACGGCCGCTGCGTGTTCCTCAATGCTTTCACTGCTGTCTTTCACGGTGTCGATGCTTCGCAAGCGGTCGGTATGCCTGCCGCCGACATCTTCAAGAACGTGGTGCAGAACAATGCCGGTCTCGACCGCCTCGTGTTCGAGAACGGCAAGGGCCTGCCCAGCTACGAAGAAGAGATCACGGACCGCGCCGGCAATCGCCATGTATTCCTAACCACGAAGTCGCCGCTGCGCGACCGCGCTGGTCAGGTCATCAACGTACTGACCACTTCGCTCGACATTACCGAGCGCAAGGAGGCGGAAGAACATCTCCACCATCTCGCGCACCACGATCCGCTCACGGGTCTGCCGAACCGCACCTTCTTCCATGACAGCGTGCGTCGTCAGATCGCACGTACGCGCCGCGGCGACCGCCAGTTCGCGCTGCTGCTGCTCGATCTAGACCGCTTCAAGGGCGTGAACGACGTGCTTGGCCACCATCAAGGCGACCAGTTGCTGAAGGCCGTTTCGCAGCGCCTCTGCAATGCGGTGCGCGAAACCGACATTGTTGCGCGCCTCGGCGGCGACGAGTTTGCGATTTTGCAGACCGAGATCGGCCGCACCGAAGACGCGGTGACGCTCGCACAGAAAGTCATCAAGGCGCTCGAAGAACCGTTCGTGCTCGACGGACAGGAAATCAATTCGACCGCGAGCATCGGTATCACCGTGCATCCAACCGACGGCGTGGACGTCGACGTGCTCTTGAAGAACGCGGATCTTGCGATGTATCAGGCGAAGGCCGAGGGCCGTAACGCCTGGCGCGTATTCGCAAACGACATGCACACCATCGCGCGCGAAGCTATCGTGCTGGAAAGCGATCTGCGGCAAGCGCTCGCGCGCAAGCAATTCCTGATGAACTACCAGCCGCAGATCAATCTGCGCAGCGGTCAAATCGTCGGTGCGGAAGCGCTGCTGCGCTGGCGGCGTCCGGGGTGCGGTCTGGTACGCCCGGCGGAATTCCTGCCGCTCGCGGAAGAAAACGGTCTCATCGTTCCGATCAACGAATGGGTGCTGATCGAAGCCTGCGCGCAGGCGAAGGCTTGGCAAAAGCCGGGCCGTCCGCATTTCCGCATGGCGGTGAACCTGTCCCCGGTACAGTTCCGCAAGCAGGACATCCGCCAGCATGTGCTCGATGCGCTGCATCGCACCGGTCTCGATCCGCACTGTCTCGAACTGGAGTTGACCGAAAGCATCCTGATGCAGAATCCGGAATCGGCCGCGAACGATGTGCGCGCGCTGCAGGAGATCGGCGTCACCTTCTCTATCGACGATTTCGGTGTGGGCTATTCCTCGCTGTCTTATGTGAAGAACTTGCCGATTGATCGTCTCAAGATCGATCAGGCTTTCATTCGCGACGTAAACACCGATCCCAACGACGCGGCCATCGTGCGCGCAATCATCACGCTGGGACACAGCCTCAACCTCGAAGTCATCGCGGAAGGCGTGGAAACCGCCGAGCAGCTTGCGTTCGTCCGCAACGAAGGCTGCGACGACGTGCAGGGCTACTATTTCAGCCCGCCGGTTCCGGCCGAGGATTTCGAATTCCTGTTTGAGCAGCAGAATCTGCTGGCCCGCACGGCATAAGAGGGTCTCATGGAAACGGCAGCAAACAAGCCCTCGCTGATCGGATTTTTGAAGTCGCGCCTGCGCAATCGCCCTGACGGCGAGCATGAGATGGTGATCAATCGTGTCGCCATCAGCGCGCTGATCCTTATCTATCTCGGTGGCGCGGCCATGTTCGGCACGATCGTGCCGCGCGAGGCCGTGATTCTCACGACGCTGTTCTTCGGTATTTCTTTCGCATTCCTCGCGCACATGCTCTACCAGCCCGGCGTATCGGTGCCGCGGCGTGTGACTGCGATATTCTCCGATCTCGGTTTTCTGTCCTGGGGCATTCACGCCGGCGACGAAGCGCTTTCGCTGCTCTATCCGATCTTTCTGTGGATCATCTTCGGCAACGGCTTCCGCTTCGGCTTGCCCTATCTGTTCGGTTCGATGCTGGTTGCGGTGGCTGGTTTCTCCGCGGTAGTCGCGACAACCGAGTACTGGGCCTCGCACCCGAAGCTCGCTTACGGCCTGATCGGCGGGCTGGTTATTCTGCCGCTTTACGCCGCGACGCTGATCAAGAAGCTGCAGCAGGCAAAAAGCGAAGCCGAGCAGGCGAACAAGGCAAAGAGCCTGTTCCTTGCCAGCGTCAGCCATGAATTCCGCACGCCGCTGAACGCCGTGATCGGCATGAGCGACATGCTGCGCGATACGAAGCTCAACGCCGAGCAACTCGATATGACGCAAACCATCCGCGGCTCCGCGCGGACGCTGCTTGCACAGATCAACGAGATTCTGAACTATTCCCGCATCGAAGCGGGCCAGATGCCGGACCAATCCGTCGACTTCGATCTGCACTCGGTCATGGGGCAGGTGCGCTCGATGCTCAGCGCGCAGGCGAAGGAAAAAGGCGTACGTCTCTCGTTGCATGTAACGCCGCAGACGCCGCGCATGTTGCACGGTAATTCGCGAGCGCTGCACGACATTCTCACCAATCTCGCCGCCAATGCGGTGAAATTCACCGGTCACGGCAACATCGTGATCGCAGCCCACGCGCTCGAACAGAAAGACGGCACCGCGCGTCTTCGCTTCGAGGTCAGCGATACGGGTATCGGCATCGCGCCCGCGGCAATCGGCAAGATTTTCGAGAGCTTCACGCAAGCCGACGAATCCATCATCGACCGTTTTGGCGGTACCGGCCTCGGCCTCGCGATCGTCAAACAACTGGTCGAGCGCCAGGGCGGCCGCATCGGCGTGGAAAGCGAACTCGGCAAGGGCAGCACGTTCTGGCTCGAACTTGGCTATCGCACCCCGGAACAAGGCGTGGATGCCGCGCAGATGCCGGACCTCGCCTCCTCGCGTGTCATTCTTCTCACGCGCAACAACGAAACCGGCACGCATATCGAAAAGATTATCGAGAGCGCGAACGCTGTTGTAGAAGTCGCGCGCTCGCCAGGTCAGGCTTGCGATCAGGCTTCGCTTCCTTCCACCGGCAACATTCGCCGCACCATAGTCATCATCGATGACTCGCAGCTTGGCACCGACCGCGCTGCCGTCAGCAGCATGCTGTATCGCCTGCACGATACCGGTAATCTGTCGCTTATACTGGTAAGCGGTGAGACCGCAGATGCGCTTCCGGCGCTTCCGGTCCGCTTCGATTATGCCTCGGTCGTTGCTGCGCCGGTTACGCAAGAGGCGCTCGCGGCTGCGCTGACCGCTGCATCCGCCGGCGAAGCCGACGATTCCGAGAGCGACGAAGTCGAGAAGCAGGTCTCGAATCGCAAACTATCGGTGCTGGTCGCCGACGACAACAAGACCAACCAGAAGGTGATTGCCAAGATTCTCGAACGTGCCGGCCACGACGTCAGCATTGTCGAGAACGGCGAGCAGGCGCTCGATGCCATGCAGGCCAAGGCATTCGACATCGCGCTGATGGACGTGAACATGCCGGTGCTGAACGGCATCGAGGCGACCAAGCTTCACCGCTTTGCTTCGCTCGGCAAGCCGCGCCTGCCGATCATCGCGCTGACTGCGGACGCGACGCCGGAAACCAAGCAGCGCTGCGAAGAGGCGGGCATGGACGCCTGCGTCATCAAGCCGATCGAACCGGCACGCCTGCTCAACATCATCGATACGATTGTCGGCGCCCGCACCGTGAGCGATCAGGAGGCTTTCACGGAAAGCGAAACCGTGAAGCGAATCACCTCGCATCCGAAGTTCCGCAATGCCGATTCTTCCTCGATCGACACGCGCGCCCTGTCGGACCTCGAGTCGCTCGGCGGCGCAACTTTCGTCCGCGAGTTGATCGCTGACTTCAACCGCGAAACCGCGAGCCTGCTGCTAGACCTGAAGCGTTCGATCGAATCCGGCGACGTGACGGCGTTGCGCGAGGAGTTGCACGCCCTGCGCAGCGGTGCCGCGAATATCGGCGCACGCCGCATTTACAAGATGTGCCTGGCCTGGCGTCACATCGGCGAGCGCGAGCTTGCCTCGCACGGCACGGAATATCTCCGCAAGCTGAATGCCGAGTTCGAGCGCGTCCGCGATGCGCTGATTGCCTACGCCGAGGACAAGCCGGAAACAGCGGAAGCGACGCTGAAAGCCTGACGCTCCGCCTCGCTGCTGCTACGAACTGACCGGGCGCAACGAGCCGCCCGCCGCGCGGCGTTTGTCCTGTGCCGCGACCAGCCGCTCCATCTTGCGCAGGTCGATTTCCTTCAGTTGTAGCGCCGTCTCGACCCAGATCTCCGCGATGTCGCGCAACTCCTCGTAGGGCAGGGGATGCGTCTTGCGCCGCGCCTGATAGACTGCGCATTGCGAAGTGAAGCGCCGCCCACGATTGGCGAGATAGTCCCGCAACACGGTTTCGCCTTCGCCCGGTTCGGCGAGAATGTTGATCAGCCCCATCGCGTGTAGCTCTTCCGCGTCGTAAACGCGTCCGCTGAGGATCATCTGCTCGGCGCGTGCGGCGTCCAGCCTGCGGCTGAGCAGACTATAGGCGCCCATGCCGGGGAACAGGTTGAACAGGATTTCGGGAAATCCGAATTTTGCGTGCCGTTCGGCGACGATGAAGTCGCACGCCAGCGCGGATTCGAAGCCGCCGCCGAGCGCATCGCCCTGCACCAGCGCGACCGTCATCACCGGAATATCCAGCCCGATCGCATTATTATGAAGCACGTCGATGCAGGCGCGCGCGTAACTCATCAGCGCGTGCCGGTCGCGGGTACGGATGAAGCGGGCCAGCGAGTTCAGGTCGCCGCCGAGGTTGAAGATGCCGGGAATCCGCGAGCCGAGCACGAAATACTGCACCGGCGTTTCGCCAGGCCGCGCGTCGGCGCAGGCTTTCTTGATCGCCTGCTGGAGCGAGTCGAGGTCGCGCAGCATGCCGCGCGTGTAACTGGGCCGCCCCTTGGGTTTCATGTAGCACCAGCAGGCCCGCGTCGAATTGTCGAATTCGACGTCGAGTTCCGAAAAGTGCTGGTTCGGAAAACTGGCGGGAACCGGCGCGCGGTATGCCTCGCCGTAATTCTCTGGCGGGACGAACCACGGGTTCGAAATCAAGGTGTACTTCGGAAGGCTCATGCTGCGCGAGCTCCGTTACGCACTGACCAAGTCCGGTAGCAGGCAAACGAGGTGCCAGAGCCTTCCCGGCCCGAATAAGGGCAGAGATAGCCGCATTCTTGGTGTCCGCCGCCGAACAACTGACGATCACCTTAATACATTGTTCACCATATTGCCCGCGGTTTCGGCAGGTTTGGTTAATGGAACTCCGGATGCGTGCATGCATGGGCAAGGCGGCGCGCCGATGACGCCGCCGGTATTCCGCTCCGTTCAGCGATAACAAAGAAACAGCAGGGCGCGTCCCTAACTTCAAATGCAATCAGCCTGAACGAATTGCAAATCGCGCATGAACGGATTCGCGTGCATTCGCGGCATTCCGTACACGAGTAAGAAACCGACAACGATATGGTTTCATGCGCGCTTCATCATAAAGCAATTGCACCGATTTCCTTCACGGATTCCACACTGCGGTCGAGCTTCTATTAGCGAACAGGGACAGACTTTGTTCGCGGAGTAGAACGTCTTGCGGATCAGCGCGTTGCTCATGATCGTGGTAGCCGTCGTGTTCGGCGCGTTGGCGGTGTTCGTCGCGCAGTCCTGGCTGAACAGCCAGAACGACGCGCGCATCAAGAACATGCCGGCTCCGCAAGTCGTCAAGACGCGCACCATTGTCGTCGCCGATGCACCGCTACGTTTCGGCGTCGAACTCTCCCGCCAGAATTTGCGCGAAGTGCCGTGGCCGGACGCCGCGATTCCGGATGGCGCTTTCGCATCCGTCGAAGCGCTGCTCGGACAAGGCAAGCGCACCGTGTTGCTTGCGATTGCGCCGAACGAACCGATCCTCGCCACCAAGATCACCGGCGCGGGTCAGCGCGCCACGCTATCGGCGGTGCTGACGCCGGGCATGAAGGCGGTAACGCTGCGCGTCAGCGATATCGAGGGCGTCGCGGGCTTCGTGCTTCCCGGCGACCGCGTCGACGTGATGCTCACCCGTATCGGCGAGCGCGGCGGCAACGGCAGCTCCGACATCGTGCTCCAGAACGTGAAGGTTCTCGCTATCGACCAGATCGCCGACGACCGCGTGGACAAGCCCGCGGTGGTGAAGGCGGTAACGCTCGAAGTCGATACGGTTGACGGGCAGAAGCTCGTCCTCGCGGGTTCGAGCGGCACGCTTTCGCTCGCGTTGCGCAAGGCCGGCGATCTAGCGGTAGATCCGACCCGGCAGATCACGCTCGACGACCTGAACAAGCAGCAGAAAAAGAAAGACACGAAGAACAGCGGCTTCTCGACCATTTCGGTCATGCGCGGAAATAAAAAAGAAAACTACAGCGTGCCTGCCGAACAGCAGCCGCTGACCAACAGCGCAGTCAACCAGGGAGTCATCCAGTAAGCCGGGCTGGCTTGCGGATTACGGGGGCTTACATGAGTGACAGGATCAACGGGCGTTTCGCCCGTAATTTCCGCCGCGTGCTGGTCTCGCTGCTGGCAACGGCGATTGCGGGCGCCAGCCCGCTCGCGGCCGTTTCCGCAGGCAGCGCGCAGGCGCAAATGCAGCGCGTGAAATTCCATCCCGGTCACAAGACGTCGCAAGTGCGCGTTCCGGTCGGCAAGTCCGAGAACATTCGCACCAACACTTCTTTCCTCGACATCGTGGTCGGCGACCCTGAAGTTGCCGACGTCATGCCGCTCACCGACCGCACGCTCTCGGTGCTGGGCCGCAAGATCGGCCTCACCCGTATTTCGGTTTACGGCGAGGGCAAAGTGCTGGTCGGCGTGTTCGACATCGAGGTTTCGCACGATACGCAGCAGATCGCGGCCGCCATCCGCGCCCAGTTCCCCGAAGCGAAGGTCCGCGTCTCGACCGTGAACGGCCGCATCCTGCTGGCTGGTCTGGTCACCGACGGCATCATGCTCGACCGCATCATGACCTTCGCCAAGCAGTTCAGCCCTGACGTGATCAATTCGATGAGCGTGGCAGCGCCGCAGCAGGTGATGCTGGAAGTGCGCTTTGTCGAAGCCTCGCGCAACGCAGGCCGCGAACTCGGCGTGCGCTGGGATGTGGTCGGCAACAATATCGCGGCGACCGCGGGCACTGCCGGTTTGCTTTCGGGCAGCACGCCGTTCGGCGTCGCAATCGGCACGTTGCTGAACAAGGGCGTGCGCGTCGACGCGATGATCCAGGCGCTCGAAGATCGCGGCGTTGCGCGCCGTCTGGCCGAACCGAACCTCGTCGCGTTATCCGGCGATACCGCAAGCTTCCTCGCGGGCGGCGAGTTTCCGTTCCCGGTCGCGGCGCAGAACAACCAGATCACGATTCAGTTCAAGAAGTTCGGCGTTGGCCTTGCCTTCACGCCGACCGTGCTTTCCGGCGGCCTGATCAACCTGAAGATCGAGCCGGAAGTCAGCCAGCTCGATCCCACCAACACGGTGCAGGTCGGCAACGTTTCGATCCCGAGCATCATCGTGCGCCGCGCCACCACGACCATCGAATTGCGCGACGGCCAGAGCTTCGCCATCGCGGGTCTGCTGCAATCGAATACGACGACCGCCGCCGCACAGCTTCCCTGGATTGCCGACGTTCCGGTGCTGGGTACGCTGTTTCGCAGCGCGCAGTATCAAAAGAAAGAAACCGATCTCGTCATCATCGTGACGCCGCGGCTGGTGCAGCCCGCGCGCCCCGGCGACCGGCTGCGCACGCCGCTTGAGGCAACCGTGCCGCCGAACGACAACGATCTTTTCGTCAACGGCCGCATGGAAGTAACGCCCGCCGACATCCGCAAGATGTATGGCCCGGTGGCGCAGCGTCCTCAGGTCGGCCACATGCTCGATTTGCCGGAGGTGCCCAATGGCGCGCAGTAACTCGACAAGCTGCATGAAGCAGGTCGCGCTCGGCGCCGTGCTTTCGCTCTGTCTCGCGGCGTGTTCCGACTTTTACTATGATCGCCGCGACAGCGTTCATCTCTCCGCGGGCGACGCAAACGCGAACAACATCGCAGTGCAGACCATCGACTTGTGGCCGCGCGAGGCCGCGAACCGCACCATCCATACCAACGGCGAAGTATCGCAGAAGGCAATCGAGCGTTACCGTCAGGGCAAAGTCATCCAGCCGCGCGGTCTTGGCACCAGCTCGGTTGAAGTCGCGCCGACCAACAACGGTCCCGCGGTTCAGCAGTAACAGAAAGCAATCTGCGTAAACGGTTCTCTGCCGGCGCCGCCATGCGCCGGCAGTTTTGTTTCGGTGAAAGCGATCGTTCAATTTCTATTCAATTGATGCCCGCATTTTTATTCGGCCGAAAGGCGCAATCGCTATTCTGTTTGCGGTTCCAAGGGGTGCCGGACGGGCAATGAACGCGAACAACAAGAAACCGGATTCCGCGACGAATGTCGTGCTGATTTCGACCGATGCCGATTTCCGGCAGATGGTCGTCGATACATTCGCGACGCATCCGCAAATCGCTCTCGACCAGTTCGATACCGGCATTTCCGGCGCGCCTGATGCCGCGCTGAATGCTGCGGCGGTCGTCGTCGTCGATCTCGACGCCAGCAAGGATGACCAGATCGCCGAGCTTGCGCAGCTCACGACGCGGCCCGGCATCGCGCCGATGGTAGTTGTCACCGAATTCTTCGACGAGAACGTCGCGCGCCGTCTTCTACAGATCAGGGTCGCGGATTTTCTGGTGAAGCCGGTCGCGCCGATCGAACTGGTTCGCGCTTGCGCACGTGCGGCGAAAGCGCCGCCGCCTGGCGAGCCGGTCGCAGAGGCGGAGATTTTCACGTTCCTTCCGGCTGCCGGCGGCGTCGGCGTGACCTCGATTGCGATTCAGTCTGCGCTGTTGTTGCAGGGAACTTCCAAGCGCGGTTCGTCGACCTGTCTGGTCGATCTCGATTTCCAGCACGGCGCAGTCGCCGACTATCTCGATCTGGAGCCGCGCCTAGACCTCAGCGAAATCGAGCCGCGCCCGGAGCGCCTCGACCGGCATCTCCTCGAAGTCATGCTGACGCGCCATTCATCGGGCCTTTCGGTGATCGCCGCGCCGCACCGTCCTGCAGAAATGCGCTCGTTCGACCCGGTGATGGTGACGCGCCTGCTCGATCTCGTTTCCGCTAATTTTCGCTACGTCGTGATCGACATGCCGCGCACATGGTTTTCGTGGACCGACAGCGTGCTGCTCGGCTCGAACAAGTTGTTCATCGTCAGCGAAATGACGATCCCCGGCCTGCGCCACGCGAAAAAGCTCGTCTCGGCGATCAGCGAGCGCCATGGCGAGAACTGCAATCCGCAAGTCATCGTGAATCGCTTCGAGCAGCGCATGTTCGTGCCCGGCCTGAAGCACGGCGATATCGAGTCCGCGCTCGGAAAATCCTTCGCGGGAACGCTGCCGAACAATTTCCGCATCGTGCGCGAGGCTATCGACCGTGGCGTGCCGCTGGAGGAAGTGAAACCCGGCAACAACGTCACGATGGCGCTGCGCAAGCTCATCATGCCGCACGCAGCGGCAAAAAGTGAGACAGGCGGCCTGAAACGTCTGTTCGCGCGGGCAGGGTGACGCTGATGCTGGGCCGTTTCACTTCCCGCAGTGCTGTCGCCGCTTCCAATCCTGCGCCTGAGACAGTGGCGGAACACACGCCGCTGGTGCCTTCGCTTCTCGAGAATCTCGCGAACACGCCGGAACCCGAGCCAGCCGGTGCACAGAATCTTCTGCTGACCAGCAAGATGCTCGACGCGAAAGTGCGCCTCCATCGCAAGGTGATCGAGGAGTTCAATCTCTCAGCCATGGAGAAGCTGCCGGAGGAGGAAGTCCGTCGGCAGGTTTACAATATGGTTTCGCAGTTCACGAAGGCGGAACGTATCGCGCTCAACGCGCACGAGCTTGATGAATTTGTGAGCGAGATCATCGACGAGATGACCGGCCTCGGTCCCATCGAGCCGCTCCTGAAAGATCCGACCATCAACGACATTCTCATCAACGGGCCGGAATGTGTTTTCGTCGAGCGCATGGGCATGCTGGAATCGACGCCGGTCCGCTTCAAGGATGAGCCGCATCTCCTGCGCATCGTGAACAAGATCGTGTCCGCGGTCGGCCGCCGCGTGGATGAATCGCATCCGCTTTGCGACGCGCGCCTGCTAGACGGCTCGCGCGTCAACGTCGCAATCCGCCCGATTGCGGTGGACGGCCCGCTGGTCTCGATCCGTAAGTTCTCCAAGAAGCCGTTCAACCTGAACAAGCTGATCGACATCGGCGCGATCCGGCCGCAGATGGCCGAAGTGCTCGCGGCCGCCGTGAAGGCGCGCGTGACGCTGCTCATCTCCGGCGGTACCGGTTCCGGCAAGACTACGATGCTGAATGCGCTTTCCGCGTTCATCTCGGAGAAGGAACGCCTCGTCACCATCGAAGACGCCGCCGAATTGCAGCTTCAGCAGCCGCACGTCGGCCGCATGGAAACACGCCCGCCGAATATCGAAGGCAAAGGCGAAATCCGGCAGCGCGAACTGGTGAAGAACGCGCTGCGTATGCGTCCCGACCGCATCATCCTCGGCGAGTGCCGCGGCGAGGAAGCCTTCGACATGTTGCAGGCGATGAACACCGGCCATGAAGGCTCGATGGCGACGATCCACGCCAACGCACCGCGCGAAGCGATCTCGCGTCTCGAGCAGATGATTGGCATGGCCGGAATGCCGATGACGATTGCGAGTATCCGCGGTCAGATTGCATCTGCCGTGCGCATGATCGTGCAGTTGCAGCGCCTCTCCGACGGCAAGCGTAAAGTCACGAGCATCGCGGAAATCACCGGCATGGAGGGCGACATCCTGCAGATGCAGGAAATCTTCCAGTACAAGCGTACCGGCACCGCGGCCGATGGCACGGTGGAAGGCGAGTTTCGCGCGACCGGCGTGCGTCCGCGCTTTCTCGCCGATCTGGTCGCGCGCGGCATCAACATTCCCGGCATTTACTTCGATCCGGCGCAACCGCTCTGACCGCCATGCCGTTCGAACTCGACCAGATTCATCTCTTCTATTTTTTGGCGGCGGTTTCCGCGATCGTGTTCGCGGAAGCGATCTATCTGTTCTTCTATAACAAGGCTTCGTATCGCAGCCATCTGAACCGGCGGCTCAGCCTGATGAAGCATCAGCCGAACCGCGAGCATATTCTGGTGCAGTTGCGCCGCGAGCGCTCGTTGAGCGCGCACGGCGCCTATGCGAGCGGACTGATCTCGCTGAACCGGCTGGTGCTGCAATCGGGCGCGCGCATCACGGTCGGCCGTTTCATCGTTATTTGTGCGGTGCTGAGCGTCGCTACTTTCGGCGGTGTCTGGTTCTTTCGCGAAAGCCTGTTGCAGGCAATTCTTGCCGCAGGCTTCGCCGGGTTCATATTGCCGATGATGGTGCTGCGTTCGAAGCGCAATCGCCGTCACAAGGCATTCGGTGCGCAGTTCCCCGATGCCATCGATATCATCGTGCGAAGCCTCAAGGCCGGTCATCCGGTGCCGGTCGCGATCTCGATGGTTGCGCGGGAGATGCCCGATCCCATCGGTTCCGAGTTCGGCATGGTGTCCGATGAAGTGACCTACGGCGCCGATCTGGAGACGGCCATGCGCAATCTCTATTTCCGCGTGGGTCAGGACGACCTGCCGCTGTTCGTGACCGCGGTTGCGATTCAGGGTTCGACCGGCGGCAACCTGAGTGAAATTCTCGGCAACCTGTCAGCCATCATCCGCCTGCGCTTCAAGATGCGGCGCAAGGTGAAAGCGCTCGCGGCGGAAGGAAAGTTCTCGGCGATCATTCTCTCCGGCCTGCCGATTGCGATGTTCGCGATCCTGCAAAGCATGACGCCGGACTTCTACGGCAAGATCTGGCACGTCGAAGTCACCAAGATCGTGCTTGGCTGCGCTGCCGCGTGGATGGCGGCCGGCAATTACGTCATGTACCGGCTCGTGAACTTCCGGATCTGATGCGATGCAGGCGTTCTCCGACAAGCTCGCAGCACTCTGGTCCAGCCCCGCAACCGTGGTGAGCGCGCTTATTTTCTTCGCCGCCACCGCGCTGGCGCTCGGCATCATGTCGGTGATCCGCAACCGCGCCGAATTGAAGCGACGCGCCGCAGCAATCGTGGTCGATATTCCCGGCCGTCAGAATGATGCCGCCAACAAGCGCTCGCTTCGCTTCGCCAGCATCACCGCCGCGCAGAAGCTGATCGAATACACGACCAAGCACTACGCCGCGGCCGACGACGGCAACATGAAAGTATTGCGCCGCCGTCTGATCGAGGCGGGTATTCTCGATCCGCGCGCACCGGGCTTCTTCTTTATCGCGCGCACGGTGCTTGCCATTGGTTTTGCCGCGGCTGCGATGCCGGTCGTGCCGAACCTGTTGCCCGACCTCACCAGTAGCTGGTTCTGGATGCTGGTGATGTGCGCCGGGATGATGGGCTATATGACGCCGAGCCTTTATCTCGGACGCCGCATTGCCACGAGCCAGACCGAGCATCGCGCGGGCTTCCCCGATTTCATGGACCTTCTGGTCGTTTGCGCAGACGCGGGCCTCAGCATGGAAGCGTCGCTGGATCGCGTCGGGCGCGAACTATCCGACTCGTATCCGTCGCTCAGTGCGAACGTACACATGGCGACCCTCGAAATCCGTGCCGGCCGCACCCTCGGCGAAGCACTCGAACATCTGGCCGAACGCCTCGGCCTTGAGGAAGCGCGCGCCTTCGCGACGCTGCTCCAGCAATCCGCCGAACTCGGCTCCAGTCTGACCGATGCGTTGCGCGTCTATTCCGATGACATGCGCCACAAGCGTCTCTCGCTGGCGGAAGAGAAGGCATACAGCTTGCCCGCCAAGCTCTCGGTGCCGCTGGTGCTGTGCATCTTCCCGGTGCTCGTCATCGTGACGATGCTGCCGGCCTATGTCCGGGTGAAGTATGGCCCGTTCTGAATCGCAAGGATTCGTTTACCACTATTTCCAAGGGATTATTTACGGGCGCTTCGTAGGCTCAATACGGGTGGGTATGTCCGGGGACACTGTAGTTGGGTTTCCCGGCCGGCAGCCACAATCGGCCCCGCGGTACCCGGAGCGTACCGATGCGTAAGGCCGCTACACGAACATTGCTGATCGCGGGCTTCGGCCTCTTGCTGCTTTCCGGCTGCAAGACCGGAGGCTCGCTTGATGTGTTCGGCAATGAGGAGCCGAAAGCCGCGTCGTGGGATCAGCCGCCCGCACCGCAGGCCTTCGTCGATCAGCAACCGCTGACCCCGCCGGAAAAATCCCCGGTATGGAATAACGCCGCGAACAACGGTCCCGGCGGCGAAGCCTTGCCAGGCAACAATGCTGCGGATGACCTGTTGCTCGGCAAGAAACATTACCGCGAACAGAATTACGGCCTTGCAGAGCGCCATTTCCGCCGCGCGGTGGAAGCCAATCCGCGCAACGCCGAAGCATGGCTCGGTCTTGCCGCGTCCTACGATCGTCTTCGCCGTTTCGATCTCGCCGATCGCGCATACGGACAGGCGCAGGCGATTCTCGGCCCGACGCCGGAAGTGCTGAGCAACCACGGTTACTCTTATATTCTGCGCGGCGACTACAAGCGCGCACGCGAGAAGCTGCTCGCGGCGAAAGCAAAAGATCCGCACAACCCCTACGTAAAAAACAATCTCGATCTGCTCGCGGATTCCGTTCGTAACGCGCGCTGAAGCTGCGTACACACGAACGCAACATGCCGTAACGGCGTGTTACCGCAGTTCCATTCGCCAAAATTTCTGCACATCATCACCTTGCATGTGACGACTGCGCGATTCAGCGCAGGCTGGAACGGCATTGCGCGTGGCGCGTTGCTGCGTCGGGGCAGGATGAAACACGACTGAATTGGAGATCATCATGCGCAAGACGATTCTCGCTCTCGCCACCGCTGCGGCGATGGCACTCCCGGTCACCGCTGCGAACGCAGATCACTGGCGTACGCATCATCATAATCACGGTCACTGGGCGCCGCTCGCAGGCGCGGCTGTGGGTACCGCGGTTGGTATCGGTCTTTATGACGGCTGGTTCGGCACTACGGCGGCAGGTACTGCGCTCGGCGCGACGACGGCGGGTGCGATCACCGGCGGCTTCATTGCGGGTGTCGGAACGGCGGCCGTAATTCATGCGGTTGCAACGCCGTGCACTGGCTTCCATGCACTGTTCGGTGGCTCCGGTTGCCGTAACGGTCAGTACGTCGGCTATCGTTAAACCGGCCGGCTTTCGACCGCCCATAAGAACAACGGCCCCGCAAACTTGCGGGGCCGTTTCGTATTTTCACATTACTATTTACGTTAATCCGTCCGGAAATCGTCCTTGCCTGGCGATCACGCAGCCGTGTGCTTAAGGATTTCTCATTCTGCGTTTTTCGTTTGCATTAAGTGCGAATCAGAGTCTTAGTGGCGCCCGATGCGGGGGGCCGCTACATCAGCGCCCATAACTGGTTCGTTTTCTGGAACGCATAAGGCGCGTCCGGCAGAAATCTGCGCGTGCGCCATTGTGCAAATTAGGAGAGATGAAATGCGCAAGGTTCTTCTTGTTCTCACCGCCGTTGTGGCGCTGGTCGCGTCCGGCATGACTGCCGCCGACGCCAAGCACAAGCGTCACAAGCACAACAAATTCCCGCTCGTCGCGGGCGTCGTTGTCGGCACCGTGGTTGGCATCGGCCTCCACAACACCTGGTTCGGCTCGACTGCGGCCGGCACCGGCCTCGGCGCGACCACTGCCGGCGCTGTCACCGGCGGCTTCGTTGCTGGCGTCGCGACTGCTGCGGTGATCCACTCGGTCACCACGCCGTGCACCGGCTTCCATGCCGTTTTCCGCGGCGCAGGCTGCAAGAACGGCAAGTACGTTCTGAAGCATAAGCACGCGCACGGCTGGTGGTGGTAAGCAACAGCTTCCGCCTCTGAATTGGAAAGGCTCCGCGCGAAAGCGCGGGGCCTTTTGCTTTGCGGAATACACTTCGCGCTGCACATAGTCTTCGCGAAGCAGAATGATTGATAATATCTATTGATGCGCTAGGCTCGCTTTCGGGAGAGTAAGCGCTTGATTGATAAGCTGGAATACCTGATGGCGCTGGCGCGCGAGCGGCATTTCGGACGTGCCGCCGATGCCTGTGGCGTGACCCAGCCGACCCTCTCCGCCGGGATCAAGCAGCTCGAGGCGCAACTCGGCGTGCTGCTCGTGCAGCGCGGCTCCCGCTTCATCGGCTTCACGGCGGAGGGCGAGCGCACCCTCGATTGGGCGCGCCGCATCCTCGCCGACACGCGAACCCTGCACGAGGAAATGCGTGCGCTGAAATCCGGCCTTGCCGGGCAACTGCGCATCGCCGCGATCCCGACCGCACTGGCGATGGTTTCCGCGTTGACCACGCCTTATCGCGCGCGGCACCCGGAAGTGCGGTTCACGATCTTTTCGATGACCTCGATCCAGATTCTTACCGCGCTGGAGAATCTCGAGGTCGATGCCGGCGTTACCTATCTGGACAACGAGCCGCTCGGCCGCGTCAACACGGTGCCGCTCTATCGCGAGCGCTACTGCCTGCTGACATCCTCAAGTTCTCCGCTCGGCAACCGTAAGGAAGTGTCCTGGGCAGAGGTTGCGCGAGTGCCGCTGTGCCTGCTCACGCCCGACATGCAGAACCGGCGCATCATCGAGCAGTTACTGCGCACCGCGGGAGGCGATCCAAAGCCGATGCTGGAATCGAATTCCATGATCGTGCTGTTCGCGCACGTCCGCAGCGGGCAGTGGGCCAGCGTCATGCCGGAGAAGCTCGCCGAGACGCTCGGCCTGACCGAAACCATCCGCGCCATTCCGATCATCGAGCCGGAAGCGGTGCATACCATCGGTCTCATCGTGCCGCTGCGCGAGCCGATGACGCCGCTGACGGCAGCGCTGGTCGCGGAAGCGAAGAGAATCGGAAGTCAGCTCGAAGCCGAAACAAGAAAGCAGACCGAAATCGGAAATTGAACGGAAGTCTTACAAAGCTGGAGGGAACGATGAACCTTGTTCTGAATCGCCGGCGTGTGTTGCAAGCCGTATCGGTCTTTGCGTTTTCCTCTCCCGTCGTTGCGTTGGCACGTTTGCAGCCCGAAACCTTCAATATCTTCATGGATTTCCAGAGCGCGGAAATGACTGCGTCCGCCCGCGAACTGGCCGACACCATCGCCAGAAAAATCCTGCCGAGCGCTCGCGTTACCATCGCAGGTAACTGCGATACCGCGGAAGCGCGTCCGGACATGCTCGGCCTGACGCGCGCGAACGCCGTACTGACATACTTCCTGCGGCAACCGCCGCTCGTGAAGGTGCGCTTCAATGCGCTAAGTAACGGTATCTCGCAGCCGCTGGTCAAAACCGGCCCGAATATCCGCGAGGCGAGAAACCGCCGCGTCGAGATAACGATCGAATAAATCATCGCATAAAAAAAGAAGCCGCCCCGAAGGGCGGCTTCGCAGTCTTGGACGGAATTAGTTTTAGAACAGGCCGACGATCTTGCCTTCGGCGTTGACGTCGATCGAGTCCGCCGACGGCACTTTCGGCAGGCCCGGCATGGTCATGATCTCACCGCAGATCGCGACAATGAACTCGGCGCCCGCGGAGAGCCGGACTTCGCGTACCGGAATGTTGAAGCCGGTGGGCGCGCCCTTCGCATCGGGGTTCGTCGAGAACGAATACTGCGTCTTCGCGATGCAGACCGGCAGTTTGCCGAAGCCCATTTCTTCCCAGGTCTTGAGCTGATCCTTCACCGACTTGTCGGCGGTGGCGTCGTCCGCGCGATAGATTTCTTTGGCGATGGTGCGGATCTTGTCGAACAGCGGCATTTCGTCGGGATAGAGCAGCTTCAGGTTCGCCTTGCCTTCGTCGCAAATCTTCACGACGGCCTTGGCGACGTCGGCTGCACCGGCACCACCCTCGGCCCAGTGATCGGCCATCAGCGCTTCGACGCCGAGCGCCTTGCACTTCTCCTTCACCAGCGCGATCTCAGCGTCGGTATCCGCCGAGAAGCGGTTGATCGAGACCACGGCAGGCAGGCCGAATTTCTTGATGTTCTCGATGTGGCGCTGGAGGTTCGACATGCCGGCGTCGAGCGCAGAAAGGCTCTCTTTCTTGAGGTCTTCTTTCTTGACGCCGCCATGCATCTTGAGCGCGCGGATGGTTGCGACGATCACCACGCAATCGGGCTTCAGGCCCGCCTTGCGGCACTTGATGTCGAGGAACTTCTCGGCACCGAGGTCTGCGCCAAAGCCGGCTTCGGTGACGACATAGTCGGCGAGCTTCAGCGCGGAGGTTGTCGCCGACACCGAGTTGCAGCCATGTGCGATGTTCGCGAACGGTCCGCCGTGAATGAAAGCGGGCGTACCTTCCAGCGTCTGCACGAGGTTCGGCGCAATCGCGTCTTTCAACAGCGCCGTCATTGCGCCGTGGGCCTTCATCTCGCTGGCGCGGATCGGTTTACGGTCGCGGGTGTAGCCCACGATGATATTGCCGAGGCGCGTTTTCAGGTCGTCGAGGTCTTTGGCGAGACAGAAGATCGCCATGACTTCGGAGGCGACCGTGATGTCGAAGCCCGCTTCGCGCGGGTATCCGTTGGCGACACCGCCGAGCGAGCACACAATTTCGCGCAGCGCGCGATCGTTCATATCCAGCACGCGGCGCCATGCGACGCGGCGGGAATCCATGCCGGTGGTGTTACCCCAGTAAATATGGTTGTCGATCAGCGCCGAGAGCAGATTGTGCGCGGACGTGATCGCGTGGAAGTCGCCGGTGAAGTGGAGGTTGATGTCCTCCATCGGCACGACTTGCGCATAGCCGCCGCCTGCCGCGCCACCCTTCACGCCGAAGCAGGGACCGAGCGAAGGCTCGCGCAGCGCGCACATGGCTTTCTTGCCGATGTGATTGAGCGCATCGGTGAGGCCGACCGTCGTCGTGGTCTTGCCTTCGCCGGCAGGCGTCGGGGAGATCGCGGTGACGAGAATGAGCTTGCCGTCTTTCTTGCCGCTCAGCGACTTGATGTAGTCCATCGACACCTTGGCCTTGTAATGGCCATAGGGTTCGAGGTTCTTGGCATCGATGCCGAGACGCTCCTTGGCGATGTCGGTGATCGGCCGCATCTTCGCGGCCTGGGCGATTTCGATATCCGATTTCGGGTTCTGGTGTTGGGAAGCGGGCATGGGACTTTGTCCGTGACTGAAAGGTTTTGAATCGGGATTGAATTAGGAGAAGCGGGCGCCTTTTTCGATTTTTGCTGCAGCGGCCCATTCGCCTGCGCCCACTTTCGGCCCATCGGCCTGCACGCGGGTCAGCTTGAAACGGCCGTCGGCGCAAACGACGGTGATGCCGTCGCTCTCGACCAGCACCACTTCACCAAGCTTGCCGCCGATGCCTTTCGGATCGCGCGCCGGAATGGGAGTGGCTTCGAGAATTTTGAGCTTCACGCCGTTGATCGTGGCCCATGCGGCCGGCGCAGGATTGCAGCCGCGGATCAGGCGGTCGATCTGTTCCCACGGCTTGCCGAAGTCGATATGCGCGTTGTCCGCGCGGCAAAGGCCTTCGTAGGTCGCCTTCGAATGATCTTGGGGTACGCGCGGCGCCTTGCCGGCTTTCACGAGATCGACCGACTCCAGCATCGCATCGACGCCCATCGGAAACAGTCGGTCGAAATAGACGGTGCCGAGCGTGTCCTTGTCGGAGATCGGCGTCTTCTTCTGGATGAGAATATCGCCGGTATCCAAGCCGTTATCCGGCCAGAAGATCGAAAGCCCGGTTTCCTTTTCGCCCTTGATGATTGGCCAGTTGATTGCCGACGCGCCGCGATACGCAGGCAGGAGCGAGGGGTGATACTGGATGGAACCGTGGGTCGGGATGTTGAGGAATTCTTCCGGCACGAACAGCGTGACGAAAGCCATCACCTGAAGATCGGGCTTGAGCGATTTGAACTGCTCCCACACTTCCGGCTTCTTGTAGGAATCCGGCTGAAACACCGGGAGGTTCGCGGCCAGCGCGGCTTCCTTGAGCGGGTCCGCTTTCTGGCCTTCCTTTTCCGGCGCGACATAGACGCCGACAATATTTTCACCGCGCTTGATGAGCGCTTCGAGTACGGCTTTGCCGAAGGCCTGCTGGCCATGCACGACGATACGCATCGTCCGATCTCCCCACGAAAATTGTTCTTAAAAACCCCGCCCCGTTGATGGGGCGGGGTGATTTTCTCTTAAGCCGCTTTCTCTTTTTTCTCCGGCGCCGTGATCGCCCCGGACACCTTGATGTCGGCGATCTCCTTGGCCGAGTAGCGCAGCACGTCTTTCAGGATTTCGTCGGTGTGTTCGCCGAGCAGCGGCGAGCGTTTCACCTTCGAGATCGAGTCCGAAAGCTTGATCGGGTTGCCGACCGAGAGGTACTTGCCGCGCTTTGGATGATCGACTTCGACGACGGTGCCGGTCTTGCGGAGCGACTGGTCTTCCGCAAGCTCCTTCATCGAAAGGATCGGGCCGCACGGAATGTCGTACTTGTTGAGAATGTCCATGGCCTCGAACTTGGTCTTGGTCATGGTCCATTGCTCGATGCGCGCGAAGATCGCGTTGAGCTTCGGCAGCCGCGCCTTCGGCGTCGAGAACTCCGGATCGGTCTTCCAGGTCGGCTCGCCGATCACGTCGCAGATCGCTTCCCAGACCGGCGCCTGCGTAATGAAGTAGATGTAGGCGTTCGGGTCTTGCGGTGCGCCCTTGCACTTCAGGATTCGGCCCGGCTGGCCGCCGCCGGAATCGTTGCCCGCGCGCGGCACGGCGTCGCCGAACGGAACGCCTTCTCCATATTGCGAGTACTCGGTGAGCGGACCGTGCTTCAGGCGCTGCTGGTCGCGCAGCTTCACGCGGGCGAGATTGAGCACGCCGTCCTGCATGGCGCAGAGCACGCGCTGGCCGCGGCCGGTGCGGATGCGCTGGTAGAGCGCGGTCACGATTCCGAGCGCGAGGTGCAGACCGGTGCCCGAGTCGCCGATCTGCGCACCGGTGACGAGCGGCGGGCCGTCGCGGAAGCCGGTAGTCGAGGCCGAGCCGCCGGTGCACTGCGCGACGTTCTCGTAAACCTTGCAGTCTTCGTAGGGGCCGGGGCCGAAGCCCTTCACCGACGCCACGATCATGCGCGGGTTTAGCTTGTGGATGTGCTCCCAGGTCAGGCCCATGCGGTCCAAGGCACCCGGCGCAAAGTTTTCGACCAGCACGTCGCACTCTTTAATGAGGCGATCGAGGATCTCCTTGCCCTTCTTGTGCTTGGAGTCGATCGTGATCGAGCGCTTGTTGTGGTTGAGCATCGTGAAGTAGAGCGAGTCCGCGCCCTTCACGTCGACCAGCTGGCCGCGCGTGATGTCGCCGACGCCCGGACGCTCGACCTTGATCACGTCCGCACCGAACCATGCGAGCAATTGCGTGCAAGTCGGGCCGGACTGGACGTGGGTGAAGTCGAGAATGCGCACGCCGTCGAGCGCGAGTCCCGCCTGGCCGAACGGCTTCTTCGAAGGCGAGGGCAGGCCGTTCGCCTTCTTCGCGGCCGTCTTCTTTGCCGCGGGCTTCTTTGCCTTCACTGCCTTGAGTTTCGATTTCTTCTTCGCTTTTGCCATGATTGTTCTCGCTCGAATTACTTTTTCTTGAGTGCGCTTTGCGGGTTGAGATTGCCGATGCGGCCGGACTCGCTGCCCGCCGCCGGATCGATCACCGCGTTGATGAGGGTTGGCTTGCCGCTGTCGAGGGCGGCATTGATCGCCTGACGGAGTTCGTCGGGAGAGGTGGCGTTTACGCCGACACCGCCAAACGCTTCCATCATTTTGTCGTAGCGCGCGCCCTTCACGAATACCGTGGTGGCAGGATCGCTGCTCGCAGTATTCACATCGGTACCGCGATAGATGCCGTCGTTGTTGAAGATGACGACACAGACCGGGAGCTTGTAGCGGGCAATCGTTTCGACCTCCATACCGGAGAAGCCGAACGCCGAGTCGCCTTCGACCGCGAGTACCTTGTGGCCGGTTTCGATCGCGGCTGCGATCGAATAGCCCATGCCGATACCCATGATGCCCCAGGTGCCGACGTCGATGCGCTTGCGCGGCTTGTAGATGTCGACGATGCCGCGGGCGAGGTCGAGCGTGTTCGCGCCTTCGTTCACGAACATCGTGTCCGGGCGCTCCTTGATCACGTTCTTAATGACACCGAGCGCGCCGTGGTAATCCATCGGCACGTTGTTGTTCATGAGCTTCGGCGCCATCTTGGCGACGTTCTCGTCGCGCTTCTTGGCAACGGTCGCCATCCAGTCGCTGTTCGCCTTCGGGAAGCTGTTGCCCATAGCCGCGAGCAGTGCGTCCACGCTGGAGCCAATGTCGCCGACGACCGGAGCGACGATTTCGACGTTGGAGTCCATTTCGCGCGGTTCGATGTCGAGCTGCACGAACTTCTTTGGCGCGTCGCCCCAGTTCTTGCCTTTGCCGTGCGAGAGCAGCCAGTTGAGGCGTGCGCCCATCATGATCACGACGTCCGAGTCTTTCAGGACGAGAGAACGCGCCGCGCCCGCGCATTGCGGATGGGTGTCGGGCAGGAGACCTTTCGCCATCGACATCGGCAGGAACGGAATGCCGCTCTTTTCGACGAAGTTCTTGATGGCTTCATCGGCCTGCGCGTAGGCAGCGCCCTTGCCAAGAATAATGAGCGGCTTCTTCGCGCCCTTGATCACGTCGAGCGCGCGCTTGATCGCATCCGGCGCAGGAATCTGCGCGGGCGCCGCGTCGATCACCTTCACCAGCGACTTCTTGCCGGCTTCCGCGCCCATGACCTGACCGAACAGCTTGGCCGGCAGGTCGAGATAGACGCCACCGGGACGACCCGATACTGCCGAGCGGATCGCACGGGCGAGGCCGATGCCGATGTCCTGTGCGTGCAGCACGCGATAGGCCGCCTTGCACATGGTTTTGGCCACGGCGAGCTGGTCCATTTCTTCGTAGTCGCCCTGCTGGAGGTCGACGATCTCGCGCTCGGATGAACCGGAAATCAGGATCATCGGGAAGCAGTTCGTGGTGGCGTGAGCCAGCGCGGTGAGGCCGTTCAGGAAGCCCGGCGCGGAAACGGTGAGGCAGATGCCCGGCTTCTTGGTAAGCCAGCCCGCGATCGAGGCGGCGTAGCCCGCGTTCTGTTCGTGGCGGAACGAAAGCACGCGAATGCCCGCGGCCTGCGCCATGCGGCCGAAGTCCGTGATCGGAATGCCCGGCACGCCGTAGATCGTGTTCAGGCCGTTCAGCTTGAGCGCATCGATCAGGAGATTGAAGCCATCGGTCAGTTCTTCTTCCGGGCCGGCTTGTTTGAGTGCCGCTTCTGCCATTTTGTCCTCCAGAAACCTTTTTCTTAGTCGAGATAGTTTGCGTTCTTCGCAACGTGATCGGCGAGGCCGAGCGCATGCTGACGCACCAGCGCTTCAGCGCGGTCGGTATCGCGCGCCTCGATCGCTTCGATGATGACCAGATGGTCGTGGATCGAGCGGTCGGCGCGGTTCTTTTCAGTGATCGTCTTGCGGCGGATCATGCGCATATGCGTGAACAGGTTTTCGGCGAGGCGGATCAGCACCTCGTTCTTGCTCATCGCGATGATGGTCTGATGAAACTGGACGTTCGCCTCGGAATACTCGTCCAGCTTCACATGCAGTTTGCCGTTCTCGAACTTGGCGAATAGTTCGCGGAGCTGGGAAATGTCCTTGTCGGTCGCGTTCTCGGTGATGAGACGAGCCGCCATGCTTTCCAGCGCAGCCCAGGCCTCGATCAGTTCGACGACTTCTTTTTTGGTCTTGCGGACGATGTAGATGCCGCGGCGTGGCACCGAGCGCACGAAACCTTCGCGCTCAAGCTGCGCCATCGCTTCGCGCACGGGCGTGCGGCTGATTCCGAATTGCAGCGCCAGCGCGCGCTCGTCGAGGCGGATTTCGCCGGGACGATCGTAAATGTCGAGCGAGAGCAGCACTTCTTTCAGTGCGTTGTAGGCGCGGTCTTTGAAGGTTGCGGTGCCTTCGAGCGGCTCGGCCACGATGCGCGGCGAAGCGTCGGCATTGCGCAGTATCGGCGTATCACTCATGCCCTGACCTTCATGCTAACTGCATGAAGCCTTTACTGTAATACATAATTACGGGGAAGGCGAGTGCCTTCCCCGTTTCTTTCGCAATTACGCGGCGGTCGCGGGACGCGCGCCCCGCAATTTCGCGATGCCGGCCGAGATGAGGCCCCAGAACAGGGCGATGAAGCCGAGCAGCATGATCGAGCTGACCAGCCAGTTGGCGAAAAAGATGCCAAGGCCGCCGCCGGAAGAAATAAGCGCCTGACGGAACGCTTCTTCCGCGCGGTCGCCGAGTACGAGTGCGAGCACCAGTGGCGCCAGCGGATACTGTGTCTTCTTCATCACGTAACCGAGGATGCCGAAGGCCAGCATCATGATCACGTCGAAGAAGCTGTTACGCACCGTATAGGCGCCGATTGCGCAGAACATCAGGATGATGGGCGCGATGATGCCGAACGGAATACGCAGGATCGCCGCGAGCAACGGCACGCAAGTCAGCACGATGATCAGGCCGACGACGTTGCCAAGATACATCGAAGCGATCAGGCCCCAGACGAACTCTTTCTGTTCGACGAACAGCATCGGCCCCGGTTGCAGGCCCCAGATCAGGAGACCGCCGAGCAACACGGCCGCGGTCGGCGAACCCGGCACGCCGAGCGCGAGCATCGGCAGCAGCGCTGCGGTGCCAGCTGCGTGGGCTGCGGTTTCCGGCGCGACCACGCCTTCGATTTCGCCGTTGCCGAAGTTCTTGCCGCGCTTCGACATGCGTTTGGCGATGCCGTAGCTCATGAACGAAGCAGGCGTTGCACCGGCGGGCGTAATGCCCATCCAGACGCCGATGATGCAGGAGCGCAGCGAGAGCCACCAGTATTTGCCGAGTTCCTTCCAGGTCTGGACCACGACCTTTGCGTTGATCTTGGCTTCGCGGCCCTTGAAGCTCAGCCCTTCCTCCATGGTCAGGAGGATTTCGCCGATGCCGAACAGGCCGATCACCGCGATCAGGAAGTCGAAGCCGGGGATCAGCTCGGTAATTCCGAAAGTCAGCCGCAGGCCGCCGGTGATCTGGTCGTTGCCGATGGTACCGAGTGCGAAGCCGACCGCCATCGCGGTAAGCGTCTTGAACGGCGGCTCCTTCGAGAGGCCGATGAAACTCGCAAAAGCGAGGAAGTAGACGGCGAATTTTTCTGCCGCGCCAAATCTGAGCGCAAATCCGGCGACCAGTGGCGCCAGCAGCGTGATCAGGATGATCGCGAACAGCGCGCCGACGAACGACGAGGTGAAGGCTGCGGTGAGTGCTTCGCCGGCGCGGCCCTGCTGCGCCATCGGATAGCCGTCGAACGTGGTCGCGACCGACCACGGTTCGCCGGGAATATTAAAGAGAATGGATGTAATCGCGCCCCCGAACAGCGCTCCCCAATATATGCAGGAGAGCAGGATGATTGCGGAGACTTGTCCCGCCGGTGTCTGGCCGAGCGAGAAGGTGAGCGGCAGAAGGATCGCGACGCCGTTGGCGCCGCCAAGACCCGGCAAAATGCCGATGATGATGCCGAGCACGATGCCGATCACCATCAGCAGAATGTTGAACGGCACCAGCACCGTTGCGAAGCCGTTGAACAGATTGGCGATTTCTTCCATGACGAGAACTCGATTTGCGCGGGTTTAGGGTCAGTAGCCGAACAGGCGGGTAACGGAGCGGACGATCTGCTCGCCGAACAGGCCGTCGGGCAGGGCGATCAGGAACCACTTCTGGAATACGAAGTAGATGATGACCGGCATCGAGATCGCGATGACCGCGGTAAACAACGGCTTGTAGCCGCTCAGCACGATCATGAAGTAAGCGATCAGCAGCGCCGAAGCGATGTAGATGCCGATCAAGTAAATGGTGATGATGTAGGCGAGTGTCGGCAGCGCCACCGAGGCGACTTGCGCGATATGTCCCCATTCCGAGAAAATACCGAGATCGCTTTTGTCTTTGAGAATCAGGAGTAGCGTCACGCCTGCTCCGATGAGAACGAGCACACCCATCAGGAAGGGAAAGAACCCGGCGCGCGGACCGTCGAAACCCCAGGTAATTCCCGCTTTCACCGCACCGGCGACGATGATGGCGCCGAACAGCGCGAAGAAAAGCGCGATCGCGATCTCGAACGTGCGCTGTGAAGGGCCGCTTTTTGCGGCATTGTGATCGCCACTCATGACGTCTACCTGATTTTTTGAGGAAAAAGACAAGAAAACGCCGGCGGCTTTGTCTGCCGCCGGCGGGAGGATCGTTAGCTCTTGTTGGCGAGGAAGCCTGCGGCTTTCATCAACTCATAGTGACGTTGATGTTCCTTCTCGACCCAGGTCTTGAACTCGTCGCCGGTCATGAAGGTCTGGTTGAAAGCGCCTTGCGCCATCAGTTCCTTCCATTCCGGGGTCTCGCGAACCTTGCGGAACAGATCGACGTAGAACTTGACCTGATCGGCGGTGACGCCTGCCGGCATGAAGAAGCCGCGCAGCATCAGGTATTCGACGTCCAGACCCTGCGACTTGCAGGTCGGAATGCTGTTCCACGCTGCATCGCCGGCGATCTTGGTATCGTAAGCGAGCGGCTTGGAGTCGAACACGCAGAGCGGACGCAGCTTGCCGCCGCGCCAGTGCGCGACCGCCTCGATCGGGTTGTTCACGGTAGCATCGGCATGGTTGCCGACGAGCTGCACGGCAACTTCGCCGCCGCCGCGATACGGAACGTAGGTGAACTTCACGCCCGCCGCCTTTTCGACGGCAACCGTGATGATCTGGTCTTCCTGCCGCGAGCCGGTGCCGGCCATCTTGAAGCCGCCCTTCTTTGCGGCCTCGATGAATTCCTTCACGTTCTTGTACGGCTTCTCGGCGTTGACCCAGAGCACGAACTCGTCGAGCGCGAGCATGGCTACCGGGGTCAGATCCTTCCAGTTGAAAGGAATGTCAGTGGCGAGCGGGGTAGTGAACAGGTTCGAGAGCGTGATGATGAGCTTGTGCGGATTGCCGCTCGATCCCTTCACGTCAAGGAAGCCTTCGCCGCCGGCACCGCCGGCCTTGTTCACGACGACAAGCGGCTGTTCCATCAGCTTGTGCTTGGCGACGATGCCCTGAATGGCGCGTGCCATCTGATCGGCGCCGCCGCCAGTGCCTGCCGGTACGATGATTTCGACCGGACGATCGGGCTTCCATTGCGCGTTCGCCGGCGAACCTGCGAACGCCGTCGCGCCGAGCAGCGCGAGAGCCAACGCAAGCGATTTGTTTTTTGATTGGATCATTCCGTCCTCCCAGTGATTAACGAACCGATCTTGCGCCGGTTTTGATCGCTTACGCTAATCCGAAGGGAGAGCTACTTACAATAAATAATGCATACATTATTCCAGAGATTCGTTGATGCGCTGCGCGAATTTCCCCGCTGCACGCGCTAACCGGAAATCGACTCTGACGATTCCGATAGAGTGCCTCTATTACCTCGCGCTGCTTGCGAGTGAGTCGCATGCTACACGTGCTGCATGCGTTTCATTTTAGAACGGCACCCTGGGGTGTGAGGCCAACATTCCGGTGCCACGGCAGCATCGTTCATTGCGGATAGTGATTGAGAGAGGAGTAGCCCGACTGAAATGCGTCGTGCAGCAGAGAAACCAGATGATTCTCAAGGGCTTCTGCAGACCTTCCCATACAGAAAAATAATGTTATAGTTCATAACTAATTCACCGGACTTCGATCCCATGAGCAATGCCGCTCTACCCGCTGCGTTAAACGCTTTGCCGAATTCGTTGCGTGTCTCGCTTGATGGCGAGATCGCGATCCTCAAACTCTCGCGCGCAGAGAAACGCAACGCATTGAACGAGGATATTGTCCGCGGCCTTCAGCACTTCTTCGAGAACGTGCCCGCCAGTGTGAAGGCGGTCGTGATCCACGGTGACGGAGAACATTTCTCCGCGGGTCTCGATCTGTCCGATCTCACGGAAACCAATTTCACTTCCGGTTTTCATCATTCGCGGATGTGGCATCACGCGTTCGAGCGGATCGAGTTCGGACCGGTACCGGTGGTTTCCGTTCTGCATGGCGCGGTCGTCGGCGGCGGGCTGGAGCTTGCCTGCTCGACGCATGTCCGCGTCGCCGAGCCCTCCGCGTTCTACGCGTTACCGGAAGGAAGCCGCGGCATCTTCGTTGGCGGCGGCGGTTCGGTGCGTATTCCGCGTCTGATCGGCACCGCGAAGACGATGGACATGATGCTGACGGGGCGAGTGTTCAACGCGGAAGACGGCCAGCAGATCGGCATCTCAAATTATCTGGTGGCGAACGGCGAGGGCCTCGCGAAAGGCGTCGAGCTTGCGAAACGCATCGCAAACAATGCGCCGCTCACCAATTTCGCGATCACGCAGGTCATGCCGCGCATTGCGGAATTCGACACGGCCGGCGGCTATGTGGTCGAGGCGATGATTTCGTCCGTTGCTTCCTCCGACCCGGAAGCGAAGGAACGCCTGCGCGCATTTCTGGAAAAGCGCGGACCGAAAGTGGTCCGCTGACACGAGTCCCGCGAACGGGACCGGATAAAGGGAGAGGCGGCGATGCCGGAGCCGGTGCGCCGGGAAAATTCGCGGGAGCACGATGTGCCCGTGCGCAACGTACGGCTTGGTTCGCTCGAACCAGCAGTCGAGCGGCGTGCCGACGGCGTGATCTATTTGAAATGCAAGGCGCCGCTGGCAGCCTATCCGGACAAGATCACCGAACGGCTCGATCACTGGGCGCGCGAAACGCCGGAAAACATATTCATGGCGGAGCGTGCGGGCGAAGGCTGGCGCGAGAGCAGCTATGTGCAGACGCGCCGTATTGCCCGCAACATCGGCGAAGCGCTGCTGCAGCGGAATCTTTCCGCGGAGAGGCCGATCGTTATCCTTTCCGGCAACGGCCTCGACCATCAATTCCTGAGCCTCGGCGCGCTTTATGCGGGGATTCCCTACGCGCCGGTTTCTCCTGCCTATTCGCTGGTCTCGCAGGATTTCGCGAAGCTGCGCGAAATCTTCACGCTGCTGACGCCGGGCCTTGTCTTCGTCAGCGACGGGGCGATGTTCGCGAAAGCAATCGAAGCCGTCGTGCCGGAAGGCGTCGAGATCGTCGTCGTGAAGAACCCGGTTCCGGCGCGCCCCTGCACGCTGTTCGGTGACCTGATGCAAGCCGAGGCGGGCGAGGCGCTGGAAACGGCGCACGCGAAGATCGGCCCCGATACCATTGCGAAGTTTCTTTTCACTTCCGGTTCGACCGGCGTGCCGAAGGCGGTCATCAACACGCAGCGTATGCTGTGCGCCAATCAGGTGATGTTGCGCTCCGCGCTTGCGTTCTTTCAGGATGAGCCGCCGGTGACGCTGGACTGGGCGCCATGGCACCACACTGCGGGCGGCAATCACGATGTCGGCCTCGTATTGTATAACGGCGGCACGTTCTACATCGACGAAGGCAAACCCGCGCCGGGCGCAATCGAAGCCACCGTACGCAACCTGCGCGACGTCGCCTGCACCTGGTACTTCAATGTGCCGAAAGGCTACGAGGTGCTGATCCCGTATCTGCGCGCCGACAAGGCATTGCGCGAAACGTTCTTCAGCAAGCTGAAAGTGCTGTGGTTCGCGGGCGCGGCGCTGTCGCAGCCGGTATTCGACGCGATGAAGGAACTGGCGGTCGAAACCTGCGGCGAGCGTATTCCGTTTCTCACCGGCCTCGGCTCCACCGAAACCGCGCCGTTCGCGCTGGGCCGCATGTGGGACAGCGAGCACTCGACCAACATGGGCCTGCCCGCGCCGGGCATCGAACTGAAACTCGTCCCCGCGCAGGGCAAGCTCGAAGCGCGGCTGCGTGGGCCGAACATTACGCCCGGCTACTGGCGGCAGCCGGAACTGACGAAGGCAGCTTTCGACGAGGAAGGATTCTATCGCCTCGGCGACGCGCTCAAATTCGAGGACCCGACCCACCCGGAGAAAGGCCTGCTGTTCGACGGGCGGCTCACCGAAGATTTCAAACTGTCTACCGGAACCTGGGTGAGCGTCGGCCCTCTGCGCACGCAGATCATGAACCGCTTCCAGCCCTATATGCGCGACGTCGTGCTTGCGGGCGAGAACGAAAACGAAATCACCGCCCTCGGCGTGCCCGACATGCCGGCGATCCGCGCGTTGCATCCCGAACTCGATAAAAGCCTTTCCGACGCGGAAGTGCTTGCCGCGAAGCCCGTGCGCGTGCGCGTACAGGAGCGCCTCCGCGCTTTCATTCGCGACAGCACCGGCAGCTCGAATTGCCTGATTCGCGTCCTGCTGCTGGACGAGCCGCCGTCGATGGACGCGGGCGAGATGACCGACAAAGGCTCGCTCAACCAGCGCGCACTGCTCGCGCGCCGCGCGCATTTGGTGAAAGAAC
Source organism: Xanthobacteraceae bacterium (assembly GCA_019454205.1). NCBI lineage: Bacteria > Pseudomonadati > Pseudomonadota > Alphaproteobacteria > Hyphomicrobiales > Xanthobacteraceae > Xanthobacteraceae bacterium. Next base: position 113,130 of record CP075369.1, read on the forward strand.
TCTATGCAAGCCCGCCGTCCGTGCGGGTGATCGCAGCGGAAGGAAACTGACATGACGGCAAAGGGATTGAGCGCAAGCTGGAACGATGTGTGGCTGGTCGACGGCGTGCGCACGCCGTTCGTCGATTACACTGGTGCGCTGTCGCAGGTTTCGCCGACCGACCTCGGCATCAAGGCCGCGCGCGCGGTTTTCGCGAAGACTTCCATCTCTCCCGAAGACACCGGCATTGTCGTCACCGGCAACATGGCGCAGGCGAGTTTCGACGCCTACATGCTGCCGCGCCATGTCGGTCTTTACTCCGGCGTGCCGATCGAGGTGCCCGCACACATGGTGCAGCGCGTATGCGGCACAGGCATCGAAGTCATCATGCAGGCGGCGGACGCAATCACGCATCGCGGCGCGAACCTCGCGCTCTGCGTCGGTGCGGAATCCATGAGCCGCAATCCGGTCGCGAACTACACTTCGCGCAGCGGTTTCCGCATGGGGCAGGTTGAGTTCAGGGACTTCCTCTGGGAAGCGCTGCTCGATCCTGCCGCCGATGTCACGATGGGTCACACGGCGGAGAACCTCGCGCAGAAATACCAGATCACGCGCGCGGAAGTGGATGCCTTCGCCGCGCGTTCCTTCGAGCGCGCCTTGAGTGCGCAACAAAGCGGTTTCCTCGCAGGTGAGATTACGCCGGTCATCACGGAGCAATTCGCCCGCGAGGGCTACAATGCACGCGGCATCAAGCTCTCCGGCAAGATCGACGCGGTGAAGGACGATACGCATATTCGCCCGTCGCCGGTCGAACAGCTCGCGAAGATCCGTCCCGCTTTCGGCGGCGTGCAGACCGGCGGCAATTCTTCCGCCATCGTCGATGGTGCGGCTGCCGCACTGGTCGCATCCGGCGATTACATAAAGAAGAACGGCAAGACGCCGCTTGCGCGCGTCGTTGCCGGTGCGGCGGTCGGTTGCCCGCCGGAGATCATGGGCATCGGGCCTGTGCCTGCGATCAAGGCGGTGCTGGAAAAAGCCGGACTCAAGCTGTCCGACATAGATCGCTTCGAGATCAACGAAGCATTCGGCGCGCAGGTCATGGCCTGTGCGCGCGAACTCGGCCTCGACGAGAACAAGCTCAACGTGAACGGCGGCGCCATCGCTATCGGTCATCCGCTGGGCGCAACCGGCGTGCGGCTTTCCGTGACGCTGGCGCGCGAACTGTCGCGCACGGGCTTGCGTTACGGCATCGCATCGGCTTGCATCGGGGGCGGGCAGGGCATCGCGCTGCTCGTCGAAAACATGAACGCCAAACAGTCACGGATGAATTGAGATGGATGTAAAAGGACACGCCGCGCTCGTAACGGGCGGAGGCTCCGGTCTCGGCGCGGCCACCGCCGCCGCACTGGCCGCCGCTGGCGCGAAGGTCGCGCTGCTCGACGTCAATCTGGATGCCGCGAAAGCGCATGCCGAAAAGATCGGTGCGATCGCCATCAAGTGCGACGTATCCGATTCCGATAGCGCTGTCGCCGCCGTGAAGGAAGCGCGCGAGAAGAATGGTGTCGCGCGCGTGCTCATCAACTGCGCCGGCATCGGCACGCCGAAGAAGATTCTCGGCCGCGAAGGCCCGCAGCCGCTCGCCGATTTCGACCGCGTGATCCGCATCAACCTGATCGGTTCGTTCAACCTGATGCGCCTGATGGCTGCCGATTTGCAGAACGCGGAAGCGCTCGCCGACGGCGAACGCGGCGTCATCATCTCGACCGCCTCGGTCGCGGCTTACGAAGGCCAGATCGGTCAGGCGGCTTATGCCGCGTCGAAGGGCGGCATCGTCGGCCTCACGTTGCCGGCGGCGCGCGAGCTTGCGCAGTTCGGCATCCGCGTGCTTGCAATTGCGCCGGGCATTTTCCTTACGCCGATGTTGCTTGGCCTTTCGGAAGACGTGCAGCGCAGCCTTGCCGCCTCGGTGCCGTTCCCGAAACTGCTCGGCAAGCCGGAACAGTATGCCGCGCTCGCGATGGAGATGGTGCGCAACACTTATCTCAATGGCGAAGTGGTGCGTATCGACGGCGCGCTCCGCATGGCGCCCAAATAATGTTCGTCAATCGCAGGCTGGTGCGGATCGAGTGGGGCGACTGCGACCCCGCGGGCATCGTGTTCTACCCGCGTTACTTTGCGATGTTCGATCACTCGACCGCGATGCTGCTCGAAGCCGCGACCGGCCTGACGAAGTACCAGATGCGCGAGCGCTACGATTTCGTCGGCTTCCCGATGGTCGATACCGGCGCGAAGTTCATCATCCCCTCGAAGTTCGGCGACGACATCGTGATTGAGTCGGCGGTGGAGAGCTTCGGCCGGTCGAGCTTCAACGTGATCCACAAGGTCTGGAAGGGCGACGCGCTGGCAATCGAAGCGCGCGAGACGCGGGTCTGGGCGGGCAGACATCCCGACGATCCGTCGCGGATGAAATCAAAGCCGGTCCCTGATGAGATCGTCGCCCGGCTGCTCGGCCGCACCACCATCGACGTCTAGCCGCCGCCATCCTCGTCGCCGGGGCCGATCGCCTCGACCACGCCATGCAGTAATTTCAGAAGCTGTTTGCGGCCTTCCTCGCCGATCACGCCCGCGATTCTTTCTTCGTGCTCGATGGCGCGCACGCGCATTTCTTTCATCAGCGACGCGCCTTTCTCGGTGAGCCGAAGCGCATAGGAACGGCGGTCGGTGGCGACCGCTTCGCGTTTCGCGATCCCGCGTCGCTCCAGCGTATCGAGAATGGCGACGAGATTGGCGCGCTTGATGCCGAGCGCTTCCGAAATCTGCGATTGTTTGAGGCCGGGATTGGAGTCGATCACGGTCATCACGCCGTAATGCACCGGGCGGATGCCGAGGTCGTCGAAGAAGCGCAGGAAATCGTTGAAGGCAGCGAATTGCGCGCGGCGCAGCATGTAGCCGGAAAGCGTGGGCAGGTCGCCGAGATCGACCTTACCGTTGGCGTCTTCTGTTTTGTTCGCTTTACCCGATGCCATGGGCGTTTCTAACGCGAGTTGCCTGTGACGCGAAGCCGAAAGGCGGCGCCCTGCTCAGGTGTTCTCGATTGCCGCGAGACGCTGGCGCAGTTCGTCGCGTTGCGCGGGCGTGAGCGGTACCAGCGGCGGCCGTACCCGCTCCCAGCCGCGGTGATCGTAGCGCTGCGCCAGCACGGCCTTGACCGCTGAGATCAGCGGATACGACGCGATCAGCTTGCGGATCGTATCGGCGCGCTGATGCTTGCTTGCGATGTCCGGCGACTTCCAGCCATCGAACAGCGCGCGGATTTCCTTCACATGCGTGTTCGCGGTGGCGGAGATGCAACCGGCCGCGCCCTTGCCCATCGCTTCGACCAGCAGCGACTCGGAGGAGGGGAAGATCGAAAAGCCCGGAAGGTTTTCCAGAAGCGCGTTCAGATACGCGACGTCGCCCGAACTGTCCTTGATGCCGACGACGGTTTCGGGGAGCGCCTCGCGCAGGCGCTGGATCAGAGGCAGCGACCACACCAGACCGGTCTGCTGCGGGAAGTTGTAGAGATAAATTTGCAGGCGCTTGTTGTTCACGCGCGCGATGACTTCGGAAACGAAGTCGAACAGGCCCTCGTCGGTGACGCCCTTGTAATAGAACGGCGGCAATAGCAACGAACCCTTCACGCCGAGTTCGGCGGCGTGCTTCGTCAGCTTCACCGCGTCGCCGAAAGAAGAAGCGCCCGTGCCGGGCAGGAGCCGCGCTGGGTCGATGCCGGAGGCTGCGAGTTTTTCGAGCAGGCTTTTACGCTCGTCGAAATCGAGTGAGTTCGCTTCGCTGGTGGTGCCGAGCACCGCAAGGCCGTGTGCGCCTTCGCGCAACAGCTCGTGGCAGAATGCGAGATAGCGCTCCAGATCGACGGAGCGGTCCTCCCGGAACGGCGTTGCCGCGGGAGGCCAGACACCTTGCGCAAGATTCATTGTTTCTTCTCGGAACGGAACAGGCGCTCGGCATTGCCGAACGCGATTTTGTCGGCGTGCTCTTTCGGGAGCTGGCCGAGCCAGTTGCGGTAATTCTTGATCAGGTTGTCGTACTGGAACCAGCGTTCGGTGATCCACGTATCCGTGCCGAGCAGGAAGCGGTCGGAATGGGTGGTGAACAGCTCGCGCCATTCCGGCGTCAGGTTGCCGGACGAGTCCGTGATGCCTCCACGGAACGAAAGCTCGCCCATCAGCGTCGGATATTTCTTGAACAATGCTTTCAGGTCGGCGGGCGAGGTGGAAAAGCCCGTATGCGCCCAGATGATGCGCGCGCCCTTGTCGTGCGAAAACAAAATCTCCAGCGCCTGCTCGTCGCAATGCGCATGGATATAGAGATCCTTCTCGACCGCGAAGCGCACCAGCTTCGCCGCATACTCGCTGGCGGCGGCCTTGCCGTAGATATGGAATTCGCCGACGCCGCGATAATAGCCGCGCTTGTATTCTTCGAGCACCATCTCGTAGATCGACGGGTCGTTGAACCAGGTCGGAATATCGGCGCGCGTCTTGTATTGCCTGATGAACGGCACCACCCAGACGTCGCTCTGCTTCGCTTCCACCAGCGCGACGGTGCCGACATTCGGGCGGCTGGTGGCAAGGATGCCCTTGATGTTGTTGCGTTTGAAGATTTCGAGCACCTGCTCGACATTATAATAAGGCTTCGGTTCCCAGTTGTAGTGCAGGTGCGCGTCGAAGATCGGCCCTTGATATTGCGCAAGTGCGGGCTTGGTGCCCGCAAGGACAAGCAAGGCAAGCGCGCCGATAACGGCAGATTTGAAGAAAAAACGCATGGCAAGGAGCATCCTGTAGCGGGCCTCGCGGAGACTGCCGGAAGTATTCGCGGCGTCAAGCCGCAGCGCGAAGCGGCCGTTCCCTAGCACGCTTCCATGCCCAGCCTGTATAGAAGGCACATGCGCATCATCGGTCTTGCCGGCTGGAGCGGTTCGGGAAAAACGACACTGGTGGCGCGGGTCATCCCCGTGCTGGTCGGCCGGGGCATTTCCGTTTCCACCGTGAAGCACGCGCACAAGGGCTTCGACGTCGATCTGCCGGGGAAGGATTCGCACCGGCACCGCACCGCCGGGGCCACCGAAGTCTTCGTCACGTCGGGCATCCGCTGGGCGCATATCCGCGAATTGCGGAACGAGCCGGAACCCGACCTGGAAGACATCGTGAAGATCATGAACCCGGTCGATCTCCTGATCGTGGAAGGATTCAAGCGGCACCGCCACCCGAAACTGGAAATCCACCGCGCCGAAGTGGGCAAGCCGCTGCTGCATCCGGACGACGAGTATATCGTCGCGATTGCGTCCGACGGCCCGCTCCCGCAAGCAAAAGTGCCCGTGATTTCGCTCGACGACATCGAGAAGGTCGCGGACGTACTGACCGCCGAGGCGATGCCTGCCGAGCGAATGCGCGGCGCCGCGCGCTGAAACGAAACCGGCGCCGCGATTATGCGCTACGCGACGTTCTTCGAATAAGTCTTGCCGTAGGTCTCGCGCAAAACGTTCTTTTGCACCTTGCCCATCGCATTGCGGGGCAGGTCGTCGGCGAAGAACACGCGTTTCGGCTGTTTGAACTTCGCGAGCCTGCCTTCGAGCGCGGCCAGCACATCGGCTTCCGCGAGCGTTGAATCCTTCGCGCGCACCACGACGGCGGTCACGCCTTCGCCGAGGTCGGGATGCGGCACGCCGATCACGGCGGATTCGACCACGCCCGTAATCGCGTCGATCTCGCCTTCGACTTCCTTCGGGTAGACGTTGAATCCGCCGGAGATGACGAGGTCTTTCGCGCGGCCGACGATATGGACGTAGCCACGCTCGTCAATCTTGCCGACGTCGCCGGTGATGAAGAAGCCGTCCGCGCGGAATTCCGCTGCGGTCTTCTCCGGCATGCGCCAGTAGCCGCCGAACACATTCGGGCCTTTGACTTCGATCACGCCGATCTCGCCCTGCGGCAGGACTTTCCCGGTTTCGGCATCCGCGATGCGCAGGCTCACGCCGGGCAACGGGAAACCGACCGTGCCGGGCACGCGGTCGCCGTCATAGGGGTTCGACGTATTCATGTTGGTTTCGGTCATGCCGTAGCGCTCAAGCAACGCGTGGCCGGTCAGTTCCGAGAATGCGCGATGCGTTTCCGCGAGCAGCGGCGCGGAGCCGGAAACGAACAGGCGCATGTGCTTCGTCGCTTCGCGCGTCAGCCCCGGATGTTCGACGAGACGGACATAGAATGTCGGAACGCCCATCATCGAGGTCGCCTTCGGCATCAGGCGCATGACTTCATTGGCGTCGAATTTCGACAGGAAGATCATCGACGCATGGGCCAGCAGGACCACGTTGGTCGCAACGAACAGCCCATGCGTGTGGTAGATCGGCAGCGCGTGCAGCAGCACGTCCTTCCCGGTGAAGCGCCAGTAGTCTTTCAGCACCTGCGCGTTCGAGAGCAGGTTGTCTTGCGATAGCATCGCGCCTTTCGAGCGCCCGGTCGTGCCCGATGTATAGAGAATGGCCGCGAGGTCGCTTGCCCCGCGCGCAACCGTTTCGACGTCCGGCGCATCCGCGACATTCGCGAGCAGCGTGCCGTCGCCGCCGGTGCCGAGCGTCTCCACCCGCGCCACGCCGAGTTTCTTCGCGAGCGCGCGCACGCCTTCCTCGTTCTCCGGTTTGCAGACCACGACGCGAGGCTCGGCATCGCCGAGGAAATATTCCAGTTCGGCGAGCGGATAGGCGGTGTTCAGCGGCAGGAATACCGCGCCCGCGCGCACACAACCGAGGTAGAGCGCGAGGCTCTGCCACGATTTCTCGACTTGCACGGCGACACGGTCGCCCGGCTGCGCGCCGCAGCGGATCAGGTGCGAGGAGATTTTTTCCGCCAGTGCAAACACGTCGCCATAGCTGCGGGTGCTGCCGTCGGAGAGTTCGATCAGGGTCTTGGCGTCGTCGCGTGCGCCGCCGCGGAGTGCGTCATAGAGATAGTTCATGGCCGCTAGGGAGCGCATGAACGCCTCGGCGTCAACCGTGCTGGAGCGCCGCCCATTCGCCGATGATCGCGGCGATGCCATCCAGCCCATCGGTCAGTGCCGCCGGGCCGGGTTGCAGGATCAGCGCCGATTTGATCTCGCGCACGAACCCGTCACGCACCGCCGGGATTACGGCATAGCCCGCGCGCGCCGCAACCTTTTCGGGGCGGAATTTCTTCCCGCACCATGAGCCGATGATGATGTCGGGCCGTGCCGCGATCACGTCGGCTTCCGCGATGATGCGGTCCTTCGCGAGCGATTTTCCGGCGAGTTCGGGGAAGCACTCCACGCCGCCCGCTGCCTCGATCAGTTCGGATACCCAGCCGATGCCCGTGATCGGCGGCTCGTCCCATTCCTCGAAATAGACCCGCGGTCGCAGGGGAAGGCTTGCGGCAAAGGCTTTCGCCGCATCCAGCCGTTCGCGCAATTCGCTGTTCAGCCGCGCGCCTTTGGCGGGTTCGCCCACCAGCGCCGCCACGGTCACGATCATTCCGAAGATGCCGTCCACGGTCCGGTGGTTGAAGGCATGCACGGCAATGCCGGACTTGATGAGGCTGGCCGCGATCTCGGCCTGCAAATCGGAGAAGGTCAGGACCAGGTCTGGTTCGAGGGCGAGAATTTTTGGAACGTCAGCCGAGATGAACGCCGAGACGCGCGGCTTCTCCCGGCGGACACGGGCAGGACGCACCGCGTAGCCGGAAACCCCCACGATCCGCGCCTCCTCGCCGAGCAGATAGAGTGTTTCGACCGTTTCCTCGGTCAGGCAGACGATTCTGCGGGGCGGAAAGGCGGTCATCGGGGGTTCGGAAACTGCCGGACGGTCATTTGAAACAGGCCGATTTTAGCCAGTCATAGGCGCTGCCGGGGCCTCTGGAAAACCCGTTGCACTGCGGCATGTTCTGCGTGACTTTACGAGGGTCTGGTGGGTATACCCGCCGCGCGCGAATCGCCGCGCCATGGAATTTCCTCGAGGAGGGCTGCAATGGATTTCGGCTGGATCATCGCGCGTGTGCAGAACATTCTGATGCGCCCCAAGGACGAATGGTACGTCGTTGACGGAGAAGAAGGCAGCGTCCAGCAGGTCTTCACCTACGCAGCGGTCGTGGCGGCGATCCCGGCATTGCTTGGCCTGCTGATCGGGTTGATCTACATCGGCCCGTTCGCGATCGTGAACGCGGTTATCGGTTACGCCTTCACCTTCGGCTTTCTCTATGTCGCGGCGCTGATCGTCGATTTCCTCGCGCCGAACTTCGACACCGAGAAGCATTTTCCGAGCGCGCTGAAGCTCGTGACCTATTCGGCGACGCCGGGCTGGGTTGCGGTGGCGCTCTCGTATGTCCTCGGCCTGATCCCGGCGCTCGGCGCCATTCTCGCGCTGCTGCTGCTGATCGCCGCGATCGTCTACTACGTTTACCTGTTCTATTACGGCATCCTCATCCTGATGCGCGCACCGGTAAACAAGGCGATCGGTTACACGGCGGCTTCGATCGGCATCATGTTTGCGGCGGCTTTCGTGTTCGGCATGATCCTCGCCGCGCTTCGCCTCGCGATCTGAGATTACTTCGCCAGCAATACGTCACGGCAGCCGGCCGGAAGCTCCGACATTTTCAGCGGAGGTTTCGGCTTCGGCTTCACCTTGGGCGGCGGCGGATTGATGATGCTCTCGCGGAACCAGCTTTCCAGTTCCGCGCCGCAGCCATCGTCGCCGCCGGGTTCCGGCTGCGGCGTGCAGGCCGGGCTGTCGGCCGGGCACTTCATGCGGACGTGCATGTGATAGTCGTGTCCCCAGTAGGGGCGGACTTTCGTCAGCCACGCCCGTTCGCTGCCCGCTTCGCGGCATAGCGCTTTCTTGATCGCGGCGTTGACGAAGATGCGCTCGACCAGCGGGTCTTCCGCCGCGGTGCGGATCACGCGCACATGCCCCGGCGTCCATACCTTCGGGTCGATGTCCTTGCGGTCCTTGCGCACCATGAGCTGCGGCGGGAAAGTTTCGCGCTCCTCGGTCGAGAGCGTGCGCGCGGGCATCGGCGTCAGCCAGATGTCGGCGTCAAGTCCGAGCTGATGCGAGGCATGGCCGGTGAGCATCGGCCCGCCGCGCGGTTGCGAAAGATCGCCGACCAGAATGCCGTTCCAGCCCTGCGCGACGCGCGGAACTCTTTGCGCGAAGCGCTCCAGGAACGAAATCAGGTTCGGGTGGCCCCAGTTGCGGTTGCGCGAGAGGCGCATCACCTGCCAGGTCTGGCCGTTCACCGGCAACGCGATTGCGCCCGCAAGGCATCCCTTCGAATAGAAACCGATCGCGCGCGCTTTCAGCGGCGCGGCATCCTTCGCGCGGCCGAACAGTTCTTTCGCGGGCGAGTCCGCGCGCGGTTCCTGCGCAGCCGCGAAGCCGGTGGCCAGCAAGGTCAGGGCGAGGGCGATGGGGAGCGGGCGCATGATTCGACTCTAGCGCACCAAAAGACTTGGACCAAAACGGGACAGGCGCAACGCTTGCGCGAAGTGCGCCGGGCAGCTTCAATGATCGGCGGATGCGGCGGACGGGAATGTTACGGGGTGAGTTATGCGTCGTCCGTTGTCCGCGCTTGCCTGTGTCATTGCATTGTTATGGTTCGCGCCGCCGGCGGAAGCCGAAGTCGTCGCCACCATCAACTTGAAACGTCAGGAAATGATCGTTTCGGTGAACGGGGTAGTCCGTCACCGCTGGCCGGTGTCCACGGCACGCCGCGGCTATCGCACGCCGGTCGGCCATTTCCGGCCGGTCCGGCTGGAGCGGACCTGGTACTCCTCGATCTACAACAACGCGCCGATGCCTTATTCCGTGTTTTTCCGGGGTGGTTACGCCATCCACGGCACGACCCAGACCGGGCGGCTGGGCCAGCCTGCGTCCCACGGTTGCGTGCGGCTCCATACCGCCAATGCGCGGCAATTGTTTTACTTGATTCGGCGGTACGGACCGGCAAATTCGCGGATACGGATTACGGGCTGAGGGATTCGACCATGAAAAAACTGATGGTAACGGCGTTCGCGCTGGCGATGCTGGCTGTTCCGGCACATGCGCAAAAGGCGAAGCCGGTCACGGAGCAGAAGCCGGTCGAGCCGCCGTCGATCGTGGTCACGATCTCGGTGCCGAAGCAGGAATTACGTGTCGTGGTCGATGGCGTCGAGCAGTATGTCTGGCCGGTTTCGACAGCAAGGCAGGGCGCGCTGACGCCTGCCGGTACCTTCAAGGTGCAGTCGATGAACGCGACTGCGATTTCGCGCCTCTTCAACAATGCGCCGATGCCGTGGGCGATTTTCTATGACGGCCATTACGCGATCCACGGCACGACCGCCGTATCGCTGCTCGGCCGCCCGGCTTCGATGGGCTGCACCCGTCTGCATCCGTCGAATGCGAAAATCCTTTTCGAGATGGTGAAGGCGCGCGGCCCGCACAGCCTGAAGGTCGTGGTCGAGCGCGACGACCAGCGCATCTCGACGACATCGCTGGTGCGCTAGGCGCAGCCGCCCGGAAGAAACGAGACGCCCCGCTTTTGCGGGGCGTTTTTTTTTTACGAATTGTCTTCGGTTGTTGCGCTGGAAGCGTTCTTCTTCACGGACTCGATGCAGTTCTGCGCGCTCGACTTACTCTTGTAGCCTTCGCTGGCGAGCATGGTCTCGCCGTTCGACGCCTTGAAACGCACGCGGTATTCGCCCGCCTTGTCTTTATAAATCTCGAATTTGTACGCCATTGCGCCTTCCTCCTGCTATGTCGGGAAGGCATCATTGGCGCTCATCTCACGCAGATCAAGCGCGTTTGCTTTTGCGCTTTCGGGCGGTGGTCTTTCTCTTCTTTCGCGATCCTGCTTTTTTCCGCGCTCTGGTCTTCGCGGCCTTCTTCGCCGAACTGGATTTCGCTTTCTTCGAACGCTTTGCAGCCGCTGCGCCGCCAAGGCGGCCGCCCTTCTTGTAGACCTCGGTATTCTCCGGCTTGCCGCGCCCGGAGCCGCTTTTCTCGCCGCCGCCGTGGATCTTGTTCACGATGGCCCACGCGCGCGCTTCCGCTTCCTTCTCGGACATGCCGCGTTTCTTGTAGCTTTCCTCGATATATCCTGCCTTGCGTTTCTGCTTGTCGGTGTAAGCCGACTTGTCGCCTCTCGGCATTGTCGTCTCCCTGAAATCTTCCCAGCCGTCAGGCGCGAACGCGGACCTGCGCGGTTTGTTCCGCGCATCCGGAACCATGCGCCGCCGTCATCGTTCAGTTCTTATACTGGAGGGCGAACCTGCATTGGAGAAAAAACATGGCGACCGCAGCACCGCGCGCGATGGCGCATAACCCGCAAACCCGGTCCACCCACGATCTGATCGAGAGCGACCGCGTGGTAGGCACCAATGTCTATCGCTCCGACGGCACCAAGATCGGTTCCATCGAGCGCGTGATGATCGACAAATATTCGGGGCAGGCGGCCTACGCGGTGATGAGCTTCGGCGGCTTCCTCGGCCTCGGCCACGATCACTACCCGATCCCGTGGGCCAAGCTCGACTACAACTCGAAGCTCGGCGGCTACGAGGTGAACATCAGCGACGAAGAACTGAAAGCCGCCCCGCACTTCGATCCGGGCAAGGAATATTCCTGGGACACGGTACAGGGCGCGAAAATCTACAGCCACTACGGCGTGCCGATGTATTGGGTGTAAACGGACGAACGCTTTAGCCGAAGCCGGGTGTCTCCGGCTTCGGCATTTCACCTTCGCCGCGCCAGCCGGATCGTCAGTTGCTCATCGCCGAAGCGGTGCGGGATTTCATCCACGAACGAAATGTCTGCACGGCGGCGTCGCGCGTATGCCGGCTCAGGAGCCAGTGCGCGGATTTGCAGATCGCTTCTTCCTCGAACAGCGGCGTCAGTCTGCCTGCGCGAATCTCGGTATCGATCAGCGGCCTGCGCCCTATCGCGACGCCGAGACCCTGTGCCGCCGCATCGAACGCCATTTGCAGCGTGTCGAAGCGCAAACCGATCTGCAGCGGCGAGAGTTTTCTCCCCGTCGTTTCCGCCCAGTATTGCCAGTCTTCCGAAACCGTGACGACGTGGATCAGCGGCAGTTCGCAGAGTTCGCGTCCCGCGAATTCCGCCAGCCGGTGCGGCGCGCAGACGGGAATCAGGCGCTCGCGCAGCAATTCGTCGGCGGCCAGTCCCGGCCAGCTTCCATCGCCGACACGGATCGCGACATCTGCCTGCATGCCGTCGAGGTCGATGCATTCGCGCGAAGTATCGACCGCGACCGCGATATCGGGATGCGCCTGCCTGAATTCCGAAAGCCACGGTAGCAGCATGCGCGTGGCGAAGGTCGGCGCCGCCGTGATGCGCAGGATCCGGTTCAGGCGCGGCGATATTTGCGCCGTGCCCTCAGCAAGCAGCGCGAGACCGGCCTGCACTTTCTTGTAGTAGTGCGCGCCCTCCGGCGTGAGCGTCAGTCCCTTCGGGGTCCGGACGAAAAGCATCACGTCCAGCCATTGTTCGAGCGACTGGATGCCGTGGCTGACCGCGCTCGGCGTGAGGTGCAGTTCTTCCGCGGCGCGCTTGAAGCTCAGGAGCCGCGCGGAAGATTCGAACAGGCGCAGCCCGTTCAGCGGCGGCAGGGACGGGGCCATGGAAATCGCTCGCTTCCAGCGGGGTGAAACGGATTCATCGCAACATGCAAATTACTCGTTTGAAACCCTAGCACCGGCGCGAAAGCATGGCGTTGCAACAAGGGAATGATAGCCATGCGACCAAACTCCGGCGGGCCTGCACTTCTGGAAGTACGCGGACCGATCGCCACCATCACGCTGAACCGGCCTTCCAAGCTGAACGCAATCGACGAGTCGATGATCGAACGGCTGCTGGGCTATCTGGATTTCGCCGAGTTCGAATCCGGCATCCGCGCGGTTATCCTGACGGGTGCGGGCACGCGCGCTTTCAGTGCCGGCGCCGACATCGCCGAATTGCGCAAGACCGTGCATGCCGGCACCGGAGCGGCGGTGCGGGATTTCGTGCGACGCGGCCAGGGGCTTACCCGGCGCATCGAGAATTTCCGCAAGCCGGTGATCGCGGCGGTGAACGGGCTGGCCTATGGCGGCGGCTGTGAGATCGTCGAGGCTTGCCAGCTTGCGGTCGCGGCCGAAGGCGCAGCCTTCGCGAAGCCTGAAATCAAACTCGGTTTCGCGCCGCCGTTCGGCGGCAGCCAGCGCCTGCCGCGCCTGATCGGCAGGAAGCGCGCGCTCCAGATGATCCTCACCGGCGAGCAGATCCCGGCGCGGGCCGCGCAGGAAATCGGTCTGATCAACGAGATCTGCACGGCCGATACTTTGCTCGATTCGGCGCGCTCGCTGGCGCGCAAAGTCATCCGCCATACGCCCGACGCGGTGCGTGCCTGCCTGCACAGCGTCACGCGCGGCATCAATCTTTCCATCGACGAAGGGCTGGCGGTGGAGGCTTCCGAGTTTGAGCGCATGGCCGGGACCGACGACGTGGTTGCCGGTATTCAGCAGTTTTTGGGAAAGCGCGGCGGGGATGCTGGCGCGACCGAGCAGTTTCTTGCGCCGATTTCGGATGTCGGGAAGGGATAACGATTCGCCGGATGCGAATAAAAAAAACGCCTCGCGAAAGCGGGGCGTTACTTTTTTTTGCGGCCTTGTTCTTCTAATACCAGAAGTTCTCCGATGAAGTGTTCAGCCGGAGAGTTAGGACGCGGTGGCCCAGGAAGAATTTGCTGCAGAGAAAAAACTGAAGATGGCGGTGGATACATCGAATCGCTGATGCGATATCGAATCTCGGCGAGTCGAATATTCTCGATATGAGTAGGATTTAGAGTCATCATCAATCGCCCATAATCGCGGCGATCCTCTCGCGTCCAGCCCGTGAAGTTGTCTCGACCGATCTGACCATCTAGTTCAATTAGATACTTATGAGGAATCAGATTGAGTGTTTGCTGCTCGTCGTGAAAGCAAACAACGAAATAATGAACTCCAGAAGAAACGTCAGATAATGGAGAAAATATTTCATTAATAGCTCGGAAAGCAGTCCAATCTTTCCATAAGATCAATTCCCAACGGCTCTCTTCAGGTAGCCAGTGAAATACTTTTGCCCAGTCTTCAAATGCTGTTCTGTCTTCTAGAAGCATGTGAAGTCCTGATAAGCCAGATTTCAACTCTACCCATCCACTTTCAGCGCCGCAATAAACGCCTCTTGCGGAATATCTACCTTCCCGTACTGGCGCATTTTCTTTTTGCCTTCCTTCTGCTTTTCCAGAAGTTTGCGCTTGCGGGTGGCGTCGCCGCCGTAGCACTTCGCCGTCACGTCCTTGCGGAGCGCTCGCACCGTTTCGCGCGCGATCACCTTGCCGCCAATCGCGGCCTGGATCGGCACCTGGAACATGTGCGGCGGGATCAGTTCTTTCAGCTTCTCGCACATGGCGCGGCCGCGCTGTTCGGCGCGGGTGCGATGCACCAGCATCGCGAGCGCATCGACCGGCTCGTTGTTGACGAGGATCGAAAGCCGCACGAGGTCGCCCGCGCGGCGGTCCTCGATCTTGTAGTCGAACGAGGCGTAGCCCTTCGAGATGGATTTCAGCCGGTCGTAGAAATCGAACACCACTTCGTTCAGCGGCAGTTCGTATTCCACCATCGCGCGCGCGCCGACATAGGACAGGTTCTTCTGGATGCCGCGCCGGTCCTGACAGAGCTTGATGACCGAGCCGAGATATTCGTCGGGAGTGAGAATCGTCGCCTTGATCCACGGTTCGTGGATTTCCTCGATCTTCACCACGTCCGGCATGTCCACCGGATTGTGCAGTTCCATCACGTCGCCGTTGGTCATGCGGATTTCGTAGATCACCGACGGCGCGGTCGCGATCAGTTCGAGGTCGAACTCGCGCGACAGGCGCTCCTGAATGATTTCGAGATGCAGGAGGCCGAGGAACCCGCAACGGAAACCGAAGCCGAGCGCGGCGGACGTTTCCATCTCGAACGAGAAACTCGCATCGTTCAGGCGCAGCTTCGACATTGCTGCGCGGAGATTCTCGAACTCCGCGGCATCGACCGGGAACAGGCCGCAGAACACCACCGGCTGCGCCGGGCGGAAACCCGCGAGCGGCGTATCGACCGGCTTGCGGTCGTCGGTGATGGTGTCGCCGACGCGCGTGTCCGCGACTTCTTTAATGGATGCCGTGAAGAAACCGATCTCGCCGGGGCCGAGTTCGTCCACCTCGACCTTCTTCGGATTGATGACGCCGACGCGGTCCAGATCGTAGGCCGCTTTCGCGCCCATCATGCGGATGCGCTGGTTCTTCTTCATGGTGCCGTCGATGATGCGCACCAGCACCACGACGCCGAGATAGGCGTCGTACCAGCTATCCACCAGCAGCGCTTTCAGCGGCGCGTTGCGGTCGCCCTTCGGCGCGGGAAGTTTTTCGACGATGGCTTCCAGCACGTCCGGCACGCCTTCGCCGGTCTTGGCGGAAATGCCGATCGCACCCGAAGCGTCGATGCCGATGACTTCCTCGATCTGCGCCTTCACCTTTTCCGGTTCGGCGGCGGGCAGGTCGATCTTGTTTAGGACCGGCACGATCTCGTGGTTGTTGTCGATGGCCTGATAGACGTTGGCGAGCGTCTGGGCTTCCACGCCCTGGCTTGCATCGACCACGAGCAGCGAGCCTTCGCAGGCGGCTAACGAGCGGTTCACTTCATAGGCGAAGTCGACATGGCCCGGCGTGTCGATGAGGTTCAGGACGTAGTTCTGGCCGTTCTTCGCCTTGTAGTTCAGGCGCACGGTCTGCGCCTTGATGGTGATGCCGCGCTCGCGCTCGATGTCCATGTTGTCGAGCACTTGTTCCTTGCCCGCCATCTCGCGCGCGTCCATCGCGCCGGTGAGCTGGATCAGCCGGTCGGCGAGGGTGGATTTCCCGTGGTCGATATGCGCGACGATGGAGAAATTGCGGATGTTTTCGATGGGTGTGGGCATGGCGCGCGGGTGTTAGCACCTGCTTATGGCCGCGCAAAGGGTCAAAACCGCCTCATCCTGAGGAGGCGCGGAACGCGTCGTCTCGAAGGATGGGGCTTGTTTTATTCATGGTTCGAGACGCGCAGCTTTGCGGCGCTCCTCACCATGAGGGTCTCAGGTTAAAATGACGCCATGAAATCACCCCCCAGGATTCGCCCGGCGCTGGAGACCGACCTGCCCGCGATTCTCGCGATCTATAACGACGCGGTCGAGAACACGACCGCGATCTGGAACGAGACCCCTGCCGACCTCGCGAATCGCAAGGCCTGGTTCGCCGAGCGGACGGGGAAGGGCTTCCCGGTGCTGGTCGCGGAACGCGAGAGCGTGATCGGCTACGGTTCGTTCGGGGATTTTCGCCCCTTCGAGGGCTATCGCGTCACCGTCGAGCACTCGGTCTATGTCGCGAAGGAAGCGCGTGGACACGGCGCGGGTGAGGCCTTGCTCGCGGCGCTGATCGCCGAAGCGCAGCGCATGGACAAGCACAACATGATCGGCGGCATCGACGCCTCGAACACACCGTCGCTCGCACTGCATGTGAAGTTCGGCTTCGAGGAAGTCGGCCGCATGCCCGGTGTCGGCGAGAAGTTCGGCCGCCCGCTCGATCTCGTGCTGATGCAGAAGGTGCTGTGACAGGCAATCCTCATGGTGAGGAGCGCCGAAGGCGCGTCTCGAACCATGAGGCCCATCCTTCGAGACGCGGTCCTGCGGACCGCTCCTCAGGATGAGGCAGCGCTCAGCCCACAGCTCTTAGCTGCGGCGGCTCCACCGCGAACGGCTGCAGCGTAAGCTTCTTGCCTTCGCTGGCGATGATCAGGTGGTTGGCCGGCACCGCTTTCCAGAACGTGCGGTCCATGTCGAGCGGTTCCGACACGATCAGCGCGGCATCGCCGATGTCGCGATAATAAAGCGAGGTCGCGGTGTCGTCGGATGCGTAGCGGAACGCGAACAGGTTTTTCCCGTCCGAGAGCGCCGCGGTGAAGCGTACCGGCTTTTGCGTGCCGCTTTTCTTCACGAAATCAGTGACGGTTGCGAGCGTGCGCGCAGTCGCGCCGACCGGATCGTTTTCAAGTCCGGCGGAGAGCATCGCGAGAAACACGGCTTCCGAGTCGGTGGTGCCGAAACGGCGCGAATAGAACCTGTCGTCGATCAGGCTTTCCACCTGACGGCGGATCAGCGGCCATTCGCCGATCTGGCCGTTATGCATGAACATCCACGGGCCATAGGAAAACGGATGGCAGTTCGGCCGCGTGGTCGCGGTGCCGGTCGAGGCGCGGATATGCGCGAAGAAAAGTTTGGAGCGGATGTGGCGGCAGAGATTGCGCACGTTGTCGTCCGACCATGCAGGACGGATTTCGCGGTAGATGCCCGGCTCGGATTCGCGGTGCGTATACCAGCCGAGGCCGAAGCCGTCGCCGTTGGTGGCGCCCTCGGATTCGAGCGCATGCAGGCTCTGGTGGATCAGCGAGTGGTCAGGCGCGGTGACATAGCGCTCCAGCGCGGTCTTTTCGCCCCGATAGGCAATCCAGCGGCACATTCTTTTAGCCCAACGCGCGAGCGCGCGATTTCGTTCAATGCCAGCCCCTGCGATTCTTATTATATCCCAAACCGGCGAAGTTGTGACGCGGGATGCCCGTAAAAACGAAATCGCCGGATGGTTTCCCGTCCGGCGATCACGAAAGTTAACGATTGGAGTCTGCCGCTATGGTTCGAGACGCGCGCAAAAGCGCGCTCCTCACCATGAGGCCTCATCCTGAGGAGCGCTCCGAAGGAGCGCGGTCTCGAAGGATGAGTGATACTCAGTAGCGGTAGTGGTCCGTCTTGTACGGGCCTTCCTGCTTCACACCGATGTAAGCCGCCTGATCCGGACGGAGCTGGGTCAGTTTCACGCCGATCTTCGCGAGGTGCAGGCGCGCGACCTTCTCGTCGAGCGACTTCGGCAGCACGTAGACTTCCTTCTTGTACTTGCCATCCTTGTTGTTCGCGTAAAGTTCGATCTGCGCGAGCGTCTGGTTCGTGAACGAAGCCGACATCACGAACGAGGGATGGCCCATCGCGTTGCCGAGGTTCACGAGGCGGCCTTCGGAAAGCAGGATGATGCGCTTGCCGGACGAGAACTCGATCTCGTCGACCTGCGGCTTGATGTTGGTCCACTTGAAGTTCTTGAGCTGCGCGACCTGAATTTCGTTATCGAAGTGGCCGATGTTGCAGACGATGGCGCGATCCTTCATCCCGCGCATGTGCTCGAGCGTGATGATGTCCTTGTTGCCGGTGGCGGTGACATAGATGTCCGCGCGCGGCAGTGCGTCCTCGATGGTGACGACTTCGTAGCCTTCCATCGCCGCCTGCAAGGCGCAGATCGGATCGATTTCGGAAACCAGCACGCGGCAGCCGGCCTGACGGAGCGAAGCTGCCGAACCCTTGCCGACGTCGCCGAAGCCCGCGACGAACGCGACCTTGCCCGACATCATGACGTCGGTGCCGCGGCGGATGCCGTCGACCAGCGATTCACGGCAGCCATAGAGGTTGTCGAACTTCGACTTCGTGACCGAGTCGTTGACGTTGATCGCGGGCCACAGCAGCGTGCCCGCCTTCTGCATGTCGTAGAGACGATGCACGCCGGTGGTGGTTTCTTCCGAGACGCCCTTGATGCTGTCGGCGATCGCCTTGAAGTAGCCTTTCGGCTTTTCCTTGAGCTGCTTTTTCAGCAGCGCGAAGAAAACTTCCTCTTCTTCCGAGCCGGGCTTGTCGAGGAACGCGGTGTCGCCGTTCTCCGCGCGCAGGCCGAGATGGACGTACATGGTGGCGTCGCCGCCGTCGTCGAGGATCATGTTGGGGTGACCGCCGCCGTGCCAGTCGAACAGCATCGCGGTGTAATCCCAATATTCTTTCAGCGTCTCGCCCTTCTTGGCGAACACCGGAATGCCGGCAGCGGCGATAGCGGCCGCCGCGTGGTCCTGCGTCGAATAGATGTTGCACGAAACCCAGCGGATGTCGGCGCCGAGCGCCTTCAGCGTCTCGATCAGGACGCCGGTCTGGATTGTCATGTGCAGCGAGCCGGCGATGCGCGCGCCCTTCAGCGGCTGCTTCGGACCGTATTCCTCGCGGGTAGCCATCAGGCCCGGCATTTCGGTTTCGGCCAGCGAAAGTTCTTTGCGGCCGAATTCGGCGAGGCCGATATCGGCGACGATGTAATCATTGGCGACGGCCTTCAACGCAGCGGTCATGGCGATCCTTCGAGTGCGACGATGTGAAAAATTGGATTGGCGCGGACGGGTCCGCGAAGTCGGCGAGGCTATAGCAGCCCCGCGTAGGCAGGGCAACAGCGATATAAAGATTTCTTTATGTCGCCTTTGAGGCCCCGGATAGAGCTATAAGCGCGGACCTCTCGCCCCGTATCGCGGTCAGTCCTTGTCTCCTCTCCCCGAAAAGCACGCCGGCCGCATTGCCCTCGCGGTGGTCATCCTCCTGATCTCGCTGAACCTGCGGCCGTCGATCACGGCGGTCGGGCCGCTGATCGAATACGTGCGCCACGACCTGAAGCTCTCCGGCGCGCTCGCGGGATTGCTGACCACGATGCCGCTGCTCGCCTTCGCGTTCGTGTCGCCGTGGGCGCCCGCGATCGGCCGCAGGCTCGGCATGGAGCGCGCGATCTTCCTCGCGCTGCTCCTGCTCTCCGCCGGAATATTGCTGCGCTCAGCGCCGCCGGTATTCGCGCTCTATGCGGGCGCGGCACTGCTTGCGGGGGCCATCGCCATCGGCAACGTGCTGGTGCCCGCGCTGATCAAGCGCGACTTCCCCGACAAGATCGGTGTGATGACCAGCGTGTTCGCGACTTCGATGGCGGTGTCGGGTTCGCTCTCCGCCGGAATTGCCGTGCCGATCGCGGACACGATTTACGGCGGATGGCGCGGCTCGATGGCGGTTTGGTTCGCGCCCGCGATTCTGACGGCGCTGTTCCTGTTGCCGCGTCTGCGCCGCGCGCCGCCGTCTCCCGCAACGGCGGAAGCGCAGGTGAAGCATAATGTCTGGCGCTCGAAGCTGGCCTGGCAGGTGACGGCTTTCATGGGCCTGCAATCCATGAGCTTCTACGTGATGCTGACCTGGCTGCCGTCGATCTTGCAGGGGCAGGGCATGAGCGCGGCCAACGCGGGCTGGATGCTCGCGATCTTCACCGCGCTCGGCATCGCGGTCGGCTTCGTATTGCCGCCGCTGATGGCGCGGCTGAACGATCAGCGCATGCTGGCGGCGGGCGCGAGTGTGCTGATGATGAGCGGCTACGCCGGAATGATTTTCTTCCCGGCGCTGACCTTGCTCTGGGCGCTGATCGTCGGTGTCGCGGTGGGAACGAGTTTCCTTCTCGCGCTTTCCTTCTTCTCGCTGCGCGCGGCGAATGCGCAGCAGGCGGCCGCACTTTCGGGCATGGCGCAGTCGGTCGGCTATTCGGTTGCGGCGGCGGGGCCGGTCGTGTTCGGCGCGCTGCATGACCTGACGCAGGGCTGGCGCGTTCCGCTCGCGATGGTGGTGGTCACGTCTGCGGTGCAGACGTTCCTCGCGTGGCGCGCGGGCCGCAAGGCGCATGTCGGGGATTCGTCCGACACGCGCCTCTGACGATCACGCGCTACGCCCGGTTTCCTGTCGGTAGAGTTGCGGAAGGAAGTTCTCGAACATGCCGACTTCTTCGATGTTATGGCGCAGCCACGCGACGCCCTGCGCGCGCGTGAACGCGAAGCGATGCACCAGCGGGCGAACCAGCGGATACCAGCCCGCAGTGCTGCCGATGATGAGGCAGTTCTCATAGCGCGTGCCACCCGGCGCGGATTCGAAGGTGTATTCCATGCGCGCGAAGCCGGTGCGCCCATGCAGTTCGGGGTTATGGATGTAGCCGCCTTCGTCGAGGCGCTCGATATGCGTGGTCGTATTGACGACGAACTTCGGATTGCGGCCGAGCACTTCGATCAGCCGGATTTGCGCGCCTGCGCCCACCGTGCCGTCCGGCAGACGTTTGGCGTAGCTGGCATGCACATGGTCGCCCGGATGCCAGAACCGGTAGCGGTTATAGCGCCGCCCGCCGAACTCGATTTCGCCTTCGAGATTGCGGAACCACCAGTCCAGCATGCGGGGCGTCACGCCGCGCACGATGTCGTGCCTGATCCAGTATTTGGTGCGGCCGTCGGCCATGATCTCGACGCCGGTATCGGCGGAGGAAACGGGTTTCAGCGGAAATGGCAGGCGCAACGGTGTCGGCAGCCCGCAATAGCGCGGCGGATAGGTCGTGGTCAGGTCTTCGGCCTCGATTGCCGCGAACGGGTAGGCGGCTTTGACGGCGGTCATGTGCGTCTCCATTAGAATAGCGTTCGCTATACTTATCGGTGCGGCTATACATCTGCCTGTCTGTATTGTAAAGCGGTCGCTATACGAAAGGGTGAGGCCATGCCGGAAGCGGGAAAACCCAAAAAGCCGTATGCAACCGCGAAGCCGGGCCGGAAGCCCTCGCCGGAGAAACGCGCCGCGATCGTGCATGCGGCGCGCCGCCTGATCGCCCGGCATGGAGCCGATAGCGCCACCACGCGCGAGATCGCGGCACTCGCGGACACCACCGAGCGCACCCTGTTCAAGCATTTCGGCAGCAAGGATGCGCTGATCCAGGAAGTGATCGAGCAGGTCTCGCTGTCGTTCATGCGCGACACCGCTTTCCGGCGGGTCGCCGACAGCAAGCCATTTTCGGCTGCCGAGTTTGCCGCGTGGCATCGCGACTTTCTGCTCGAACGCATCACGGCCGCGGAAGCGTCGCGTGAAAGCTATAAAATCCTGTTCGGCGAATTGCTGCGCGATAACGCCTTCCGCAAGCGCTACGGCGCGAAATGGATGGAGCAGGTATTCGTGCCGCTATCGGCGCACCTGCATAAAATGCAGCGTTCCGGCGAGATCGGTAAGACGCAAAGCCCGCGCGCACTGGCAGGCGCGTTCTTCAGTCTCAATCTTGGCTATCTGGTTTCGCGCTATGCGCTGGCGCCGGAAGCCGGATGGAACGGCAAGATCGACGCCGCAACCATTGCTTCGCTTTTCATGGCGGCGTGCGGAACCAAGTTGCAGAATTGACGTGCGGGTTGGCGCTTGCGTGCCTGCCGCTACTCTTCCTCGCCGAACTTCGTGGCGAGCAGGTTTTCCAGCGCGTCGACGACTTCCTTCGCCTGCGCGCCGGTCGCGGCGACGCGGATGGTGGTGCCGGGGCTGGCGGCCAGCATCATCAGGCCCATGATCGAGTCGCCGTTCACCGTCTCGCCGCAGCGCGTGACCTGCACCTTGGCGTCGAACTTCTCGACCAGTTGCACGAACTTCGCCGAAGCGCGCGCGTGCAGGCCGCGCTTGTTGATGACCGGAAATTCGCGCGCGATTGCGCCGGCAGGGATCGGACCGTTCGGCATGCATTCGTCTTCGGGGATGCCTGTGTCCGCCACGGTCATTTGCCTGTTCCCGCGAGCACGCGGCTCGCGATGTTGATGTATTTGCGGCCGGCGTCCTGCGCGTGGGCGACCGCCTGCGCGAGCGGAACGTCGTCGCGAATCTTCGCGAGCTTGACGAGCATCGGCAGGTTGATGCCGGCGACGACTTCCACGTTTGGCGTATTCATCACCGAGATCGCCAGGTTGGAAGGCGTGCCGCCGAACATGTCGGTTAGGATCACGACGCCGCCGCCGCTATCCACCTTGCGGACGGCATCCACGATTTGCTGGCGGCAGCCGTCGATATCGTCGTCCGGGCCGATCGAGATGCTCTCGATCTGCTTCTGCGGGCCGACGACATGCTCCAGCGCTGCGCGGAATTCCGCGGCAAGCCGGCCATGAGTGACAAGGACGAGACCGATCATCAGGCTCCGCCGGGTGGGTTACGCATCCCGGCTCCTCCGCGTACCACGCGGGACGCGCATATTCCTTAGGTGCACTGCGGAATGCAAGCGGGAGCGTTCAACCCGCCTGTTCCAGCGCGTTCATTAGTATCGGAAGGGGGTCGGCGCCCGCCGGAATGGCACGGCGCGGCAATCTGACACCCAGAATCTCGACCGTTGCCATTTCTGGTTCAGGCATGCGGTCTGCGTCCTCGACGCCCAGGTCGATCACAAGGCCGACTACGCCGAACGGCTCATGCTCGACCTGCTCGATCCCCTTGCCGCGCAATTCGATCTTGCCTGCGAGGCTGGCCGGCGCCGCCGCGATCAGTTTTCCGTGCATGGCGGTCAGTTGCACGCGGTCGTCGGCGATCAGTTTCGCGAACAGAAGCCGCCCGTCCTTTGCCGCCTGCAGTAGCGACCATGCGAGTTTTGATTTCCCCGCGCCGGACGGTCCGCGAACGAGTATTGCGCGCGGCCCGGCGAGGATCGCCGTTGCATGTACGCTTTTGCTTCCTGCAATCATGATGTCGCAAGCATCATGCCGACGCGGGCAGGCGAATTACGAAGCGCGCGCCTGCAATGTGCGGCGCTTCGCCGGGCCTCGCAGGAGGCGCAAGCCGGTTCTCCGCCCAGATGCGCCCGCCATGCGCCTCGACGATCTGGCGCGAGATGGAGAGACCGAGGCCGGAGTTCTTGCCGAAGCTGTGTTCGGGACGGTCGGTATAGAAGCGCTCGAAGATGCGCGTGAGTGCGTCGGGCCGGATGCCGGGGCCTTCGTCCTCGACCGTGATTTCGACTTCGCCTTTCAGCGCGCGCGCGGTGATTTTCACCGTGCCGTTCTGCGGCGAAAACGAGCGCGCGTTCTCGACGAGGTTGGTGATGACCTGGCCGAGCCGCGAGTCGTTGCCGGGGATGGTCAACTTTTCGGCGGAGATATTTTCCGGCTCGAAGGCGAGCGCGACGGTCACGCCGTCGTCGCGCGGCACTTCGTTGGTGAGCGTTGTGATCGCGGTCAGCATCTTGCGGACATCCACCGGCATCGCTTCGTGGCGTTGCAGGTCGGCGTCGAGCCGCGAAGCGTCGGAAATATCGCTGATCAGCCGGTCGAGCCGCTTGATGTCGTGCTGGATGACGGCCAGCAGCCGCTGGCGCGATTCTTCGTTCTTTGCGAGCGGCAGCGTTTCGATGGCGGAGCGCAGCGAGGTGAGCGGGTTCTTGAGTTCGTGCGCGACGTCGGCTGCAAAGCTCTCGATTGCCTCGATGCGATTATAGAGAGAGTCCGTCATGTCGCGCAGCGCGCCGGACAGATGGCCGATTTCGTCGGCGCGTCCCCCCATGTCGGGAATTTCGACGCGCGAGCGGGTGCGCCGGCGCACGCGCTCGGCCGCTTCCGCGAGCCGCCGCATCGGGCCAGCGATGGTGCCGGCGAGCAGGAAGGAGAGCACGATCATGACCGCGGCCGCGATCAGGAACACGCGCACGATGACGAGGCGTTCGGCTTCCACCGCGCTGTCGATTTCGCCGCTCTGCGTGTAGAGCATCAGCACGCCGAGCACGTTTCTGAATCGCTGCACGGGGATCGCGACCGACACGATCACTTCGCCGCGCTGGTTGACGCGCACCGCGCTCTCGCCGGTGAAACCGTTCAGTGCCCGCGCTACTTCCGGATATTCCTTGCCGTTCGCGGCGCCGATGTCCTTGTAGAGCGGCAGGCCGCCGGAGCGGAACCACAGGCGCGCGCGCCGCCATGCGCGGCGGATTGCGTTCACGCGCGGCTGCTCCTGTGCCGCGGGCAAGTCGAAGCGCAGGATCTCGCCGGAGATATTGAGGTTACGCGAGTCGAGCAGCAGCGAACCGTCGCGGTCGTACAGCCGCGCATGGGTGTTGATCGGCGAGATCAGGCGGCGGAGCAGGTGCGAGATGCGCTCCGGGTTCAGCGGGAATTCGAGCGCGTTCGGATCGTCGGCTGGGCCGTAGGTTTCGCCCGCCTGCAATTCGAGCAGACGCTCTGGGTCGATCGGCGCGGTATTGATCTCGGCGGGCGCGGTACTCGCAATCGAGATCGCGATGATTTCGCCCTGCGCGAGCAGGCTGTTGATGCGCGCATCGACGAGGCCCGCGCGGTATTCCGAGAGATAGAGAATCCCTGCGACCAGTGTCGCCAGCCCGGCGAGATTGAGCAGTACGATGCGCCGCCGCAGGCTGGAGAAGCCCTGATAATTCAGAAAGCGGCGAATGCGGTTGAAGAAACCGGCGCGCTTCGCCGGTTTTTCTTCCGGCATGGAGACGGGCTGCTCGACGTTCGCCTTCATGGGTCGGACCGGCGCGGCGAGGGCCGCGCGTTGTTACGCTTCCTTGAAGCGGTAGCCGACGCCGTACAACGTTTCGATCATCTCGAAATCGTCGTCCACCGCCTTGAACTTCTTGCGTAGCCGCTTGATGTGACTGTCGATGGTGCGGTCGTCAACATAGACCTGATCGTCGTAGGCCGCATCCATCAGCGCGTTGCGGCTTTTGACGACGCCGGGGCGTTGCGCAAGCGCTTGCAGGATCAGGAATTCGGTGACGGTCAGCGTGACGGGATCGCCCTTCCAGGTGCAGGTATGGCGCTCGGGATCCATCTTGAGCTGGCCGCGCTCGAGTACCTTGGCGGAATCCACTTCCTTCTGCGGCATCTGGTCTTTCGGGATGAAGCGGCGAAGCACCGCCTTCACGCGCTCGACCAGCAGGCGCTGCGAGAAAGGTTTGCGGATGAAATCGTCCGCGCCCATTTTCAGGCCGAACAATTCGTCGATCTCCTCGTCCTTCGAGGTGAGGAAGATCACCGGCAGGTCGGACTTCTGGCGGAGACGGCGCAGCAGCTCCATGCCATCCATGCGCGGCATTTTGATATCGAGGATCGCGAGATCCGGCGGGCTGGATTTGAAGCCTTCGATCGCCGACGCGCCGTCGGTGAAGGTGAGAATCCGGTAGCCTTCGGCTTCGAGCGCGATCGAAACGGAAGTCAGGATGTTACGGTCATCGTCAACGAGTGCGATGGTCGGCATGCGATCTCCTGTCCGGACCCACGTCCCGGAATCGGTAGAAAAATCAACGACGCGCCGGTCAAACAATTATGGCAAGGCCGAAATGTGACGACGCAACCGCAGCCCCGGTCACAACCTAGCGGTTTACCGACCTGTCTGTAACCCCTGCGGATTCTTACATTTTGGTCAGATTGGAGGGTTTTGGCAGCGCTGTCAGCGCTAATGCGGCCTGGCGTTTACCTTTGTAACGGTTCGTGCCGTCATTTGATGCGCAACCCGGTGTCATACGTACTTCACAAGGGGGGAGGTGGTCACTATGGTGCCGCCGCTTTCCGCAGGACGGACGCGGGGACCGGCCTTTTGGCCCGTTAGCGCCCCTGTTGAAGGAAAGTTGTTGCGATATCCGGCAGTTCGCGGAACGGACGCCGGTCGGGAGGAAGTCAGTGCAAGAAACGGGCATCCGGAACGGCGCTTTCGGCGCCGATAAATTCGGCTTTTCGGGTTTGAAACAGGTGAACTGGAATCTCCAGACACCGGCGCTTTACGAACACGCGCTGAAGCGTGGCGAAGCGGAGATCATGGACGGCGGCGCGCTGTGCGCGGAAACCGGTCATCACACCGGCCGCTCGCCGAAAGACAAACATACGGTCGTCGACGAACTCACCGAAAAAACCGTCTGGTGGGACAACAATAGGAAAGTCTCGAAAGAGCACTTCGACAACCTCCTCAACGACTTCATCGAACACGCCAAAGGTAAGGAACTCTTCGCGCAGGATCTCTACGGCGGCGCTCATCCGCAGTACCGCATCAAGACCCGCGTCTATACCGAGCTTGCCTGGCACTCTCATTTCATTCGCACGCTGCTGATCCGGCCCGAAATCGCCGAACTCGAAAGCTTCGTGCCCGAACTCACCATTCTCGATTTCCCCTCGTTCAAGCCCGACGCGAAGCGCCATGGCGGCCGCGAAGGCTCCGACACGATGGTCGCGATCGACTTCACCCGTAAAATCGTCCTGATCTGCGGTTCGTCCTACGCGGGCGAAATGAAGAAGTCGGTGTTCACGACGCTGAACTTCTACCTGCCGCGGCAGGGCGTGATGCCGATGCACTGCTCGGCCAACGTCTCGAACGACGGCAAGGAAAGCGCGCTGTTCTTCGGTCTCTCCGGCACCGGCAAGACCACGCTCTCGGCCGACCCGAACCGCACGCTGATCGGCGACGACGAAACCGGTTGGGGTCCGGACGGCATCTTCAATTTCGAAGGCGGCTGCTACGCGAAGTGCGTGAACCTCAGCCACGAAAACGAGCCGATGATCTGGGACGCGACCAACCGCTTCGGCGCGATCCTCGAAAACGTCGGTTACGACCCGTTCACGCGCGTTCCCGACTACACCGACATTTCCAAGACCGAGAACACCCGCTCGGCCTATCCGCTCGACTTCATCGCGAATGCGTCGCGCACCGGCCGTGCCGCGCATCCGAAGAACATCATCATGTTGACGGCGGACGCCTATGGCGTGATGCCGCCGATCGCCAAGCTCTCGTCCGAGCAGGCGATGTATCACTTCCTTTCCGGGTACACCGCGAAGGTTGCAGGCACCGAGAAGGGCCTCACCGGCGTCGAGCCGGAGTTCTCGACCTGCTTCGGCTCGCCGTTCCTGCCGCTGCATCCGTCGGAATATGCCAAGCTGCTCAAGGAATACATCGCCAAGCACAACGTCGATTGCTGGCTGGTGAACTCCGGTTGGACCGGCGGCAAGTACGGCGTCGGCCGCCGCATGCCGATCAAGGCGACCCGTGCGCTGGTCACTGCCGCGCTGAACGGCTCTCTGAAGAACGCGGACTTCCACACCGATCCGTATTTCGGCTTCTCCGTGCCGAACTCGGTGCCGGGCGTCGAGCCGCATCTGCTCTATCCGTCGAAGACCTGGGCTAACAAGGCCGAGTTCGACGAGACCGCGCGCAGCCTCGTCGGCATGTTCCAGAAGAACTTCCAGAAATTCGAGGCGCATGTGGACGCGAACGTGCGCGAGGCAGCGCCTGCCGTCCGCCTCGCGGCGGAATAAGCGAAACAGCGATTAGCGCTGCTTGACTTGCGGCTGCGGGTTGGTCCCCGCAGTCGGCACGTTCTTTTGTTGCTGTTCGGGCGCCACGATCTTTTCCAGCGCTTCCGGCGAAGTGGGCCGCGCGATGATCGTCATCGTGCGCGGCGCGTGCGGATTGTTTTGCAGAATGCGGATCGCGGCGAGTTGCTTGACCAGCGCCGGAGAAAGTCCGCGTGCCTGCCGGAACGGCGTGAAGTGCACTTCCTTGTTCCTGGAAATATCGCCCTGATAGACCGCGATGCCCTGCGGGCGGACCACGATGTCGCCCGGACGCAAGGTCGGGTCGTTCTCAAGGTCGACCGACACCACCCCGAACGGATCGCGCCCGTTGCAGGTGCAGCCCGGTACGATGCGCGTGCGATACGCCAGCGCATTCGGCAACGACATATATTTCTGGCCATCGGTGGCGACGGCGTTCTCGATTCCCGCGCCTGAGAAAATCTTGGTCGCCGCGGCGGGACACATGGCGTTGCAGATCTGGGAATACTGCACGTCGTTCCGCTGTCCGCGATTCACGGGGAAGAATTTCCCGTCGCAGGTGCGCACGCAATAATTGCCGAACGTGGATTTGTTCTTTTCCTCGTCCTCGCGATCGGCGTCGCGATTGCGGAACAGGCCGAAGAAATCGGAAAACGGGTTGCTGTAGCGCTCCTGCCGCGCGAACGGCGGTGGCGGCGCGTCCCGCGGGCCGCCGCGGATTGTGTAGAAGGTCTGGCCGGAAGCGGTTTCGGGGAGGGCGATTGCGCCCGGCGCCAGCGCGAACGCAACGAGCAGGGCCGCTCGCGTCCACGAATACGCCAATCTACCGATTGCCACTGCCTGCTCCCTGCACGGCTGCTCGCCGGTTCTTATAAAACGCGGCGCAGCCTGATTTATAACACCGGTGCAACGTTTTGGTTGCACCGCCTATAAAACGCAGCTTCGTTCTTTTGGCTAGGCTTTAGCGGTTCAAGAATTCGTTTGCGGTAAATAGTGCGCGAAACGGCAGTTTTGCCCCCTGAAACGTCTCGGTTGCACCCTCCTGCCGGTCCACGATGGAGAGCACGAGGGTCACCGTGGCTCCGGAATCCACGGCGGCCTGGGCGGCTTTCAGGGCGGATTCGCCGGTCGTGGTTACGTCTTCGATAATGGCCACGCGCTTGCCGGCGAGGCTTTCGCCCTTCACCAGCCCCTCGACCAGCAATTTTGCGCCGTGTTCCTTCGGCTTCTTGCGGACGAAGAAATTCGGGAGCGGCTTGCCGGAAATCCAGCTTAATGCCGCGACCGCGCCGGAGATCGGCACCGCGCCCATTTCCAGTCCGCCGATCGCGTCGATCTTCTCGGCGGCCAGCGCGTCGAGCGCGAGTTGCGCGAGCAGCGCCGCGCCTTCGGGGTCGAGCATGGTCGGCTTCATGTTGAAATAGAAGTCACTCTTGCGGCCGGAAGCGAGGGTGATCTCGCCGCGCCCGAAAGAGCGCGCGGTGATGATCTCCTGCAGCCGCGCGCGGGCGGTTTTGGAATCGGGAAGCGTAATGGCGGGCTGTTGCATCGGGAATTGCTATCACCAGCGGCGGGCAGCGCCAACGCCGGACCTGCTTTCATCAACAAGGCTGCGAAGCGTGGAGTACCGAAAGCCTAGCGCTTTGTCGTGAGCAGGAACCAGATCGCAACCCCGACCAGAATCAACGCCAGTCCGCGGCGCACCGGCACGCGCCAGCGCGGGTCGTCGAGAAATCTGTAAAGCCGTCCCGCGAGCAGGACGACGGCGATGTGCGTGAACGTCGCGACCGAAACGAAGACCGCGGACAGCAGTGCCGTCTGCACGAAGACGGACGCGGCGCCCGGCACGATGAAGCCGGGCAGCACGCTGACGTAGAAGATCGCGGCCTTTGGGTTAAGCAGGTTGGTGATCAGCCCGCGCCGGAAAGACTCGTGCATCCGTTCGTCGCGCTCCGCTTTCGTGTCGCCGTCCGGCTCGTCGTGCCAGCTCTCCCATGCGAGCCAGAGGAAATAGAATACGCCCGCCCAGCGCAGCACCTGATACAGCAGCGGAGATTCGTTGATCAGCGTGGCAACACCGAGCGCAGCGGCAATGCCGTAGATCGAAAGCCCCAGCGCAATGCCCGCGACCGCAGCGAAACCCGCCCGCATGCCGTGGTTCAGCGTAAGTGCCGCGAGGTAGGTCTGGTTCGGTCCCGGAATCAGCTCGATGATGAGCGACGCGAGTGCGAACGCCCAGAGGGAAGATAGCAGCGCTTCGTTCATAACAACGCTATAGCAAGTCTAGTGCGCTTCTTCCCAGTTGCTTGCCGCGCGCGCGTCCACCAACAGCGGAATCGACAGCGCGACCGCCGGCAGCGGCGCTTCTTCCATGATCTTGGTCACGACCGGCAGCGTCTTCTTCACGTCCTTCTCGGCGACCTCGAAGATCAGTTCGTCGTGGACCTGCAAGAGCATCTTCGCATCGACTTTGGCGCGCGATAGCGCGCCGTCCATGCGCACCATCGCGCGGCGGATGATGTCGGCGGCAGTGCCTTGCAGCCGCGCGTTGATCGCCGCGCGCTCGTTGAAGCCGCGCACCGAAGGGTTCTGATCCTTGATGCCCGGATAGTGGACCTTTCGCCCGAACAGCGTCGTCACATAGCCGTTCTCGCGCGCGAATTTCTTGGTCTCTTCCATGTAGTCCTGGATGCCGGGGAAGCGCTCGAAATATTTCTTGATGTAGGCGCCCGCTTCCTCGCGGCCGATGCCGAGCTGGTTCGCAAGCCCGAACGCGGAAATGCCGTAGATGATGCCGAAGTTGATCGCTTTCGCGCGGCGGCGCACTTCGCCGGGCATGTCCTTCACCGGCACGCCGAACATTTCGGACGCGGTCATGGCGTGAATGTCGAGGCCGTCCCGGAACGCTTTCTTCAGTTGCGGTACGTCGCCGATTTCCGCGAGCAGGCGCAGCTCGATCTGCGAGTAGTCGGCGGAGACGAGCTGGTTTCCTTTCTCCGCGACGAAGGCCTTGCGGATCTTGCGCCCTTCCTCGGTGCGCACGGGAATATTTTGCAGGTTCGGATCGGAGGAGGCGAGGCGGCCGGTCGGCGTCGCCGCGAGCGCATAAGAGGTATGAACGCGCCGCGTTTCCGGGTTCACGAATTCCGGCAGCGCATCGGTGTAGGTCGATTTCAGCTTGGAAAGCTGCCGCCATTCGAGAATCTTCTTCGGCAGTTCGTGGCCTTCTTCCGCAAGGTCTTCGAGCACCTTCGCGCTGGTGGACCACGCGCCGGTCGCGGTCTTGGTGCCGCCGGGAAGTTTCATCTTGCCGAACAGGATGTCGCCGAGTTGCTTCGGGCTGCCGGGGTTGAATTCCTCGCCCGCGATTTTCGAGATTTCGTTCTCCAGCCGCGCGGTCGCCTGCGCGAAATCGCCGGAAAGGCGCGAGAGCAACTGCCGGTCGATGGCGATGCCGCGCTTCTCCATGTCGGCCAGCACCTGCACCAGCGGGCGCTCCAGCGTCTCGTAGACGTTGGTCATGCTTTCCGCGGTGAGCCGCGCTTTCAGGTAAAGCCATAGCCGCAGCGTCACGTCGGCGTCCTCTGCCGCATAGGCGGTGGCCTTGTCGATGGGGACGCGGTTGAAGCTGATCGCGCTTTTGCCCTTGCCCGCGACTTCTTCGAACGCGATCGGCTTGTGGCCGAGAAATTTGAGCGAGAGATTGTCCATGCCGTGCCCGCCGCCGGAGCGGCCGGCATCCAGCGCGTAGGAGATCAGCATCGTATCGTCGTACGGCGTAATGCGGATGTTCTGCCGCGACAGCACCAGCGAGTCGTACTTCAGGTTCTGTCCAATCTTGAGGACGGTCTTGTCCTCCAGCAGCTTCTTCAGCTTTGCGCAGGTTTCCGCGAGTGGAAGCTGGCCTGGCAGCAATCCGTCGTCGAACAGGCCTTCGCCTCCGCCGCTATGGCCGAGCGGAATGTAGCAGGCCTCGCCCGGCGTGACGGAAAGCGACACGCCGCAAAGGTCGGCCTGCATCGCATCGAGCGAGGTGGTCTCGGTATCCACCGCGACATAACCCGCCTCGTAGGCGCGCGCGATCCAGGTATCGAGTTGCGCGGACGTGGTGACGGTTTCGTATTTCTTGTGGTCGAACGGGATTTTTCTCAGCGCAGCTTCGCGCTGTGCGAACAGCGCGCGCGGCGTGAGTTCGCCGCTTTGCGCTGCTGTTTTCTTGCCGCCGGAAGGGGCCGCTTCTTTTTGCGCGTTTGTGCTCGTTGCAATAGCGGCGCCTGCCGAAAGTTTAGGATCGGCTTCCACCGTATTGGGGTCGATGCCAGCGGCTTTCGCGACACTCTCCGTCAGCCTAGTGAATTCCATCGCCTTGAGAAACGCGACGACCTTCGCCGGGTCGCCGCCATCGAAGCCAAGCTGTTCGAGCGGAATTTTCAACGGCGCGTGGTCGTCGAGCAGCACCAGCTTCTTGGAGATACGCGCAAGCTCTGCGTTGTCGATCAGGGTCTGGCGGCGCTTGTCCTGTTTGATCTTCTCGGCGTTCTTCAAAAGCGTTTCGAGATCGCCGTATTCCTGGATGAGAAGCGCCGCGGTCTTGATGCCGATGCCCGGCACGCCCGGCACGTTGTCGGTCGCGTCGCCGCAGAGCGCCTGCACGTCCGGTACGCGCGCCGGCTCGACGCCGAATTTCTCCTCGACTTCCTTCTCGCCGATCTTGCGCTCGTTGCCCGGCATCGGGTCGTACATGGTGACGCCCTTGCGGACGAGCTGCATCAAATCCTTGTCGCCCGCGATGATGAGGACTTCCGCGCCTTTCTCGCGCGCCTCGCGCGAATAGGCGGCGATCAGGTCGTCTGCCTCGTATCCCTTTTCCTCGATGGGCTTGAGGCCGAAAGCTTTCACCGCGTCGCGCATCAGCGGAAATTGCGGGATCAGGTCTTCCGGCGGGTCTTCGCGGTTCGCTTTATATTCGGGGTAGATTTCGTTGCGGAAACCTTCGCCCGAAGCATCGAACACGCAGCCGACATGCGTCGGCTTCTTGCCGTCGATGCCCTCGCGCATCAGCTTCCACATCATCGACGAGAACGTCATGATCGCGCCGACCGGCAATCCGTCCGAGCGCGTGAACGCTTTGCCGCGCGACTGCGCAGCCTTGAACATCGCAAAATAGGCGCGGAAGATGAAAGACGAACCGTCGATCAGAAAAACGCGGTCGCCCTTCTTGAGAGGACGGATTTCGGACATGGAACCTCGCGAGAGCGGCCACGATGCCGAAGCGAGGCGGGCACGGCAAGCGCAACCGCCCCCTTAGATGGGGACAGTTCGCCCAGCTGAAAAGGGCTTATTCTGCGGGCTGCAACCGCGCCTTCCGCGTGCCGCCGATATGGAACGCGGCAGGGCGCACGAACAGGAAATCGAGTTTCGTTCCGCGGATGAGCGCGTGGAAGACGAGCGGCACGACGACGCCCATCGCAGTCACGAGTAATGCGACAGTGCCGAGGTCGGGGACAATGCCGGTCTTGAGTAGCACCGTTCGCGTCGCCGCCATCGGCAGGAAGAACGCGAGATAGACCACGATGGAGTTTTCGCCCGCGTAGCGCAGCACGGAGAGCCAGTTCACTTTCGCGAGCAGTGCAGCCATCGTAACGATTGCGCCGGCGCCGAGAAAGCCGAGGATCAGCGAGACGAAGGGCAGATCGCCATAGCCCGCGAACACCAGCACGCCGTTCATCGTGCCCCATGCCGCGAGCGAAGCCAGCGCGACCGCAGGATTGTCCTGCACGCCGCGCGCGAACGAGAAGACGTGTGAAGCGAGCCAGTAGCCCGCGAAGAAATAGACGAAGCGTCCCGCGAATTCGTCGATCATGATCCAGCCGGTATGGATCGGCGCGATTTCGAGTGCGGCGGCAATGGCGAAGATCGCGACCGGCGGCACGCGCCGGGTCAGCTTCGTCACCACGAAAAACACCGGCAGGATATAGATGAACCACAGCGTGCCGAACGGCTCGGCGAAAGCGAGCGCATATTGCTGCGCGACATGCGCGACGCCGCCCTGCGCAAGAAAGCCCGGCGCCTTGAATGCGAACTGGATCGTCACCCAGAGCAGGTAGAAATAGAGAAAGTGCACGACCTTCTTGTCGAGGTAGTCGCGCCAGTTTCGGTCGATCACCCGCGCGAGGAACAGGCCGGAGATCAGGAAGAAGTCGGGCATGCGGAACGGCTTCGCGAAAGCGACGAGGTAATGCATCCAGCTCTCGCGTCCGGCAGCGGCCTCGACGCCGAGCGTGGAGTGCATCATCACCACCATGACGATGCAGAAGCCCTTGGCGTAATCGACCCAGTCGACCCGCGGCTTCTCGTATTTCGCGATCGCTTCCATATGCTGTCTCCGCGCAAACGCGCGTACTGTGCCCGATCGGGACACTAGCCGCCGCCGCTTAACTTCTGGTGCAAGCAAAGGGCCGGATTTCGTGCTTTTGACCGCGCCCGGTCGAGCGGCTATTTCGCGAAGGATTTTAGCGAACGCATTAAGAATGAATTCACCACGAGAACCGAGCAACGCGGCCTTTCCGGTCGATGAGGCGCTGCCCGCGCTGAAAGACGTCTTGCGCACGCGCAATGCGGCCGTGCTGGTAGCGCCGCCCGGCGCCGGCAAGACCACCCGCGTGCCGCTCGCATTGCTGAACGACCCGTGGGTGAAGGGCGGAAAGATTCTCGTTCTGGAACCGCGGCGCATCGCGGCCCGTGCCGCCGCGTCGTTCATGGCGAACTCGATCGGCGAGCGCCTCGGCGAGATGGTCGGCCTGCGCGTGCGCTTCGGTTCGAAGGTCGGCGCGAAGACAAGGATAGAGATGATTACCGAAGGCGTGTTCACGCGCCTTGTGCTCGACGATCCCGAACTGAAGGGGATTGCGGCTGTCGTGTTCGATGAATTCCACGAGCGCTCGCTCGATGCCGATCTGGGCCTCGCGCTGGCGCTCGATGCCCAGCGCGGCCTGCGCGAAGATTTGCGGATTCTCGTCATGTCCGCGACGCTTGATGGCGCGCGGGTCGCGAAGCTGCTCGGAGCGGCACCGGTCATCGAAAGCGAAGGCCGCGCCTATCCGGTCGAGACGAAATATCTTGGCCGCGACGTGCGCACGCCCATTCATCAGGAAATGGCGGACGCGCTCGCGCGGATAGCAGGCAACGAGGAAGGCTCGATCCTCGCTTTCCTTCCGGGCGTAGGCGAAATCCGCCGCGCGGCGGATTTTCTCGCCGAGCGTATCCGCGACAGCAGCACCGACATCGTGCCGCTTTACGGCGCGCTGGACAGCGGCGTGCAGGATAAGGCCATCGAGCCTTCGCCGCCGGGCCGCCGCAAGATCGTGCTCGCGACCTCGATCGCGGAGACGTCGATCACGATTAAAGGCGTGCGTGTTGTGGTCGATTCCGGCCTCGCGCGTGTGCCGCGCTTCGAGCCGGGACTCGGCCTGACAAGGCTGGAAACCGTGCGCGTGTCGCGCGCTTCCGCGGACCAGCGGCGCGGCCGCGCGGGTCGCACCGAACCCGGCGTTTGCTATCGTCTGTGGGACGAGGAGCAGACGCGAAGCCTTTTGCCGTTCGCGCCGCCGGAGATTCTCGCGGCCGATCTCACCAGTCTGGTTCTCGACCTCGCGCAATGGGGCGTGCGCGATCCGGCGTCGCTGACATGGCTCGATGCTCCGCCTGCTGCTGCGATCAACGAAGCGAAGACGCTGCTTCTCGCTCTCGGCGCAATCGACGCGAGCGGTGCGATCACCGCGCTTGGCCGCAAGCTTGCGAAGTTGCCGCTGCATCCGCGTCTCGCCGCCATGATCGTCGCGGCGGCGGATGAGGATAATGCGCTGCTCGCTTCCGAGATCGCGGCGGTGGTTTCCGAGCGCGGCCTCGGCGGCAACGACCCCGACCTCGCGCACCGCATCTCCGAGTTCCGCCGCGATAAGTCCCGGCGCGGTGAGGAAGCGCGCAATCTCGCGAAGCGATGGGCAGAGTCCGCGGGCGGAAAAATCCGCGAAACACCGCCCGCTCATGCCGGCGCTCTGCTCGCGCTCGCTTACCCGGATCGCATCGCAAAGGCGCGCGCGGAACGCGGCGGCGCGTTCCTGCTGGCAAATGGACGCGGCGCGAAGCTGGAGCAGACCAGCGCGCTTTCGCGCGAGGCATATCTGGCGGTCGCGGAGCTTGCCGGTGCCGCGCAGGAGGGCCGTATCTTGTTGGCGGCGCGCATAAGCGAAGCGGAAGTGGCTGCACGTTTCCCGGATAAAATCACGCAGACGGAAGAAGCCGTGTTCGATCCGCAGGCGCGCGCGGTGCGTGGGCGTGCGGCGCGGAAATATGGCGCGCTCGTCCTGAGCGAACGCCCGCTTTCCGTTCGCGCGGACGAAACTTCGGCGGCTGCGTTGGCAAACGGTATCGCCTCGCTCGGCATGCATCTTCTTCCGTTCTCCGCCAACACGAGCCGTTGGCTGGAGCGCGTGCGCTTCCTGCGCGCGGCGGAAGGCGAAGAATGGCCGGACCTTTCGGATGCGTGGCTGACCGTGAATGCGGAAAGCTGGCTCGCGCCTTTCCTGCCCGGAAAAACTTCGCTCGCGCAGATTTCCGCCGACGATGTTTCGCAAGCCCTGCGCGCGCTGCTCGCCCCCGATCTCGCGCGCCGTCTCGAAATGGAAGCGCCCGACCGTTTCACCGCGCCGACCGGTTCGGAGCTTGCCATCGACTACGCTGCGGGAGCCGGCCCCACGATTTCGGTGAAGGTTCAGGAGTTGTTCGGGCTGTCGAAACACCCCTCCGTTGCAGCGGGGAAAATTCCGCTGGTGCTTTCACTTCTGTCGCCCGCCGGACGTCCGATCCAGGTGACGCGCGACCTGCCAGCGTTCTGGCGCGGCTCGTGGGCGGACGTGAAAAAGGAAATGCGCGGGCGCTATCCGAAGCACGTCTGGCCGGACGATCCTTCATCGGCAGCACCCACCCGGCGCGCGAAGCCGCGCGGAACTTAAAAACTTATTGAAAATGCCGCGATCATGCCCACCTGATCTGCGTTAACGGGCCTCTCATGCTTTCCGCGCCATTCTCGCGCGCCGCCGGGACTCGCCATGTTTCGCTTTCTCGTTCTTGTTTTCGTGGGCTTCGTGATGCTGTCCGTCTACGCACCGGACGTGGCACAGGATCTCATGCGCCGCGGGCGCGATGCCTTCGTCGCTTTCCAGCAAGGTAACGTCACCGAGCCGCTTCGCGTCGACACGCCCACGAAGGAGAAGGACAACGATGCCGGCGGCATCGTGCGCATCCGTTCCGATTACGGCGGGCACTACACCACCGACGTCGATTTCAACGGCCGCCGCTTCAAGGCTCTCGTCGATACCGGCGCGACGCTGATCGCGCTTCGCTATGAGGACGCCCGCGCGCTCGGCCTGATCGTGCCCGGCGACCGCTTCGACATTCAGGTGAATACCGCGAACGGCGCGGCCCGTGCCAAGCGCATCACGCTTCGCTCGGTACGGATCGGCTCGATCCGGCTGGAGAACGTGGATGCGATGGTCCTCGACGAAGGCGCGCTCGGCCATAACCTGCTCGGCATGAGTTTCCTGCGGCGTTTGGCCCGCTTCGAGATCAAGCGCGGCGTCCTCGAACTGGAACGCTAGGCGGCCGTGGGCCGTACCCAATTCCGCCTGCTTTCGTGCTAGATCGCTTTCCGCCCGGCGCCCGCCGGATTGTGCCAGCACGGAATTTCCATGTTTCCCAAGCCGAAAGCGGCGATCGCGCCGAACACCTACGAATATGAAACGACCCCGCTCGTGAAGCCGACCGGCTTTCGCGAGTACGACGCGCGCTGGCTGCTGGAAAAAGAAATCAACCTCATTGGCATTCAGGCGCTGGGCCTCGGCATGGCGACGCTGTTTCACGAACTCGGCGTGCGGCCCGACATCGTGGTCGGCCACGACTTTCGCGGCTACTCGATGTCGGTGAAGGCGGCGCTGACCTCGGGCCTGATGGCGGGCGGCATGCGCGTCCACGATGTGGGCCTCGCGCTTTCGCCGATGGCGTATTTTGCGCAGTTCGAGCTGGATTGCCCCTGCGTCGCGATGGTGACGGCCTCGCACAATGACAACGGCTGGACCGGCGTGAAGATGGGCGCGGCACGCCCGCTGACCTTCGGACCCGACGAGATGGGCCGCCTGAAGGAAATCGTGCTCGAAGGAAAATCGAAAACGAAGGACGGCGGCTCGTTCAAATTCATTCCGGGCTTTGCCGAGCGCTACATGGCGGACCTCGCCAGCCGCCCGAAGCTGAAGCGGAAACTGAAAGTCATCGCCGCTTGCGGCAACGGCACCGCGGGCGCGTTTGCGCCGAAAGTGTTGGAAGCCATCGGCTGCGAAGTCGTCCCGCTCGATACCGGACTCGACCACACTTTCCCGAAATACAATCCGAACCCCGAAGACCTGAAGATGCTGCACGCGGTGCGCGATGCCGTGCTCGCGCACAAGGCCGATGTGGGCCTCGCCTTTGATGGCGACGGCGACCGTTGCGGCGTGGTGGACGATCACGGCGAGGAGATTTTTGCCGACAAGGTCGGTGTCATGCTGGCGCGCGATATGTCGGCGGGCGGCAAGGGCGGCCAGTTCATCGTGGACGTGAAGTCGACCGGCCTCTGGCTCACCGATCCGGTGCTGAAAGCGAACGGCGTGAAGGTCGATTTCTGGAAGACCGGCCACTCCTACATCAAGCGCCGCTCCAGCGAATTGAAGGCGGTCGCCGGTTTCGAGAAGTCAGGCCATTTCTTCTTCGGCGCGCCGTTCGGCCGCGGCTATGACGACGGCCTGCTCTCCGCCATCGCGGTTTGCGAGATGCTCGACCGCAATCCCGATAAGAAAATGTCGGACTTGCGCCTCGCGCTGCCGCGCACCTGGCAGTCGCCGACCATGTCGCCGCATTGCGACGATGAAAAGAAATACGGCATCGTCGACAAGGTGGTGAAGCACTTCGAGGCCGCGAAGGCGAAAGGCGAAAAGGTCGCCGGTCAGGCGATCCGCGATCTCGTCACCGTCAACGGCGTGCGCGTCACCGTCGAGGACGGCACCTGGGGCCTTGTGCGCGCGTCGTCGAACAAGCCGGAACTGGTTGTCGTGATCGAAAGTCCGGCGTCCGAAGCGCGGATGAAGGAAATGTTCGCCGCCGTTGACGCCGTGCTGCGCACGCATCCGGAAGTCGGCGAATACAACCAGAAAATCTGATCAGTTCGCGCTGCGGACGATCGTCGTCACCAGACGCGGACGGATATAGAGCTGATCGAACATGTTGACGGTGCCGCCGGTGAAGGCGCCGCCGATCACCGGCGTATAGGCGTAGCCAACTTCCGCCCAGATGATCGAAGTATTCGCGGCATTCAATCCGGCCGGCAGGGTGACCGTGGAGCCGACCGCGCGTGCCGTATCCTGCAGCGCCTCGCTCCAGCCGACGGTCGCAACGCCTGCACCATTGATGTTGACGCTGGTGATCTTGATCTTCAACAGGCCGCCGTTCCAGGTGTAGGGCGCGAACACGGCCTTTGCCGCGTCCATGATCGCGGTCACTTCCGCGTTGGTGATCTGGTTATCGCGTGCAACGAGGTCGCCTACCGTATGTGCGACCAGCACGACCTTGCGCTTGATGATGATGCCCTGCGTCAGCGCGGTGCCGCCGAGATAGAGAATCGCCATGAACGGCAGAATCATCGCGAACTCGACCGCGGAGATGCCGCGGTCGTCGCGCCGGAAGCGCGCCAGCTTCGCGCGGAATCCGGAAAGGAGCTTGGCCAACGCGATCATTGATACGGCTCGTTGCGGAATGCGACCGCCGACATGATCAGCCGCTTGCCGCTCGGCGTATCGGCGAGATCGAGTCCGAAGGTGCGAAGAATGAGCGGCCACTCGTACATGACGCGCACGATGACGATATCGCCGGGACCGCCCGCATTATACTGGAAGCCGCTGTTGTCGATCGAGCCGTCCGGCTTGTAGGTCGGCTTGTTGAGGTTCGCGCTCGCGAATGCGCCGGATGTGCGCACGTCGATCATCATCGCCGAACCGCAACTGAACAGGCCGAGCACGCGGTTGCATAGCTCGGTTTTGAAGCGGGCCTGATCGAAATTCTGCTTCTGCGCCTGTCCGGTCATGATCAGGCGGCTGGTGTCGTTCACCGCGGTTTCGAGCACCTGACCTGCCCAGAACACCAGCGCAAGCTCGATGATCGCGAACATCAGCGCGAAGAACGGAACCACGACAATGGCGAATTCGACCGCCGCCGCGCCGTCGTTGCGCTTGCCGAAGCGGACGATAAGTTTGCGCAGGCCGCGCGTCGCCACGCTTGCCTTCACGCTTTCGAACCTGATCCCAAACATGAGTTTCGCTCCCGAATCTCGCGACCTTCATACGGGAAGCGGCTTGAAGAATCGTTGAACGCGAAAACCGTTCGCGAGCGGCGTCTTTTACGCGCCATTAACCGTGACGGAGGGTTGTTACTGTTTTGGCGCGGCTGCTGCCGGGTTGCCGGCGGAGATACCGTTGCGGACGCCGATCTGGCCGACGACGGAATCGAACACCGCAGCGGAGTCACCCGGCACCAGCGTACGCTCGCAATTCGGCGTGCAGCTCAGGGATTCACGGTCGGTACCGCGATACACGGTGAGGGCTGAGCGCGGCGAAGTCACCTGAATCGTGTGCTCCACCAGTATGTTGCCGCGATTATCCAGCGCCATGAGATTGGTCACGCCATATCCCTTGGCGGTTACGACCAGTAGCCCGCCGCTTTGCAGCGTAGCGTCCGCAATCGAGGGATTGCCGATGATAATGGTGGCGACGCGATCGGGCAGCTTGAGGATACGCGCCTGATCGAGCATCACGCCGAAGGTATCGGCGGGCGACTTGCCCGGCATCAGCGCGAACGCGCAGATCACGAGCAGTACTCTCGGCAACGAACGCAACACGGCCAACTCCTCACGCGACATACACTTTGACTGCGACAATCTCCGCGAAAATGGTGAATGAACTCCAAATGCGCTTCGCTGTCTTCGTTCTCTACATTGGTGTTCGAGGCGCGGTGTCAAGCTACCGCCGTTGTTTTCTAAAGGTTCTTCGATCTCGGCAAACGATCGTTAACGCTGTTTCGTTTCCCGCTGAAAACACAGGGTTTCTGCGATCGAATTAACCGTGACGCAATGCACGCGATGTAGGTTGGCACCAGTTCGATCGGGCAACAAAAGCCCGGCGGACGTAAGCGCAGAGAGCCAACTAGGTTCAAGGAGCCTTGAAAGATGAAAACTCTTGCTCGTTTCGTGAAAGACGAGTCCGGTGCTACGGCCATCGAATACGGCCTGATCGCCGCCTGTATCTCGGTTGCGATTATCGCGGTCGTGCAGGGCGTCGGCACCAAGCTGACCTCGACGTTCACTTCGGTTCAGAACGCCCTCAAGTAAGCGTTCGCGAACTTCGAAAAGCAAAGGCCCCGGCATCGTCCGGGGCCTTTCGCGTTTCCAGGGTATGAATGGCAAACGGTCAGAAAGCCGGAACTTTCGATTCAACTTTAATCGCCGCGCTTCACGGGAACGAAGGAACTTTTTCGTAGCTTATGTTCATCACCGGACAGAAGAGCCGGTGGCCTTGTCTGTTACGTGGGAGCCTCCAATGAAGAATCTTGTTCGCTTTCTGAAAGACGAATCCGGCGCGACCGCCATCGAATACGGTCTGATCGCCGCCTGTATCTCGGTCGCGATCATCGCGGTCGTGCAGGGTGTCGGCACCAAGCTGACTTCGACCTTCACTTCGGTCGAAAACGCACTGAAGTAAGGAACTCTACGGGTTCCTGACTTCTCTCGCGCTGCGTTCGATAGACCCCGGCTCCGGCCGGGGTCTTTTCATTTTCTTAAGGTCCGATTCATCTTTCGCTTATGAGTAGCCCTGTAGGCTGCGTGCGGTTTCCTCACGCGCGTGATGAAGATGATGCTCGAACTTCTCGTACTCGGTCTCTTTCCGGCGATGATGGCGTTCGCCGCGGCGAGCGATCTCGTCAGCATGACGATTTCCAACCGCGTATCGCTGGCGCTGGTCGCCGGTTTCTTCCTGGTAGCCTGGCTGACCGGGATGGGCTGGGGCGATATCGGGCGGCATCTGCTGGCCGGGTTCGCCGTGCTGGTGGTTTCGTTCGGCTTCTTCGCACGCGGCTGGATCGGCGGGGGCGACGCCAAGCTCGCGGCCGCGACCGGCCTGTGGCTCGGCTTCTCACATCTTCTTGAGTATCTGCTGGTCGCTTCAATTGCGGGCGGATTGCTGACGCTGATGATCGTCTGGCTGCGGACCTTGCCGTTGCCCGCGGTGTTCGCGCGCCAGGGCTGGATTGCCCGCCTGCATGCGGTGGACAGCGGGATTCCTTACGGCATCGCGCTTGCCATCGCCGGACTGCTGGTCTTCCCCGACACCCCCTACATGCGTGCCCTCACGGCCTAAGGCCCTGTCAGCCCGCTAAAAACATCTACCGCTCATTAACCATAAGTTGACCCTTAGCTGGTGAAATCCGGCATGAGGCGACCGTGCGACCCATATCGGGTGCTCACGGATTCGAACGAGTGGAAGTGAGCGTATGAAACCCGCGCGTCTGATCGTACTGCTAATCGCCGTCGTCGCCGGCGGTCTTGCCTTCATGCTCTCCGGTGGAGAGCGTCAGGTAATCGTGCAGCAAGTGCCGCAGATCGTGCGCCCGCAGGCGGAGACGGTCGAGATTCTCGTGGCCAAGGTCGACATCGGTGTCGGCCGTGCGGTTTCCGCCGACGATCTGACCTGGCAGGCATGGCCGGTCGCGGCCGCGGGGCCGTTGTTCATCCGCCGCACCAATCGTCCGAACGCCATCGAGGAATTCAAGAGCGCGGTTGCGCGCTCGCCCTTCATTGCCGGCGAGCCGATTCGCGACCAGAAACTGATCCGCGCCGACGGCTCCGGCTTCATGTCCGCGATTCTTCCCGCGGGCATGCGCGCGATCTCGACCGAAATCTCGGCCGAAACCGGCGCAGGCGGCTTCATCCTGCCGAACGACCGCGTGGACGTGATTCTCACGCGCCGCGACCAGACTGCGCAGCAGCAGGGCGGCAATGACGGCATCGTCAGCGAGACGATTCTCCGCAACATCCGCGTGCTCGCGATCGATCAGGCCATCGAAGAAAAGAACGGCTCGCGCGTCGTGATCGGCAAGACCGCGACGCTCGAACTGAACGGCCAGCAGGCCGAAATTCTGGCGCAGGCCCGCCAGCGCGGCACGCTATCGCTCGCGCTGCGCTCGCTCGCCGACGCCAAACCGAATTTGCTGAGTGAGACGACCGAAGATCCGCAGCAGACGTCGAGCCGGATCAACTTCGTCCGCTTCGGCATCAACTCCAGCCAGACCGTGAAGTAAGCGAAGGACCGGTGTTCCCCATGCAAAACAAGCTGGCCGCCAAAGCAGGGTTAACATTCGCTTTCTTTTCGCTGTTCGCGGGGATTGCGTTCTTCTCCGGTTCGCCGCGCGCGGATGCGAGCGATCTCCCCGGCGCGCAGCCCTATGCGAAGCCGGTGGTGCAGCAGCGCATTGGCGGATTTCTTCCGCTCGGCATCGGCAAGACCGTCGTGATCGACCTTCCCGTCGATGCCAAGGACGTGCTGGTCGCGAATCCGGCGATTGCGAACGCGGTGATGCGCTCGGCGCGCCGCGCCTACCTGATCGGCGTGAAGGCCGGCCAGACCAACATCATTTTCTTCGACGCCGACGGCAAACAAATCGCGGCTTATGACATCGAAGTTGCGCTGGATG
The DNA here is from genome assembly GCA_019454205.1 of Xanthobacteraceae bacterium. Classification (NCBI taxonomy): domain Bacteria; kingdom Pseudomonadati; phylum Pseudomonadota; class Alphaproteobacteria; order Hyphomicrobiales; family Xanthobacteraceae; species Xanthobacteraceae bacterium. The sequence goes on from CP075369.1 coordinate 156,999, forward strand.
CGACCGGTGTGCGCGCTGCTGTGCAGAAGATCGCGCCGAACGCGCAGATCAAGATCGACGCCATCGGCGACAGCCTTGTGCTCTCCGGCCTCGTCAACAATGCAGCCGAAGCGGCGCAGATCTTCGACACCGCGTCGCGCCTCGTCGGAGACGCCAACAAGGTCGTGAACGGCCTCACCATCCGCGATCGCGAGCAGGTGCTGATCAAGGTGACCGTGGCGGAAGTTCAGCGCAACATCCTGAAACAGCTCGGCGTGGACTTGCAGGGCGCCAGCATCAATGTCGGCACGGCGGTCGTGAACTTTACGACCAACAACCCGTTCTCCGCGCAGAACCAGACGCTCTCGAACACCGCGATCTCGCCGGTCTTCCAGTTGCCAAATGGCGGCACCGTCACTGCGACCGTGCGAGCCATGGAGCAGGCCGGCATCATGCGCACGCTGGCGGAGCCAAACCTGACTGCGATCAGCGGTGAGTCCGCGAAGTTCCTTGCGGGTGGCGAATTCCCGATCCCCGCCGGTCAGAGCTGCGATCCCGTCAACGGCTGTCAGATCCAGATTCAATTCAAGCAGTTCGGTGTGGGCCTCGAGTTCACGCCGGTCGTGCTCGGTGAGGGCCGCATCAGCATGCGGGTTGCGACCGAGGTCAGCGAACTCTCTGCGGAAGGCGCGATCCGTCTTTCGTCCGTCACCATTCCGGCGCTGCGCGTTCGCCGCGCCAACTCGACGATCGAGCTGCCCTCCGGCGGCACGATCGTGATGGCGGGCCTGCTGCAGGAGCAGACCAAACAGAACATCAACGGCCTGCCGGGCCTGATGAATCTTCCGGTGCTCGGCACGCTGTTCAAGAGCCGCGACTACATCACGGGCCAGACCGAACTGATGATCATGGTCACGCCCTATGTCGTGAAGCCGTCTGCGCGTCAGGATCTGGTGCGGCCGGATGAAGGTTTTGCCAATCCGTCCGATCAGTCGACCGTTCTGATCGGCCGTCTCAACAGGATTTACGGCGTTCCCGGTGTCAACGACCCGAAACGTCTCAAGGGCGACTATGGGTTCATTCTGGATTAAGTGTCAGTGGAGCGTGTGATGTCGGTATCAAGCGTGTTTCGGGTTCGCTGCCGCGCGGCGCTCCTCGTCGGCCTTTTCTCTCTCGCAGTCGCGGGTTGTCAGTCCGACCGGATCGTGACCGGCGGAATTCCGCATGACTATCGCGATCGTCATCCGATCCAGATCGCGGAAGGCGAACACGCGGTGCAGATGTTCGTCGGCTCCGGCCGCGCAGGTCTGACGCCGGAACAGCGCGCGCTCGGTGGCAGCCTTGCCGCGCAGTGGCGCCGTTATGGTTCGGGGCCGCTGACGATCCAGATTCCGCAAGGCGTCGCCAACGAGGTTTCGTCGAGCCGCACCATCAAGGAATTGCGCAGCCTGCTCTCCGCGTCCGGCGTGCCGCCGCGCGCGATTCAGGTTCGCAGCTATCAGCCGCAGAGCGCGGCGAACGTCGCACCGATCCTGCTGACCTTCCCGACCACGCGCGCACAGGTGGCAAATCGCTGCCACGCCGGCGTGGACGACCTGGGACCGACACCGACATTCCGCTCGATGAACAACGAGCCGTATTCGAACTTCGGCTGCGCGACGCAGCACAACCTCGCGCAATCGGTCGCCAATCCCGAAGACCTCGTGCAGCCGCGCGCAGAGAATCCGGCTTATGCCGCGCGCCGCCGCACCGTCGTCGACAAATATCGTCAGGGCCAGGATCCCTCGACCACCTATCAGACCAATTCCAACGGCCGTGTGAGCACAGTGGGACAGTAAATGAGACCGGCACCCGCCATAGATCCTAATTCCGTCGCCGCGGAGCCGGAGCGTCACATCGCTCCGGTGCCGCGCATTACGATTCAGGCGTTCTGCGAAACCGCCGAGCTTGCCCATGCCGTGCAGTCGGCAGGCGCGGACCGGCGCATGGCGCGCGCGCATCTTAAGGTTTCGATGGGCGGGCTTGCCGCTGCGGACGAAGCCTATCGCAACGCCTCGACGCCGAACGTGATCATGATCGAATACAACGGTCATGGAAACGCGCTGCTGGAAGGCCTCGACCGTCTGGCGGAAGTCTGCGACGCGGGCACCAAGGTTATCGTTGTCGGCCGCGTCAACGACATCATTCTGTATCGCGAACTCACCCGCCGCGGCGTCAGCGATTATCTGGTTTCTCCGCTCTCGACGCTCGATATCGTCGCGTCGATCTCCGGCCTGTTCTCGGCGGCCGATGCCAAGCCGGTAGGACGGATTATCGGCGTGCTTGGCGCAAAGGGCGGCGTCGGCGCATCTACCGTTGCGCATAACATCGCGTTTGCGATTGCGCGCGATCTCGCGATTGACGCCGTGGTAGCGGACCTCGACCTGCCGTTCGGCACCGCGGGCCTCGATTTCAATCAGGACCCGCCGCAAGGCATTGCGGATGCGGTGTTCTCTCCCGACCGCGTCGATACGGCCTTCATCGACCGCCTGCTCTCGAAATGCACGGATCACCTGAGCCTGCTTGCTTCGCCGGCGACGCTGGATCGCGAATACGATTTCTCGCCGGAAGCCATCGAGCCGGTGCTCGATACGCTGCGCGGCTCTGTGCCCTATATCGTGCTCGACCTGCCGCATCTTTGGAGCGGATGGGCGAAGCGCGCGCTGACCGGCGCCGACGAACTCCTCATCGTCGCTGCGCCGGATCTGCCCAACCTTCGTAACGCGAAAAACATCTACGACTTCGCGAAAGCCGCGCGCCCGAACGACAAGGCGCCGATGTACCTGCTCAATCAGGTCGGCATTCCGAAGCGTCCGGAAGTCCGCACCGCTGATTTCGCGAAAGCGCTCGAAGCCGAGCCGGTCGCGATCATACCGTTCGAGCCGCAGTTATTCGGCACCGCTTCGAACAACGGGCAGATGATCGCGGAAGTCGCCGCGAAGCATAAAACCGCCGATACCTTCCTCAGCGTCGCGAAGATGATCACCGGCCGCGCGGAAGCCAAGGCACAGAAAAAAGACTTCCTCTCGCCGCTGCTGGCGCGGCTGAAGCGGAAGTAAGCGAAAAGAAATTGGCGTAAGCCGGGTCGAGGTCGTTCATGTTCGGCAAGAGAGGTTCAGGCGGAAACGCAGGCGTCCGGGAAATGGCCCCGCCGCCCGCGCCGAGCGTGCCGCAGCAGCCGGCGCCCGGCGTTGCGTTGCCGCCGCGGGTGGTTTCCGATTTTGCGCCGGCCGCCCCCCCGCCGCGCACGCCTTCCGTTCCGGCACCGCCGATCGCTCCGGCGCCGGTGATGAGCAACCAGCGCTCCGAGAGCTTCTACGAGGTCAAAGGCCAGATCTTCGGCGCACTGATCGAGGCGATCGATCTTACCCAGCTTGCGAAGCTGGAACCGATCGCGGCACGCGAGGAAATCCGCGACATCGTTACCGAAATCATCGCGATCAAGAACGTTGTGATGTCGATTGCCGAGCAGGAAGAACTGCTCGACGACATCTGCAACGACGTGCTTGGCTACGGTCCGCTGGAGCCGCTGCTTGCCCGCGACGACATCGCCGACATCATGGTGAACGGCTCGGACACGGTCTACATCGAAGTCAAAGGCAAGATTCAGCAGACCGGCATCCGCTTCCGCGACAACCAGCAGCTTCAGAACATCTGCCAGCGCATCGTGAGCCAGGTCGGCCGCCGCGTGGACGAAGCTTCGCCGATTTGCGACGCGCGCTTGCCCGACGGCTCCCGTGTCAACGTGATCGTGCCACCGCTCTCCATCGATGGCCCCGCGCTCACCATTCGTAAGTTCAAGAAGGACAAGCTGAAGCTGGACGATCTCGTCAAGTTCGGCTCGATTTCGGCGCAGGGTTCGGAGTTGCTGAAAATCATCGGCCGCTGCCGCGTGAACACGCTGATCTCCGGTGGTACCGGCTCCGGTAAGACCACGCTGCTCAATTGCATGACCGCGAACATCGACAACGATGAGCGTATCATCACCTGTGAAGACGCGGCCGAATTGCAGCTTCAGCAGCCGCATGTAGTGCGCCTCGAAACGCGGCCGCCGAACCTCGAAGGCGAGGGTCAGGTGACGATGCGCGATCTGGTGCGGAACTGTCTGCGTATGCGTCCCGAACGCATCATCGTCGGCGAAGTCCGCGGACCCGAGGCGTTCGACCTGTTGCAGGCCATGAACACCGGCCATGACGGCTCGATGGGTACGCTGCACGCGAACTCTCCGCGCGAAGCGCTGTCCCGTCTCGAATCCATGATCACGATGGGCGGCTTCTCGCTGCCGCCGCGCACCATCCGCGAAATGGTGGTGTCGTCGATTGACGTTATCATTCAGGCGTCGCGTATGCGCGACGGCTCGCGCCGTATCACGCATGTCACCGAAGTGGTCGGCATGGAAGGCGAAGTCGTCACGACGCAGGACCTCTACGTCTTCGAATATCTCGGTGAGGACGCGAACGGCAACATCATCGGCCGCCACCGTTCCACTGGCATCGGCCAGCCGCGGTTCTGGGATCGCGCAAAATATTACGGCGAGCAGGTGCGTCTGGCGGAAGCGCTCGACGCCTCCGAAACGGACGACTTCAAGCGATAGGCGCGTGACATGAGTTCGATGGCCTTCGCATTCCTGATCACTGTCGCCGTCGGCGGCGTAGCTTACGTTTTTCTCTATCCGCTGATCTCCGGCGAGCGGCGCGCGGAGCAGCGCGTTCGCGAAATCTCGGCGGACGAGATTCATGCAAAACGCAAGAACAAGGGCGCGACCGACAGCACGACCCTGCGCAAGCAGCAGGTCGAGGAAACGCTGAAGCAGCTCGAGCAGCGCCAGAAGAACGTCAAGAACCCGCCCATCGAAATTCGCCTCAAGCAGGCGGGTCTCCAGACCACGAAGAAGACCTTCTTCATCATGAGCGGCGTGGTCGGTCTCGTTGCCGGTTTTCTCGTTTTCACCTTTAGCGGAAATCCGCTGATCGCGCTGCCCGCCGGCGGTGCGGCTGCGTTCGGCCTGCCGCGTTGGGTGATCGGCTACCTGAAGAAGAAGCGCGAGAAGAAATTCATCGAAGAGCTTCCGAACGCCATCGACGTCATCGTGCGCGGCGTGAAGGCGGGTCTTCCGGTCGGCGACTGTATCCGCATTGTCGCGAGCGAGACCAGCGAGCCGGTGAAAGGCGAATTCCGCACCATCGCTGAAGGACAGGCAATCGGCATGTCGCTCGGCGAGTCGGCGACGAAGTTGTTCGAGCGCGTGCCGCTGGCGGAAGCCAATTTCTTCGGCATCGTGCTTTCGATTCAGCAGTCCGCGGGCGGTAACCTCTCCGAGGCGCTGGGCAACCTTTCGCGCGTGCTGCGCGAGCGCAAGAAGATGGCAGGCAAGATCAGGGCGATGAGTATGGAAGCCAAGGCTTCCGCCGGCATCATCGCTTCGCTGCCCTTCGCGGTGATGCTGCTCGTCTATCTGACCAGCCCCGGCTACATCGAATTGCTCTGGACCACCGATACCGGCCGCGTGCTGATGGCCGGCTCGGCCCTGTGGATGTCGATCGGCGTCTTTGTCATGAAGCGCATGATCAATTTCGACTTCTAGGAACGCGCGTATGGTCGATCTCATTTACAGCAAGCTCAGCGACCCGCGTTTCATGACGACGCTGCTCACGGCGATTGCCGTGATCGCGACGATCTACACGCTGGCGATGCCCTACATCTCCGGCGATAGCCTCGACCGCCGCATGAAGACGCTGGCGGTGGAACGCGGCAAGATCCGCGCCCGCGAGCGCGAGAAGCTGGCGCGCGGCGAGAAGGTGAACCTGCGCCCCACGCCGAAGGCGTTCATGCAGGGGATCGTCGACAAGCTCGATCTGAAGAAGTGGCTCGGCGAGGAAGAAATAAAAGCGACGCTGGTACAGGCCGGTTATCGCGGGCAGGGACCGCAGACCACGTTCCTGTTCTTCCGGCTGATCATGCCGATCATCATGTTCTGCTTCGCGATCTTCTACCTGTTCGTGCTGGTGGATATCGGCCAGCCCGCAATGGTGCGCATCGCCATCTGTCTCGGCGCGGCGTTCCTCGGCATGAAGCTGCCGCAGCTGTTCCTGAAGAACATGATCACGCGGCGGCAGACCTCCATCCGCCGTGCTTTCCCCGATGCGCTCGACCTGCTCCTGATCTGCGTCGAATCCGGCATGTCCATCGACGCCGCGTTCAAGCGCGTCAGCCAGGAAATCGGCTCGCAATCGGTGCCGCTGGCCGAGGAGTTCACGCTGACCACGGCCGAGCTTTCGTATTTGCAGGACCGCCGCCAGGCGTTCGAAAATCTTTCCGCGCGCACCGGCATCGACGGCGTGAAGGCGGTTTGTACCGCACTGATTCAGGCCGAGCGCTACGGTACGCCGCTGGCGCAGGCGTTGCGCGTGCTCGCACAGGAAATCCGCGACCAGCGCATGGCCGAAGCGGAGAAGAAGGCCGCGGCACTGCCGCCAAAGCTCACCGTGCCGATGATCCTGTTCTTCCTGCCGGTGCTGTTCATCGTGATCATGGGTCCGGCTGCAATCCGCGTCATGACCGAGATCAAGTAACGCCGGCGAAGACTCGCAAATAAAAAAGCGCCCGCTTCCGGGCGCTTTTTTATTCCGGCAATTGCTTTCGGTTAAGAGCGCGGATGGTTCCGCGGCTGCTGCTGATCCTTGATCATCTGACGGAGCGCGGCGACGTTCTCGCGGGCTTCGTCGGGCGGCAGGTCGCCAGCTGCGATTCTTTCGGCTTCCTCGAACTTGCCTTGCAGCGCCAGCGACAGCGCAAGGTTCTGGCGCACGCGGCGGTCGGCGCGCGGATGATCGGCGGCGCGGCGCAGGGTCGCCTCCGCCTGTTTGAGGTCTTTCGACAGAATGTAGGAAAGACCGAGGTTCGAGAGAATCGACGGTTCTTCCGGCACGATCTTGAGCGCGGTCTGGTAGAAGCGGCGCGCTTCCTTGTAGTTGCCGAGCTGATCGTAAATCGCGCCCTGCGCGTTCAGGATGCGCCAGTCCGGCCGGTCGGGCGTATGCGAGCGCGACAGCACGTCGAGCGCCTGCTGCAAGCGGCCGACATCGGCGAGCGCGCGGCCATATTCGGCGAGCAGCCCTTTGTGTTTCGGATTCTTGATCGAAGCCTGTTCGAGTACGGCGACTGCCTGCGCGCGCTGGTCGGTGCGGCGCAACGCCTGCGCATAGGCGATGGCGGCTGCCGGGTCGCTGTCGTTCGCGCGGTAGCGGTCGCCGAGCCGGTCCACGTTTTCGCGGGCCTGCTCCTGTGTCGGCGGCGTCGGGATCGAGCCGGTTATGTCGGGATTCTGTTTCGCGGCGCATGCGCCGAGCGAAATCGCGAGCGCGGCTGCAATCGCAATGCGCGAAACGCCGTTCAGGAAGCCGTGGTGAACGGCGGAGGAGGGGTACTGCATACAACAAGCTCCGTGACGGCTCGCTGCAAGCGGTCCGTCGCACGGGGCAGCAATAATCCATTAACCCTAATAGGCCGTTAAACCGGCTGCTTTCGCGTGATTCCGGGCCGTGGTAGAGGGCGAAAACCCCGCATTTTCCAAGCGTTTGAGCGATTCCATGCATCCCACCCTTGCCGCCTCTTCAAGCAACGCCAAGCCGGTCTGGTGCGTCGATGACGCAAGCTGGAAGAAGGTCGAGGCCGGGCTTCCCGCCGCAGCGCGCGCATTCGCTAAGGCCGCGGGCTTTCAGGCGGAAGCGGGCCGGCATCTTCTGCTCCCCGATGCGAAGGGCGAAATCGCAGGCTGCCTGTTCGGGCTGGGCAAGACGGATGCGAAGGACCGCGATCCGTTTCTCGCAGGCAAGCTCGCGAACGTGCTGCCCGGCGGCGACTGGACCTTCGCGCGCGCGCCGGAAAATGCGCGCCTTGCCGTCCTCGCCTTCGCGCTCGGTTCGTATCGTTTTACGAAGTACCGTCCGCAGAAAGGCGAGCGCCCGCGCCTCGTCGTGCCGTCCGGCGTCGATGGCGCGGAGATTACGCGCATCGCGGAAGGGGTTTCGCTGGCGCGCGATCTCGTCAACACCCCCGCGAACGATCTCGGCCCGGCCGAGCTGGAAGCCGCGGTGCGCGCACTCGGAAAGAAACATCGCGCGAAAGTATCCAGCATCGTCGGCACGGCGCTGTTGAAGAAAAACTTTCCGCTGGTCTATGCCGTCGGACAGGGCAGCGACCGCGCGCCGCGCATCCTCGATCTGGTTTGGGGGAAATCCTCGCATCCGAAGGTGACGCTGGTCGGCAAGGGCGTGTGCTTCGATACCGGCGGCCTCGACATCAAGCCCGACAGCGCCATGCTGCTGATGAAGAAGGACATGGGCGGCGCCGCGGCCTCGCTCGCGCTCGCGCACATGATCATGAGCGCGAAGCTGCCCGTGCGTTTGCGTGTCATCATTCCGGCGGTGGAGAATTCGATCTCCGGCATTGCCTTCCGTCCCGGCGATATTTTCCGGAGCCGCAAGGGCATCACCGTCGAGATTGGCAACACGGACGCTGAAGGACGGCTCGTGCTCGCCGATGCGCTTGCATGGGGCGACGAGGAAAAGCCGGATCTGATGATCGACTTCGCCACGCTCACCGGCGCGGCGCGCGTCGCGCTCGGCCCGGAAATTCCTCCCGCCTTCACCGACGACGACAAGCTCTGGAATGATCTCGCGCGCTTCGCGGCAAGCGAGAGCGATCCGCTGTGGCGGATGCCGCTCTGGCGTTCGTACATGTCGATGCTGGATTCGAAAATCGCCGACACCAACAATGTTGGCGGCGGCCATGCGGGCGCGATCACGGCCGCGCTGTTCCTCTCCAAATTCGTCGCACAGGCGAAAAGCTGGATGCACCTCGACATCTTCGCGTGGAATCCGAAGGAAAGGCCGGGCCGTCCCGAAGGCGGCGAAGCCCATTCCGTGCGTGCGCTGTTCGCGCTGTTAACCGAACGCTACGGCTGAGGCTTGCGCGGCAGGGCGCGCGCTGAAATGATACGGCTCCGAAACGAATTATACAGGCTGCCGTGGCCGTCGATCTTCGTCCTTCGCAGGCGCTGAAACTGCTGCATGACGTGAACTACGCGATGGTGCGCGACGACGATCGCGACCTGTCGGCGCGGCAGCTTACGATCCTGCTCACTGTTTATCTCGAACAGCCGCCGCATACGGTGCGCGGGCTGGCTGCGAAGCTCAATGTCACGAAGCCGGTGATCACGCGTGCGCTCGATACGATGGGCCGGATGGAATTGTTGCAGCGCCGCCGCGACCCTTCCGACCGGCGCAATGTCGTCGTGCAGCGGACGGTGAAGGGCGCGCTCTATGTCGAGCGGCTCGGCGATCTCGTCCGCGAGAAAGCGAAAGACCTGCCGCTATGACGGCTGCGTTCGACCGCAGGCTGACGCCCGCACGGCCCGATCTCGCCGCCGCGCACCTGCGCGGTAAGGTGGAAGCCACGCGCTTCGCCGAAGGCACGCCGATGCGTGTCGTCGCATCTTCTGCGCCGTTGCGCGCGCAGCCTTCGCCGGAAATGCCGCTCGATACGCAGGCGCTGCATGGCGAGATATTCACTGTTTATGAATCGACCGAAGAAGGCTGGTCGTGGGGGCAGCTTGTTCGGGATGGTTATGTCGGCTGGCTGCCGAGCGAAGCGCTCTCGCAGAAAATCGAATCCGCCACCCACCGCGTGCGCGCGCTGCGCGCGCTTGTGTTTCCGAAGCCCGACATCAAGTCGCCGCTACTGCGCGCGCTGCCGTTCGGCAGCCTGCTTGCCGCGCGCGAGGAGCGTGAAAACTTCATAACGCTGGCCGACGGCGGCTTCGTTCCGAAACAGCATGTGGCAGCAGCGGACTATCGCGAGAAAGATTTCGTCGAAGTCGCAGCCCGCTTTCTCGGCACGCCATACCTGTGGGGCGGGAAAACTGCGTCGGGCCTCGATTGCTCCGGCCTCGTGCAGGTCGCGCTGCAAAGCGCGGGAACGGAATCCCCGCGCGACAGCGACATGCAGCAGGCGCTAGGCAGGAGCATCGGCACGGATATTTCCATTGCCGCGCGCGGCGACCTCGTATTCTGGAAAGGTCACGTCGGCATCGTTTCCGGCGAGAACCGGCTGCTGCACGCTAACGCGCATCACATGATGGTCGCGGAAGAACCGCTCGACGCTGCGGCCGCCAGAATCGCCAGTGGCGGTTCCGAAATTCTCGCCATCCGGCGGCCCCGCTGAGCGGTTGACCGGCGTCAAAGGCGCGTGGCGTAACCCGCGCTAGCATGCACGGATGAGCAGGCGCATCCTCGTCATCGACGGCCATCCCGATCCCGACCCGGCGCGGTTATGCCATGCCCTCGCGGGGGCATACCGGGACGCTGCCGCGTCTGCCGGGCATGAAGTGAAGACGATCGAAATTGCTTCCGCCGGCATCGACTGCCTTCGCGACCGCGCAGGCTGGGAACGCGGGCAACCCGATCGGAAAGTGAGCGAGGCGCAAGCCGCCATCGCATGGGCTGACCATCTCGTCATTGTTTACCCGCTATGGCTCGGCGCGCCGCCGGCGCTGCTCAAGGGCTTCTTCGAGCAGGTGCTGCGGCCCGGCTTCGCGTTTAAGCCGGAACGGATGTCGCTCTCGCCCGGATTATTGAAGGGAAAGACCGCCCGCATCGTGGTGACGATGGGGATGCCCGCATTTTTATATCGCTGGTTCTTCTTCGCGCACACGTTGCGCAGCCTGAAGCGCAACATCCTGCGCTACAGCGCCATCACGCCCGCGGGCGATACTCTGGTCGGACCGGTGGATAAACCCGGCGTCAGCGCGAAAGCACTGGAGACGATGCGCGCGCTGGGGTCGGCAGCGCGCTGACTATTCCTGCACCCCGGCGTGGGTTTCGAGCGAAAACGCCGCCGCGAACAGCGCGCGCGTATATTCCTGCTCCGGGTTCTTGAACAGGCGTTCCGAAGGTCCCTGTTCGACGATCTTTCCGTTCTGCATCACCATGACATGGCTTGCGAGTGCGGCGACCACGCGCAGGTCGTGGCTGATGAACAGGTAGGTGAGGTCGCGTTTCTTCTGCAATTCGCGGAACAGATCGACGATCTGCGACTGCACCAGCATGTCGAGCGCGCTGGTCGGTTCGTCGAGCACGATGAACTCCGGCTCCAGCACCATGACGCGCGCAACCGCGATGCGCTGGCGTTGTCCGCCGGAGAATTCGTGCGGATAGCGGTGCCGCGTTTCCGGGTCGAGGCCGACATCGGCGAGCGCCCGCGCGGCGCGCTCGTCGCGCTGTTCCGCCGTCAGCGAAGGCTGATGTACGCGCAGGCCCTCGGAAACGATCTCGCTGATGGAAAGGCGCGGCGACAGCGAACCGTAGGGGTCCTGAAACACGATCTGCATGTGGCGGCGGAGCGGCCGCATCTTCTTGAATTTCAACCCCTGAATCGGATTGCCGAGGAAAACGATCGGCCCCTCGCTGGAGATAAGGCGCAATAACGCAAGACCCAGCGTGGTCTTGCCGGAACCGGATTCGCCGACCACGCCGAGCGTCTCGCCTTTGCGGATTTTAAGCGTGACGCCATCGACCGCCTTGACGTGACCCACCACGCGGCGAAACAGCCCGCGCCGGATCGGATACCAGACTTTCAAATCGTCGGTTTCGACGATGGCGGGCGCATCCGGCTGCGGCGGCGCGGATTGCGGCTTCGGCTCCGCCGCAAGCAGGGCCTTGGTGTAGGGGTGCTGCGGGTTCCTGAAGATTTCCGCGACCGTGCCCTGTTCGACGATCTTGCCCTGTTTCATCACGCAGACGCGGTCCGCGATCTTGCGCACGATGTTGAGGTCATGGGTGATGAACATCATCGCCATGCCGAGCCGCCCCTGCATCTCTTTCAGCAGCTTCAGGATCTGCGCCTGCACGGTGACGTCGAGCGCGGTGGTCGGCTCGTCGGCGATGAACAGCTTCGGCTCGTTGGCAATCGCAAGCGCGATCATCACGCGCTGACGCTGGCCGCCGGAAAGCTGATGCGGGAAATCGGAAAGCCGCGTCTCCGGATCACGGATACCGACCTCGCGCAGCAGTTCGACCACGCGGCTGCGCGCTGCGTCGCCTTTGATTCCGCGATGCAGCTCCAGCGTCTCTGCGATCTGCCGCTCGATGGTGTGCAGCGGATTGAGCGAGGTCATCGGCTCCTGGAACACCATCGTGATGTCGTTGCCACGGACCTTGCGAATCTCGTTCTCGTTCATTTTCAGCAGGTCGCGGCCTTCGAACAGGATTTCGCCGCTCGGATGATGCGCAGAGCCGGGCAGGAGCTTCAGCACCGAAAGCCCTGTCACGGACTTGCCGGAGCCGGATTCGCCGACGATGGCGACGGTCTCGCCGCGCTTGATGTCGAAGGAAACGTTGTCGACCGCGCGCACTTCCCCGCCGCCTTGCCGGAAGGCGATGGAGAGGCCGTTGACCGCGAGCAGGGTTTCGCCGGCGCTCATGTGAAAGTCTTTCGCGGGTCCAGCGCATCGCGTACCGCTTCACCGATGAAGATGAGCAGTGTCAGCAGGATTGCGACCGTGAAGAACCCGGTGAAGGCCAGCCAGGGCGCATGCAGGTTGCTGCGCGCCTGATTGAGCAATTCGCCGAGCGATGGATAACCGGGCGGCAGACCGAAGCCCAGATAGTCGAGCGCGGTCAGCGTGCCGACCGATCCGGCAAGGATGAACGGCATGGAGGTGAGCGTGGCCACCATCGCATTCGGCAGGATGTGGCGGAACATCAGCACGCGGTTGGAGACGCCAAGCGCCCGCGCGGCGCGCACATATTCGAAGTTGCGCGCACGTAGGAACTCGATGCGGACCACGCCGACCAGCGCCGTCCATGAAAACAGTAGTAGAATTCCAAGCAGGATGAAGAAGCCCTGCGGCAGCACCGCCGCGATGATCAGGAGCACGTAAAGCGTCGGTACCGATGTCCAGATCTCGATGAAGCGCTGGAACAGAAGATCGGTCCAGCCACCGAAATATCCCTGCACCGCACCGGCCGCGATGCCGATTACGCTGGAGACCAGCGTGAGGACGAGTCCGAACAGCACGGAAATCCGGAAGCCGTAAATGATGCGCGCCAGCACATCGCGGGTTGCGTTGTCGGTGCCGAGCCAGTTCTTGTCGAGCGAGGCGCAGCCTTCGCCGCCGCGTTTCTCTGCCGTCGCTTTACATTCCGCTTCCGTATAGAGCCAGGTCGGCTTCGATGGTGCCGGCGAGGGGATATCAAGGTTGCGCGTGGTGTAATGGAAGCGGATCGGCGGCCACAGGATGAAGCCGCCCTTGTCATTGATCTGCTTCTGGAACGCCGCGTCATGATACTCGGCGATAATCCCCTGATCGAGATCGTCCTTGGTGAAGGTCGAAAGCTCATAGGATTTCAGGAACGGGTAATAGTATTTGCCTTCGTAGGAAATCAGGTACGGCTCGTTCGCGATCAGTTCGGCGAATAGCGTAATCACGAACAGGATCGAGAAAATCCAGAGCGACCAGTATCCGCGCCGGTGGCGTTTGAAGTTGTCCCAGCGCCGCTGGTTGAGCGGCGAAAGGCGGGATTTCTTCTTCGGCGTGGCCGCCGGTTCGGAGTCTTTCGGCAGTGCGGCGTCCGGCTGCATGACCGCGGGCGGAACGAGTTGATCCATCTCAGACCTCGCGCGTCTCGAAATCGATCCGCGGATCGACCCATGTGAGGATGAGATCGGAGATCAGGCCCATGATCAGTCCGAGCAGCGAGAAAATATAAAGAGTAGCGAATACGATCGGATAATTGCGCTTCACGACCGCCTCGAAGCCGAGCAGGCCGAGGCCGTCGAGGGAGAAAATCTGCTCGATCAGCAGCGAGCCGGTGAAGAATGCGCCGATGAACGTCGCCGGGAAGCCCGCGATGATCAGCAGCATGGCATTGCGGAATACATGGCCGTAGAGCACCTGCCGCTCGCTCAGGCCCTTCATGCGCGCCGTCATCACATATTGCTTGCGGATTTCGTCGAGAAAGAAGTTTTTCGTGAACAGCGTCATCGTCGTGAAAGCGCCGATCACCATTGCGGTCAGCGGCAGTGCGAGGTGCCAGAAGTAATCGGCAATCTTTCCGTACCAGGTCAGCTCGTCCCAGTTATCGGACGTCAGCCCGCGCAACGGGAACGCCGAACTCAAACCGAACGGCAGGTTGAGCGAACCACCAGCGAACAGCGTGATCAGCAGGATCGCGAACAGGAGCGACGGGATCGCGTAGCCCACGACGATCAGCATGGAAGTCACGCTGTCGAAGCGCGTGCCGTCGCGCACCGCTTTCGCGATGCCGAGCGGAATGGCGATGATATAAGTGAGGAGCGTGATCCAGAGGCCGAGCGAGATCGAAACCGGTAGCTTCTGCTTGATCAGCTCCAGCACCGTCGCGTCGTGGAAGAAGCTCTTGCCGAAATCGAAACGCGCGTAGTCCCACAGCAGCTTCAGGAAGCGCTCGTGCGCGGGCTTGTCGAAGCCGAACTGCTTCTCAAGGTCCTTAATGATTTGTGGGTCCAGACCCTGCGCGCCGCGGTAGCGCGAGGAGGAGGGGTCGATGCCGGTATTGCCCGGCGCGCCCTGCCGGAAAACCTCGCTGCCGGTGCGGTTGATCTGGTCGGAGGTGGAAAGGTCCGATCCGGTCAGTTGCGCGATGGCCTGTTCCACCGGACCACCGGGCGCGAACTGAATGATCACGAAGGATACGAGCATGATCCCGAGCACGGTCGGAATCATCAGGAGCAGGCGGCGGACGATATATGCGAGCATCGATGCCTCAGGCCGTAAGGTAGGACAAACTGCGCGGCTTCGTTCGTGGCGTCAATCGGCGCGGGCGCGCCACCAGGTTTCCGGAATGCCGCGGCCGTAGCGCGGCTTGTCTTTCGGCCGCGCGAATACGTCCCAGTAGGCGATCCAGTGGTTGCCCTTGAACCACTGCGGCACCCAGTAATGGCCCGCGCGCAATACGCGGTCGAGCGCGCGGCAGGCGAAGGTCAGGTCGGCACGCGATTTTGCCTCGACGATTTTCTCGATCAGCGCATCGACAGCCGGATCCTTGATACCGGCGAGATTTTGCGTGCCGTTTATGCCGGCGGCCTCCGACGAGAAGTAAGTGCGTAACGATTCTCCCGGCGTCACGCCGAGATTGAAGCGCTGCACGGTCGCGTCGAAATCGAAACTGTCGATACGTGCGCGGAATTGCACCGGGTCGACCTGCCGCAGGCTGGCCTGAATGCCGATGCGTCCGAGATTGTCGATCAGGGCGGCGTGGTGCGGCTGGAAGGACGGATCGTCGATCAGGAACTCGATCGCGATGCCCTGTCCCTTGTCGTTGACGCGGCGATTGTCGCGCATGTCGTATCCGGCTTCGCGCAGCAGGTTCACGGCGCGGCGAAGCAGGTTGCGGTCGCGGCCGCTGCCGTCGCTTGGCGGCGGCAGATAGGCTTCCCCGAATACGCCATCGGGAACCTTGCCGCGGAAGGGTTCGAGCAGCGCCAGTTCTTCCGGCGAAGGCTTGCCCTTCGCTTCCGCGTCGGAGTTCTGGAAGAACGAATAGGTCCGCTCGAACGAGCTGAACATGACGTTGCGGTTGGTCCACTCGAAATCGAAAGCGAGGCCGACCGCTTCGCGCACGCGCGGATCCTGCAATTGCGGGCGCCGGGTGTTCAGGAACCAGCCCTGCGCGCCAGACGGCGTCTGGTCGGGAAGAACCTCGCGTTTCACGCGGCCGTCGCGAAGCGCGGGAAAGTCGTACTGGTTCGCCCAGATGCGGGACGTGAATTCCTCGCGGAACAGATAGTTGCGCGCGGTGAAGCCCTGAAACGCGACGTCCCGGTCGCGATAGAATTCGTAGCGGATGACGTCAAAGTTGTGCAGGCCGCGTGCGACGTTGAGATTCTCCGCCCACCAGTTGCCGACGCGATTGTATTCGATGAAGCGGCCCGGCTCGAAACGGCCGACGCGATAGGGACCGGAACCGAGCGGAATTTCGAGGTTGGAGTCCTCGAAGTTGCGGCCCTTGTAATAGGCTTCCGAGAAAATCGGCAGCCCCGCAACGATCAGCGGAATCTCGCGGCCGCGGGTTTTCACGAAACGGACAGTGACCGTGCCGTCGCCTTCCGCCTCGACCTGCTCGAAGTCGCGCAACAACTGCCGCAGGATGGCGTGGCCTTTTTCCTTCAGCGTACGCAGTGAGAACACCACGTCGCGCGCCGTAATGCGCGTGCCGTCGTGAAACTTCGCTTCCGGCCGCAGGTGAAAGCGATAGGTGAGGCCGTCGTCCGAGACCGAGACCGCGCGCGCGGCAAGGCCATACATCGCATCCGGCTCGTCCAGCGCGCGCGTCATCAGCGTCGCGAAGGTCAGTTCCATGCCGAGCGCGGCGTCGCCCTTCTGGATGTAGGAGTTCAGCGTGTTGAAGGTATTGAACGACTGGTTGAACTGCCGCGTCGCGCCGACATGAGAGAACGCGCCGCCTTTCGGAGCGGCCGGGTTCACATAGTCGAAGTGCGGAAAGTTGGCCGGATATTTCAGGTCGCCGAATGCCGAGATGCCATGCCGTTCAGCGCTCGCAGGCGTCTGCGCACGAAGCGGAAGTGCGAAACTCGCACCGGCGGCGGCGCCGAGCGCGAGTACGTTGCGGCGGGAAAGGCCGGGCGCGCGGCGCTTCACTTCTGGCGTCCCACCTTTTCCGCGCGCTTCTCGTCGAACCACCAGATTTCCGGAAAGCCGTAGGAATATTCGGGAAGTTTATCCGGCCGCCCGAAACGGTCCCAGCGCGCGGTGCGCGAATAGCCGATGGTCCAGGTCGGCACCACGTAGCGGTTCCAGATCAACACGCGGTCGAGCGCACGCGTCGCGGCGATCAGTTCTTCGCGGTCTTTCGCGTAGATCACCTTGTCGATCAGCGCATCGACCGCCGCGTCTTTTATGCCGGCATAGTTGCCCGACCCCGGACGGTCAGCGGCCTCCGAACCGAAATAGTCGCGCTGCTCGTTGCCGGGGGAGAGCGATTGGCCCCACCCGCCGATGATCGCTTCGAAATCGCGCGAGCGAACCCTGTTCTGGTATTGCGAAGCATCGACGGTGCGCACCGTCCACTGCACGCCGAGGCGGCGCAGGTCTTCGCCGTAGAACAAGATGATGCGCTCGAACGCCGGGCTGACGATCAGGAATTCGATCGAGAATACCTCGCCGGTCTTTGCGTTCATCAGCTTACCGTCTTTCACGACATAACCGGCTTCGCGGAACAGCCGCGCGGCTTCGCGCAGGTTATCGCGCTTCGATTCCGGCTTGAGATATTCGGGATTTCTGTAGACGGTCGTGAACACTTCCGGCGGCACCTTGTCGCGCACCGTTTCGAGGATTTCGAGTTCCTTGCCCTGCGGCAGGCCGGAGAAGGCGAGTTCGGTGCCGCTGAAATACGAGGCGATGCGCTCGTACTGCCCGAAGAACAGCGTCTTGTTCATATCTTCGAAGTTCATCGCGTAGTTCAGCGCGAGCCGGACACGCGGGTCTTTGTATTTTTCTAGGCGCAGGTTCAGCAGCACGGCCTGCATCGCGCCGCGCGCCTTTTCGGGGAAGGTTTCGAGGATGACGCGCTTGTCCTTGCGCGCAGGAAAATCGTAGGCCGTGGCCCAGTCTTTCGCGACCGTCTCGACGCGGAAATCGAACTGGTCAGCCTTGAAGGCCTCTAGCTCGATCGCGTTGTCGCGGAAATATTCGTAGCGGATCTCGTCGAAGTTATCGCGGCCGATATTCACCGGGAGCTTCGCGCCCCAGTAATCCTTCACGCGTTCATAGGCGACGGTACGTCCCGACACGAAATTCTTGACGCGATACACGGCCGAACCGAGTGGAAGTTCCAGCGTACCGTTTGCGATGCTGCGCTTGTTGCCGTTCGCGTCGGTGCCGGTCCACCAGTGTTTCGGCAGCGGCGCAATCTGGCCGACGATCAGCGGCAGTTCGCGGTTGCCCGGCTTGTCGAATGTGAAGGTCACCTCGCGTTCGCCGGTTTTCTCCGCCTTCACGACGTTGCGGTAATAGTAGCGAAGGCGCGGATTGTTCTCCTTCAGCATTTCCAGCGTCCAGATCACGTCTTCCGGCGTGATCGGCTGGCCGTCATGCCAGCGCGCTTCCTTGCGCAGCCGGTATGTGACCGAAGAGAAGTCGGCCGGATGCCGCACCGACTCCGCGATCAAGCCGTACTCGGAGGAAACCTCGTCGAGCGAACTGGCCATCAGCGTATCGTAGATCAGCGTAATGCCGCCCGCCGCCGAGCCGCGCGGAATGACGTGGTTGAAGCTGTCGAAGGTGCCTTCCGTGCCCATGCGCAAGAGGCCGCCTTTCGGCGCATCGGGATTCACATAATCGAAGCGCTTGAAATCGGCGGGATATTTCAATTCGCCGAGCAGCGAGAGACCGTGCCGCCAGGGAGTTTCCTGTGCGGACAATCCGGTCAGTGCGGCGATGGAAACGAGGCAGGCGAAAAGCGCGGGGCGAAGCAGATTCGGCGTCACAAAATACCTCCGTCGAACCCCCGGAAGGGCCAATGTCGGCGGAGATTATGACCGTTTTTTCGCGGGAGGGCCAAAACGCAATCCCGCGAGCGCGGGATTGCGGCAATCCGGCAGTGCCGGATTAATGCTTCGGCGCTTCTTCTTTTTTCGGCTCGCCTTGCTTCGGCTCGCCCTGCGGGGCAGCAGCCTCGGGCTTCGGAAGTTCGCCCGGCTTGTCGGAGTTTTTGTTCAGGTAGACGATCAGCGCGGCGCGGTCGGTGGCGCGGCGGATGCCGAGGAACGTCATAGAGGTGCCCGGAACAGTCTTGCCCGGGTTCTCGAGAAACTTGTCGAGCGCCTCGATGGTCCAGTTGCCGCCCTTCGCCTTCATCGGCGCCGAGTAGTTGAACCCGGTGGCGGATGCGACCGGACGATTCACGACGCCATAGAGTTCAGGCCCCACCTTGTTCGGGCCGCCCTTGGCGAAGTCGTGGCAGGCAACGCACTGGCGCGCGATCGAAGCGCCTTTATCGGGGTTGGCTTCGGCGAGCAGGTTCTCGAACGGAACTACAGGTTCGGCCGGACCCTTTTGCTTGGCTTCTTTCGGATCGGCCGCAGCGATCTCGTAACCGGCCTTTGCAGGGACGGGATTGGAGAACAGGCCGCCCGTCACGATGCTGAGCGAGAGCATGAACAGGAGCGTGCCCAGCACGGCTCCCATAATTTTATTCAGTTCGAAGCCGTCCATCGGGCCGCTATTCCGGAAAATTGACCGGTGCCGGCGTCCCGGCACCCCCATCGTTAGGCAGACGTAACCCTTTGCCTCAATAGAGGCAACCCGTATAACCCGCGCGCCGCTGCTACCTTCTGCCGCCGTTTTTCCGGTGGCCGGAGGGGCAAAACCGGGCCGGTTTTCCGATGTCTACCACCCCTTCAGCCATTGTTCTGATCCCGGCGCGGATGCAGGCGACCCGCCTGCCGGGGAAGCCGTTGGCCGACATCGGCGGCAGGCCGATGATTCTCCATGTTCTCGATCGCGCCCGCGAAGCGGCGATCGGTCCGGTAGTTGTCGCGACCGACGACGAGGCCATTCGTTCGGCTGTGGAGGCTGCGGGCGGGCAAGCAGTCATGACCCGCGCGGATCACCCTTCCGGTTCGGACCGTATTTTCGAGGCGCTCGGCAAGGCCGATCCTTCGGGCGCATCGCCGGTCGTGGTCAATTTGCAGGGCGACCTTCCCACGCTCGCACCGGATGCGATTCGTGCGTCCGTGACCGCGCTGATCGAGGCGCAGGCCGATATCGCGACGCTGGCCTCCGTCATCGCGGACGAAGCGGAGAAGAAAGACCCGAACGTGGTGAAGGTGGTCGGTACGCCGTCCGGCGCCAGGCGCCTGCGCGCTCTCTACTTCACCCGCGCGACCGCGCCGCATGGCGACGGCCCGCTCTATCACCACATCGGCATCTATGCGTACCGGCGCGAGGCGCTGTCGCGTTTCGTGTCGCTGCCGCCGAGCGCGCTGGAGAAACGCGAGCGGCTGGAGCAGCTGCGCGCGCTCGAAGCGGGAATGCGCATCGAGGTTGCGCTCGTTGACGGTGTTCCGCTCGGTGTCGATACTCCCGCCGACCTCGAAAAGGCCCGCGCGTTGCTCGCGCAAAACAAACAAACGATCTGAAGCGAACGCAGCATGGCAACGAAGAAAACCATCGTCTTTCAGGGCGAACCCGGCGCGAACTCGCACATTGCTTGCCGCGAGCGCTTCCCGGATTACGAGCCGGTGCCCTGCGCGACCTTCGAGGATGCGTTCGCGGCCGTTTCGGGCGGTAACGCCGACCTCGCGATGATCCCGATCGAGAATTCGGTCGCAGGCCGCGTCGCCGACATTCATCACCTGATGCCGCATTCCGGTTTGCAGATCGTGGGCGAATTCTTCCTGCCGCTCTCGCATCAGTTGCTGGCGGTCAAGGGCGCATCGTTGAAGACGATCAGGACCGTGCAAAGCCACGTTATGGCGCTCGGCCAGTGCCGCAATGTGATCCGCGAACTCGGCCTTACCGCCGTGATCGGCGCAGACACCGCGGGCAGTGCGCGGCAGATCATGGAGGCCAACGATCCGGCGCGTGCGGCCATTGCCTCCGCGCTTGCCGCCGAAATCTATGGCCTCGACATCATCCGCGAGAACATCGAGGACGAGGATCACAACACAACGCGCTTCATCATTTTGCAGAAAGAGAAGTCGTGGGCGAAAGCAAATAACGGCGTCGTCGTCACAACCTTCGTCTTCAGGGTGCGTAACGTACCGGCTGCGCTTTACAAAGCGCTCGGCGGTTTTGCGACGAACGGCGTCAACATGACGAAGCTGGAGTCGTACCAAATTGACGGCAATTTCTTTGCGACGCAGTTCTATGCCGACGTCGAGGGACACCCGGACGACCGCGGGCTGAAATTCGCGCTGGAAGAACTCGGCTTCTTCTCAGAGGAACTGAAGATTCTCGGCGTCTATCCCGCGCATCCGTTCCGCATGAAGGCGCGCAACGAAGCCTCTTAATCAAACAATTTGTCGCCGCGGGCGACGAACGCCTTCACCAGATGATGGGCAATGGCAATCGGCGGCGGCGCGAATTGCCGTGCCGGATGCTTGCCGGTGAGCAACGCTTCCGCTTCGGCGCGCGAAACCCAGCGCGCGGCTTCCAGCTCGACTTCGTCGATCTTCAATGTGTCCGATTGCGCTTCGACGAAGCAGCCGATCATCAGCGACGCCGGGAACGGCCACGGCTGCGACGCGAAATAGCGAACACGCCCGGAGGGCAGGCCCGCTTCTTCCAGCGTCTCGCGGCGTACCGCTTCCTCCAGACTTTCGCCGGGTTCGACGAAGCCCGCGAGCGCCGACCACATGCCGGGCGGAAAGCGCGATTGCCGTGCGAGCAGGCAGTTGTCGCCGCGTACCGCGAGCATGATCACGCACGGATCGGTGCGCGGAAAATGCTGGCCTTCGCATTTCGGGCAGTCGCGCCGCCATCCAGCCTGCGCGACGCGGGAAGGCGCGCCGCAGTTGGAGCAGAAGCGATGCCGCGCATGCCAGTAGAGCAACGCCTTGGCGGTTGCGAGCGCGGAAAGATTTCCCGGCGAGACCAGCCCCTGCAAGGCAATCGAGCGCAGGTCGATGGCAAGGAAACCGATGCCCTTGATCGCTTCCACGCTTTCGGGCGGCAGCGAAATGCAGAAACGTCCTTCTTCGTTTTCCTTGCCGAGCAGCGCGTTTTCCAGCGGTTCGCCCAGCATCGCGGCTTCGTTTGGGGTCAGGGCAGGGTCGAACGCATCGCCGCGCTTCACGAGCACGATGCTCTCGCCGGCGAGTGCGTAGTAACGCGCACCCGCGCCGCCACGCAGCTTCGCGAGCAGCGCTTCGTCGCCGCGCTGTTCGCTGAGGCGGTCGAACGGCGCGCCGGAATAAGCGAGTTTCGGTTCAAGGCCGGAAGGATTGGACATGCGGGCAATCGGATCGAAGAAACGCGGTGACGCTGGCACGGCGCGGACAGCGCCGCAATGCTCATGCCCGCATGGCTAATGCGCTGCGCAACCTCGCGATGAGATCGGCGGAAGTTTCCGCTGCGTAAGGTGTGCGCGTGCCGAAGCCCCAGACCGGTCCCGGCCATGCTGGATCGCGCTCGAAGCGCGCGACGACGTGCACGTGCAACTGCCGCACGAGATTGCCGAGCGCGCCGACGTTTATCTTGTCGCATTGCGTCACCGCGCGCAGCTCCGCGCCACATGCCGACACTTCTTGCGTCAGCGTTGCGCGCTCCGTTTCGCTGAGGTCGAAAATCTCCGCGAGGTTCGGGCGGCGCGGGATCAGCACCAGCCACGGGAAGCGCGCGTCGTTGTGCAGGCGGACCTGTGTCAGCGCGAGGTCGCCGACGAGGAGCGAGTCCGCTTCCAGCCGCGGGTCGAGCGAAAAATCCACAAATCCCCCAAAGAAAACAGGCAGGTTCCGCGCGAGAATAGAGCGAATTCCGCGCCCGCGCTTGCCTTCGCGCGCCGTGCGCCCGATATAGAGTGCGGGAGGTTGGCGGTGGACGAGCCACTCGCCAACCGGGTCAGGTCCGGAAGGAAGCAGCCCTAACGAGACCGGTTTGGGTCATCGTTCCAGCCTCCCACTTATTCCTCGGACGGTGCGATGGACGATACGCCCGGAAAAAAGGTCGCGGCGCAGGAAGGCGCTTCGCTGTTCGGCGCGCAGCCCGCGGCCGCCGGCTACCGGGTGCTCGCACGCAAATACCGTCCGCGATCCTTCGACGATCTCATCGGCCAGGAGCCGATGGTCCGCACACTCTCCAATGCCTTCGCCAGCGGCCGCATCGCGCAGGCCTATCTGCTGACCGGCGTGCGCGGCGTCGGCAAGACCACCACCGCGCGCATCCTCGCGCGTGCGCTGAACTACGAGCCGAAGTCCGGCGGCGGCGCGCCGACCCTCGACATGCCGGAGATGGGCCGCCACTGCGAAGCGATCATCGAAGGCCGCCATGTCGACGTAATCGAGATGGACGCCGCCTCGCATAACGGCATCGACGACATCCGCCAGATCAACGAGGCGGTGCGCTACACGCCGGTAAACGCCCGCTACAAGGTTTACATCCTCGACGAAGTCCACATGCTTTCGACGCAGGCGTTCAACGCGCTGCTGAAAACGCTGGAAGAGCCGCCCGCGCACGCGAAGTTCATCTTCGCCACGACCGAAGTGCGCAAGGTCCCGGTCACGATCCTTTCGCGCTGCCAGCGCTTCGACCTGCGCCGCGTGGACGGTGACACGCTCGCCAAGCATCTCGTGAAAATCTGCCAGCTTGAGCAGGTAACGGCCGCGCCGGAAGCGCTCGCCCTGATTGCGCGCGCGGCGGAAGGCTCGGTGCGCGATTCGCTCTCGTTGCTGGACCAGGCCATCGCCCACAGCGGCGCGGGCGTGGAGACGGAAGAAGTACGCGCGATGCTCGGTCTCGCCGACCGCTCGCGCGTGATCGACCTGTTCGAAGAAATCATGAAGGGTGACACGCAGGCCGCGCTGAAATCCTTCCGCGAGCAGTACGATCTTGGCGCGGATCCGGCTGCGATTCTCACCGACCTCGCGGAGTTCACGCACCTCCTTACGCGCTTCAAGATCGTGCCGTCTTCGCTCGAAGACGCGAGCCTGTTCGAAGCGGAGCGCAATCGCGGCCGCGATCTTTCCTCGCGCATTTCCATTCGTGTGCTGTCGCGTGCGTGGCAGATGCTCTCGAAGGGCATCGGCGAAGTGAGCGCTTCCGCGAAGCCTGCGCAGGCGGCCGAGATGGTGCTGGTGCGGCTTGCCTATGCAGCCGATCTGCCGACGCCGGACGAGGCGCTGCGCGCGCTTGCCGATGGTGGTTCGGCTGGCGGCGGGAGTGCCGCGCCGTCTTCGCCGCCTTCCGGTGGTGGCGCGCCGCGCGCGCGCGCGTCTTACGGCGAAGCCGTGGCCCGTGCGCCGCGCACGGAAACGAACCCCGTTCCTGCGGTCGCCAACGCGCCGCAGTTGCAGACCTTGCAGGACGTGTACGCGCTGGCCGAGAGCAAGCGCGAGATTTCCATTTCCCACACGCTGAAGAAGTTCGTGCGTCTGGTGAAGGTCGAAGACAGGACGCTTACCGTTTCGCTCGATCAGGGCGTGCCCGCCGACTTCACCGGAAAGCTCAGCGCCGCGTTGACGCAATGGATGGGCCAGCGCTGGTTCGTCGTGGTGGACTCCCGCAACAAGGGCGGCGACACGCTTGAAGAAGTGGAGAAGGCCTCGCAGGCAAAGCTGAAATCGGATGTGCGCAACCATCCGGCCGTGCAGGCGATTCTGGAGCGCTTTCCCGGTGCGGAGATTGTCGAGGTCCGCAAAAAAGCCGCGCCGGAAACGCAAATTGGCGACGACGACAGTTTCGACGCGCCCCGCGAAGACGACGAAGAAGAATAGGAGCCGCCGGTGATCAAAGACATGATGGGCATGATGTCCAGGATCAAGGAACTGCAAGCCAACATGGAGCGCATGCAGGCCGAACTGGATACGCTCGAAGTCGAGGGTGCGGCTGGCGGCGGCCTCGTGAAAGTGACCATGAGCGCGAAGGGCGCCGTGAAGAAGGTTTCCATCGACGCCAGCCTGATGAAGGCGGACGAAAAAGAAATCGTCGAAGACCTGATCGTTGCCGCCAGCGCCGATGCGCGCGCGAAATCCGAAAAGCTGGTCGAGGAAAAAGCCAAGGCGCTGACCGGCGGGATGCCGTTTCCGCCGGGCATGAAACTTTTCTGATGCGGAAATTTCTCGTTTGAGCATGGCCTTGTCCGAGAACCGCTTCCCGCTTTTCGGGATCACGCTCTGATGCGCCGCGTCGTCGCCGGGCCGGAGATCGAACGGCTCATTCAATTGCTGGCAAAGCTGCCGGGCTTAGGACCGCGCTCCGCGCGCCGCGCAGCCTTGCAGCTTGTGCGCAAGCGCGCCGAATTGATGGAGCCGCTCGCCGACGCAATGCGCGGCGCGCTGGAGAAAATCGTGGTCTGCTCCACCTGCGGCAATATCGATACGCGCGACCCATGCTCGGTCTGCGCCGATGCCACGCGCGACGCCTCGCTTCTCGTCGCGGTCGAGAATGTCGCCGACCTTTGGGCGCTGGAGCGCGCAGGCGCGGTGAACGGCCGCTATCATGTGCTCGGCGGCACGCTTTCCGCGCTCGACGGCATCGGCCCGGACGATCTCAACATCGCTTCACTGGTCAGCCGTGCGCACGAACCGGGCGTGCGCGAAGTGGTGCTGGCGCTGAACGCAACCGTCGACGGGCAGACCACGGCGCATTACATTACCGATCTCCTGCGCAACGCCGACGTGAAGGTGACGCGGCTCGCGCATGGCGTGCCGGTCGGCGGCGAACTGGACTATCTGGACGAGGGCACGCTGTCGGCCGCGATCCGCCAGCGCACGACTTTCTAGGAGATTGCGATGCGCGGTTTGTTTGCGGCGCTTTTGCTCTTGCTCATGGCTGCGCCGCTTGCGGCGCAAAACATTACGTTGCCGTCCGATGTCGTTGCATCCGCGCGCAAGCAGGCCGAGTGCGAGGTCAACGATGAAGAAAAGGATATTGAACCGGCCGGAGCGCTGGGCAGCGGGCTGGTTCTGGTAGAGGTGCCGTGCTGGCGTGCGGCCTACAACTTCGGAAGCATCCTGTTCGCGGTCGATCCGAAGGATTTATCGAAAGCGCGCCTGCTGCGTTTCAGGACGCTGGGCGCGAAGAGAAAACTGATCGACACCTATCAGCTCTCCTCGCCGGGCTATGACGAGAAACAGAAAATCCTCAATTCGTTTCACAAGGGTCGCGGGCTCGGCGATTGCGGCACGTCCGGCGAGTGGCGCTGGGACGGCAAGGATTTCGTGCTGACGCGCTACTGGCACAAGGAAGATTGCGACGGCCAGTCCTTCGACGGCGATGAAGCGCGCTATCAGGTTTATCCGTTCCGCAAGAAGAAGTAGGCGAGTGCGGCGATGCGCGGTTTGTTTCTCGCATTGCTGGCCACGGTCTTCGCATTGCCTGCGGCGGCGCAGGAGAAGATCAGGCTGCCGGCCTCTCTGATCGAGGATGTATTCAGGAAAGCGGATTGCACCAACGATGCCGGCGAAGCCGTGAAGAAAGAGCACGAAGTCGCCGGCGATCTCGGCGGCGGGCTGAAACTGGTCGATGTTTCCTGTTCGGGCGGCGCCTACAATTTCAGTTCGGTTCTGTTCGCGGTCGATCCGGCAAAGCCGCAGGAAGCCCGTGCGCTCACGTTCCGGCACTGGGAGGACGAACACAAAGGCTTTCGTCCGACACTCGCGCTGACCTTTCCTTCCTATGACGAGAAAACAGGGCGGCTGCGAACGCACCACAAGTTTCGCGGTCCCGGCGATTGCGGGCACGCCGGTCTCTGGCGCTGGAACGGCAAGGCCTTCGAGATGGAGCGCTACTGGGTGAAGAACAAGTGCGATGGCGTTTTGTTCGACCCGGAGGAAAATCCGGCGAAGTTCGTGGTGTTCCCGCCTAGGATAAGGAAGAAGTAGCGCCGGTCTTTTCCCGCGCGAGCGTGTCGAAATGCCCGCGTCGCTGAAGCCACCACAACAGTAAAATGCCGGGGATCGCGGTAAGCGCGCTGATCGCGAAGAACCATGCCCAGCCGGTGCTTTGCGCGACGAAGCCCGATACCGATGAAAGGTAAGTGCGGCCGACCGCGGAAAGCGCGGTCAGCAGCGCGAACTGCGTTGCCGTGTGCAGCGGGCTTTGGCAGAGCGCCGAGAGGTAGGCGACGAAGATCACGGTGCCGATCGCGCCGGTGAATTGCTCGACGATCACCGAGGCGGTGAGCGCCCACAGGTTGAGGCCCATATAGGCCTGCCATGTGAACACGAAGTTCGAGGCGGTTTGCAGGACCGCGCCGATCCAGAGGCAAGTCGCGAGCGGATAGGCGCGCGCAAGGAAACCGCCCGCGAAGCCGCCCGCCAGCGTCGCGATCAAGCCGACGCCCTTCACGATATTTGCGTAGTCGGTGCGCTCGAAGCCGAGGTCGATCACGAATGGCGCGGTCATCACGCCCGCGAAGGCGTCGCAGAGTTTGTAGAGGATGACGAAGGCGAGGATCGCGAGCGCGTGCGACCGGAGCAGAAACTCGGAGAACGCGGCAAACGCCGCCGTGCCGACCTTGCTGCGCAGGAATGCATTGACCGGCGACTTGATGAAGCCCGGTACGTTTTGCGCGGTGATCTGGACGGCGCTTGCCGCCCAGTCTTCGCGCGAGATATTCGATGCTTCCGGTTCGCGCGCGAGCAAGGTCGCGAACACGCCGACCAGACAAAGCGAGGCCATCACCGCATAGGCCAGCGACCATGCGGTGCTCTTGCCGAACCCGGCCCATTCCCATCCGCTCACGACATAGAGCGCTCCCGCCGTGGAGATGAGCGCGCTGATGCGGTACGCCGCGACATAGGACGCCATGCCGGCGGCCTGTTCGTTCTCTTTCAGGCTCTCTATGCGAAAGGCGTCGATGAGAATGTCCTGCGTTGCGGAAGCGGTCGCGACCAGAAGTGCGGCGAACGCGACCAGCGTCAGCGGCGTATAGGACGGATTGCTCAGCGCCAGCGTGAGGATCGCCGCGATCAGCATGATCTGCGAAAGCATCAGCCACGCGCGCCTGCGGCCCAGCAGCGGCGTGAGCAGCGGCACGTTCAGCGCATCGACAACTGGTGCCCATAGAAATTTGATCGTGTAGGGCGTCCCGACCAGCGCAAACAGGCCGATGGTGCCGAGGCTGACCCCCGCTTCGCGCATCCAGAGCGTCAGCGTCGAGCCGGAAAGCGCCAGCGGAAGTCCGGCGGAGAAGCCGAGCAGCATGACGATCAGTACGCGCGGGCGCGTGTAGACTTCAATCGCCGTGCGCCAGCGTTGCATGCGGGAGGTTTCGGTTTGCACCGAGTCGGCCATGCGGCTTTCTCGCATGGAGTGCGATTTTTGGGAAACGCGCCCCGCTCAGTCCCGGCCGCCGAGTTTCAGTTGCAGCGGTACGGCCACGGGCGCGCCGGTGTCTTTCGGCGATTTGTCTTCGTTGAGTTCGAGCGCTTCGATCTTGGCGCCGCGCGCCGCCACCTTGTCCGCCGAAACGAGAACCTGCCCGACATCCTCGGAGGCTTGCGTGAAATGCTTTTGCAGGTTTCCGGCGCGTGCGCGAAGCCGGCCGATGTCTTCCATGATCCTGCCGACTTCGGTTTGGATCGCTTCCGCCTGCTCGCGCATCCGCGCGTCGCGCACGATCGCCTGCACCACCTGAATCGCGAGCATCAACAGCGACGGCGACACCAGGATGATGCGGGAGCGAAACGCCTTTTGCAGCACGTCGTCGCATTGTTCGTGCAACTCGGCGTAGACCGACTCGGACGGCACGAACATCAGCGCGATTTCCTGCGTCTCGCCGGGCAGGAGGTAGCGCTCGGAGATGTCACCGATGTGCTTGGAAATATCCTGCTTGAGCCGTTGCAGCGCCGTTTTCCGGATTTCGTCGCTCTGTGCTTCGCGCAGCGCGGTGATGGACTCCAGCGGAAATTTTGCGTCGATGGTGAGCGGCCGCTTGTCGCCCGGCAGAAATACCGCGCAGTCCGGCCGCTTGCCGTTGGTCAGCGTATATTGAAAAGCATAGGCGTCTTTCGGCAGGCCATCAGCGACGATCGCTTCCATGCGTCCCTGACCGAATACGCCACGCGCCTGCTTGTTCGCGAGCACGTCTTTCAGCGTCATCATGTGTCCGGTCAGTTCGCTCATGCGCGCCTGCGCGGCATCGACCACGGCAAGCCGCTCGTGCAGTTGCGTGAGGCTTTCGGCGGTTGCGCGGGCCGCGTTCGTCATGTTCTCGCCGAGGCGGTGGGTGACCGCGTCGAGGCGTTCGTTGACAGTGCGGGTCAGTTCTTCCTGCTTCTGGTTCACGCCTGCGGCGATGGATTGCACGGCGCCCGATGCTTCCGACTGCGCGCGGAGCAGGTGAAGCAGGCGCTCCTGCAGGTCCTCGATCCGCATGGCCTGTTCGTCGTTGCGGCGTTGCTGGTCGAGCGCGTCCAGTGCCCGCGCGCGGCTCTGGCGCGAGAGGGCGGCGAGCAGCGCGACCAGCAGCAGGAAGCACAGGCCGCCGATGATCGCGAGGATCAGGCCCGCGGTGACGCCGAAACCGTTGATGGTGAACAGCACTTCGCTCATAGGCAGGCGAATCCGGATGATGGGAACGAAGCGGGAACATGCCAGCTTGCGCCGGGCGCCGCAAGGCCCTGCGCCGCGTTGACCACGCTCCGTTCATCACCTATCTCGCGCGCATGATCCGTCCCATTGTGCAGCTTCCCGACGCCGTCCTCCGCCGGAAATCCGAGCCGGTTAAGAAGATCGACGACGAGATCAAGAAGCTGATCGAAGACATGTTCGAGACGATGTACGACGCGCCCGGCGTCGGCCTCGCCGCCGTGCAACTCGGCGTGCTGAAGCGTGTCGTCACCATCGACGCCACCCGCGGCGACGAAGAAAAGAAGCCGATGGTGTTCATCAATCCCGAAATCGTCTCCGCGTCCGAGGAAAAGGACGTGAAGGAAGAGGGCTGCCTCTCGATTGCGGAGTTCTACGAAGAGGTGGAGCGTCCGGTGGCGGTGAAGGTCCGCTACCTCGACGAAAAGGGAAAAGAAAAAGAAGTCGAGGCGGACGGCCTGCTCGCGCGCGCGCTCCAGCACGAGATCGACCACCTCAACGGCGTGCTGTTCATCGACCATATTTCCAAGCTGAAACGCGACCGCGTCACCAAGAAGTTCGCGAAGGCCGCGAAGCGCGGCAGCGCCGCCGCGGCCGAATAGCGGCGCGGGCGCGCCGGAGAGGCATCGTGCGCATCGTCTTCCTCGGCACTCCCGACTTCGCCGTGCCGACGCTGAGCGAACTCGCCGCGCGCGGACACGAAGTCGTCGCGGTCTACTCGCGCGAACCGGCGCCTGCGGGGCGCGGCATGGCCGAGCGCCGTTCGCCGGTGCACGAGACGGCCGCGAAATTCGGCATCGCCGTATTGCATCCGAAATCGTTGCGCGGCGAGGAAGCGGCGGAAGTTTTTCGCTCGCATGCAGCGGATGTCGCCGTCGTCGTCGCGTACGGGTTGATCCTGCCGAAATCCATTCTGGAAATTCCCGCGCACGGTTGCCTGAACCTGCATGCTTCGCTGCTGCCGCGCTGGCGCGGCGCGGCACCGATCCATCGCGCGATTCTCGCGGGCGATGCCGAAACCGGCGTGATGGTGATGAAGATGGAGGAGGGCCTCGATACCGGCCCGGTTGCGCTCGCGGAGCGCGTTTCCATCGGCGGGAACGAAACCACCGGAGAACTGCACGACCGGCTGAGCCTGCTCGGCGGCGACCTGATGGCCCGCGCGTTGAGCGCGCTGGAGCGCGGCTCGCTTTCTTTCACGCCGCAGGCGGCGGAAGGCGTGACCTACGCGCACAAGATTGAAAAGGCGGAGTCGAAGATCGACTGGGCGAAGCCCGCGCGCGAAGTGCACAACCACATTCGCGGCCTGTCGCCGTTTCCCGGTGCATGGTTCGAAGCGGAAATCGATGGCAAGGCGCAGCGCGTGAAAGTGCTGCGCTCCGCGTTTGCGGAAGGCAGCGGCACGCCGGGCGCTCTGCTCGATGACCGGCTTGCGGTTGCCACGGGCGGCGGTGCGGTGCGCCTGCTCGAAGTGCAGCGCGCGGGCGCAAAGGCAATGAGCGCGGATGAATTCCAGCGCGGTGCGAAGCTCGCGAAGGGCGGAAAACTCGCCTGATGCCCCGCTACAAATTGACCATCGAATATGACGGCGCGCCGTTTCTGGGCTGGCAGGTGCAGGAAAACGGCATGACCGTCGCGGGCGTGCTGGAAGGGGCAGCGGAAAAACTTTCCGGCGAGCGCGTGCGCATCTTCGGTGCGGGCCGTACCGACGCGGGCGTGCATGCGCTGGGGCAGGTCGCGCACATTGATTTCGTAAAGGACTGGGATACGGACGTGGTGCGCGACGGCATGAACGCGCATCTGCGCCCGCATCCGGTCGCGGTCCTCGCGGCTGAAAAGGCGAGCGAGGAATTCGACGCGCGTTTCTCCGCGGTCAAGCGCCACTATCTCTATCGCATCCGCAACCGTCGCGCGGATCTGGCGCTGGAACGCGGCCATGCCTGGCGCATCGCGCGGCCGCTCGACGCGGGCGCGATGCAGGAAGCCGCGCAATTCCTCGTCGGCCATCACGATTTCACGACTTTCCGCTCGACCGAATGTCAGGCGAAGTCGCCGGTGAAGACGCTCGACGTGCTGAGCGTTACGCGCGACGGTGACGAAATTCGCATCGAAGCCAGCGCGCGCTCTTTCCTGCACAATCAGGTGCGCTCGATGGTGGGTTCGCTCGCACAGGTCGGCGACGGCAAATGGAAGCCCGTTGACATGAAGCACGCGCTGGATTTGCGCGACCGCACCGCCTGCGGTCCCGTCGCGCCGCCGGACGGGCTGTATCTGGTGAGAGTCGATTACGCGAAGTAGCGCTCGAGAATCCGCAAATAGATCTGCGAGAGCTTCTCAACGTCCGCAACCGGCACGCGCTCGTCGATCTTGTGCATGGTCTGGCCGGTAAGGCCGAACTCGATCACCGGGCAATAATCCTTGATGAAGCGCGCGTCCGAGGTGCCGCCGCTGGTCGAGAGCTTCGGCGTAATTCCCGTTTCGGCGTGGATCACGTCCGCGACCAGATCGACGAAAGCTCCGGGTTCGGTGAGGAAGCAGTCGCCCGACGGTTCCCAGTCGATCTGGATGTGCGCGTCGTCCCCGGCTGCACTGGTGATCCGCCTGAGCACGAGATCGCGCAACGAATCCGCCGTATGCAGATCGTTGAAGCGGATATTGAACTGCGCGCGCACTTCCGCCGGAATGACATTGAAGGCGCGATTGCCCGTTTCCACCGAGGTCACTTCGAGGTTCGAGGCATCGAAATGCTGCGAACCCTGATCCAGCGGTTCGCCGATCAGGGCGGATAGTGCGCGCAGCATCGCGGGGATGGGGTTGTGCGCGAGATGCGGATACGCGACATGCCCCTGCGTGCCGCGAATGGTCAGCGTGCCGGAGAGCGAACCGCGCCGGCCGATCTTCGCCATGTCGCCGAGCGCGCCGACATTGGTCGGCTCGCCGAGCAGGCAATGATCGAACTTTTCCCCTCGCTCAGCGGCCCAGCGCAGCAGCTTGCGCGTGCCGTTCACCGCCGGGCCTTCTTCGTCGCCCGTGATAAGAAAGGAAATCGTACCGTGCTTCGGCTTGCCGAAACGGATCGCGGCCGCCGCAAACGCCGCGACCGCGCCTTTCATGTCGCAGGCCCCGCGTCCGAACAATTCGCCGTTGACGACATCGCCTGAGAAGGGCGTGCGGCTCCATTTCTTCTCGTCGCCGGGCGGTACCACGTCGGTATGGCCGGCGAACACGAAATGCGGCGCGCCGTTTCCGATCTTCGCGAACAGATTGTCGATGTCCGGCGTGTTGAAATCCGAGAACGTCACGCGGTGCGCTTCATATCCGGCTGCGCGTAGATAATCGCCGAGTACGGTGAGCGCTCCGCCTTCCGAGGGTGTCACCGAGGGACAGCGGATCAGCGCCTGCGCGATTTCGATTGCGCGACTGTCAGACATGGCGATGTATACGCGCGGATTGGCGATCCTCGTAGGAATCGAGAATCGCGATCTTCTGCCAGGTTTTCAGGCTGAGGCCGCCGGCGACATTCTGGATGTCGCTCGACGCGTCGATCACGATCTCGTCGGGTAGCTTTTGCGCATACAGCGCGGCCAGCTTCGCGCCGAGCGAAAGCATGATGCTGCAATAACCGAGATAGCGAGTCAGTTCGATGCGCGTCATTCCGGCGGTGCTTTCCGCGTTCAGCAATTCGCTCGGATCCTTCGAATGCTGGTGCATGTCGATGACATGGATGATTGAACGTATTTCGTTCAGGTCGCGCAATGCCTGTGTGCGCGCGATGCGTGACTCGAGCGAGAACAGAAAATAAATCGCGACACTGATGAAAATGACGAGGTTTGTTCCCGCTTCCAGGCCCTGAAATAGACCGAATAGATCAATCTCTTCGGCATGTTTGAGCTGAATGGCGCGGACGAGAAAATAAACGATCGTTCCGGCGGCGGCGATGAGAATGAGGATAATGGCCCGCAGCGGATAATTCGCCGCGTTCACGGCCTGCGATTTCGCTTCCGTTTCCTTGGCGACGACGAGCAGCTCCTCGCAGACATGTGCAAGATCGGAATGCGGAAAGCGCTGGGAGATGCGCTCAAGCGTTTCCGAGATGGTCGCAACGATTTCGTTGGATTCGAGCGAACGATAGCGCATGAAAATTCCGGGCGGATCGCTCGCTTATAGCACGGCGAGGACCGCGGCGGGCAATGATCGCTCAGTTGCCTTGCGATGAGGCTGCCTCATCTCTTTGCAGCGGGTCGGGACCGTAGCGGTTAGGCCCGCGCGTGCCCGGAAGGCAGCCGATATAGATGATGAGAAACAGGAAATAGAGAACCAGCAGGATCAAGAACAGCACAGCGAGCACATATCCGGGGCTGTATGGCGCCATGCTGGCCATGGTGGAGGAGGGGAGGTAGCCGATAATGGTGATGATCACGAGGAAAACCGCGACCCAAAGGTAGTGCATGTTGCGGTCCTGTGCGCGCTTCACGAACAGCGCAAAGTGGGACCAGGCGAAGATCAGCACGCCATAGACGATGCCGGTCCCGCTGCGAAATACTGTGCCGTAGTAATACAGAACGGCGAGGATCGGGATGCCGATGATCCAGAGCGCCAGGATTCCGAACCAGAACCGCGAGCGGTTGAACCGTCCGTCCGTACGAAAGAAAAAAACAAGCGGCCCCATTACTGCACCCCGTTCGCTTATGCCAATACAACCAGCAATCTAGGGCTTCGGCAATTCGGCGGATGCTTTCGATTTGAAGAAACCCGGCGCCAGGTAGAGCAGCAGAAACACGCCAAGAACCACCGGCCATAACGATTCGATGAATTCGAGCATCAGGACCGGCCACGCGAACGCGGCGATGGTAAGGACGATGCCGAGAAAAACCGGCGCGCCAGCATCGCGCATCCGGCCGGTCACCAGTCCGAAGTGCCACCAGAGCGCGGCGATCAGGAAAATAAAAGCGATGAAAGCGCTGCCGCCGCCGGTCGGGTTCGTCAATCCCGATGCAGCGGCAAACGCGACAAGAATGAGAGCGGCCTCTCCGGCGATACCAATGAAAAAGAGCTTCTTGCCGACCGGTCCCCGGAAGAAAAGAATCCGCTCAAAGACACTCAGCTTTACTTCGGCTGGTGTGGGCAGGTCGCTGGTCATGACGGCCTCGTTCTTCCGTCACGATACCACGTACATTAATCCCGGAGCAGTTCGTTGATCGAGGTTTTCGAGCGGGTCTTTTCATCGACGCGCTTCACGATCACCGCACAATAGAGACCGGGTCCCGGCTCGTTGCTGTTGGCAATTGGTTTCCCCGGAATTGTGCCGGGCACGACGACCGAGTAGGGCGGTACTTCGCCCATGTAGATTTTTCCCGTCTCGCGATCGACGATCTTGGTGGACGCACCGAGAAACACACCCATCGAAAGCACCGAACCTTCGCGCACGATCACGCCTTCGGCGACTTCCGCGCGCGCGCCGACGAAACAGTTGTCCTCGATCACGACCGGTCCAGCTTGCAACGGCTCCAGCACGCCGCCGATTCCCGCGCCCCCGGAGATATGAACCTTCTTTCCGATCTGCGCGCAGGAGCCGACGGTCGCCCAGGTGTCGATCATCGTGTTCTCGCCGACATAGGCGCCGAGATTGACGAAACTCGGCATAAGCACCGCGCCCGGCGCGATGTAGGCCGAGCGGCGCACCACGCAGCCCGGCACCGCGCGGAAACCCGCCTTCCGGAACTGCGCCGGTTTCCAGCCGTCGAATTTCGAGGGCACCTTGTCCCACCATACGGCGCGGCCGGGGCCGCCCTTGATGGTTTCCATGTCGTTCAGGCGGAAGGAAAGCAGCACCGCTTTTTTCAGCCACTGATTGACGCGCCACTCGCCGCTCGCCTGCTTTTCCGCGACGCGCATCTTGCCGGCATCCAGCAGCGCCAGCGCTTCGTCGACGGCTTTGCGGACTTTGCCCTTTGTCTTCGGGCCGATCTTGGCGGCGTCGGCAAAGGCTTCGTCGATGATCTTTTCGAGTTCGGCGGGCTTCACGGGATGCTCCAGAATTTCAAGGCCCGCGGTTTTCCCGTGCGGGACATGGGCTTGTCAATCGCGACAGTTACGGCTCTCTGAATCGCAGCGTTGCGCCGCCCTGCACGGAAATCTCGACCGGCGTGAAGCCTTTGCTCTCCAGCCCGCGCGCGGGACAGTTGTCGTGCTCGCGGATTTCGAAGCGCGTATTCTTCACACATAGCCTGCGCGTGCCGCCCCAGTTGAGCGCGCGGCCCTTGTGTTGCGCGGGCGCGCCGCTCGAATCGACGGCCTCGGCGAAGGTGAGCACGCTTCCCGCAAAACGGCGCGGCAGTTCCGGCCGCAGGCATGCGCCGGGTTCGAGTTGCCACCAGCCGCGGGTCACGATCTCGCGGCCTTCTTCAAGCGCAAGCGCGGCGAGTACGCGATACCTCGTGTCGTTGCACCACAAGAGGCCCGGCGCGGCGCCGTCGCGCGCCGCATCCAGCAAGAGGTCGATGAACTCCGCGCGGGCGACAATGGTGTTATTGAGCGCGCGGCTTTTGAGGAATGCCGCAAGCGCCATTTCGCTTTTCGCTCCGGGCACGCCATCGACCGGCTCGGCGTCGAAGCCCGCGAGCGTCAGCAGGCGCTGGATCGCCGCGAAGCGCGCCTGCGTCTCGTCGTAGTCCGCGCTTTCCGCGACCGTGATGGCAAAACCGCTCTCGGTCTTTCGCGGCTTCACTTCCGCGAAGGGCAACATGCGATCGCTGGGCTTCGCGCATTTGTTTGCGCCGGCGATGAGAAAGTCGCCCGCGCCGGTGCAGAGTTGCACATGGGTTTCGTTCAGCGGTTTCAGCGCTCCGTAGAGCGCAAGTGCGCGGGCGTGAACGAGCAGCCGGCCGGCGGAAACTTCGCCCCGCAGCACAGTGCGGCAAACGCCGGGATCTATGCGAAACCAGCCGCGCGTGGCGGCAGAACCTTTGCTCTCGATGCCGAGCGCCGTCTCGATCACGAAACTCGTGAGATTGCAGATTTCCAGATCGGCACGCGCGCCGGTCGCCGTCGCAAGCAGAAGAACTGCGGCAAACGTCGCGCGCATCAACGGGTGATCAGCGTGCCCGCGCCGTGATCGGTCAGCAGTTCGAGCAGCACGGCGTGCGGCACCTTGCCGTCGAGAATGACGACGCCCTCGACGCCGCGTTCCAGCGCGTCGATGCAGGTCTCGACTTTCGGGATCATGCCGCCCGAAATCGTGCCGTCCGCGATCAGCTTGCGCGCTTCCTTCAGCGACAACTGCTCGATCAGTTTCTTGTTCTTGTCGAGTACGCCCGGAACGTCGGTGAGGAGCAGCAGGCGCTTTGCTTTCAGCGCGCCCGCGATGGCGCCTGCGAAGGTGTCGGCATTCACGTTGAAGGTGCCGCCTTCCACGCCTGCCGCGACAGGCGCGAGTACCGGGATCAGTTCGCGGCCGAGGATCTGTTCCAGCACGGTGGTATCGACCTTGTCGGGTTCGCCGACATAGCCGAGGTCGATGGCCTTCTCGATGTTGGAATCCTTGTCGCGCGTGGTGCGCGTGACTTTGCGCGCTTTCACCATGTTGCCGTCCTTGCCGCAAAGGCCGACGGCGCGTCCGCCCGCTTCGTTGATGAAGCCGACGATCTGCTTGTTGATCGAGCCGGCCAGCACCATCTCGACCACTTCGACGGTCTTCTGGTCGGTGACGCGAAGGCCGTCTTTAAATTCGGATTTGATGCCGAGCTTGTCGAGCATCTGGCCGATCTGCGGCCCACCGCCATGCACCACCACCGGATTGATCGCGGTCTGCTCAAGCAGCACGATGTCGCGCGCGAACTCGCGCGCTACTTTGTCGTCGCCCATCGCGTGACCGCCGTACTTCACTACAACGATCTCGTCATCGTAACGCTGCATGTGCGGCAGCGCCTGTGCGAGAACGCGCGCCTGCTGGTGCGGGTCGGCGGGAGTTTCTTTGCTCATCGGGAACGGCCTTTGTTGGTGCCGTTCTTCTAGCCGATTTGGCCGCAGGGGCAAAAGGCCCGGCCCGCTAGAATCCGCGCTCTCGCATGAGGCGAACGATGGCGGCGCGGACTTCCGGAATCCCCGCGCCCGTATGAGAAGACGTCGCGAACACCGCCGGAAAGGCCGCCGGGCGTTTTGCGATGGCTTGCCCGGTTTCCGCGACGCGTGCGGGCAGGTCCGCGGCTTTCACCTCGTCGGCTTTGGTCAGCACGATCATGTATCCAACCGCAGCCTTGTCGAACTCGTCGAGCATTTCGGTGTCCACCGGCTTGATGCCGTGGCGCGCGTCGATCAGCACGATGACGCGGCCGAGGTTCACGCGCTTTTGCAGGTAGACGCGAACGAAGCCGGTCCACGCCTTCACTTTTTCCTTGGCGGCTTTCGCGTAGCCGTAACCGGGAAGGTCTGCGAGCACGAGCGGGCCGGAAGACTGGAAGAAATTGATCTGCTGCGTGCGGCCCGGCGTGATGGAGACGCGCGCGAGGTTTTTGCGGTTGGTCAGTGCGTTGATGAGGCTCGACTTGCCGACGTTCGAGCGTCCCGCGAAGGCTACCTCGATCCCCTTCGGCGCGGGCAGGGCGTCCGGCTTGTCGGCTCCGGCAAAGAAATCGAACGCACCCGCGAACAGCTTGCGGCCCGTTTCGATTTCGTCGCGCGTGAAGTCCATAATTTAAGCGCCCGTCGTCCCGTGTTGCTCGCTCAGAGCAAGCCACTCGGCTTCCGCCTTGGCAAGCGCTTCGGAAGCGCGCGTGCGCGCAGCGCCGATGGAGGATGCCTCGCGCGGATTGCGGCTGTGCAGGTCGGCATCGGAAAGCTGCGCGTCGAGCTTCGCGATTTCCTCTTCCAGTTTCTGCACTTCTTTTTCGAGTTGCGCGATGCGTTTGGTGACATTCCCGGCGGCAGGCTTCTTCGTGCCGTCGCCGTTCTTGTCTTTTCCGCGCTGCCGCTCGGAGCCGCCGAGCACCTGGCGGCGATACTGGTCGAGATCGCCCTCATAGGGTTTCACGGTGCCGCCCGCGACCAGCCAGAGCCGTTCAGCGCACGCCTCCAGCAAATGCCGGTCGTGGCTGATGAGGATGAGCGCACCCGGATAATCGTTCACTGCCTCGATCAGCGCAGCACGCGCCTCGATGTCGAGATGGTTGGTCGGTTCGTCGAGGATCAGCAGGTGCGGGCCATGAAACGCCGCAAGGCCGAGCAGAAGACGCGCCTTCTCGCCGCCGGACAACGAAGCAACCTTGGTATCCGCCGCCGGGCCGGAGAACCCCATTTCTGCCGCGCGCGCGCGGATTTTCGCCTCGTGCGTATCCGGCATCAGGCGGCGGACATGCTCGGCGGGAGACTCGTCCGCGTGCAGTTCGTCGAGCTGATGTTGCGCGAGATAGGCGACTTCCATCTTCGACGCGCGCACCACCTTGCCGCCTTGCGGCGCGAGGCGGTCGGCGATCAGTTTTGCAAACGTCGATTTGCCGTTGCCGTTCGGGCCGAGCAACGCGATGCGGTCGTCGTCGTCGATGCGCAGGTCGAGATTTTTCAGGATCGGCTTGCCCGGTTCGTAGCCGACCGACACGCCGTCATAGACGATGATCGGCGGGGAAAGCTGCTTCTCCGGATGGCGAATGGAAATCGCCGCCGGTGCGTCCTCGATGTGGGCTGCGAGCGGCTCCATCTTTGCGAGCGCTTTTACACGCGATTGCGCCTGCCGCGCTTTCGAAGCCTTCGCCTTGAAGCGGTCGACGAAGGCTTGCATGTGGGCGCGCGCAGCTTCCTGTTTCTTGCGCGCCTTTTCATCGAGCACGAGCTTCTCGCGGCGCTGTCGATCGAACGAGGAGAAGTTGCCGCGGTAGAGTTTCAGCTTCTTCTGCTCGAAATGCAGGATGTGCGAGACGGAAGTGTCGAGCAGGTCACGGTCGTGCGAAATCAGCA
The DNA here is from genome assembly GCA_019454205.1 of Xanthobacteraceae bacterium. Classification (NCBI taxonomy): domain Bacteria; kingdom Pseudomonadati; phylum Pseudomonadota; class Alphaproteobacteria; order Hyphomicrobiales; family Xanthobacteraceae; species Xanthobacteraceae bacterium. Next base: position 196,276 of record CP075369.1, read on the forward strand.
GGATCGTGTGCGGATATTTCGCAAGATAATCCTGCAGCCACAACGTGCCTTCGAGGTCGAGATAGTTGGTCGGTTCGTCGAGCAGCAAAAGGTCAGGCTCGGCGAACAGCAATGCGGCAAGCGCGACACGCATGCGCCAGCCGCCGGAAAATTCGGCGCAGGGGCGCGCCTGTGCTTCCTCGCTGAAGCCGAGGCCTGCGAGAATCTTCGCAGCCTTCGACGGCGCGGAATAGGCGTCGATGTCCACGAGGCGGATTTCGATTTCCGCGATCCGCATCGGGTCTTTTGCGGTTTCGCGCTCCTCCAGCAATGCGGCGCGTTCGGTATCGGAAGCGAGTACGCGCTCCAGCAGGCTGTCCGGTCCGGCCGGCGCTTCCTGCGCGACGCGGCCGATCTTCGCGCTGCTGGGCAGCCGGATGTAGCCGGTTTCGGTGTCGATCTCTTTCTCGATCGCGCGAAACAGCGTGGTCTTGCCGCAGCCGTTGCGGCCGACGATGCCGACATGCGCGCCTTCGGGAATCGAAATGCTGGCGTGGTCGAGCAACAGCTTGCCCGCAACGCGGAGGGAAATGTCGTCGAGAACGATCATGGTGCCGGGCTTCTAGAACAGGATGCCGTCAAAAGAAATGCCCGGCTTTTGACCGGGCATTTCGCATTTCTCGAATGAGACCGCGGATCAGCTATCTGCCGGTTTCTTGCGCCGGAACAAGGAGCGAAGATTGTCGCCGAGTTCGATCTTCGCGCCATGCCGCTTCATGATGAAGCCCTGCTGGATCACCGAGAGCAGGTTGTTCCAGGTCCAGTAGATGACGAGACCTGCCGGGAACGAGGCGAGCAGGAACGTGAAGATCAGCGGCATCCAGTCGAAGATCATCTTCTGCGTTGGATCCGGCGGCGAGGGGTTCATCTTCATCTGCGCCCACATCGTGATGCCCATAAGGATGGGCCAGATGCCGAGATGCAGAAACTGGCCGAATACCGGGATCACGGTCGGATCGAACGGCAGGAGGCCGAACAGATTGAACAGGTTGGTCGGGTCCGGCGCGGAGAGGTCGCGGATCCAGCCGAAGAACGGCGCGTGCCGCATTTCGATGGTCACGAACAACACTTTATAGAGCGCGAAGAACACCGGGATCTGGATCAGGATCGGCAGACACCCGGCCAGCGGATTGATCTTCTCTTTTTTGTACAGCTCCATCAGCGCCTGCTGCTGCGCGACCTTGTCGTCGGCATAGCGCTTGCGGATTTCCTCCATCATTGGCTGCACCATCTTCATCTTCGCCATCGAGGCGTAAGACTTGTTGGCGAACCAGAGGAACGCGATCTTGATGAGCACCGTCGCGATCAGGATGGCGAGGCCGAAGTTTCCGAACAGGCGGTAGAAGTAGTCGATCAGCTTAAAGAGCGGCTTGGTGATGAAGTAGAACCAGCCCCAGTCGATCATCAACTCGAAGCTCTTTACGCCCTGCGTCTTCTCGTAGTTGTCGATGATCGCGGTTTCCTTGGCGCCGGCGAACAGCTTGGCTTCCGTATTCGCTTTCGCATTCGGCGCCACCGTCACGGCGTCGAGGAGATAGTCGGTCTGGTAGGTTTTCACCGGCCCGATCGCGCTCGATGAAAAGCGCATCGTCGTGTTGGCGTTCTGCGGCGGAATGAGCGCGGCAGCCCAATATTTGTCGGTGATGCCGAGCCAGCCGCCGTTCGATTTCAGCGTCTGCGCCGGCTTGTCGACGATGTTGGCGTAGGTGATTTCATGCAGCTTGGCTTCGCCGGTGACGCCGATCAGGCCTTCGTGAAGGATGTAATAGCCGAGCACCTTCGGCGTGCCGTGACGCGAGACGAGGCCATAGGGAAACAGCTGCACCGGGTTCTGCGTGCGGTTCTCCACCTCGTCGACGATTTTGAACATGTATTGTGGGTCGATCGAAATTGTGCGCGTGAACACCAGCCCTTCGCCGTTGTCCCAGGTGAGGCGCAGCGGCTTCTCCGGCGTGAGCGGACCCGCGCCGTCGCGCGTCCAGACCGTCTCCGCGTTCGGCGTCTTGACCTTCTGGTCCACGCCGACCCAGCCGAACTCCGCGTAAAACGGGAGCGGGCTTCCCGAAGGTGCGAGTAGCACGATGTTGTCGCTCTTGGGATCGACCGTCTCGCGATAGTCGTTCAGCGTCACGTCGTCGATGCGTGCGCCTTTGAGCGAAATCGAGCCGTGCAGTTTCGGCGTCTCGATCAGCACGCGCGGGCCGCTGGCGGCGAGGATTTGCGCGCGGGTTGCCGTCGCCGGCTTCTGCGGCGTGCCCGGAACCTGCGGTCCCTGCGCGGGCGGCGTTTGCGGACCGGCATTCGGCGTCTGCGGGCCGGTCGTAGCGGGCGGCACCTGCGGTCCTTGCGGAGCCTGCGTCTGTTTCTGCTGCTGTTGTTGCTGCTGGGCTTGCTTCTGCTTTTCGAGCTGCGGACCCGCGATGAAATACTGCCAGCCGAGCAGCACGACCACCGACAGGACGATTGCGAGCAGCATGTTGCGTTGGTCGGACATTCTATTCTCCGTCGGCGGCTGCGGCTTAGCGCCGGCCCTTATGAATTTTGGTCAGCGAGTGTTCGAGGTTCTCGAGCAGGTTCCGGTATTCGGCGGTCAGTGCCGGGCGGCGCGCCACGAGTACATAGTCGAAGCCGGTCTGCGCACCTTGCGGCAGAACCGCGCGTGCGGCGGCCCTGAGTCTGCGGCGGATGCGGTTGCGTTCCACCGCGTTGCCGGTCTGCTTGGTGACAGTGAAACCGACGCGGAAAGTTTTTTCGTCTTCGCGGCGCTTCGCTTGCAGCAGAAAAGGCGCCGTGTTGACACGGGCGCCTTTGGCGGCGGCGAGAAAATCCGCGCGTTTGACCAGCCGGTTCATGCGCGTTGCACCCGAACCGGTGCGGGCATTACGCCGAGAGGCGCTTGCGGCCGCGCGAACGGCGGGCGGCGACGACCTTGCGGCCGCCTTTGGTCGCCATGCGCGCGCGGAAGCCGTGGCGGCGCTTGCGGACAATTTTGCTCGGTTGATACGTCCGTTTCACGGGTTCGATCTCCGCGTTTTTCAGCTCGAGAAACAAAGAATTCGGGGCAGTCCCGGCGCTTCCCAAATCCGGCAAATCGGCTGCCCGGCTGATACGGGAATTTCCCGTTTCCGTAGGCCGATCAGGCCCTAGGGAAGCCCAAGCATGCGCGCGGGGCTTATAGGGTCCGGCCCCCCTCAAAGTCAATGGAATCGCGGGGAAACCAGTTACGGACCTTACTCCGCCGGCAGCCGGAACCTTCCGGCAAGGCCCTCGAAAAAGCCCCCGTATCATGGGATTGGCACGGGCAGGCGCTATAAGCCTCCCTATCGCACACGGAACTTCCGTCCCGCCCCCATGCTGCCGCCCAAGGAAACCGCCCCCGCAGGCGTCCGGTTCGCCTCCCTGCGATACCTGCCGTTATTGGTGATGGTTGCCGGTGCGGCCGCTTTTTTCGCTTCCGGCCTGCACCGGGAGTTTTCCATCGAGAGCGCTTTCGCGCATCGCGAGACGCTGCTGAAAAGCATCGGCGAAAATCCTGTCGGCGCCTTCGTCCTGTATGTCGCCGCCTATAGCGCAGCGATCGTGTTCGCGATGCCGGGCGCCATCGTCTTCACCATGTTCGGGGGCTTTCTGTTCGGCTGGATCGGCGGAGCGCTCGGCGGAATTCTCGGCGCATGTATCGGCGGCGCGATCACGGTGCTGGTCGGCGGCGCTTCGCTGGGGCGCACGCTGGAGCAGGCGTCGTTGCCGCGCTTCCATCGTTTCGCAAACGGTTTCCGGAACAACGCCTTCGGATACATCTTTCTGCTGCGGCTGATCCCGATGGTGCCCTACATCGCGATCAACGTGGCGTCGGCCCTGTTTCGCGTGCCGCTGCGGACGTTCCTTGCCGCGACCGCGCTCGGCATCGCGCCGATTGCGATTTGCTTCGGCTTCATCGGCAGCGGGTTCGACCGTGGCGTCGAAAAGCAGGCGGAAGCCTATCGCATGTGTCAGGCCGCCGGATCGGCGGATTGCAGCTTTGAAATCGAGTGGATGAATTTCCTTTCGCGCGAGATGATTGCCGGTCTCGTAATCCTGACCGTGCTCGCGACGCTGCCGCTTCTGTTCCGGCGGCGGATCATGCGTCTCAGCCGGCCTTCGGGCGAGAGCGCAAAGCCGTGACGCAGCGTCGTTTGACCCTCGTGGCGCATGGGCGCATCTTGCCGCCATCATCCATTCCCCGGAACCGTGCATGACCGCCGAGAAGCCCGCGACGCCCGAAAAGTCGTTCCGCGTCGGCCTGTCCGGCAAATTGCTGTTGCTCACCGTCTTGTTCGTGTTGCTGGCCGAAGTGCTGATCTTCGTCCCCTCCATCGCGAACGTGCGCTCGATGTGGCTGATGGACCGGGTTGCGACTGCGCGGCTCGCGGTGCTGGCACTCGATGCGACCCCGGACAACATGGTGCCGCAGGAACTCGCGCGGCGTCTCCTCGACGGCGCGGGCGCGCGGGCCATCGCGGTGAAATTCGGCAATGCGCGACGGCTGCTCACCACCTCCGACATGCCCGCGGCAGTGGACGATAATGTCGATCTTCGCGATTACTCGTCCTTCGCTGCGATCCGCGATGCGTTGATCACGCTGGCCTCGCGCGGGGAGCGCACGGTGCGCGTGATCGGCGACGCGCCGATGGGCGGCGACTCCATCGAAGTCATTTTGCCGGAGCGGCCACTCTATATGGCGATGATCTCGGCGTCGCAGAACATTCTGCTGGTCTCGTTGCTGATTTCGGTGATCACCGCATCGCTGGTTTACGCGGCGCTGTCATGGCTGTTCGTGCGGCCGTTGCGGCGCATGACGGTGCAGATGATGCGTTTCGCGCAGAACCCGGAAGATGCCAGCCGCATCCTTACGCCGTCGCGGCGCGCCGATGAAATCGGTTTGGCCGAGCGCGAACTTGCACGGATGCAGTATGAGCTGTCGCAGACGCTGCATCAGAAAAGCCGCCTCGCTGCGCTCGGCCTTGCCGTGTCGAAGATCAATCACGACCTGCGTAATCTGCTTTCTTCCGCGCAACTGCTCTCGGACCGCATCGCCGATTTGCGCGAGCCGCTGGTGCGCCAGATCGCGCCGAAGCTCATGCGCGCGCTCGACCGCGCGATTTCCTATTGCCAGCAGACGCTTGCCTACGGAAAGGCGCAGGAGCCGTTGCCCGAACGCAAGAGCGTGGACGTGCATCATCTCGTGGAAGAAGTCCGCGACACATTAAGTCTTGGTGGCAGCAGCGCGATCGGCTGGGTGCCGTCCATCGAGCGCGGCCTGACCATCGACGCCGACCCGGAGCAGATGTTTCGCGTGCTGCTCAATATCGTGCGCAATAGCCATGAAGCCCTGCAATCGCGCGTGCCGAACGATCCGGTGCGCGACCAGATCCGCGTCGTCGGCCGCCGCGAAGGTGCAGTAGTCGTACTCGAAATCGCCGATACCGGCCCGGGGATTCCGCCGCGCGCGCGAGAGCACTTGTTTCAGCCGTTTCAGGGATCGGTGCGTAGCGGCGGCACGGGTCTTGGCCTAGCGATTGCAGCCGAGATCGTCCGGTTGCATGGGGGCGAGATCAAACTGGTCGATGGCACGCTGGGCGCGACCTTCCACATCACGATTCCGGACCGGCCGGTAGAGCTGGAAGACTTCCGCAGCGGCAGATTGCGGGCCTGATTGCCGCGCTTTTGCGCACACATTTCGTAGCGGGCGCAGGGATAAGCGCGGAAAGCACTGGGAAAAGTTCCTCTGTGACACTACGATCGCGGCCGGAAAGATCCGGAAGACCATGAACGACGTATCCATCCTCTCGCTTGCCACCGCCACGCCCGAACACATCATCCACCAAAAGGAAGTGGCGCGCGTCGCAACCGAAATGTTTCCGGACTTCTTCCGCGAATATCCGGGGATGATCGAAATCTTCAACCACACCGGCATCGAGCGCCGCCGCGCGGTGCGTCCGGTCGACTGGTATCTGGAGCCGCGCGACTGGAGCGAGCGCTCCAAGGTGTTTCTGGAAGAAGCGCTTTCCATTTACGAGCGCGTCGCGCGCGATGCCATCGAGCGCGCGAACATCAGGCCGGAAGAAATCGATCTCGTCGTCACCATCTCGTCGAGCGGCATCGCGACGCCGAGCCTCGAAGCGCGCTTGCTCGACAAGCTCGGCATGCGGCCTGAAACGCGGCGCGTTCCCGTTTTCGGGTTGGGCTGCGCCGGCGGCGTCACCGGGCTTTCGCTCGGCGCGCGGCTTGCCTCCGTGAAGCCCGGCACCACGGCGCTGGTGGTAATTGTCGAATTGTGCTCGCTCGCGTTTCGCGGCGACCGCGACATTAAAGAAGACGCGGTTGCTGCGGCGCTGTTCGGCGACGGCGCGGCCGCGGTGGTGCTGCGTTCCGGCGAGAACGGCGGCATCGCGCGCGTGAACGGCAGCGCCGAACATACCTGGCCCAACACGCTCGACATCATGGGCTGGACCTTCGATCCGGTCGGCTTCGGCGTCGTGCTGTCGCGCTCAGTCCCCGCCTTCATCGAAAGCCGGATGCCGAAGACCGGCGCCGACCTGCTCGCGCGCTGCGAAGTGGAATTGAGCGAAGTGACGCGCTTCGTCTGCCACCCCGGCGGCGGGCGCGTGGTGGATGCGATCGAGAACGCGCTGACGCTCCAGCGCGGTACGCTCGACCACGAACGCGAAGTGCTGCGCGAGTACGGCAATATGTCCGCGCCCACCGTGCTGTTCGCGCTCGACCGCGTGCTGAAGGACAAGCCGCGCGGCATGCTTGCGCTGACCGCGCTCGGTCCCGGCTTCACCGCGACCATGGCGACCGTCGAACCGAACCATGCGTGATGCGATCCTGCTGCTCGGTTTCTACACCGTGCAGCGGCTGTCCGAACTCTTCGTTTCCCGGCGCAACGAGCGGCTGCTCATCGCCCGCGGCGCGGTCGAATCGGGCCGAGAGCAATATCCGTTCATGATCGCGCTGCATGTCGCGTGGTTCGCCAGCCTGTGGTGGCTGGCATGGGACCGTCAGCCGGACTGGCGGATTGCGGCAGTCGCCCTCGCGCTGCAGCCGGTCCGCTTCTGGACGATGCTGGCATTGGGCGAGCGCTGGACCACCCGCATCTACACTGTTCCCGGCGAGGGGCCGGTCCAAACCGGGCCGTACCGCTTTCTGCGGCACCCGAATTACTGGGTTGTGGTGCTGGAAATCGCACTGATTCCGATGGCCTTCGGCCTCTATCTCTATGCGGCAATTTTCTCGGTGCTGAACGCGGCATTCCTGCTGTGGCGGGTTCGGGTCGAGGATCGCGCCCTGGCCGCAGCGGCGGCATCCCCGGCGCTTGCAAATACCGGGCAGGGCAGGTAGTTCGCTGGCCTCGATTGCGCTCGTAGCTCAGCTGGATAGAGCACCAGACTACGAATCTGGGGGTCGGGAGTTCGAATCTCTCCGAGCGCGCCATTTTCCAGAAAAAAGCCCCGGCTTCTCGCCGGGGCTTTTCTCGTTCTGGCGAGGGCTAGTTGTCGATGATCTCGACGACCTCGCTGGTGGCCGGATCGACCAGCAGCACCTGATTGTTCACGTACACATATTTATAGCGCTTGAGTTGCGGCACCTCGACATACGCGTCGTCATCGAAGCTGCGCAGTTCCACCTCGCGCGGCACGCGCGTGCCGACCTGATATTCGACGACCTCGCCGCGCGGCGTCACATGCCGCTCACGGACCACGCGGCGATATACCGTCGTGCGTTCGTCGGGCGAAAGCACCACGGGGCCGCGTTCGGTACGCGTCGTCGTGGTGATCGTGGTGGTCTGCGCGAAAGTTGCGGCGGGAACCGCCAGCATGCTCGCGCTTAACAGCAAAATTCCAAGCGGTTTCTTCATCACGGTTCTCCCGTCTGGATGGAATTCGTTCGACGAAAGAAAACCCTGTGCTTTGCAGCATCGTTCCGGATTTCTCCTCACGGATCGTGTCGTTGCATTTCGCAATCGGGTTCCGTTGACAAAGCAAAACGCGGCCGCCTTCCGGCAGCCGCGTGATGAAAATGTGCTGATTGCGATCAGCGCACGGGACGAAGTTTGATCTCGGTTACGCCCGCCGCGAGATTCACGCCGACCTGCCCCGATATGGAGAGCGGTTGCAAGGCGACCGTGCGGTCCGAACCGCCGATCAGCACGTTCGCGCCCAACCCGGCGACGAGACTGATTTCCGCGCTTGCGCCAGCATAGTCGCCGGTGAGGCCGGCGAAGTTCGCATTGGTCGGAGACCACACCGCCCATACGATCTGTCCACCCGCAGTCGCGCCGACGTCGAGTCCGAATTTGGTGATTACGCCGACATAGACTTCACGGCGAAAGCGGGGATCGGCCGGCACGAATTCGCAGGTCATTTCCTTCTGCGATCCGATGATCAGGCCTATGCCGCCGGAAACGTCACAGGTCAGCGTTCCAGTCTGAATACGATCCTGTGCCTGTGCGCCGACCGTCAATGCCAGCGCGGCTGCGATGCCGAGCAAGGCGCGATGAAACAACTTCATGGGTAGTCTCCTAGGGTGAAAATCGTACATGAAAACGCCCGCGATGCCGAAACTTCCTGCATCGCGGGCGTGAAGGCAAATGACGGTTTACGGAGCGGGCACACCGCGTCCGCGGACTAGGCCGACCAGCGCCGAAATAGCGAACAACACGATTGCAACGAAGAAGATGATCTTCGCGAATTCGAACGCAGTGCCCGCGATCACGCCGAAACCGAGCGCACCGGCTACAAGTGCGATGAGAAGAAAGGTAATTGCCCAGCCGATCATGGTTGTATCTCCCTGAACTTTTGGAACGGCGCATGTGAGCGCCTCTGGCTATGGCAACGTTAAAAGGCGGCTTAAGTTCCTGAAGCCTATCGCCGGTCGCTGGCGGCCATGACGGCGCGCGTGTTGCGGTCGGGGCCGAAATCTTCCGCGTTATCGATGTTGAGTTCCTGCGCAAGGCGGGTGCGCGCGCGGTTCACGCGGCTCTTGATGGTGCCGACGGCACAGCCGCAGATCGCAGCTGCTTCTTCATACGAGAAGCCTGAGGCGCCGACGAGGATGAGCGCTTCGCGCTGGTCGGAAGGAAGTTTTTCGAGCGCGGTACGCAATTCCTTGAATTCGAGTTTGCCGCTTTGTTCGGGTTGCGCGACGAGGCTGCCCACATAGCTGCCGTCCGCATCTTCGACTTCGCGGCGGCGCTTGCGGTATTCCGAGCGGAAGCGGTTGCGCAGGATGGTGAACAGCCACGCCTGCATGTTCGTGCCGGGCTGGAACGAGTCGATGCTGGCAATGGCGCGCATCAGCGTTTCCTGCACCAGATCGTCGGCGCGATCGACGTTACCGCTCAGCGAGATCGCGAACGCACGCAGCTTCGGCACGGTGCCGAGAATCTCCTGCATGGTTGCCGGATCGGTTTTCATTACTTCTTTTCCTGCTCGTTGGCGGTTGCGGCGCCGGAAGCGGCGGAATCGAGTTTCTTCAGGAGATCGGTGAAGCGGTCGGGCACGCCTTCCTCCACCACGTCGTCGTACATGGCGCGGAGCTGCTGCCCGATACGGGCCTGAATCTGCCGATCCAGTTTGCCGGGCTTAACCTTTGAATCCGCAGCGGTTTCGGTATTCATGGTTGGGTCTGCGCCTTTTTCCTTGCTAGCCATTATGGTCCCACCCCTTCGCGGCCCCGCGTATTGACCGACTATAACCCCCGGTTTCGCAACGGGTTCCAAGCCCGGGAACTTTTTCCCGGCAGTCGGGTTAAGGTTGCAGTTAAGGCTGGGAAATCGAGGGAGGGCCTAGTGTCCCTATCGTCTGCTATTGCTCCGCATTTGCCGTTGCTGCGTCGTTATGCTCGCGCGCTGACAGGCAGCCAGAATTCGGGCGACGCCTACGTCGCGGCCGTTCTCGAAACGCTGATCCAGGATCCCTCCATCATGGATTCCGGAGACGGTCCCCGCGTTACGCTTTATCGCACCTTCACCAAGCTCTGGAATTCGATGACCGTGAACGGGATGTCGGATCCCGGCGCGAAGGAAATGCCTGCCGAGCATCGTCTCACCCAGATTACCCCGCGTCCTCGTCAGGCGTTTCTGCTGGTGGCGCTCGAAGGCTTCGATGAGAGCGAAGCCGCGCGTATTCTGGAAACCGACGAAGCGACCATCCGCACGCTGATGGAGACCGCAGGCCGCGAACTCGCATCCGAGATTGCGACAGAAGTGCTCATCATCGAGGACGAGCCGCTGATCGCCATGGATATCGAGGGTCTGGTCGAAGGCCTCGGCCACAGCGTGCTGGGCATCGCGCGCACCCATACCGAAGCGGTGCAGCTCGCCAACAAGAAGCGTCCGGGCCTCATCCTCGCCGACATCCAGCTCGCCGACGGCAGCTCTGGTCTCGATGCGGTGAACGAAATGCTCCGCTCGTTCACGACGCCGGTCATTTTCATCACCGCCTATCCGGAGCGCTTCCTGACCGGCGAACGCCCCGAACCGGCATTTCTGATCACCAAGCCGTACCAGCCGGCAACGGTTTCCGCGATCATCAGCCAGGCGCTGTTCTTCCAGAACAAGGCGCATAAGCGCGAGGCTGTCGGCTAATCGTTTGCGAAAAGACCGCGGAGATTTTCGTCTCCGCGGTCTTTCGTCTACCGGTGGGAAATTCAGTTGACGGTATTCAGCCAGCTATCGATTTCCTTCTCGGCCTGTTCCTTCGCGATGCCGTAGCGTTCCTGGATGCGACCGGCGAGCTGTTTCCGGCTTCCCTCGACCTTGTCGAGATCGTCGCCGGTCAGGTTGCCCCACTGCTGCTGGACTTTACCCTTGAACTGCTCCCAGTTTCCTTCGATGCGATCCCAGTTCATGCCGCACTCCTCTCTTGCATTGTTGGTTTTGGTGTCTGGCGATAAGCCGTGGACGAAACCCTCGATGGGCAGCTCCGTTCCTGAGTCGGGTTCTCGAAAAAATTCGAGCGCATTTGATGTTTCCATCAAAGAGGCGCTCGAAACGGACGGCCATGTTACGGGGGAGGGCTGGTGGGGTGGCCGCCCGCACGGATCAACGCGCATTACGGTATTAGGTTCCGGAGCAAAAAAACGCGGGACATTGAACGGCTTTTGCGGCGCCGCGTTGTCCGCAGGCGCGCTCACAAGAGTAGCGCGAGGCTGAAGAATGGATTCCGCGTTTACCTCACTCTCTTCCTTCCTTGATTCACTGCCGCCGTGGATTGCGTTCTGGCGCGAAACCATGCCGCCAACGCTGCGCGACGCAGCACAGTGGCTTGCTGCAATTGCGTTTTTTCTGATCCCCGCCGGAATTCTGTGGGCTGCATGGCGGCGCAGCGACCTTGGCGTAATGCGCCGCGCGCTGGCCTGGGCCGCCTTCGGGATATTCTTCGTTTTCGCGGCCTGGCTGCTTGCGGAACGCATCAATGCGACCTTCGTGCTGCCGACCGTGGACGCGCTGGCCGCGACCAGCGTTGTCGCCGGTCTCGTCATCATGATCGCGTACTGGATCGTTTTCGTGCGGGTAGGAAATCTGCCTTCGCCTGCGCGGTTGTTGCGGGAGCGCCGCGAGGCAGAAGCCAATCTCGAAGCCGCAGAAGCCCGCACCCGCGACAGCGAGGTGCAGCGGATCGAGATGGACCAGATTCTGGTCGCGAAGAAAGCCGAACTGGCGCTGCTCGCCAGCCGCCTCGACACCTGCCTGCGCGGAGCCAAGGTCTATCTGTTCTCGCAGGACCGCGAGCTTCGCTATGTCGGCGTATTCGGTCCGCGCGGCGACGATGCGGGAGCGCAGATGCTGGGGCGCACCGACGAGGATCTTTTTCCCGAACCGGATCGCGCCGCCCTGATGGCGGTCAAGCAGAAGGTTCTGGAAAGCGGCGAGCCTGCGGAAATCGAAGTCTGGCACGAAATGCCGGAAGGGCGATTGCTGTTCGCGCTTCACGTCGAGCAGATGCGCAACGCCAGCGGCGAGGTGACCGGCATTCGCAGCGCTGCCGCCGATATTACCCGCATCCGTTCGCTCGAAGCGGAGCAGCGTCGTCTGGCCGAGGAACTGCGCAACGCGCTGCATCGTTACGAAATCGCGCTGCGCGGTTCGAACGTGACGATTTTCACGCACGACCGCGACCTGCGCTACACCTCGATCAGCAACGCCTTCCTCGGCCGCCGCATCGACCAGATCGTCGGACTCACCGACGAAGACGTCGTGCCGCTCTCGGATCGCGAAACCATCGTGGCGCTGAAGCGCCGCGCGCTGGAATCCGGCGAGCCGGAAGACGCCGAGTTGCGCCTGAAAGGTCCGTCCTCTAGCCGCTGGTACGACTTTCACGTCGAGCCGCTGCGCGACGCCGAGGGCAGGGTGGTAGGCCTCACTTGTGCGGCGGTTGACATCACCGAACGCAAAGCGGGCGAAGAACATCTTCGCCTGCTGATGCGCGAACTGACCCACCGCTCGAAGAACCTGCTCGCCGTCATTCAGGCGCTCGCGCGGCAGACTTCGCGTCACGCCGGTTCGGTGGATGCATTCCTCGAACAATTCTCCGAGCGTTTGCAGGCGCTGTCACGGTCGCACGATCTGCTGGTGCAGGAACAATGGCACTCGGCTTCGTTGACCGAACTGATCCGCTCGCAACTCGGCCACTATCTCGATCGGGAAGATTCGCGCGTGACCGTGAGCGGCCCTGATGTTCACCTGAAACCCGAAGCCGCGCAGAGCCTCGGCCTCGCGCTGCACGAAATGGCGGTGAATGCCGCGAAATATGGCGCGCTTTCGGTGCCGGGCGGAAATGTCTCGATCATCTGGGAAGACAGCGCCGCGCCGGATGGTGGCATTACCATCCGCTGGCTGGAACGCGGCGGGCCGCCGGTCGAACAGCCGAAAATGCACGGCTTCGGCACCATCGCGATCCAGCGCAATCTTTCCCGCGCGTTGGAAGCCGATGTGGATTTGAATTTCGCGCGGGACGGCGTTGCTTGCACCATCGCTATTCCGGAAAAGCACCTCTTTGTGCATGAGGAGCGTGCGGAAGCAGCCGCCGGAACCTGATCGCGGCTGGCGCGTTTTACTCCCCAGAAAGCCCGAATATCCGGGAGAGCTGTCAACGTCCGGCCCTTGGCCGGCGAGCGAGGTTCCATGTCGCGACGCATCATCGGTTTGGCCGGTGCAGTGACCGCCGGAACTCTTCTGACCGTCAGCTCGCTTGCAGGCGGCGGTCTGTTCGCGGCTGCGACTGCGCCCACCCAAAGCACCCAGATCAATCGCACCCTCAAGACCGACGCCATGCAGCAATCGGCCGCCGTGCAGCAGCCGCGCCGCGTGGCGGTCGTTGAAGTCGTCGGTGTCGACGACACGGCGATCATTTATCGCGACCGGGACGGCAACGTATTGTTTGAGACCAACCCGGTCTCGAATGTGACGGTGATTACGAAGAATGTCGTGCTGCCGCAGGTTACGGTACGCGAGACCGCCGACGCGGACGTGCAGAAAATGCCGATCGAGCAGACCCGCCCGATTCTCAGCCCCACCCGGCCGAGCGAAGGTTGCGAGGCCGCGATCGCGCCGCATACCGAACCGGGCTTGCAGCGCGCCGCGGCGCGGTGCCTCTCGAAGATTCCGGACAGCATCGTCCTGTCCGCCAATTAGCGCAGTCAGTTACAGCGTCACTCTTGCCGGCTTCCCAAAAGGGAGGCCGGCAAATGCTTTTGGCGTTTCCCTGCCAAATGGCGCGGTTAACTGCGCGCTGCACCGCGCGTTGCGGGCGACGAAAGCCAATGGCAGATTGCCGCCATGACCTTGCAGGAACGCCCCGCCGCCATCGCCTCCAGGCGCACCAACAACGCCCGCACCGGCGGGCGTATTCTTGTCGATCAGTTGTTGATCCACGGCGCCGACATGGCGTTTTGCGTTCCCGGCGAAAGTTATCTCGAAGTGCTGGACGCGCTCTACGATGCGCGCGACCGCTTCACGCTCATCAACGCGCGCCATGAAGCGGGCGCGGCCAACATGGCGGAAGCCTACGGCAAGCTGACTGGCAAGCCCGGCATCTGCATGGTGACGCGCGGACCCGGTGCGTGCCACGCCTCCATCGGCGTCCACACTGCGCGGCAGGATTCGACCCCGATGATTTTGCTCGTCGGCCAGATCGCGCGCGGCACGCGCGATCGCGAGTCGTTTCAGGAAGTCGATTACCGCGCGATGTTCGGCACGCTCGCGAAATGGGTGGCAGAAATCGAAACTACCGCGCGCATCCCCGAATATATTTCCCGTGCCTTCCAGATCGCGACATCCGGCCGTCCCGGCCCGGTCGTGCTGGCGCTGCCCGAGGACATGCTGAGTGAAACTTCCGACGCGCAGGATGCAAGGCCTCACGTCACAGCACAGGCTGCGCCCGTCGATGCGCAGATGCTGGCGATGCGCGAGATGCTCGCGAAAGCCGAGCGGCCGCTGCTCGTGGTTGGCGGTTCCGGCTGGACCGACGAAGCCTCCGCGAACATCGTCGCCTTTGCCGAGGCGAACGGCATCCCGGCGGCGTGTTCGTTCCGGCGGCAGGATGTATTCGACAACCATTCCGAAAATTATATTGGCGATCTTTCCACTTCGGTCGCGCCGTCGCTGACGAAGCGCGTGCGCGAAGCCGATCTCTTGCTTGTCGTCGGCGCGCGCCTTGGCGACATCACGACTTCTGCTTATCGTCTGGTTGAATCTCCGACGCCAAAACCGAAACTCATCCACGTCTATCCGGAAGCGGACGAGATCGGACGCGTCTACACTCCCGATATTGCCATCGTCGCTTCTTCCGTGGCGTTCGCGGAGCAGTCTCTCAAGCTGCCACCGCTAGACGGTGCGAAGTGGAAGCCGTGGGTCGAGAGCGCGCGTAAGGATTATCTCGAAGCCTCGACACCGCCGAAGGTGCAGTTTCCGCTCGACATGGGCGAGGCGATGCTGTTGCTCGGCGAGAAATTGCCGAAGGATTTTGTCGTCAGCATCGACGCCGGGAATTTCTCCGGCTGGGCGCACCGCTTCATCCGCTATGCGCGACCCTGTCGCCAACTCGGTCCGACCTCTGGTGCGATGGGCTACAGCGTGCCCGCCGCGGTTGCGGCATCGCTGGTGTATCGCGACCGCACCGTGATCGGTTTCGTCGGCGATGGCGGCTTCCTGATGAGCGGGCAGGAAGTCGGCACCGCCGTTCAACATGGCGGCAAGCCGATCATCCTTCTCTTTAATAACCGCATGTACGGCACGATCCGGATGCATCAGGAGCGCGACTATCCCGCGCGTGTGGTCGGCACCGATCTCGTGAACCCGGATTTCGTGGCGATGGCGCAGGCCTTCGGATGCCATGCGGAGCGGGTGACGGCGACCGCGGAGTTCATGCCCGCGCTGGAGCGTGCCCTGAATTCGGGCAAGGCCGCCGTCATCGAACTGATGACCGACCCTGAACAGGTTTCTACCCGCACCACGGTTGCCGCACTGCGTGCGGCAAAAGGTGCCTGAAACACCCCTACATCAAGGCTGATTCGCACCCGACATAAGCCTCTGCTAGAGCCGTGCCATAAAAAGAAGAAGATTCGGGGGAACGTCAGGGAAGGTTATGCGTCAGCAGCTTCGCAGCATTGCGCACTTTTTCGAGAAGTATATCGGCTGGCATCGCATCGGCCTTGCCGTCGGCGTTACCGTTTTCGCCATCGCCGCCTATGTGCTCTACAACATCCTGCGCAAGATCAAGCTCGCCGATGTCGGCACTGCGCTCTCGAACGTCACGACCACGCAGCTCGTTCTTGCCGGCCTGCTCGTCGCCGCCGCCTATCTCACGCTGACCTTCTACGATTACTTCGCGCTGAAATCGATCGGCCGTCACGAAGTGCCGTATCACATCGCGGCCATCGGCGGTTTCACCAGCTATTCCATCGGACACAATGTCGGCTTCACGGCATTCTCCGGCGGTGCGGTGCGCTACCGCATCTATTCCGCGTCGAGCGGGCTGGACGCGATTGAGGTTGCGAAACTTTGCTTCATCGCCGGATTGACGTTCTGGCTCGGCAATATCGCCGTGCTCGGCATCGGCATGACGATCCACCCGGAAGCCGCGTCGGCGGTTGATCAGTTGCCGCCGTTCATCAATCGCATCATCGGCATCGGTTTGATCGCGGGGCTTTTCGTTTACACCATCATCGTCAGCATCAAGCCGCGCGTGATCGGCCGCTCCAACTGGAGCGTGACGCTACCCGCGGGCAAGCTGACGCTTTTGCAAATCGCCATCGGCATCGTCGATCTCACCTGCTGCGCGCTCGCGATGTACGTGCTGATGCCGGCCAATCCGCCGATCGACTTCATTTCGCTGGCGGTGATTTTCGTTGCGTCCACGCTGCTTGGCTTTGCGAGTCACTCGCCGGGCGGTCTCGGCGTGTTCGATGCCGCCATGCTGATCGCGCTGCCGCAGTTCGGACGCGAGGATCTGCTCGCTTCATTGCTTCTGTTCCGGCTGTTCTATTTCATCGCGCCGTTCGTGATTTCGCTCATCATCATTGGCATTCGCGAATTCGTCATGAACATCAAGCCGCCAGTTGCGGAGCCGCCGCCTTCAAGCGAAGTGAATGCTTCCAAGGTGGTCGCAACGATTGCGACCGTAGGCGAGCCGGAGTCCGGCAAGGCGGGAAAGAAGCCGTGAAGCGCCTGCGCGCCATCGCCGCTTGTGCGAGCTTGCTGCTCGCGCTTCCGGGCATGGCGCAGGATGCCGAACGCGCCGAGCTGATGCAGCTTTATCTTGCATCCGTCGTCGCGGACCGTTGCGAATTCCCGCTGAGCGAACTTGAGGCCGACGCGATCCAGCGCGCATCGATTGCTTTGCAGAAGAAGCTGAAATTGAGCGATCAGGCCGCCGACGACCTGTTTACGGAAGTCGAGCTTGGTTTCGAGAAAAAACTCCCCGATGCCTGCAAGAAAGACGGCGAGTTTGCGAAGGGCTACGAGCAGGTACTGGAGCGGCTGCGCAAATAGCGGCTTACTGCATTCCCGGAATCTTCAGACCTTTCGGTAGCCGCACGACATTGACGCCGGCGGGCACTTCGAAATCGGCAGGGTTCTGCGGCCGCCGGTTGACTTTCGTCACCTCGAAAACGGCCTGCCGCTGTCCGGCGATTTCCGCTTCGGTCTTGAGCAGGATGTTGTCGGCGCCGATACAGGCCGTCGCCTTGCCGGTCTTCGCGGTGATCTCCCACAACGTGCAGGACTCGCCGCCCGCCGTCGATGTGCCGACGCGGCGTCCTTCGCCGACGACCTGACCGAGGCCGAGATCTTCGCCGAAATCGATCTCGAAGGCATTGATCTGGTCGAGGCCGGGAATTTTCGCGATCATCACCATCTTCTTTGTGTTCAGATCGGCGATCCCGATGATCGGCTGGTTGGTGCCGGGGATCGAAAACTCGACGCGCACCCGGCCCTTGCTGTGGCGGATGAGCATTTCCGCGGCATCGCTGATTTTCGCATTCGCTTCGTAGTCGATGGTGGGCAGCGGCACCGGTTCGGCGCGCGCGATGGTGACGGAGAAGGCAATGCAAACGGCGGCGGCCGTCAGCGCGGCGCGCACGGGCTGTAGCGGGAGAATCGGCATGAAAGCCTCCGGGTTCTTGCGGGAGCATGACGAAAGCCGGGCGTCCTGAACAGGCCGGATTGCTGCGCGCCCTTTTTGCGCGCTAGAAGGCTTGGCGATGAGCGACATCTCGCAGTTTCCGAGAGCAGACTGGCGCACGGCGAAAGCCGAGCCGCAGATGGCCGCGATCATTCGCGCAATTCCTGAGCCTGCGCTTTTGTTGCGCTTCGACGGCGCGGTGCTGGCGGGAAACGCCGCGGCTGATGTGGCGCTGGGAGCGGTTCGGGTCGGTTCGCCGGTTTCGCTCACTGTGCGCGCGCCTGAGATCGTCGAAGCAGTACGCGAAGTCGGCGGGGGCGGCGCGGCGCGGCTGGTTTCCTTCAACCTGCGCGTTCCGCACGATCGCGCGTTCGACGCGCACATCACGCCGATCGGCCTCGAAGAGAGCTTTTCCACGCAATACCAGATTCCCGGCTATATCCTCGTCGTATTCCGCGACCGCACCGAGGCGATGCGCGTGGACCAGATGCGCGCGGATTTCGTCGCCAATGCCAGCCACGAACTGCGCACGCCGCTCGCTTCGCTTGCGGGCTTCATTGACACCTTGCGCGGCCCCGCCCGTGACGACCCCGCGATGCGCGAGAAATTCCTCGGCATCATGGCAGAACAGGCGCGGCGTATGTCGCGCCTGATCGACGATCTACTCTCGCTGTCCCGTATCGAACTGAACGCCCATGTGCTGCCGGAGACGGTCGTCGATCTGAACCCGATCGCCGCGCATGTACGGGATTCGCTATCACCGCTCGCACGGGAGCGCGGTGTCGAGGTGACTCTGGAAACGTCTCCCGGACAGTTGCTGGTTCGTGGCGAGCGCGATGACCTGATCCGTCTCGTCGAGAACCTCGTCGAGAATGCGCTGAAATACGGCGTGAACGGCAAGCGCGTCGAGATCACGCTGTCTTCGGACAACGCCGAAGCCGTGATCTCGGTGCGCGATTTCGGTCCCGGCATTGCGCCCGAACACCTGCCGCGTCTGACGGAGCGTTTTTATCGCGTGGACGTCGCGCACAGCCGCGAGCAGGGCGGCACCGGTCTTGGCCTTGCGCTGGTCAAGCATATCGTGGCGCGCCATCGCGGCCGCCTCTCCATCGAAAGCGAGCCGGGCAGCGGTGCGACATTCATTGTCCGCATCCCCTTGTCCACGGCGGAGCGCCGCTAAAATCCAGCGATTCCAGACTGTTACGGTGTCATGCAGGCGTCATGGGGCCGTCATAGAAGCGAAATGCGGTCCCCCTAGGAGTCCCGCGGAACCGGCAAGGAAAGGCAGCGAGGCTGCCGGCCGGTAGCCTTCACAGGAAGGAGTGTTCTCCGTGAAACCCAAATCTTTCGCACTTCGCGCGGCCATCGCGCTCACCGGCGTCACCGTCGCCGGATACGCCCTCGCAGCCGACATTTCGGGTGCGGGCGCCAGCTTCCCTTATCCGGTCTACGCCAAGTGGGCGGACAGCTATAAGAAGCTGACCAATGTCGGCCTGAACTATCAGTCGATCGGTTCCGGCGGCGGCATCAAGCAGATCATCGCCAAGACCGTGACCTTCGGCGCGACCGACGCGCCGATGAAAGCCGAAGACCTCGAGAAGAACGGCCTCGTGCAGTTTCCGACCGTGATCGGCGGTGTCGTGCCGGTCGTGAACCTCGAAGGCGTCAAGCCGGGCGAACTCAAGATCGACGGCGCGACGCTTGCGCAGATCTTCCTCGGCAACATCAAGACCTGGAACGATCCCGCGATCCAGAAGCTCAACCCGAACGTGAAGCTGCCGAACACGGCGATTGCCATTGTGCACCGCTCGGACGGCTCCGGCACCACGTTCCTGTTCACCAACTATCTCGGCAAGGTGAGCAAGGAATGGGATGAGAAGGTCGGAGTTTCGACCGCTGTGAAGTGGGTCGTCGGCATCGGCGCCAAGGGCAACGAAGGTGTCGCCAACACGGTTGCGCAGACGAAGGGTGCGATCGGCTACGTCGAGTACGCCTACGCCAAGCAGAACAAGCTGACGCACCTCAACATGGTGAACCGTGACGGCAAGACCGTCGAGCCGAGCATCGCTGCCTTCCAGGCTGCGGCTGCCACCGCCGACTGGGCCAAGGCTGCTGGTTTCAACGTGATCCTGACCGACCAGGCCGGCGAAAAGACCTGGCCGATCGCGGGTGCGACCTTCATCCTGATCCACAAGCAGCCGGCCGATGCCGCTGCCGCCACCGACGCGCTCAAGTTCTTCGACTGGGCGTATCGCAACGGCGCCAAGGAAGCCGAAGCGCTTGACTACGTTCCGCTCCCGGCGTCCACGATCGACCTCATCCGCAAGGCTTGGGGCGAGATCAAGGGTCCGGACGGCAAGGCGCTGTTCAATCCGGGTTCGTAACGTCAACGTTGCGTAGCAATTCGCGGATAAGCCTGCGGGGGCGCGTGATGCTCCCGTAGGTGCCGCGAGCCACAAGATAAAAATCCGAAATGCGCCGCAGGGGGCGGGGATGGTTGAGTTGACGTTCGATCCGGCGGAAGCGCGTACCGCGGAAAAGCAGAAAGACCCGCAGCGTGCTTCGCTCGGCCGTCTGGTTCTCAGCGACCGTATTTTCAAGCTCCTGACGCGCGCCGCTGCCGCGTTCGTGCTGATCATTCTGTTCGGCGTCATCGTCACGCTGATCGAAGGCTCGCTGCCTGCGCTCAAACACTTCGGCCTCAGCTTTCTCTGGACCGAAGACTGGAATCCAGTGAAGCAGCGCTTCGGCGCGCTCGCACCGATCTACGGCACGATCGTTACCTCGATCATTGCCATGCTGGTCGCAGTTCCGGTCGGTCTCGGTATCGCGATTTTCCTGACCGAACTCTGCCCGCAATTCCTGCGCCGTCCCATCGGCATCGCCATCGAATTGCTCGCGGGCATTCCCTCGATCATCTACGGCATCTGGGGCTTGTTCATTTTCGCGCCGTTTCTGCAGGGAACGTTGCAGCCACTCCTGATCAATACCGTCGGCAACGTGCCGGGCATCGGTTTCCTCTTCGCCGGACCGCCTTACGGCATCGGCGTTCTCACCGCAGGTCTCGTGCTTGCGATCATGGTGCTGCCGTTCATCGCTTCCATCACGCGCGACGTATTCGAAACGGTGCCGCCGGTCTTGAAAGAATCCGCCTACGGCCTCGGCGCAACTACATGGGAAGTCGTCTGGAAGGTCGTGCTGCCGTATACCCGCGTCGGCGTCATCGGCGGCGTGATGCTGGCGCTCGGCCGCGCGCTCGGCGAAACCATGGCGATTACCTTCGTGATCGGTAACGCGCACCGCATCAGTGCTTCGGTGCTGCAACCCGGCACGACGATCTCCGCCGCCATCGCCAACGAATTCGTGGAAGCGATCGAGACGCTGCACACCGCCTCGCTGACCGCGCTCGGCCTGATCCTGTTCGTGATCACGTTCATCGTGCTCGCGGCGGCACGATTGCTGCTCGCCACGCTGAACAAGCGCGCGGGAGGCTAGGATGGACAACGGTCTCTATAAGCGCCGCAAGCTGCGTAACCGCTTTCATCTCACCATGTCGGTGCTGACGGCCGTATTCGGCCTGAGCTGGCTGGTGCTGATCCTGGCGATGCTGTTTTACAAGGGCTTCTCCGGCCTCAATCTTGCGGTCTTCACGCAGATGACGCCGCCGCCCGGCAGCGACGGCGGGTTGCTCAACGCCATCGTCGGCAGCCTGATCCTGACCTTCCTCGGCGTGATCATCGGTACGCCGATTGCCATTCTCGCCGGCACCTACATGGCGGAATACGGCCGTTACTCGAAGCTGACCAACGTGGTGCGCTTCATCAACGACATCCTGCTCTCGGCGCCATCCATCGTGATCGGCCTTTTCGTCTACGGCATCATGGTCAAGCCGATGGGACACTTCTCCGGCATCGCCGGCGGTGTGGCGCTTGCAATTCTCGTCATCCCGGTCGTCGTGCGCACCACCGAGGACATGCTGTTGCTGGTGCCGAACCAGATGCGCGAAGCGGCGGCCGCGCTTGGCGCGCCGCGCTGGACCGTAATTCGCTACGTGAGCTATCGCGCGGCGAAGACCGGCATCATCACCGGCATCCTGCTCGCGATTGCGCGCATCTCCGGCGAAACCGCGCCGCTCCTGTTCACGGCGCTCAACAACCAGTTCTGGAACGTGAACGTGCTGCAGCCGACGCCGAGCCTGCCGGTCGTGATCTTCCAGTTCGCGCTCTCGCCCTATGAAGACTGGCAGCGTCTGGCCTGGACCGGCGCGTTGCTGATTACTGTTGCAGTTCTGACGCTGAGCGTTCTCGCCCGCGTCCTGGTATCGAGGAAGGCAAACTAATGGCCACTTTTGCAGTTCACGCCGCGGCGGATTCGCTTTCCAACGCGAAGCCGAAGATGGACATCAAGGATGTGTCTTTCTACTACGCCGACAACAAAGCGCTGAAGAACATCAGCCTTCCGCTCTACGAGCAGCGCGTGACCGCGCTGATCGGCCCTTCGGGCTGCGGCAAGTCCACGCTGCTGCGGATTCTCAACCGCATCTATGAACTTTATCCGGGCCAGCGCGCCGACGGCACGATCACGCTGGATGGCGAGAACATCCTCGATCCGAAACTGGATGCGAACTACCTGCGCGCCAAGGTCGGCATGGTGTTCCAGAAGCCGACCCCGTTCCCGATGACGATCTACGACAACATCGCCTTCGGCGTGAAACTCTACATGAAGCCTTCGCGTGCCGAGATGGACCGGATCGTCGAGTCCTGTCTGGTTCGCACCGCGCTCTGGAATGAGGTGAAGGACCGCCTGCATACGTCCGCGCTGGGCCTCTCCGGCGGCCAGCAGCAACGCCTTTGCATCGCGCGGACCATCGCGGTGAAGCCAGAGGTGGTTCTGTTCGACGAACCGACCTCCGCGCTCGACCCGATCTCGACTGCGAAGATCGAGGAACTGATCGACGAACTGAAACGCGATTTCACCATCGTCATCGTTACCCACAACATGCAGCAGGCCGCGCGCGTCGCCGACCTGACCGCGTTCATGTACCTCGGCGACCTGATCGAAGCCGGGGCGACGACGACGATGTTCTCCAATCCCAAGGACAACCGCACGCTCGACTACATTACGGGGCGCTTCGGCTAAGCCGCCGAACGAGGATCATCATGGCAAGCCATATCGTTACCGCCTTCGAGAACGAACTCCGCGAAATCAGCCGCAAGGTTGCCGAAATGGGCGGCCTCGCGGAAAAAGCGGTGGTCGACTCCACCGACGCGCTGATCAAGCGCGACAGCATCCTGGCCCAGCGCGTGATCGCCGCCGATACGCGGCTCGACCAGTTGCAGCGCGAGATCGAGGACGACGCCATCACGTTGATCGCTCGTCGCCAGCCGCTCGCGGTTGATCTGCGTGAAGTCGTTTCCGCTATCCGCATCTGCAACGATCTGGAGCGGGTCGGCGATCTCGCCAAGAATACCGCGAAGCGCGTGCTTGCGCTCAAGGGCGAATATCAGGCGATCGCTTTGCTGCGCGGTGTCGAGCACATGAGCGAGATCGTGCTCGAACAGCTCAAGGAAGTGCTGGATGCCTACGGTGCGCGCGACGCCGAGCGCGCGATGGCGGTCTGGAAGCGCGACGGTGCGGTGGACGATCTCTACACCTCGCTGTTCCGCGAACTCCTTACCTACATGATGGAGGATCCGCGCCAGATCACGATGTGTACGCACCTTCTGTTCGCAGCGAAGAACGTCGAGCGCATCGGCGACCACGCCACCAACATCGCCGAAACCATCCATTACCTCGTGGTCGGCGAGCAGTTGACGGACGAGCGCCCGAAGGCGGATACGTCGAGCCTGACCAACGTATCCTTCCCGCGCGTCTGACGGAGATAAGCCGGAGCGGACCTCATGAAGACGAAAATACTGGTCGTCGAGGACGAAGAAGCGCTTTCCGTTTTGCTTCGCTACAATCTGGAAAGCGAAGGCTACGAAGTCGAAACCGTCGCTCGCGGCGACGAGGCGGAAATCCGGCTGAAGGAAAACCTGCCGGATGTCGTGGTGCTCGACTGGATGCTGCCCGGCCTTTCCGGCATCGAACTCTGCCGCCGGCTGCGTGCGCGTTCCGAGACGGAGCGCCTGCCGATCCTGATGCTGACCGCGCGCAGCGAAGAGACCGAGCGCGTGCGCGGGCTTTCCACCGGCGCCGACGACTACATGGTGAAGCCGTTCTCCGTGCCGGAGTTTCTGGCGCGCGTGAAGGCGCTGCTACGCCGCGCCAGCCCGGAACAGATCGCGGCGCAACTCAAATCCGGCGACATCGAACTCGACCGCGAGCGCAAGCGCGTGCATCGCGGCGAACGCGAAGTGCATCTCGGCCCGACCGAATTTCGTCTCCTCGAATTCCTGATGACCTCGCCGGGCCGCGTCTTCACCCGCGAGCAGTTGCTGAACGCGGTCTGGGGCAGGGACGTCTATATCGACGAGCGCACCGTCGACGTGCACATCGGCCGCCTGCGCAAGACGCTGACGCGCGGCAAGGAAGCGGACCCGATCCGCACCGTGCGCGGCTCCGGCTATTCCTTCAACGAACGCTTTTCCGAAAACGCAGCCTGACGCTTCCGTCAGAAAGACTTGTCCCCGGACTTGCGGTCCGGGGACATTTTTCTTTCGGAAGCAGTGACGCTGCGGGGTTGCGTCAGCGGCCCTGCGCGGCGCGCCGTTCGCGGCGGCGGTCCGCCAGCGGCTGGTAGGCAATGCGCGCGTGATAGGGGCAGTAGACCACACCGGTCTTCGGCTTGGCGCCGCAGTAGCCGAAGTCTTCCGCGCCCGGATCGCCCACCGGCCAGCGGCAAGTGCTCTCGTTGAGTTCCGTGATCGAGACGCGCGGCCCGATCGGCACCACGTTCGCGAGCGGATCGAGGTCCTGTTCCGGTGCGCGCTCGTAGTCGGGGGACAGCGCAGTGTTGCCGGCGAAGCGCATCCGCGGGCGCATCACGCCGCCGCCGTTCGAGGCGCGCGGCTTGCGGATACGCGGCACCGAGGTGGACGGCGATTTCGCGCGTCCGGAGAGGCCCAGCCGGTGTACCTTGCCGATCACGGCATTGCGGGTGATGCCGCCGAGTTCGGCGGCAATCTGGCTGGCCGAGAGGCCGTCATTCCAGAGCTTCCGGAGCAGTTCTACCCGTTCGTCGTTCCAGCTCATTCTTCTTTTCCTTTTCCGGCGCTTCGGGGCCGCAGGCGGAATCCTTCCGCGCTCGCCGGAATCGGGCTTTTCCCGTCTTCCGGATGGGCCTTTCACGCTACGCCTGAGGTCGTCCGCCGCACGATATGTCGTATTCGACCGATAAAACGCTACAATAGGCAGACTCGGCGCTTCAAGAGTCCGCCTGCCGTAGATCACGGTTTTTCCCGCCCTTTGTGACTCTTTCGAGTCGGGGAGCCGGGAACGAGGGCGGCGGTTGAACGGGACAGCCCCCCGTTTTATATTTGGCGTCTGGCTCCACATCAGCCGAAAGCGCCGCTCGTTCCGGGCGGCAATTTTGTTTTGGGGGCCGGACTGGATCTGGAGTGACGATCGTGGCCATTTCGCCGGTTTTACCCACCTATTCGCGCGCCGAAATCAGTTTCGAGCGCGGCGAAGGCGCGTGGCTGACCGCGACCGACGGCCGGAAGTTCCTCGATTTCGGTTCCGGCGTCGCCGTGAACGCCCTCGGCCACGCGCATCCGGCGCTGGTGAAGGCGATCAGCGAGCAGGCGCAGAAGCTCTGGCACGTCTCGAACCTTTACCGGATTCCGGAAGGCGAGCGGCTGGCGAAGCGCCTTGTCGAAAATACGTTCGCCGACACCTGCTTCTTCCAGAACTCCGGCGCGGAAGCGATGGAGTGCTCGATCAAGATGGCGCGGAAGTATCACGCCGTCTCCGGCCACCCGGAGCGCTACCAGATCATCACCTTCGACGGCGCGTTCCACGGTCGCACGCTTGCGACCATCGCCGCGACCGGCAACGAGAAGTATCTCGAAGGCTTCGGCCCGCGCATGCCCGGCTTCGTGCAGGTGAAGTTCGGCGATCTCGACGCGGTGAAGAAGGCGATCACGAACGAAACCGCCGCGATCCTGATCGAGCCGGTGCAGGGCGAGGGCGGCGTGCGCGTGCCGCCGCCGGGATTTATCAAGGCGCTGCGCGAGCTTTGCGATACGCACGGGCTGCTGCTCATGTTCGACGAGGTGCAGACCGGCGTGGGCCGCACCGGAAAATTTTTCGCCTACGAATGGACCGGCGTGACGCCGGATATCATGGCTGTTGCGAAAGGCATCGGCGGCGGTTTCCCGCTCGGCATCTGCCTTGCCACTGCGGAAGCGGGCAAGGGCATGACGCCGGGCACGCACGGCTCCACCTTCGGCGGCAATCCGCTGGCGATGGCGGTCGCGAACGCAGTGCTCGATCAGGTGCTCGCGCCCGGCTTCCTCGATCACGTGCAGAAGATGGCGCTGTTCGCGAAGCAGCGGCTCGCGGAATTGAAAGACACGCATAAGGCGATCATCGCGGAAGTGCGCGGCGAAGGGCTGCTGCTCGGCCTGAAAACCGTGGTGCCGAACGGCGAATTCGTGACCGTCTCCATCGGTGAGGGTCTACTCACCGTCGCGGCTGGCGAGAACGTGGTGCGCCTGTTGCCGCCGCTGATCGTCACCGAAATCGAAATCAACGAGGCCATTTCAAAACTGTCTGCGGCGTGCCGGAAACTCGAAGCGGCGACGACCAAGGGAGCCGCGTAATGAGTACCAACGGCGTTCATCATTTTCTCGACCTGTCGGAATTCTCCGGCAAGACGCTTCGCGAGATTCTTTCGCTCGCGGCGAACCTGAAGGCGCGCCGCGACAGCGACCCGAAGAAGCCGCTCGCGGGCCGCAAGCTTGCGCTGATCTTCGAGAAGCCCTCGACGCGCACGCGCGTCTCCTTCGACGTCGCGATGTACGAACTCGGCGGCCATTCGATCATGCTCACCGGCGCGGAGATGCAACTCGGCCGCGGCGAGACCATCGCCGACACCGCGCGCGTGCTCTCGCGTTATGTCGATGCGATCATGATCCGTATCCTGAACCACAAGTCGTTGCAGGAACTGGCGGCGCACGCGACCGTGCCGGTCATCAACGGCCTCACCAAGCTCTCGCATCCCTGCCAGGTGATGGCGGACGTGATGACGTTCGAGGAGCACAAGGGTTCGATCAAGGGCAAGAAGGTCGCCTGGACCGGCGATGCGAACAACGTGCTCACCTCTTGGGTGCACGCTGCCGCGCGCTTCGATTTCGAACTGAACGTCGCAAGCCCGCGCGATTTCGCGGCGAAGCCGCCGGTCGTGAAATGGGCGAAGGAATCCGGTGCCGCGATCCGCTTCATGCGCGATCCGGAAGAAGCCGTTGAGGGTGCCGACTGCATCGTCACCGATACCTGGGTCTCGATGGGCGACAAGGAAGCGAAGCGCCGCCATAACATCCTGAAGCCCTATCAGGTGAACCGCGCGCTGATGAAGCACGCGAAGCCGGATGCGATCTTCATGCATTGTCTGCCCGCCCATCGCGGCGAGGAAGTCACCGACGACGTGATCGATAGCCCCCAGTCGGTGGTGTTCGACGAAGCCGAGAACCGCCTTCACGCGCAGAAAGGCATCCTCGCGTGGTGCCTTGGAGCCACGGCGGGATGACGTCGCCCGCTCCGGTGCGCGGCCCGCTCGACGCTGGCCGCGACGATCATGTTCTGCCGTTTCAGGTCGATCCGCTCGACGTGCGCGGGCGCGTGGTGCGCCTCGGCGACGCGCTCGATAACGCGATCTCGAACCACAACTATCCGCCGCAGGTCGCGCGTGCGCTCTCCGAAGCGATTACGCTGGCTGTCCTGCTCGGCTCCACGCTGAAGGATGCGGGCCGCCTGATCCTGCAAACCCAGACCGATGGCGCGATCGACTTTCTGGTGGTCGATGTGGTCGCGCCGGAGAAAGTGCGCGCCTATGCGCGCTTCAACCGCGCGCGCCTTGCCGACATGGGCAAGGCCACGACCGGTCAACTGCTCGGCAACGGTCATCTCGCGATGACGGTGGAGCATGGTTCCGCCTCGCAGCGCTATCAGGGCATCGTCGCGCTGAACGGCATGAGCCTGGAAGAAGCCGCGCATACATACTTCCAGAACTCTGAGCAGATCCCGACCCGCGTGCGGATTGCGGTTGGCGAGGAAATGCGCGCCGGCGGCAAGGCGAAAATGCGCGCGGGCGGTTTGCTGGTGCAGTTTCTTCCGCAAGAATCCGGACGCGCGCAACAGGGCGACATTGATCCGGGCGACGCGCCGAAAGGCACGCCGAAGCACGAGGTCAAGGAAGACGACGCCTGGGTTGAGGCGAAGTCGCTGGTCGAAACCGTCGAGGATCACGAACTGCTCGACTCCGCACTCTCCAGCGAGCGGTTGCTGTGGCGTCTGTTCAACGAGCGCGGCGTGCGCGTGTTCGATGCGCAGCCGGTGGTCGCGCATTGCTCCTGCTCGCGCGACCGCGTGAGCGACATGCTGAGAAGCTTCACCAAGGAAGACCGCGCCAGCATGGTCAAGGACGGCAAGATCACCGTGACCTGCGAATTCTGCGGTCGCGTCTATCCCTTCGAGCCTGACGAAGTGGAGACGGAAGTGAAGTAATCGCATTGTCCCGGCCGAGAGCGCGGGAACGGAGGCGAGTCATGAAAGCCTTGTTGAAAATCGCGCTTACGATCGTTCTTTTGAATTTTGCTCCAGCCTTCGCGCAAGCGCCGAAGACGGAAGTTGCCTCGCCTGCGGTGCAAAAGGAATTCGACGCTTTCATCGCGAAGTTCCGGACGGCGCTGAAGGCGAACGATGCGTCCGCAATCGCGGAGATGACGAAATTCCCGTTCGGGAGTAACGCCGCCGACGCGGCAGAATTTCGCACGAAGATTTATCCGGGCTTCTTCAACGCGAAGACCCGAACCTGCATCCAGCGCGGAAAACCTGTCTATGACCGTGACGGGTTGAATAACGACAATTTCTTCATTTTCTGCGGAGACCACATCTTCGTTTTTACGAAGACCCCGGCAGGCTTTCTTTTCACCGAAATCGGTGTGAATGACTGACCTACCGTTCTGCGCGAGAGCGAGCCGGAAAAACTCGAACCCTGAAGTTACCGATCTCATCCTTCGAGACGCGCTCTTGCGGAGCTCTCCTCAGGATGAGGTGTGGCTAATGCACAACGCGCTTCGCTTGCGGCAGGTCCAGCGAAAACGCGGGCACCTCGGCGTCGAAATCGTCGCCGTCCTCCGTGACCATCTGGTACGTCCCCGCCATCAGCCCTGACGAAGTCTTCAGCGGCACGCCGCTGGTATATTCGAAGCGCTCGCCGGGTTTCAGTAACGGCTGCTTGCCGACCACGCCCGGCCCGCGCACTTCTTCGGTGCGGCCGTTGGCGTCGGTAATGCGCCAGTGCCGCGTCATGAGCTGCACCGGTTCGTCGCCCTCGTTCACGATCTCGATCGTGTAGGTCCAGAAATATTCACCGTCCTCCGGCGAGGAGCGGTCGGAAGAATATTCGGGCGTGACGGTGATCTGCACGCCGCGGGTGATCGCGCGGTACATGCCGCAATCATATCAGATTGCCGCCAGCCCGCGCGAGAGGTCTTCCTTCAGGTCGTCGATGTGTTCGAGGCCGGTGGAGAGCCGCAGCAATCCGCCGCCGATGCCCATGCCCGCGCGCGCTTCTTCGCTGAAGCGCTGGTGCGTGGTCGTCGCCGGATGCGTGATCAGGCTTTTCACGTCGCCGAGGTTGTTGGAAATGCGAATCAGCCGCAGCGCATTGACGAAGCGGAATGCCGCTGCCTGTCCGCCCGCCACCTCGAAGGAAAGCAGCGTGCCGCCGCCCTTCATCTGTTTTTTCGCGAGCGCGTGCTGCGGATGGTCGACCCGGCCCGGATAGATCACGCGGGTCAGTTTCGTCTGCGTGCCGAGCCAGTCGGCGACGGCGTGCGCGTTGGCTTGCGCCTTCTCGACGCGGATTTGCAGCGTCTCGATGCCTTTCAGCAGAACCCATGCGTTGAACGGCGACATGGAGGGGCCGGTCTGGCGCATGAAGGTATGCAGATGATCCTTCACGTATTGCGTCGAGCCGAGGATCGCGCCGCCAAGGCAGCGGCCCTGGCCGTCGATGTGCTTGGTCGCGGAATAGACCACGACATCGGCGCCGAGCTGGAGCGGACTTTGCAGCATCGGCGTCGCGAACACGTTATCGACGACGAAGATGGCGTTCGCCTTCTTCGCGAGTTTTGCGATTGCCGCGATGTCGAGAATTTCCAGCGTCGGGTTGGTTGGGCTTTCGAGGAAGAACGCGCGGGTTTCGGGGCGGATCGCGTTCTCCCAGGCGCGAAGGTCGGTTCCTTCCACCAGCGTTGAAGTGACGCCGAAGCGCGGCAGCAGCTCCTCGATCACATAGCGGCATGAGCCGAACAGCGCGCGCGCGGCAACCACATGGTCGCCGGCCTTGAGAAAACAAAGCAGCGAAGCGGTGACCGCCGCCATGCCGGTCGCGGTAGCGCGGCAGGCTTCCGCGCCTTCCACCGCGCGGATGCGCTCCTCGAACATCGCGGTCGTCGGGTTCGAAAACCGCGAATAGATGAAGCCGTCATCCTCGCCCGCGAAGCGCGCGGCGCACTGCTCGGCGGAGTCGTAGACGAAGCTCTGGGTGAGGTAGAGCGCCTCCGCGTTCTCGCCGAATTGCGAGCGCAGGATACCGGAATGGATCAGGCGGGTTTCCGGGCGCAAATCGGCGGCTTCCGGAACGGGGCGGGGCAATTTCACGGTCATGACGCGGTCCTTCCAACAAAAAACCCGGCCGGGGCCAGAAGCCCATAGACCGGGTACACGCGTCCCCGGCCTTTTAGCGATTTGTTTTACGTGGCTGCAAGCCGGCCGGCTCAAATGACCACGAAGTGCGGGGATTATGCGGTTCGCGCGCTTGGCGTCAAGTTCGGGGTGCTCTAGGGGTCGGCTATGGAAAGCGCCGCCGTCCATCGTCTGCCGCAGAACGGGCAGGGCATTCTGCCCGCGCGCGCCATCCGCGCGCTCGCTGATGCGGGAGCGATTACCGCCGAGCGTCCGTTCGACGCCGACCAGATTCAGCCCGCATCGCTCGACCTGCGCCTCGGTGCGCGTGCGTGGCGCATCCGCGCGAGCTTTCTTCCTTTGGCCAAGACGCCGATTGCCGAGCGCCTCGACGATCTCGCATTACATTCGATTGCGCTGAACGGCGACGGCACGGTGTTCGAGACCGGCTGCGTCTACATCGTCGAAGTCGAGGAAAAGATCGCGCTGCCCGAAGACATCTCCGCCGCGACCAATCCGAAAAGCTCGACCGGCCGCCTCGATATTTTCACGCGCGTCATCGGCGACCGCGTTCCCGCGTTCGACACGCTGCCCGCGGGCTATCGCGGCACGCTGTATCTAGAAGTCAGTCCGCGCACTTTTCCGATACTGGTGCGGCGCGGCTCGCGGCTTTCGCAAATCCGCTTCCGCCGCGGCGAAGCGAAGCTCGACATGAAAGAACTTGCGGCCTTGCAGACGCGCGAAATGCTGGTGAATGCGGCCGAGCCGGATTTGCGCGGCGGCGTCGCGGTTTCGGTCGATTTGTCGGACTTCGGCAATGGCTTCGCCGGGTATCGTGCCAAGCGGCACACCGGGTTGATCGACGTCGACAAGCGCGCCGGGTACGACGTGATGGATTTCTGGGAGCCGTTGCCCGCGCATCCCTCGAAGCGCCTCGTGCTCGACCCGGATGCTTTTTATATTCTCGCATCCAAGGAAGCGGTGCATGTGCCGCCGGATCACGCGGCGGAGATGGTGCCGTTCGATCCGCTGGTCGGCGAATTCCGGGTGCACTATGCGGGCTTCTTCGATCCTGGCTTCGGCCACGCCGCGGCGGGCGGCAAGGGCGCGCGCGCGGTGCTGGAAGTGCGCTCGCGCGAAGTGCCGTTCATCCTCGAAGACGGGCAGATCGTCGGCCGGCTGATTTACGAGCGGCTCACCGAGCGGCCGGAAAAACTATACGGCGAGGTCGGCTCCAATTATCAGGCGCAGGGCCTGAAACTCTCCAAGCACTTCAAGCCGCTGCGCTAGGCTTTCTTCTTTCTTGGCGCGCGCTTGCCGGAAAGCGTTTCCACTTGCGCGCGCAGCGCGCGCAATTCCTGCAGGATGACCGCTTCCTTCGACTGCAAGGAATCCAGCGCCTGCTGTTCCTCGCGATGCTCTTTCTCCTCGGCCTCGCGGATTTTGTCCGCTTCGTTCTGCATCGCGGTGACGATGATCGCGATGAACAGGTTCAGCACCGTGAAGGTCGTGGTGAGAATGTAGGGAATGAAGAACAGCCACGCATAGGGATGCGTCTCCATCACTTTATTCGCAAGCTCGTTCCAGCCTTCGAGCGTCATCACGGTGAACAGCGTATAGGCCGAGCGGCCCATGGTGCCGAAGGCTTCGGGGAAATCGGCGCCGAACAGGTTGGTCGCCATCACGGCGAAGCAGTAATAGACGAGCGTCAGCAGGAACGCGATTGCGCCGATGCCCGGCATGGACTGGATCAATCCGCCGACCACGCGCCGCAGCGTCGGCACCGCCGAGACGAGGCGCAGCACGCGCAGGATGCGCAACGCGCGCAGCACCGAGAGCGGCCCGGTTTGCGGCATCAGCGAGAGCGTAATCACGATGAAGTCGAACACGTTCCACGGGTCGCGGAAGAAACCGCGCCCGGTAACGATCAGGCGCGTCAGCACTTCGACGACGAAGATGCCGAGCAAGATGTGATCGAGCGGCTCAAGCAGCCAGCCGTAACCTTTCATCAGGGTCTGGCTGGTTTCGAGACCGAGCACCAGCGCATTCAGGATGATCAGTCCTGCAAGAATGCGCTCGGTCTTCGGGTGTTCGAGAAAATGGCGGGCGCGCTCGATGGTGACGCCGCCCCAGGTCGCCTTGATCTCGCGTATCGGATTTGCACGCTTTGCCACGGATTGTCCCCTGCCGCTTCCGGCGCGGCATTAGAACAGGGCAGGGGCTGTAAGCAAGCGGCAGCTCATTGCCGTGAGAGAATATAGAAGACGAGATGATCTGTTCGTTACGGGCAGTTGTTTCGGCGTTTCCAGAGATCCTCGCGGCCCATGGCGATGGCATAGCCGGGCACCTTGCAGCGGTCGGGTCCCTGTTCCGCGAACGGTGCGACATAGGCAGTGCTGCCGACCGTGACGGCGGCCCCGGCCACGATCACGGCGGCCAGCGCGAGTGCTGCGAGTTCCTTGCGGCCGGTCATCTGGATGGGATGCTTGATCTTCACTTCGCAGGCGCCGCCGGGGCACAGTTGCGTTTCGCGGCGGAGCAGCACCCGGTAGAGGATGCAGCCGATGCAGATGCCGAACGCGGTTTCGAAGAACAGCAACGTCAGGCACGTCACGCAGATCAGCATGTTCAGCGGGCCGCGCACGTCGAAGCCGGCAACCAGCACGACCATTACGGTCGCGAGCATAAGGCCGAGCGTCCATGCGAAATGTTTCTGCGGTGCGCCGGTGAACTCCGGCGTCTGGTTGCGGACCGCGAGGCGGCCGAGAATGAGGCTCGGCGCATAGCGCGGGCTGATCAGCACGCGGATGAAGAAATCCACGAAGAAAATCACCGAAACGGCACGGATCGGCGCGAAGTTGCCGACAAGAAATGCGTTCATGAACGCGACCAGCGCGATCGCGAAAAGAATTCCCGCGCCCGCGCGGGCTTCTCTTTCATTCAATACCGGAATGTCGAAGCCTGCGACGTTTTCGCCGAAGCCGAATAGTGCACGCATGTTTCTTCTCTTGTCCCGATGTGATGTGTGATGCGGCTTACTTGCGCCGTTGCGGCTTCGCCGGTTTGCAATAGATGCCGTGCAGCGTTTCGATGATCGCCTGCGCGCCGACATGGGCGATCGAATAAAACACCGTCGTGCCGTCGCGCCGCGTCGATACGATCTTGTGCGCGCGCAACAACGAAAGTTGTTGCGACACCGCGGCCTGCCGCATCTTGGTGGCGTCCGCGATTTCTCCGACCGACATCTCCCCTTCGATCAGCAGGCACAGGATCCGCAGCCGGTGCGGCGAGCTGAGCAGGCCGAGCAGTTCGGAAGCCTCGTCGGCGTTATATTCCAAGTCTTGAATATTCATAGAAATGAATATATAGGCCTTTCGAGGAGAAAGCAAATCCTAGGAGAAACCCATGAATTCCCTCAAAGAACGCGCCTGGTCGCCCTATGCGGCAGGCGTCCTGATCGGCCTCTTGCAAATCCCGGCCTTCCTGCTGGCCGGCACTGCGCTCGGCGTGTCGTCCTCTTTCGTGACGGTCGCGGCGTCCATACTCAGCTTCGTTGACCCCACGGCGCTGGCTGTTCCCTATTTCAAGAGCCACGTCTCTTCCGCAAAGGACTGGTGGCAGGTCGCGCTGATGGGCGGCATCGTGCTTGGCGCTTTCATCTCGACGCGCCTTGCGGGCACCACACGTCCTGCGATGTCGCCGTTCTGGCCGCGCGTAGCGGGGATCCGCTCTTTCGGACAACGTTTCGCACTCGGTCTTGGCGGCGGCATCCTGTTGTTGCTCGGTGCGCGTATCGCAAACGGTTGCACCACCGGCCACGGCCTTTCGGGCCTGTCGCAGCTTGCCGTGTCTTCGTTCATCGCGGTTACGGCGATTTTCGTCGGCGGCATCGCCGCCTCCATGTTCCTCAAGAAGGTCTGAAGGAGAGTCTGATGTCTTTATTATCTGGAGTGGTCATCGGCCTTCTCATGGGTGTCGTGTTCGGCTTCGCGTTTGAAAAGTCGCGGATGATGGAGCCGGGTTCGCTCATCGGTCAGTTTCAGTTCCGGCGCTTCATCATGATGAAGATGTTGTTTGCCGCCGTTGCCTCCAGCCTTGTCGTGCTTGCGGTGCTTCACGGTTCAGGTCTCGTGTCGCTGTCGGTGAAACCTGCGCTGGTCGGCAACATGGTCGTCGGCGGCCTGCTGCTTGGCGTTGGCATCGTGATGACGGGCGCTTGTCCCGGCACCGCCGCCGCGCAGATCGGCGCCGGTTACAAGGATGCATGGGCCACCGTGTTCGGCGGCCTGATCGGTGCGGCGATCTACGGCTACAATCAGACTGCGATCGACAAGGCGCTCGACTGGTCGGGTATCGGCCTCGGCAACTGGGGCAAGATCACGCTGGTCAATCTCGTGCCGGGCGGCTTCGTGGTCTGGGCACTCGGCATTGCCGCGCTGCTGGTCGTGGCCATGTTCATGCTGGAACGTAAATTCCCGTGGCGTGACGAAATCGCTGCCGATGAGAAGGATACGAATGCCCCAGCGGCGAAGAATGGCCGAGCAGGCGTAAGGATTGCCAGCACCTGAACCGGCGGTATCGTTACACAAGGAAAGAGGGCGCTGATGGCGCCCTCTTTTGTTTCCGTTGGTTTACTTCTTTCGTTGCGAAGCCATCTCGCCGCGCAGGGACGATACCTCGCTTCGCAGCGCGCGCATTTCCTCAAGCAAGGTCGCTTGGGCAGCATCTTCGATCTTCTGTTTTTCCGCCTGCTCTGCCTCGTGCTCGGACTGCATCGCGCTGACGACGATGCCGATAAAGAGGTTCAGAACGGCAAAGGATGTGATGACGATATAGGGAATGAAAAACGTCCACGCATAGGGATGTTTTTCCATCACCGGACGCACGATTCCGTCCGCCCATGCTTCCAGCGTCATGATCTGGAACAGCGTGAAGATCGACGAGGTGAGGTTGCCAAAATAGTTCGGGAAGTCTTCGCCGAAAAGTTTCGTCGCCATCACCGCGAAGACATAAAAAATCAGAAGGAGCAGCCCGACGACCGAACCCATGCCGGGGAGCGCGGCAATCAACCCGCCAACGACACGCTTAAGCGACGGAACAGCCGTAATGAGCCGCAACACGCGCAGGATGCGAAGCGCGCGCAACACCTGTAGCGGACCCGTGGCGGGTATCAGCGCTATCGCAATAACCAGAAAATCGAACACATTCCATGCATCGCGGAAGAACGCGCGGCCTTGCACGGCCATGCGCGCAAGAATCTCCACGACGAAAATGATGAGAATGATGAAGTCGAGCCAGAGCAACAGCGGGCCGAACATGGCGGTCGCGGACGGATAGGTCTCCAGCCCCAGAATGACGGCGTTGATCACGATGAGGATCATGATCGCGCGTTCGGTTCGCGGATCGGCAATGATCGCTTTCAGCACGGCGGTTCGCTCCGGATGGGAATAGAAGAATCGCAAGGGAAGTATAGCGGGGAGAGCGATACGGAGAATGTGTGGCTTGCTAGAGTTCACCGGCTTGCTATGTTCCGGCGGGATTGCGGGCGTAGTTCAGTGGTAGAACGACAGCTTCCCAAGCTGTATGTCGTGGGTTCGATTCCCATCGCCCGCTCCAGTTTCACGCAATGCGCCGCAGCGAAGCGCGACATGCCGCTTCATTGACGAAGCCCGCAGGCAAGCCTACCTAACCCGCATGGACAGGCCCGCCGAAACTGCTTCTTTCTCGCAAAGACCACTGATGTTCGCCATGGCTGCGTTGTTCGGCGCGCTGTTCGCAGCCGCCGGGTTCATGTGGGCGTGGTTCGGGACCAAGGTCTTTTTCGACATGATCGCGGCCGGCATCGCCTACTGCTTCTGAAATGGTGCGACATTGAGCGACCGTCCGAAAATTCTCGCGCTGCTTGCCGCCTTCGCGGCGGGAGCGATGGCGATTGCGGCGTTCGTTTATCTCGCGCTTCCGAGAACCGAAGCGACCAGACCGTCCTCGGTCGGCGGCCCGTTCGAACTGATCGATCAGAACGGCAAGGTCGTCACCGACAAGGATTTTCACGGCAAGCCGCTGCTCGTGTTCTTCGGCTTCACCCATTGCCCGGACATCTGCCCGACCACGCTGTTCGAGGTGTCGGAAGTCTTCAACGCGCTCGGCGCGGATGCGGAGAAGGTCGCGGCAATCTTCGTGACCGTCGATCCGGAGCGCGACACGCCGGAAAAACTCAAGCTCTACCTGTCCAGCTTCCATCCGCGTATTTCCGCGCTGTCGGGAAGCGAAGCGCAGGTCGAGGCGATCAAGAAGGCATATTATGTATATGCCAAGCGCATTCCGCTCGATGGCGGCGGCTACACCATGGATCACACCTCCATTGTCTACCTGATGGACAAGGAAGGGCGGTTCATCGCGCCGTTCAACCTTAAGCGCGATGCGGCCGCCGCCGCTGCCGATCTGCGCCGGAGACTTTAAACCTCGCTGGCTGCAAAGCGTGCCGCGAGGTTTTTGCCAGTCCGTGCTCGGTCTTTTCCCAGCGATGCGGCGCGACCATGAACTGGTACAGCGCGCGCCAAGCGGCGGCGGAAAGAAGAATCCAGTAGAGCGGGATGGTGAGCAGCGTCACGATGCCAACGCGCATTCCGCGCTGCTTCATGCCGCAAATCGCGAGCGCTGCCGAGCCGAGATAGCCGCTGGAGAGAACCGCATACATCGCAATCTCGTGTGCAATACCCGCCGCGGCGAGACCGATGCCTCCCGCCAGCTTCACCGCCATTACGAGCATAAAGAGTGGATGTACCAGCGCCGCCACTACCGCGCCGCCAAGCAGGAGTTGAAACGCCGCGAAGCCGACCACGCCGAGTTCGCGAAAAAGTTTGACCGGCGTGCGCATGTGCACGAGCCACGTCTGCATCCACCCCTTCATCCAGCGTGTGCGCTGACGCAGCCAGGGCCGCAGGCGCGCGGGCGCTTCCTCCCACGTCGTCGATGAAATGACGCCTGTGCGATAGCCGAAACGCGCAAGGCGAATACCGAGGTCGGCATCTTCGGTGACGTTGTGCGGATCCCACGCGCCGGTGCGCCGGAGTGCATCGGTGCGGAAATGGTTGGAAGTGCCGCCAAGCGGTAGCGGCAGTTTATGTGCGGCCAGCGACGGCAGCAGCACGTCGAACAGCCCTGCATACTCGGCCGCAAAATGCCGAGTCAGCCAGCCGTCCCCGGCATTGTCGATAGCGAGACGTGCTTGCAGGCACGCGAGTTCGCGCGGCGCGGCCGCGAAGCTCGCGACCGCGAAACGAAGTTGCGAAGGCTCAGGCTGGTCTTCGGCATCATAGACCACCACATATTCTCCGCGCGTGCAGGCCAGCGCCAGCGAAAGCGCCTTCGGCTTGGTGCGTGGACCAACCTCGTCCGCTATAAAAATTTCGAAACAGGGATCGAGCTTCGCGACGCGTAACGCGGAAAGCGTTTCAGGGTCGTCGCGCTCGACGATCAGTTTGATGTCGAGTTTTTCTTTCGGGTAATCAAGCGCCGAAAGGTGATGCAACAGCGCGGGAACCACATTCGCTTCTCGGTAAAGCGGAACCAGTATGCTGTAGACCGGCAGTGTGTTTTCCGGCAGCGGCGCCGGTTTCATGCCTTCACGAACCGCGAGGCATGCAAACAGTTTCAGCGCGGTCCAGCCAATGAACGTCGCGCCGAGAAGAACCTCGCCTGCCGTAATCGCCACGAACGGAAAGAACCGCGCGAAGGGCAGTGCTGCTGCCAGTAGAAACAACACCACAAAACGAAATCGCCGTGGCGCGGCCAATGCCGCCGAAAATTGCGGTTGCGTGTCGCGCAGGCCATACGCGGCACGGTACGCAATTTCTCCGCCCGGCATGCGCAAGAGAAAGGCGCGAAGCCGCTCCGGCGACGTAAGCCGCATGCGTGCGCGATAATCCGGCTCGCGCGAAAGCGTATCGGCCAGCGCATGGATGCCGCGCCCGCGCGGCGCGATGGTGAGGATCGTGTTGCCGCGCTCGTCGAGGCGGCGCAATACACCGGTTTGTAACGCCGCTTCGGCTTCGTCCGGAAAATCGGGTGCGCCATCCTCCAGCCAGTCGATGTCGAGTTGCAGCCGCGCACCGAGTGCGTGGAGATAAGTGTCGGGTTCGATCAGGCCGCGCGCGCGTAGCACCTCGTCGCCGCCAAGCCCAAGTTCCTCGGCTCGCTCTGCGGCCCAGCGCAGTAA
This sequence comes from Xanthobacteraceae bacterium, assembly GCA_019454205.1. NCBI lineage: Bacteria > Pseudomonadati > Pseudomonadota > Alphaproteobacteria > Hyphomicrobiales > Xanthobacteraceae > Xanthobacteraceae bacterium. The sequence continues at coordinate 235,051 of CP075369.1, forward strand.
GGCCGGTTCGGAGCGCCCTTCCAGCGCGGCCAGTTCGAGCGGAAGGTCCGAGGCCGGCCGAAACAGGGCAAGGTTGTACGCTGGCTGGCGTCCGGTATCCCTCGGCGTATCGACGCCGGGCAGTTGCGGACTTTCCGCCGCCTTCGCCCGCAATCCGGGCGCGCCGCTTTCCGATGGCCCGTCAGCCAACTTTACCCACCCCTGACCGCTCGACTACAAAGCCGCTGTCCCCCCGGCCTTTGCCGGCAACGGAATAAAAATGAGCGGTCCCGTTTTTCTATTCTGCGTTGTGCCCTTTCGGCTTCGCAACGGAATTGTCGTGCTGCTGGCCGCTTTATCGTTTGCGGCAGCGTTGATCGGTGTCGCTTTACCACCCTCTGCGAATGCGCAGGAAGTTGTCGTGCCGCGTTTCTGGGATCCGAAGCGGCGGCCGGAGAAACCCGACCTCGGCCGTCTTTCGACCATCCGCTTCCTGACCGAAGACGATTACCCGCCGTTTCATTTCCGCGGCCCGCAGGGATTCCCGATCGGCTTCAACATCGATCTCGCGCGCGCGATCTGCGATGAGCTTGGCGTGACCTGCACCATTCAGGTGCGCCGCTTCGACAACCTCATTCCCGCGCTCGACGAAGGCCGGGGCGATGCGATCATCGCTTCGCTTGCGATCACGCCGCAAATCCGCAAGCGCCTCGATTTCACCGATCGCTACTACCGCACGCCCGCGCGTTTCATTGCGCGCAAGGATTCGGCGCTGAAGGAGATTTCGCCGGAGCTGATCGCGCGGAAAGACGTAGCGGTCATCGCGAGCAGTGCGCACGAAGCCTACCTGCGCACCTTCTTCGCCGAGACCGCGATCAAGAGTTTCCCCGATGCCGCCGCCGCGTTCGACGCGCTGAAAAAAGGCGAGGTGGAATTGCTGTTCGGCGACGGCGTCGCGCTTGCGTTCTGGCTGAACGGTTCGAACTCGGAGAACTGCTGTGCATTCCGCGGCGGGCCGTATACGGAGAGCTATTTCTTCGGCGAGGGCGTCGGAATCGGCGTTAAAAGCGGGAACGAAACGCTGCTTCGCGCGCTCAACTATGCGCTCTATCGTCTCTGGGAGCGGGGGATATTCACCGACCTCTATTTGCGTTATTTCCCGGTCGGCTTTTACTGATTTGCGCCTCTAGGAAAAGAAATGTCGTCCGATGGTGCCGCGCTGGCGGCGAACTTGCGTGAAGTCGCGGAAACCTCGAATGCCTGGCCGTTCGAGGAAGCGAAGAAGATCGTCGCGCGCCTGAAGAAGTCGCCGAAGGAAGAGGTGCTGTTCGAGACGGGCTACGGTCCTTCCGGCCTGCCGCACATCGGCACCTTCGGCGAGGTCGCGCGCACCACCATGGTGCGCCACGCTTTCCGCGTGCTGACCGATGACAAGATCAAGACCAAGCTGCTCGCCTTCTCCGACGACATGGATGGCCTGCGCAAGGTGCCGGACAATGTGCCGAATCAGGAATTGCTTGCGAAACATCTCGGCAAACCGCTGACGCAGGTGCCGGACCCGTTCGGCACGCATCCGAGTTTCGGCGAGCACAACAACGCGCGGCTGCGCGCTTTCCTCGACCGCTTCGGCTTCGAATACGAATTTGCTTCTTCGACGCAATATTACAAAGGCGGCCGTTTCGACGCGACGCTGCTCAAGGTCTTGCAGAACTACGAAGCGGTGATGGCGATCATGCTGCCGTCGCTGCGCGAGGAGCGCGCATCCACCTATTCTCCGTTTCTCCCCGTATGTCCGCGCACCGGCATCGTGTTGCAGGTGCCGATCATCGAACACGACGTGAAGGCGGGCACGATCACTTACGAGGACCCGGAAACGAAGGAGCGCAGGACGACGCCGGTCACCGGCGGCAACGTCAAGCTGCAATGGAAGCCCGACTGGGCAATGCGCTGGGTCGCGCTCGGCGTCGATTACGAAATGGCGGGCAAGGACCTGATTGATTCGGTCAAGCTCTCCGGCCAGATCGCGCGCGCGCTCGGCGGCACGCCGCCGGAAGGCTTCAACTACGAACTGTTCCTCGACGAGAAGGGGCAGAAGATTTCCAAGTCGAAAGGCAATGGCCTGACGATTGAGGAATGGCTGCACTACGCCAGCCCGGAATCGCTCTCGCTCTTTATGTATCGCGAGCCGAAGGCGGCGAAGCGGCTCTATTTCGACGTGATCCCGCGCAACGTCGACGACTACCAGCAATTCCTCGAAGGCTATCAGCGGCAGGCGAACGACTGGAAGCAGCGGCTCGGCAATCCGGTGTGGCACGTCCATTCCGGCGAACCGCCTAAGCCCGACATGCCGGTGACGTTCCAGATGCTGCTGACCCTGGTGTCGTCGTCGAACGCGGAGAACGCGGAAACACTCTGGGGGTTCATCGGCCGCTATCGTCCGGGTGTCACCGCGCAGACGCACCCGAAGCTGAACGATCTCGTCCAGTACGCGATTCATTATTTCAAGGACTTCGTGCTGCCGACCAAGAAATTCCGGCAGCCGACCGATACCGAACGCAAGGCGTTGCAGGACTTACGCGACGCGCTCTCGCAGCTTCCGGCGGACGCGACCGCGGAAGCGATTCAGGATGTCGTCTACGAAATCGGCCGCCGCGAGCCGTTCCTCGATCACAAGAAGGCGGCGAAAGACGGCAAGCCGGGTGTTTCGCTCGACTGGTTCAACATGCTCTATCAGGTGTTGCTGGGTCAGGAGAAAGGCCCGCGCTTCGGTTCTTTCGTGGCTGTCTACGGAATCGAGAACACGGTCGCGATGATCGACGGAGCGCTCGCGCGCTCGGCATAGGGAATGACCGTCGCCGCACTCATCACCATTGCGCTGACGATCGTATTCACTTCTTTTCTCTCGGGCGTTTTCGGCATGGCGGGCGGGATGATCCTGCTCGGCGTGCTGTTGCTGTTCCTCGACGTCATTCCGGCGATGGTGCTCTTCTCGACGATCCAGCTCGCGTCCAATGGCTGGCGCGTACTGATGTGGCGCGGGCACGTCCGCTGGCGGATATTCTTTATCTATGTTGCCGGCGCGGCCGTTGCGTTCGTGCTGATGCGCTGGCTGGCCTTCGTGCCCGGCAAGGCTTCGGTCTATCTCGCGCTCGGCGCGTTGCCATTTCTGGTCGAGCTTCTGCCCGCGAAGGCGCGGCCGAACATCGAATGGCGCGGCGTTCCTTTCGCGACCGGCTTTCTCACCACCATCATCCAGTTGCTGGTGGGCGTCGGCGGGCTGTTCCTCGACATGTTCTTCAGGAACAGCACCCTCGACCGGAAAACCACCGTCGCCACCAAGGCGATCACGCAAACCTTTGGCCACCTGCTGCGTGGTTTATATTTTGGGTCGTTCCTGAATTTTTCCGAGGCCGTTCCGGTTGCCGTTCACGGCCCGGCGATTCTGCTCGCCATTTTCGGCGCATCGCTCGCGCCTTTCGTGCTCGAGCGGCTGACCGATCAGGGATTTCGCATCTGGACCCGCCGCATCATCTTCGCGGTCGCGGCCGTTTATCTCGCGCGCGGTGCGTGGCTTTTGTGGCAGGCCTGATTACTGGCTCGCCCACACGATGCGCGCGATCCATACTACTTCGCTCATCGCGAGCGTGCGGTCCTTGTGTTCGGGGTTGAGCGATTTCAGCTCGACCGATTTCGCGGTTTTCTTCTTCAGTTCTTTTGCCAGCACTTCGCCGTCGCGCGTCTTGACGACCACGCGGTCGCCCTTGCGCAGCGGCGCGGCAGGCGAGACGACGAGGATATCGCCCTTGCGAAACAGCGGCTCCATCGAGTTGCCGGAAACTTCGAGCGCGTAGGCGTGTTCGTCGTCCACGTCGGGGAAACGGATTTCATCCCAGCCCGTGCCGACCGGAAACCCGCCGTCGTCGAAATAGCCGCCGCCGCCCGCTTCCGCGAAGCCGATGAGCGGCACGGGGCGGGTGGGTTTTTTCTGCTTTTTCGTCAGCAGCGAGATGAACTCGTCGATGGTCGCGCCGGTCGCTTCCAACACTTTCGCGACCGATTCGGTCGAGGGCCAGCGCGGCCGCCCGTCCGGGGTCACGCGCTTCGACTTGTTGAAGGTGGTTGGGTCCAGCCCAGCCGCCTTGGCGAGGCCTGACGGCGAAAAGCCGTAGCGGGCCGCGATCCGGTCCACGGCACCCCAGACCTGCGAATGGGTCAGCATCTCGGAACCCCGATTCGATGGAGAGGATTTTATACCCATTGCCGGATTATCACCCGCAAAATGCGCTGGCAATCGCTTCAGCGCTTGCGGCTCTGCCGCGCCGCCACTAGCGTCCGCGCGTAATCAGGGAAGCCGGAATGTCGTTTTTGCTGGATCTGGCGCTGCCATTCTCGCGGCTGTTCGAGGCCGAGGATGCGCACCGTCTCGCCATCCGCGCCCTCACGCTGATGCCGCGGCAGGTGCCGCAGCCGTCTGACCGGCGGCTCGCGGTCAGCGCGTTCGGGCTGAACTTCCCGAACCCGGTGGGCATGGCGGCCGGCTTCGACAAGAACGCGGAAGTCGTGGATGCGATCCTCGGACTCGGTTTCGGCTTCGCGGAAGCGGGCACGCTGACGCCGAAACCACAGGCCGGAAATCCGCGCCCGCGCGTGTTCCGCCTGCTCGAAGACCATGCAGTCATCAACCGCCTCGGCTTCAACAACAATGGCTTCGAGGCGGCGCGCGCGCGGCTGGAGCGGCGTCCGCGCAAGGGAATCGTCGGCATCAATGTCGGCGCGAACAAGGACTCCGCTGACCGCATCGCAGATTATGCCGCGGGCGTCGAAACGCTCGCGCCCTATGCCAGCTATCTCACCATCAATATTTCCTCGCCCAACACGCCGGGGCTGCGCGATTTGCAGGCGGCGGAAACGCTCGACGAACTGATCAAGTGCGTGCTGGATGCACGCGAGCGGGCGGCGCAGAAATCCGGCGGACGCCAGCCGCTGCTCCTGAAAATCGCGCCCGATCTTTCGCTCGCCGAACTCGACGATGTGGTCGAGATCGCGAAGAAACGCGCCATCGACGGCATGATCGTGTCGAACACCACCATCGCGCGCCCGGCGACACTGCGCGCGCATCATGCAAAAGAGCAGGGCGGGCTTTCGGGTAAGCCGCTGTTCGAGCCTTCGACGAAGATGCTGGCCGAAACCTATCTGCGTACCGAGCGCGCGTTTCCCATCATTGGTGTCGGCGGCATCGACTCGGCGGAAACCGCGTGGCGGAAAATCCGCGCGGGCGCGACCCTCGTGCAGCTCTATACCGGAATGGTCTATCAGGGCTTCGGAATTGCGCGCGCGATCAACGGCGGATTGCTGCGCCTGCTTGATCGCAGCAAGAACGATACGATCGAGGAAGTCGTCGGCCGCGATGCTGTTTCGGAAGCTGCGGCGAAGGTCTAGCCCTGTTTGCGCGTCTGCACGTAGCGCGAGATCAGCCAGATCGGGATGACGACGACCGCGCCGAGCAGCAGATAGTGCCAGAGCGAGCCGAGCAGGCCGTAGCCGAGATCGAAAATCGCGCGCGCCAGTTCGACCAGCGAGTTCACGAGCGCGAGCGGATCGAGCGTGAAGAAGCTCAGCACGAAACCGACGATGACCGAAAGCAGCAGCAGGCGGACGATCACGCCGAGCGGCGAGCCGCCGAAGAAGCGCCGCATATTCTCGTTTGCCATCCGCGTTATCCTTCTCAGCTTCTACGCAGCGCAAATGCCGCAAACAGGCCGACGGTGCAAGCCAGTATCGCGACGCCGATGCCGTAGTCGAGCCTGCTTTCGCGCGCGGTTTGCGCAATGAACGCTTCGAAGCCGCTTTTCACGACCTCGATCGCGGTCGATTGCTGCGCGACCAGCGCGCCGTTGAGGAATACCTGCGCTTCCACTTCGTAGGGACCGATTGGCGCAGTGCCGGGGATCGGCACGTTCGCGCGGAACAGCGTCGGCGCGAGGAAGGTCACGCCGTTGGCTTCCTCGAGAAAAAGCCCGGCCTGCTTGCGGACACGAATGAACCCGTCGCGGAATTCCTCGTCGGTCGCGAGCGGCATCTGGTCGCTTGCGGCGAAGGCCGCGAAGTTCAGGCCGATGCGATATTTGTTGAGGAACGCCGGCGGGCCGAAATCCGAAGGCGGACGATTGGTCAGCACCGCGAGATAGGAGGGCGCTTCGTTGAACGTGTGCGAAGACCAGTTCACCCACAGGCCGAGGACGCGATCTTTCTTGCGTGTGACGAACGTGGATGCGGGGCCGCGCACGGTAATGACGACATCGTACTTCTTCGGCTTCTCGCGCGTGGCGTCGCTGTCCTCGATGGAGGCGAACAGCACAAGCTGCGTGCCCGTGAAGTTCGAGCTGATCAACACGCGATGCGTCGATAGCGAGGTGACGAGGCGCTCCGCATGCGCCGGCGCGTTAGAGCCTGCCGCGAGCAGCGCCGCGATCAATATATAAAGTGTGCGCTTCATCATCCGCCCGGCTCCAGCGGAATGACCGAGAACAGTTCGGCCGGCTTGTTCAGGAGGTCCAGCCCGACCCGCAGCGCGACGCCGAACACGAGGAGGCCGAGCAGGAAGCGAAGCTGCTCCGCCTTGATCGCCTGTCCGGCGCGCGCGCCCGACTGCGCGCCGATCACGCCGCCGACCATCAGCGTGAAGGCGAGCACGACGTCCACCGTGCGGTTCTCCAGCGCATGAAGCACGGTCGCGGCCAGCATCGTGAACAGGGTGAGGAACAGCGACGTGCCGACGGATACGGCGGTCGGCACGCGCATCAGATAGATCAGCGCGGGGATCAGCAGGAAGCCGCCGCCGATGCCCATCAGCGCACCGAGCAGACCGACACCGAAACCGATCATGGTTACCGGGATCGCAGACACATAGATGCGCGACTGGCGGAAGCGGAATTTCAGCGGCAGGCCGTGAAACCATGAATGGGTGCCGGGGCGCTGCACCGAAGGCGGCACGCCCTGCACCGAGCGCCAGAGCGCGCGCACGCTCTCGATGATCATCAGGGTGCCGACGATGCTCAGCAACACAATGTAAGAAATGTTGACGATCAGATCGAGCTGCCCGAGCCGCCGCAGCAGCGCGAAAATCCAGACGCCCGCCGCCGTGCCGAGCATGCCGCCGGAAAGCAGCACGAGGCCAAGGCCGCCGTCGACGAGGTTCTTGCGCCAATAGGAGAAGGCGCCGGTAAGCGAGGAGGCCGCCATGTGGCTCGGCACCGAGGCCACCGCCACCGCGGGCGGGATTCCGACCAGAATGAGGAACGGCGTCATCAGGAATCCGCCGCCGACACCGAACATCCCGGAGATGAAGCCGACCGCGATTCCCAGCCCGAAAATCAGGAGAATATTGACCGGCAGTTCGGCTATCGGGAGGTAGATCGACAAGATGCCATCCGAGCGGATCGAAGTGCTCACTAGCGGCAGCACTACGGCATGAACATGTCGAGGCGACCGCTTGTCAATCGCGAAGCGGAGACGAAGTTACTTCTTCGGATTCTTTTTGCGCGGGCGCTCGGCGGTCTTCTGCCACTCCGGTTTCACGCCGGGGGCGTTAACGCTGTCGTCGATCGGCTTCGCCTGCCAGGTCTGCACGGCGAGACGGGCTGCGACGAGGGTTTGGTGGTCGAGGCGGGCGGCGACGTCGTCGCGTTTCTTCGCGGCATCGGCATCGCCCTGGTTGGCGGCGAGCGCGAACCAGCGGAAGGACTCGGCAAGGTTCTGCTGCACGCCTAGCCCGCGCGCATAGAGCACGCCGAGATTGTACTGGCTGTCGCGCAGGCCGAGATCGGCGGCCTTGCGGAACCACGGCACGGAGGCCGGATAATCCGGTTTGCCGTCGCCGCCTGCCGGCACTTCGAGGATGATGACGGCGAGGTTGTGCATTGCCCGGACGTGGCCGCTTTCGGCGGCAAGCACATAATAAGTGCGCGCCTGCCGGCGATCCTGCTGCACGCCAAGACCCTTCTCGTAGATCATGCCGAGGCGGTAGGCGGCGGGCGCCGAACCCTTGTCGGCGGCGCGCACAAACCACTTGATGCCTTCGCCGGGATTGGAAGGCACGCCGCGGCCGGTGAAGTACCGGTCGGCGATTTCGTACATGGCATCGCGGTCGCCCGCGATCGCAGCGGCGCGCAGCGCGGGATTGCCGATCGCTTCGGGAAGTTCGATTCCAGGGTTCTGCGGCGGCATGGGCTGCGTGCTCGCCTGCTGCTTCTGCTTCGCCTTGGGCTGGACCTGTTGCACCTGTCCGGTGACGGCCGGATCGGGCTTGTTGTCCAGAACCGAGCCGGTGATTTCGGTCGCGATCATTCCGGCTGCCGGCGCGAGATTGGCGGTCGGATCGACCAGGTTCGGCAGCACCGAGTGCGGCGTCTGCTTCGGCTCCGCTTGCGGCAGGTTGTTCGCAGGCGGCGCTTCGGGCGTGGCGGGAGGCGGCGCCGGAATCGGCGGCGGCGGAGGCGCGGTTACGTGTTCGCTGGCAAAGAATTGCGTCACGATCGACGGGTCGAAGAACTTCACCACGCTGAAGCCGATCAGCGCGACCGCAAGGCCGAGCAGCACCGCGCGGCGTCCGCGCGAGAAAATGCTTTTGACTGCTTTCTTGTCGTCGGTGGTTACCGCTTCGCCGGTGACCGGCTCGGCTGCTGCCGCCTGTGCTGCGCGCCGTGCAGCGGCAATGTAGTCGGAAGTGCGTGGCGCGCTCTCGTTCGGCTTCGCACTGGACGGCAGGATTTCGGCGAGTGCGGCTTCGGATTGCGCGACACGCTGCATCGCCGGCATCGAGCGCAAGCGCGGCGCGCCCGAACCCGGCTCCAGCGGATGATCGGCCGGCATGCCGTCGGTTGCGATGATTTCGTTATTACTCTTCACCGTTACCGGCGCGGCGCGCTGCGGACGAACCGGCGGCGCGGCGGGTGGCGTGGGGCGTGGCGCAACGGCAGTCACACTTTTCACTTGCGGTGCAACCGAGGGTACCGGCTCACCGGCCAGCGGTTTTTCGCTGAGCGGAATTTGCATAGGCTGCGCGGGCGCATCCGGCATCGCCGGTTGCAGCGGCGCAGCGTTCGGTTGCAACGGCACGTTTTGACGAGCCGCCTGTAATTCCCGAAGCGCGGTCTTGGCGGCGCGTTCCGCGACTTCCATCGCATTCGCGCGGGCGCGGTCGAATTGTTCGGAGAGATCGGAGATACCGCGCTCGATGGTGCCGAGGTTCGAGAGCTTCGCTTCCGATGCATCGAGACGCTCGACCACGTTGCGCATGGTCTCCTCGAGGCCCATCGGATTCTCGGCCTTGTCGATCGCGCCGTGCAATGCATCGAGACGTGCGTTGATGCGCTCCAGTGCTTCGCCGCCGGCGGATGCGCTGTTCTGCGAGCCGTGTTCGATGCGCTGGGCGAGATCGTCGATGCGGCGCTCCAGCCCGCCGACCATGTCGCGCATACCGCTGTCGTCGATCGCGGTAACGCGCTCGACCTTGCCGGCCATGGTTTCGATCTGGCTGACGACGGCTTGCAGCGTTTCCGCGGGCAGGGCGTTTGCGAGCAGATCGCGCACTTCCTGCACCTGGTTCTGGATGCGCACGACCGTGGTGCCGTCGATGCTTTTCGCGTTCAGAACGTCCAGCTTGTCCGAGAGCGCGTTGAGATCGCCTTCTACAGGCGCGAAGGATTCGGCGGGCTTTACGTTATGAAGAGCCGCGCGAATTTCTTCCAGCGCAGCGAGGATCGCCTGACTGGACCGCGCATCGCTGCGCGGAGCCGCACGGTCGATCTTGCGTACCAGCGCGTCTACCGCGCCTTCGAGGGCCTCGAGCGTTCTGCGCGGCGCGAGATCGGTAATGGCGCTCGCGAGGTCGGCGATGTCGCGGCGAAGCTGCGCGACCGGTGCGTTCACCGATTTCGCGCTCGCCTTGCGCATCGACTGCATTTCGTCGGCGATGGTTTTGAGCTGCCGCTCCAGTTTCGCGAAGTGCGGCGCGCTTTCGTTGGCCTGCGGCGCGGCATAGCGCGGCATGGGAGCGGCAGTGCCGTCGAGCGAAGACTGCCGCGCCATGATGTCGGCGACGGCCGCGTCGAGTTCGGAAGCGCTCGGTGCCAGCGCAGGTGCTGCGATATGGGCAGTCTCGCGTTCGAGCCGCTCGCTCATGGCAGCGATAACGCGCGACATTTCATCGAGCTTGTTTTCGACTTCCGAGTCGCGGTCTTCGGTCGGGCGCTCGGTGAGGAAAGATTCGATCCGGCCGTCGAGGCGGCGGATGGCGGAGCTGATTTCGTCGCGGCCGTTGTTCTTCTGCGCGCGCTCCATGCCGTGCAGGAGCGAGTCGATGCGGTCGGTGAGCGCGTCGAGCGAGGCGGCGATCATTTCCCCGCCGGCATCGCGCGCAGGAGCAGGCGCGGGGGCATGGGCATACATCTGGCGCGGATCGGCGTTCCGGCGCGCAAGGAAATTGATCTGGTCGGCGAGATCTTCGAGGCGATGGTCGTAGATGTCGCGCTGCTTGCGGTCCGGATCGGCGGCGCGGTTGCGGGCATTCTCGCGGATCGCCGCTTCCAGCCATTCGCCGACCGAAAGACCGGCCTTGCGGGCCGCCTCGCGGGCAAACTCCCACGTCTCCGGATCGACCGCGCTAACGCTCCAGGGGACGCCTGCCGTCATCACCAATCCATTTTGCGGACTTAAAAACGAGGGTGTGGCCGCCCAGACCCACGCGCCGCGCCAGACCTAAAATCTGTTCGGTACGGTAAATGGCCGGTTAATTTCCTGAGGTTTCGGAAGAATTCCTTAACCTGGAGGCTCTGCGGATACGGGGCGAAGTCCTCAAAATTGCAGTTGACGTTTACGTCAACTGGAGTAGAGTGTGCCCACCCTATGGCCGACCCTTTCCGGCCATACGCCAAGGGATGAAGAATGGGACACGTACAGAAAATCGATCCGATGCCATTGGCTGACACGATGGCACGCGACCTGTGGTCGGAGTTCGACCATCACACTGGCGGCGCCCCCAAAGGCTCCGACCAGAGCATTTTCACCATCCGCGACCTCGCCCGCGAGTTCGGCGTCACCGCCCGGACCTTGCGGTTCTATGAGGAAAAGGAACTGCTCTCGCCACAACGGCAGGGGCAGGAGCGGCTGTATTCCCGCCGTGACCGGGCGCGCCTCAAGCTCGTCCTGATGGGCAAGCGGGTCGGATTCTCGCTCGAAGAAATCCGCTCCATGCTCGACCTCTACGATCTCGGCGATGGCCGGGTCACCCAGCTCAAGGTGACGCATGCCCGCTTCAACGAGCGCATCGAGCGCCTGAAGCAGCAGCGTGCGGAAATCGACGAAGCCATCGAAGCGATGCAGCGCGCGACCGAGTCGCTCGCGGAAATGTTGAAAGATCGCGGCACGTCCGCCGCCTGATCCGGACCAGCCTATTCGGAGAGCAGAAATGCCGACTTACAAAGCGCCTGTCCAAGACACCATGTTCCTGCTGCGCGACGTCTTCAATATCGCGCGCTACGACAATCTCCCCGGCTTTGCCGATGCCACGCCCGATACGGTCGAGGCGATTCTCTCCGAAGGCGGGAAGTTCTGCGAGGAGGTGCTCGCTCCGCTCAATCAGGTTGGCGATCGCGAAGGCTGCAAGCGCGCGGCCGATGGCTCGGTGACGACGCCGAAGGGCTTCAAGGAAGCCTACAGGCAGATGGCCGAAGGCGGCTGGATCGGCCTTTCGTCGGACGAGAAATACGGCGGGCAGGGCCTGCCGTTTGTGATCGGCGCGGCGATGAACGAATATCTGTCGAGCGCCAACATGGCGTTCTCGATGTATCCCGGCCTGACGCTCGGCGCGGTGCGCGCGCTGCGCACCCACGGCAGCGAGGAACTGCGCAACACGTATCTTCCGAAGATGATCGGCGGTCAGTGGACCGGCACGATGAACCTGACCGAGCCGCATTGCGGCACCGATCTCGGCCTCATCAAGACCAAGGCCGCGAAGCAGACGGACGGCTCCTACAAGATCACCGGCACCAAGATTTTCATTTCCGCCGGCGAGCACGACATGTCGGAGAACATCGTGCATCTCGTGCTTGCGCGCATCGAAGGCGCGCCGGAAGGCGTGAAGGGCATCTCGCTCTTTGTCGTGCCGAAGTTCATCCCCACAAAGGATGGCGGCGTCGGCGAGCGCAATGCGCTGATCTGCGGCTCCATCGAACACAAGATGGGCATTCACGGTAACTCCACCTGCGTCATGAACTATGACGGCGCGACCGGCTGGCTGGTCGGCGAGGAAAACCGCGGCCTGCCTGCGATGTTCGTGATGATGAACGACGCGCGTCTCGGCGTCGGCATTCAGGGCCTCGCGCAGGGCGAAGTCGCCTACCAGAACGCGGTCACCTACGCGAAGGACCGCTTGCAGGGCCGCTCCATCGCCGGCGTGAAGAACCCGGAAAAGCCGGCCGATCCGATCATCGTCCACCCCGATATTCGCCGGAACCTGATGACGATGCGGGCGGTCAACGAAGGCGGCCGCGCGCTGATGATCTGGATTGCGTTGCAGGCGGACCTGCTCTCGCGCTCGCCGGACGAGAAAACCCGCCAGATCGCCGACGATTACATGGGCATCCTGACGCCGATCCTGAAAGGCGTGATGACCGATCTCGGCTTCCAGAATACCGTGATGGCGCAGCAGGTATTCGGCGGCCACGGTTACATCGCCGAACACGGCATGGAACAGTTCGTGCGCGATGCGCGCATCGCCATGATCTACGAAGGCGCGAACGGCATCCAGGCGCTCGACCTGGTCGGCCGCAAGCTGCCGAAGGATGGCGGCCGCGCGATCACCGCGTTCTTCAACGAAGTCTCGGCTTTCGTGAAGGAAAACGAAGCCGACGAGAAGATGAAATCCTTCGTCGCGCCGCTCGGCGAATCCCTGAAGCACCTGCAGGGCGCGACCATGTGGTTCATGCAGAATGCAATGAAGCGGCCCGACAACGCTGGTGCAGGCTCCTACGATTACATGCACCTCTTCGGGCTGGTGGCACTGGGTTACATGTGGGCGCAGATGGCGAAGGCCGCGCTCGCAAAGAAGAACGGCAACGGCTCCGCGCCTGCGATGGATGCGAAGCTGATGACCGCGAAGTTCTTCGTCGAACGCATGTTGCCGGAAACGGGCGCGCACTTGAAGCGCATCCAGTCCGGCGCCGACAATCTTATGGATATGCCCGCGGAAGCGTTCTGACGCTTACGCAAAAAACGGGAGACGCCAATGACCGAAGCCTATGTTTACGATGCAGTCCGCACCCCGCGCGGCCGCGGCAAGAAAGACGGTTCGCTCCACGAAGTCTCGACGCTTTCGCTCGCGACCACCGCGCTCCGCGCGATCAAGGAGCGCAACAACCTCGACACGCATTTGGTTGACGATGTCGTGCTCGGTTGCGTCGATCCGGTCGGCGAAGCGGGTTCGGACATTGCGCGCGCTGCGGCGCTCAATGCCGACTACGGCAACCATGTGCCGGGCGTGCAGATCAATCGCTTCTGTGCATCGGGCCTCGACGCGGTGAACTTCGCCGCCGCGCAGGTGATGTCCGGCCAGCACGACATGACCATCGGTGGTGGCGTCGAAGCCATGTCGCGCGTCGGTATGGGCGCTTCCGGCGGCGCGTGGCCGATGGACCCGCAGATCGCGGTGAAGTCTTATTTCATGCCGCAGGGCGTCTCCGCGGACCTGATCGCGACCAAGTACGGCTTCTCGCGCGACGACGTCGACCAGTATTCGGTCGAGAGCCAGCAGCGCGCGGCGCAGAGCTGGAAGGAAGGCCGCTTCAAGAAGTCGATCGTGCCGGTGAAGGACGTCAACGGCATCACGATCCTCGATCACGACGAGCACATGCGCCCCACGACGGACATGCAGTCGCTCGCGCAGTTGAAGCCCTCGTTCCCGCAGATGGGTGAGTTCGGCGGCTTCTCCGCCGTCGCCATCCAGGCGCATCCGGAAGTCGAGGCGATCAACTACGTGCATCACGCCGGCAATTCGTCGGGCATCGTGGACGGCGCCGCGGCCGTGCTGATCGGTAACAAGGAAGCCGGTGCGAAAGCGGGCCTGAAGCCGCGCGCACGCATCCGCGCGTTCGCGAACATCGGCTCCGAGCCTGCGATCATGCTCACCGGCCCGGTCGATGTGACCGAAAAGCTGCTCAAGAAGGCGAAGATGTCGGTGAACGACATCGACCTGTTCGAACTGAACGAAGCCTTCGCTTCCGTTGTGCTGCGCTACATGCAGGCGTTCAACATCCCGCGCGACAAGATCAACGTGAACGGCGGTGCAATCGCCATGGGTCACCCGCTCGGCGCGACCGGCGCGATGATCTTCGGCACGGTGCTCGACGAACTGGAGCGCTCCGGAAAATCGACCGCCCTCGTCACGCTGTGCATCGGCGCGGGCATGGGCACCGCAACCATCATCGAACGCGTTTGATCGCGCTTATCCGCGAATAACCGGAAAGCGACGGGAGGAAATTATGGCGTACAAGAATTTCACGGTGGACGTGGACGGCGACGGCATTGCGCTCGTCACCTGGAATATGCCGGACCGTTCGATGAACGTGTTCTCGGCCGACGTGATGACAGAACTCGGCGACATCGTCGAGAAGCTCTCGGCCGATGCGAAAGTGAAGGGCGTCGTCGTTACGTCCGGCAAGGACACCTTCTCCGGTGGCGCCGATCTCACCATGCTCGAAACCATGGGCGAGACGTTCAAGAAGCTGGTGAAGGAAAAGGGCGAAGAGGCCGCGAACAAGTTCCTGCTCGAACAGTCGAGCCAGATGTCGCGCACCTATCGCAAGCTGGAAACCTCCGGCAAGCCGTGGGTAGCGGCCGTGAACGGCACCGCGATGGGCGGAGCGTTCGAGCTGGCGCTCGCCTGCCATCATCGCGTCGTGAGCGACAATCCGAAACTGCGCCTTGGTCTGCCCGAAGTGAAGGTCGGCCTGTTCCCCGGTGCTGGCGGCACGCAGCGCGTTCCACGCATCGTACCGACACAGGATGCGCTCCAGATGCTCTTCAAGGGCGAGGCGCTGAAAGCCGACAAGGCAAAGTCGATGAAGCTGGTCGATCAGATCGTCCCGCAGGACAAGCTGGTCGAAACCGCGAAAGCGTGGATCAAGGCGGGCGGCAAGGGCGTGCAGCCGTGGGACGTCGACGGTTTCAAGCTGCCGGGCGGCCCGGTGTTCTCGAAGGGCGGCATGATGGTGTTCCCGCCCGCAAACGCAATCTATCGCCGCGAGACCTACGACAATTATCCGGCAGCGAAAGCGATCCTCCAGTGCGTCTATGACGGCCTGCAACTGCCGATGGACCTCGCACTGAAGGTCGAGTCGCGCTGGTTCGCGCATATCCTGCAATCGAAGGAAGCGGCGGCGATGATCCGCTCGCTCTTCATCTCGATGCAGGAACTGAACAAGGGTGCGCGCCGTCCCGAAGGCGTTCCCGCGAGCAACATCAAGAAGGTCGCTGTGCTCGGCGCCGGCTTCATGGGCGCGGGCATCGCTTATGTCACCGCCGACGCTGGCATCGAGGTCGTGCTGGTGGACCGCGATCAGGCGGCCGCCGACAAGGGCAAGGCCCATGTCGAAAGCGTTATCGACGGCCGCATCAAGAAGGGCCGCGCGACGCAAGCCGACAAGGAAAAGCTGCTCGCCCGCGTGAAGGCGACTGCCGACTACAACGACATCAAGGATGTCGATCTCGTGGTCGAGGCCGTGTTCGAAGACCGTAAGGTCAAGGCGGAAGTGATCGCGAAGGTCGACGCCGTCATCCGTGCCGATGCCACCTTCGGTTCCAACACCTCGACGCTGCCGATCACTTCGCTCGCCGAGATGTCGAAGGACCGCAAGCGTTTCGTAGGCATCCATTTCTTCTCGCCAGTCGAGAAGATGATGCTGGTCGAGATCATCAAAGGCAAGGAAACCGGCGACAAGGCGGTCGCGATTGCGCTGGATTACGTGCGCGCGATCAAGAAGACGCCAATCGTGGTCGAGGACAGCCGTGGTTTCTATACCTCGCGCGTTGTCGGCACGTACATCCGCGAAGGCCACATGATGCTGACCGAAGGCGTGCCCGCTGCGATGGTCGAGAATGTCGGCCGCATGGCCGGCATGCCGGTCGGCCCGCTGTCGCTCAACGACGAAGTTGCGGTCGATCTGGCGTGGAAGATTCTCAAGGCCACCAAAGCCGATCTCGGCGAAGTCGCGATCGACCCGAAGCAGGAAGCACTCCTCGAGGAAATGGTCGAGAAGCGCGGACGTTACGGCCGCAAGAACGGCAAGGGCTTCTACGATTATCCGGAAAAAGGCCCGAAGAAGCTCTGGCAGGGCATCTATGAGATCGTCGGCGAGCCGCGCCCGGCCGAGACCTATAATGTCGAGGAGCTGAAGCAGCGCTTCCTCGTGATCCAGGCGCTCGAAACCGCGCGTTGCGTCGAGGAAGGCGTCATCACCGACGTGCGTGAAGGCGATGTCGGCTCGATCCTCGGTTTCGGCTTCGCGCCGTTCACCGGCGGCACGCTCTCCTACATCGACTTCATGGGCGTGAAGAACTTCGTCGCGCTCTGCGAGAAGCTCGCCGGAAAGCAAGGCCCGCGCTTTGCCCCGAATGCGCTGCTGAAGGATATGGCGGCGAAAGGCGAAACCTTCTACGGCCGCTTCGCACCGAAGAAGAGCGAGAAGGCCGCCGCCTAGCGAAGAACACAAAATCGGAACAAGATTGCGCTCCCCGCACTTGAATGTGCGGGGAGCGTTTCCATTTCTGGCGGCAAGGGAAGCGGGGAACAGATTGCCATGAAAGCAAAGATCGCGATTCCGGCTTTGGTGCTTGTCGCAGCACTCGCCGCGGGCGGCGTGCTTGCGCAGTCCGCGCCGCCGAACGACAGCGCGTGGCGCTACCGGATGCAGAAGGTGGACGAAGGTTTTCTCCGCCTCGATGCGCAGACGGGGCAGGTCTCGCTTTGCAAGTCGCGCGACGGCGCGTGGACCTGCGAGTCGGTGGCCGACGACCGGGCCGCTTATGAAGCCGAGATCGGACGCCTGCAAAATCGCGTCGCCGCGCTGGAGCGGCAGGTGAAGGATACCAACGTGCCGGGACCGGGGATGAACTTCCGGATGCCGACCGAACAGGAGATCGATCAGGCAGTTTCGCTGTTCGAGCGTTTCGCCCGGCGTTTGCGCGGGGTCGTCGAGAATCTCAAGAAAGAGTCCGGTACGCCAGATAAGGGATAAAGCGAAGACTTGCCTTCGGCTTGCAGACCCGCAGCCGCCTGCAAGGAAAAACTACTTCGCAACCGTTCCGGTGATGCGCATGACAAACGCGGCGATCCAGAGCAGGATCGACGCAAATGCTGTGTATTGCGCGAACGTCAGATAGGCGTCGCGCAGCACGGTGGCGGCGGCCCATTGCGCATAGGCTTCCGGCGGGCGGAAATCCTTCGGCAATAAAATCCACATTTCCGTGCGTTTGTAATCGCGCGTCAGCGCCTGCCTGGATTTCAGCAGCAGCACGAAAACCATCAGCAGTGTCAGGATTCCGCCTGAGAGGAAGATAAGCCGCGGTTCGTAGACGAAGCCCATCATCACGCAGGAGATGCCAAGAAAAGCGAAGGCACAACCGCGCGATACGGATTCGAATGCGGCCTTGCGCATTTCTTCCAAGGGCGGCTCCGTTGCGGAGATCGGCTGAACGATAACGTTAAGTTTGCGCCCGGATTCCACCGAAAGCAATCCGGCATGCCTTACGATTTCGTGAGCACTAAAGGCCGTATTGAAAGAAATTGCCGAAGGCAGGCAGCGTGAGGAGCAAAGTTCCCGCCACCCATATCCACATCGACGTTACGGTGGAGTCGTCCCGTGCGCCGGTAAAACGCTCGAAAATCGCGGCGGGTATTCCTGCGAGGATGATTGTCGCGGTGGACACCATGAGCGAGGAAAAAAACAGCGTCAGCGAGATGTTGCCGAAAAACAGGAATGGCGCGAGGGATTGCACATGCAGGAGCGCGAAAATCAGCGCCACCTGATTGAACAGCCCGTTGATCATGCCGAAGAAGGCGATGCAGACGTATTGGATATTTCGTTCCATTAGCCACCGCTCCGCACCGGCAGCAGGCCGAGAAGAAGGAACGCATAGAGCATCGCGATCCGGATCCAGAACAGCCATACGAAGGTGAACAGCCATACGACGACGGGCGCAGTCGCGCGGGGAGTAACGGCGCCGAAGAAGTTGATGAACGGGTCGGTAAGGCGGACGAAGAAGCGCATGATGTAGTTCTTCGAATCGGAATCGAAAAACAGCGATAGCAGTACGCGCCCGATAATCGTGTACATGACCGCAGCCAGCACGAAATTCGGAATCGAGTAGTACCAGTAAGTAAGAAACGGCGTGTCCATTGCGCGCTTTTGTAGCTCAATTCGCTTTCACAGTCTTCCGGAAAAGAAGCGGGGCCCCGGAGGGCCCCGCCTTTTTTTTTGTTGGCAGAGAAGATTACGAGGTCTTCTCTTCCATGATGGTCTTGCCGCGAGGCTTGCGGATCTCGTCGACGAGAGCCTGCATTTCCTTCGAGGGTGCCGGCGTCATCAAGCTGACAACGATCATCACGATGAAGCCGAGCGGAGCGCCCAACAGACCGCAGTTGATGTTGTTCAGGTCGAACCAGCCGACACGCTGCGCAGCAGTGGCTGCGATCGGCTTCGTAATGTCGACGACGTTGGCACCCGTCACCGGGTTCTTCATCGAAGTCATGCCGAAGTAATCGACGCCGAGCTGCGGGAAGTAGCGCGTCACGACCAGGTAGAAGATGCAGAGCGAGAAGCCGGCGATGATGCCGGCAATCGCGCCTGCCGTCGTTGCACGTTTCCACCAGATGCCGAGGACGAGAGCCGGGAAGTTACCCGCCATAGCGAGCGAGAACGCCCAGCCGACCATCGCCAGAATGTCCGAGGGACGCGAAGCCGCCGTGGATGCCGCCGCGATAGCGACGAGCAGCAGGA
Organism: Xanthobacteraceae bacterium; assembly: GCA_019454205.1. Classification (NCBI taxonomy): domain Bacteria; kingdom Pseudomonadati; phylum Pseudomonadota; class Alphaproteobacteria; order Hyphomicrobiales; family Xanthobacteraceae; species Xanthobacteraceae bacterium. The sequence goes on from CP075369.1 coordinate 254,082, forward strand.
GGATTCGGGCAATGACGAGTCGCCGTTCGGTATCGTTCGCCTTCTGGAGGAACGGGTAGGCTGCCGCCAGAATGGCTGCCAGCCCGCCGATTGCCCACCATTTCCAGGCGATGCCACCCCAGCCGGTTCCGCCGACGACCAGATACATGAGCACGACGATGGCAGCGAGAATGACGCCGAGCGTGATGTTCCGGTTGTTCGACTTCATCGGCTGCAACATCTTGTAATAGATGTCGTGCGACAGCGCGTTGGCGATTGCGAGCAGCAGGCCGTCCGCGGTCGAGAGCGCGGCGGCAAGACCGCCGGCGGCGACCAGACCCGAGATCACGTAGGGAAGTCCCGCGATTTCCGGAGTGGAAAGCACGATCACGTCCGTATTGATCGCGAAGTCTGCAAAGCGGACGACACCGGGATGTCCAGCAATCGCTTTACATGCGTCGGCTACAGCCGCAAGGCTTGCGGCGTTCTTGCCGCAAATCTGGATCAGGCCGAGTTCACCCCACGTAAACATCCACGGACGGATATCCGCGAGCGGACGTCCGATGATGTTGGTGTAGACCTCCAGCTTCGAGAACGCCGCATAGGCCGGCGCCGAGAAGTACAGGAGGAAGATGAAGAACAGCGACCAGGCCACCGACTGGCGCGCTTCACGAACGGTCGGCGTCGTGAAGTAGCGCATCAGGATGTGCGGCAGCGAAGCGGTGCCGACCATCATGCAGGCGATGATGCCGAAGAAGTTGAGCGGTGTGTAGCTCATGAACGGCGTGATGTGCGGTTTCAAGGAACCCGCCGGACAGCTTGCCGCCGTACAAAGGACTGCAAGGCCGTCTTTCACCAGTTGCTGTTCGCGCGCCGCGATTTCCGCCAGTGCGGTACCGTAAGTCAGCTGCGGAATCGGCACGCCGTACTTGCGCGCCGACAGGATCACGATCGGCGTCAGGTAGGCGACGATGAGCACGATGTACTGGGCGATCTGCGTCCAGGTCACCGCGCGCATGCCGCCGAGCATCGAGCAGAGCAGGATGCCAAGCAGGCCGACGAACACTGCCACTTCGAACTGGATACCCAGGAAGCGCGAAGCGATGATGCCCGTGCCGAAGACCTGCGCGGTCACGTAGGTGAAGGAGCAGGAGACCAGCACGATCACGGCCAGGAAGCGGGCGAAGTTGCCGCCGAAACGGAACGACATGAAGTCGGGAACCGTGTAGGCGCCGAACTTGCGCAGGTACGGGCCGATGAGGACCGACACCAGCACGTAGCCGCCGGTCCAGCCGAGCACCCATGCCAGGCCGTCATAGCCGAGCAGGAAGAGCGTGCCGGCCATGCCGACGAACGAAGCCGCCGACATCCAGTCGGCGCCGGTCGCCATGCCGTTATAGAAGGCCGGAACGCGGCGTCCTGCGACGTAGTATTCCGATACTTCGGCCGTTCGCGTCATGATGCCGATGATGGCGTAGACCGCGATCGTGAAGAACACGAAGAGGTAGCCGATCACGCGGTTCGGCACGCCCATGTATTCGAGGATCGCGAGCAGGACGATGAACGCGAGGAAGGTGCCCGTATAGGCGCCGTACATGCGTCCGAGTTGTTTGTAGAATGCTGCTGAAGCTGCTGACTGAGCCATGTGATTTGCTCCTTAGTCTTCAGCGTAGCCATGGTCGCGGTCGATCTTGTCCTGCTGCTTCGCGAAGAAGAACAGCATGACGACGAACGCGATCAGCGAACCCTGCGCGGCCATGTAGAAGCCGAGCGGGAACTGCAGCACCGGAAGGGTGATGGCGTTAAGTTGCTTTACGAAGAAGTGGACGATGTAGCCAAAGAACAGCCACAACGCGAGATGAGTCCACATCAGCCGCGTGGTAGCGGCCCAATGTGCCTCCTGGTTGGCTTTTGTATCTGCGGGAGCCATGGGTTGATTGCCCTCCTAAATCAGCCGCGGACGCCCTGACCCGAAGGACAGGGCACGAAGGTTTAAAGTTGCGGAGGTGCTCCGGCTCGCTGTGGCCGGTATTCGTTTTGGCGTTCCCCCGAACGGCCCGCATTATTATTTTGTTGCGGGTCCAATTCTGCACGTTAACACCGGGTAAATGGCCCCTGTATGCGACTTTCGGACCAGTGGATTTCTCTAAGGCTTTGAAATATATAAATAATATTGCACTGCAGCAACGGCCTTGCCTCAGCAAAAGGGCGTAAACCGAGAATAACCCGAGTCCTTGCCACGATTCCGCAAGACGGAAACAATGCTGCGCAACGGCAAAAATTTCTGGCACTTTATGACTTGCAGCCGTTCACCCGTCGTAAGAGTAACGTGGCCATGACACAGCAGGTTTCCTCGGTGGCGCAGGGTATTTCGAAGGTTGATCCCTCCGCGTCCTATCGCTTCGTGATTGCGGACGATCATCCGTTGTTCCGCGGCGCTCTGAAGCAAGCCGTTGGGCAGCAATTCAGCGCCACGAAAATTTTCGAGGCCGGCGGCTTCGAGGAACTGCAGGGTTTGCTCGAACGCGAAGGCGACATGGATCTCGTGCTGCTCGATTTGAGCATGCCGGGCGTGCGCGGCTTCTCCGGCCTGCTTTATTTGCGTGCGCAGTTTCCCGGCGTGCCGGTGGTGATCGTCTCCGCCAACGAAGAGCCGGATGTGATCCGCCGTTGCATGGAATTCGGCGCGAGCGGTTTCGTGCCGAAGACGCTCAGCGTCGATGTCATGCGCACGGCGATTCACAGGGTGCTCGACGGCGGCGTATGGACCCCGCCCGATATCGATCTCACGTCGACCGACGACAAGGAAACGCGCGATCTCGTCGCCCGGCTTGCAACGCTGACGCCGCAACAGGTGCGCGTATTGATGATGCTTTCCGAAGGCCTGCTGAACAAGCAGATTGCCTTCGAACTCGCGGTGTCGGAAGCGACCGTAAAAGCCCACGTCTCGGCAATTTTGCAGAAGCTCAACGTCGAAAGCCGCACGCAGGCCGTGATCGCCGCTTCCAAGATCGAAGCGGGCCAGTGGCCGAAATCGCTTAATTGATCTTCCGGACTACTCCGCCGCCGGCCGCGTCACTCTCCACTGCGCGAGGAACGCGCGCAGGGCGCCGGGGCGGAGCGGCTTGTTCAGGACATGGATGTTGCGGTCGCGCGCTTCGTCGCGGACCTTCGGCGTGCGGTCGGCGGTAATCAGCGCGGCCGGCATGTCTGCTCCGAGCGTTTCGCGAAGCGCCGCGACCGCATCGATGCCGTTGCCGTGATCGAGGTGATAATCGACGAGCAGCACATCCGGACGCTGACCGCCGCGTTGAATCAATTCCTGCGCGCCCTGCAGTTCTCCGGCGGTAAGGACGTGGCAGCCCCATCCCGTCAGCAGGATGCGCATGCCGTCCAGAATCTGCGGTTCGTTGTCGATGCAAAGCGCGACGATGCCTTCGAGCGGCGCGATCGGCGCAGGGGTCGCCGCGACTCTCTCGGTGGCAACACCGAGCGCGACGGTCGGCACCTGCACCGTGAAACACGAGCCTTTGCGCGATTTCGAGCGTAGCGTGATCTTGTGACCGAGCACGCGGCCGATGCGCTCGACGATGGACAAACCGAGGCCGAGGCCGCGCGCGGCACGCGCGCCACGGTCGAGTCGCTGGAATTCGCGGAAGATTACCTTCTGCTGGGAAGCGGGTATGCCGAGGCCGGTATCGTGCACCTCGATTCGCACTTCGCCCTTCAGGCGGCGGCAGCCGACAAGGACGCGGCCCTTGGACGTATATTTGATCGCGTTCGATACGAGGTTTTGCAGCAGGCGCCGCAATAGCCGCCGGTCGGAGCGGATATTCAGCGACGAGGGAATGAAGAAAAGCTGCAAGCCCTTTTCGGCCGCGAGCGGGGCGAACTCGACATTCAACTGGCTGAACAGGTCGTTGATGCGGAAATTCGTGAACTCCGGCTGCATCGCGCCGGTGTCGAGTCTGGAGATATCGAGCAACGCGCCGAGAATTTCCTCGACCGCTTCGAGCGAGGCGTCGACGTTGCCCGCGAGCTTCGCTTCATCCCGGCCTTTTTCTCGTTCGACCAGACTGGTCGCGTAGAGCCGCGCCGCGTTCAACGGCTGGAGAATGTCGTGACTGGCGGCGGCGAGGAAGCGCGTCTTCGAGATGTTCGCTTCGTCGGCTTCGGCCTTTGCGCGGGCGAGTTCGTGGTTAAGACGCGTAAGCTCCTCGGTGCGCTCTTTCACGCGGCGTTCCAGCGCTTCCGCGGCTTCGAACGACGGTGTGATGTCGGTATAGGTTACGACGATGCCGCCGTCGGGCATCCGGTTCGTCCGCACTTCGACGACGATGCCGCGTTTAGACAATCGTTCGTGGAAGATATCCGTCCGCCTGCCGTAACGCTCCAGCCGGTCTTGCAGGATCGCGTCGATGGTGCCGGTGCCGAAATCTCCGCGCTCGGCGAGACGGTAGAGGATTTCGTCGAGCCGCGCGCCGACGCGAACGAGATCGGGCGGCAGTTCCAGCATCTCGCCGAAGTAGCGGTTCCATGTGACGAGCTGCATCTGCTTGTCGAACACCGCGATGCCCTGGCGGACATGGTCGAGCGCGGTTTGCAGGATTTCGCGGTTGTACTGGATTGCTTCGGAGGCGTCGTCGAGCAGCTTCAGCGCCGCCTTGGTCGAAACCGTGCGCTTGCGCAGCAACAGCGAGAGCACGAGCCGCGACGATGCGGCGCCGATTGCGGAAGCGAGCAGATGCTCGGCGTAGCGCAACAGGTGCACGTCCGCTTCGCGCTTCGGCTCCAGCGACAGGCCGCGCGTTTCCGCGAAACTCTCGAAGGATGTGCGCGCCCGCTCCTCGCCGAGATAGCGTGCCACAGTCGCGAGCAGCTCCTCGACGGTTACGGTAGAGCGCCACAGCATGAAGCTCGGCGCCATTGGCGTCAGGTTCGAGGGCACGAAAACGTTGGCTTGGAGCCGCTCGATCGGTGCCGGCCGCGTAAGCCACGAGACCAGCACGAACAGGATGATGTTGACGCCGAGGCTCCACAGCACGCCATGGGTAAGCGGCGCGAGGCCGCTCAGCCCGAACAGCGCCTGCGGTCGCAGAAACTGAAGGCCGAACAAGCCGCTATCGAGGGTTTTGCGGTCCACGAAGCCGGATTCGACGAAGCTTGGCAGCAGAAGCGTGAACGCCCAGATCATCACCCCGCCGGTGATGCCCGCGATTGCGCCCATCGCCGTAGCGCGGCGCCAGAACATGCCGCCGAAGAAGGCCGGCCCGAACTGCGCGACGGCCGCGAAGGAAAGCAGGCCGATCTGCGCAAGCTGCGCTTCGCCCGCGAAACGGTAATAGAAATAGGCGAGGCACAGCACCGCGAAGATGGCGATGCGCCGCGCCCGCAACAGCACCGCGCCCATGTCGGCACGCGATTCCGGATTGGAATCACGGCCGCGCCAGCGCAGCAGCGCGGGTACGACGAGATCGTTCGACACCATGATCGCAACCGCGACGCTCTCGACGATCACCATCGCGGTTGCCGCCGACAGCCCGCCGATGAAGGCGATCATTGCGATCCACCCGCTCTGCGCATTCAGCGGCAGCGCAAGCAGGTACATGTCGCTGTCTACCGAGCCGCGCGGGAATACTGTGAGACCGGCAATGGCGATCGGCACGACGAACAGGTTGATGAGAATGAGGTAGAACGGAAACAGCCACGCCGCGCGGCGGATTTCGTTGGGACCGTTGTTCTCGACCACCGTGACGTGAAACTGCCGGGGCAGCAGCACGATGCAGAGAAACGACAGCGTGGTCATCGTCAGCCATGTGGCCGGGTCGGGCCACTTGGTGAATGTCGGCAGCACGTCGGTTTGCAGGTTTGCGCGCGAAATCAGGTCGAGCGGACCCGCGAACAGGAAGAAAGTGACGTAAACGCCTACGATCAGGAATGCGATCAGCTTGATCAGCGACTCCGTGGCAATCGCCAGCATCAATCCTTCCTGATGCTCGGTGGCGTCGATGTGGCGCGTACCGAACAGGATCGCAAATAGCGCCATCGTCAGCGTCACGAGAATGGCGAGGTCGCCCACGATGGGAATGTCGTGTCCTGCGGTTGTCTGCGACTGGCCGAGCATGGTCAGGAGCGAGGCCGACACCGCTTTCAGCTGAAGCGCGATATAGGGCACCGCACCGATCACCGCGACCAGCGTCACGATGGCTGCGACCGCCTGGTTCTTCCCGTAACGCGCGGCAATGAAATCCGCGATCGAGGTGATGTTCTGCGATTTCGCGAGCCGGAGGATCTTGAGGATGAACGGATAGCACAGTCCGATCATCAGCATCGGGCCGAGATAGATGGTCAGGAAGTCCAGCCCCTGCCGCGAAGAGAGACCTACCGAGCCGAAGAAGGTCCACGAAGTGCAATAGACCGCGAGCGAGAGCGGATAGATGATCGGGCGCGCGCCGCGAACCGCCCATTGCGGCCTGCCACGGTCGCCGTAGCTCGCCACGGCAAACAGGAAGCCGATGTAGCCGAGCGCGATGAGGACGACGACCCAACCTTGCAGCATGGCGGTTCTTCTATCCGGTTCGCGTCACCAGCCCCACAAAAATACGGATTATCCTTACGCGTGGGGGATTTGACAGGAAGGGGACCATAGCGCGATGAGCTTGTCCATGATCGCGGGGCTGCCGCCCGCGCAGCCGCCAAAGGTGGTAAAGGGGTGACATGAGTCTGGTAGATTGGGTTCTCGGTATTCCGGCCTATTTCCGGCGCAAGCCGCCCATCGATACGCGCGAGAAGCTGATCGATTTTCTCGACTCCCGCGCGGCCTTCCTGATTCAGAAGAACATCTTCGATTACGCGCGCGCCCGTTCCGGTCCCTACTTCTCCTACATCATCAAGGAAAAAGCGTTTCAGGAATCGGTCGAAGTCTCGCGCTGGACCGGTTATCCGACCGGGCTGGCTGCGGTGGCCGAAATCGTGCGCGGCGTTCTTTTTAACGACGCCGACCGAAAGCCCCTGAATGACGCGATATCGAGTGCGGCACTGGCCGCCTTCGACAAATATCCGGTGCCGAAAATGCTCGGCGCCGAAACATGGAAGAAGGCGCGCGAAACGCTGATCGAACGCCTCGCCAATATCGACACGCACCCGCCGAAATTTGCGAAGGACGTAATTCTTCCCTACGCGCAGATCCTTTATGACTCGCAGCCGATCCACGAGGAGTTGCGCAAGCGCGACTTTGAAATGATCCAGGCGCAGTTGCGTATAAATCTGGTCAATATGCACGACGAGTTTGAAAGCCGCGCAAGAAAGGCGGAGCTGCTTTCCGATCTCGGCGTTGCAGTGAAAGCTGCATAGAGCGCAGGCATGGCCGACCGCACCAGCGCAACACCGCTCCTCGCGCTCGATGCCGTCGTTCTCGACACGGAAACAACCAGTCTCGACCCGCGCGTGGCCCGCATTGTCGAGGTCGGCGCGGTGCGGCTTGCCGCGGGCAGGTTGCAGGAGGACACGGCGTTCAGGTCGCTGGTCAATCCCGGCATCCCGATCCCGCCGGTTTCGACAAGCGTTCACGGCATCGACGACGCGAAAGTGGCATCCGCTCCCGATTACGCATCGCTGTGGCCGCGGCTGAGCGATTTCATGGATGGCGCGGTGCTGATCGGCCATTCCATCGGCTACGACCTTGCGATCATGGCGCGCGAGGCCGAGCGCGCGAAAATTCCGTTCTCCCGCCCGCGTACGCTCGATGTACGTTTGCTCGCGCAGATCGTCGAGCCGGCGCTGGCCGGTTACTCGCTCGACAATCTCGCGGTCTGGCTCGGCGTGGATGCGAAGGACCGCCACTCCGCCTACGGCGATGCACTGACGGCGGCCCGCATTTTCGTGGCGCTGGTGCCGAAACTTCGCGAAGGCAACATCCGCACGCTGGCGGAAGCCGAAGCTGCCTGCGGCAAGCTCACGACCGCGCTAGAGGAACAGCATCGCGCGGGCTGGGTCGAGCCGGTGCTCTCGCCCGCGCGGCTGGATGCGGAGCGCGTGCTCGCGCGCCTCGACGCTTATCCCTATCGCCATCGCGTGCGCGAATTGATGTCGTCGCCGCCGATGTATGTCTCCGGCAGCGCGGTGTTGCAGGAAGCGCTGAAGATCCTGACCGACCGGCGGATCAGTTCGCTGTTCGTGACGCCTCCCGGAAAGAATCCCGGCGAGGGACCGTTCGCGCAATCCGAAAGCGGCATCATCACCGAGCGCGATATTCTACGCGCGATATGCCGGGACGGGACCGGCGTGCTGGAAAAGCCTGCCGGAAATATCGCAAGCCGTCCGCTCGCCTGTGTGCTGGCCGACGCATTTGTTTATCGCGCGATCGGCCGCATGGATCGCCTTTCCGTGCGCCACCTCGGCGTGGTGGACGAGACTGGCACCGTCGTCGGCGCGTTGACTGCGCGCGATCTTCTGCGGCTGCGCGCGCGCGATGCGGTGACGCTCGGCGATGAGATCGAGGAGGCGAGGGACGTACACGAACTCGGTCAGGCGTGGTCCACGCTGCCGTCGGTTGCGCGCGGCCTGATGGATGAGGGAATCGAAGCGCGCGACATCGCCGCGATCATTTCGCGCGAACTCGGCGCGCTAACGCGGCGCGCCGGGCAGATCGCGGAAATGCGCATGCGCGAAGCGGGCCGCGGCGATCCGCCCGTGCCTTATGCGTTGCTGGTGCTTGGCTCGGCAGGGCGTGGCGAAAGCCTGCTGGCGATGGATCAGGACAACGCCATCGTATTTGCGCAGGGCGAACCGGACGGCCCGGAAGACAAGTGGTTCGCGGAACTCGGTACCCATGTCGCCGACATTCTTCATGACGTCGGCGTGCCGTATTGCACGGGCGGCGTGATGGCGAAGAACGCGCAATGGCGCGGCAGCGTAGAGACGTGGCGCAAGCGCGTGCAGGACTGGATCGTGCGTTCCGATCCGGAAGACCTGCTGGCGGTAGATATATTCTTCGATTTCCGCGCGGTGCATGGTTCCGGCGCACTGGCGGTGGAGTTGTGGCGCGACGCATATCGCTTCGCCGAGGGGCAAACGGGTTTCGCGAAACTGCTTGCCGAGGCGGGCGGCAATTTCAGTCCGCCGCTCGGCTGGTTCGGGTTCCGCACCGAGAACGGCCGCATGGACCTGAAAAAAGGCGGGCTGTTCGTTATTGTCTCGACCGCGCGCGTCCTTGCGATTTTTTACGGCATCCCGGAACATTCCACGAAGGCCCGTATCGAAAGCGTGCGCGCGAAGGTGGCATCTTCCACGGGCGGCCTCGATGCAATGATCGAGGCGCAGCGTGTGATTCTCGCCGCGATCCTCGATCAGCAGCTTGCCGACATGGCCGCCGGGCGTCCGCCCTCGAATAAGGTCGACCCGAAGCGGCTTTCCGCGCCTATGCAGGCAAAGCTGAAAGAAGTGCTAGGCTCCATCGGCAATACCGGTGAAATGCTTCGCGACTACCTGACCGCGGGGCCAATCTGAAGGAGAGTAAAATGGGCGGCATGTGGGAAGAGTTCAAAAAGTTCGCATTGAAAGGCAACGTGGTCGATCTCGCAGTAGCGGTCATCATCGGTGCCGCCTTCGGCAAGATCGTCGAATCCGTGGTGGCAGATCTGTTCATGCCGATCGTCGGCGCGGTGCTCGGCGGCCTCGACTTCTCGAATTATTTCCTCGCGCTTTCGAGCAATGTGAACGCACCGTCGCTCGTCGAGGCGAAGAAGCAGGGCGCCGTGCTTGCTTACGGCAGCTTCCTGACCATCGTCATCAACTTCGCGATCATCGCGGCGATCCTCTTCATCGTCGTGAAGGCGATCAATCGCCTGAAAGCGAAGGAAGCCGCGAAGCCGGAGCCGGAAGCGCCGCCGTCCAAGGAAGTGCAGCTCCTCACCGAGATTCGCGATGCGCTTGTGAAGAAGTAACGGGCATAGCTGCCCAACCCGTCTGACTTGCCTGCCATGCCGGGGAGGGTTCAAATCCTCTCCGGCATTTCTTTTTGAATTGGCGGTTCGATGACGAGTGGAAAATTATTCGATAGCTTGAGCGCGCCGGCGAAAAGCCTGCCCGAAAGCGGCATCGTCGAGGTGATGAACTACGGCCGCAGGCGCGAGGGCACGATTGCGCTCTGGGCCGGCGAGGGCGATCTGCCGACGCCAGATTTCATTACCGACGCCGCTGCGCGCTCGCTAAAGAACGGCGAAACCTTCTACACTTGGCAGCGCGGCATCCCGGAATTGCGCGAGCATCTCGCGCTCTATCATCAGCGTCTCTATGGCGTACCGGCGGACCGCGAGCGCTACTTCGTCTGCGGCTCCGGCATGCAGGCAATCCAGATTGCGTTCGCCATGACGATGCAGGCGGGTGAGGAAGTCATCATTCCTTCCCCGACATGGCCGAACGCCGCCGCGGCAGCGCAGGTGATCGGCGCGAAGCCCGTGTTCGTGGAAATGGATTTCGGCGAGAGCGGTTTCTCGCTCGATCTCTCTAGGATCGAGAGCCTCATCAATCCTCGCACGCGCACGATCTTCCTGAATACGCCGGCCAACCCTTCCGGCTGGGTCGCGACGCTGGACGATTTACGGAACGTGCTTGCGCTCGCGCGCAAGCGCGGTATCTGGATCATCGCCGACGAAATCTACGCACGCTTCTACTGGAAAGGCGAGGAACGCGCGCCATCCTTCCGCGACGTAATGGATCCGGAAGACCGCATCATCTTCGTGAATACCTTTTCCAAAAATTGGGCCATGACCGGCTGGCGCATGGGCTGGCTAGAGACGCATCCCTCGCTGGGGCAGGTCGTCGAAAACCTGATCCAGTATTCGACTTCCGGCGTCGCCGTCTTCATGCAACGCGCGGGCATTGCCGCGCTGGAAAAAGGCGAGCCTTTCGTCAGGCACATGATCGAACGCTCTCGTCGCGGGCGCGAGATAACGATGAACGTACTGGGAAGAAGCAACCGCGTGCGCCTCGCGCCGCCGGATGGCGCGTTTTACGCGTTCTTTTCGGTAGAGGGCGAAAATGATTCGCGCGCGCTGGCATTGAAGCTGATCGACGAAGCCGGTGTCGGCCTCGCACCCGGCACGGCCTTCGGTCCCGGTGCGGGTGCTTTCCTGCGTATCTGTTTCTTGCGCAGTCCGGAGAGTCTCGAGATTGCGGTCAACCGCATTGCGGACTGGCTGAAGCGCTGACATCGCCGCCACAATCTATTGCGTCGCAATATCGAACGCAGTTGCGAATAATACGAAATACAAAGTGGGCAGAGGCCCGAATTTGGTTATGCTGGGAACTTGAATGACCAAATAGAAAAAGAAAATCGGTTGGAATCGCCTTGCTGAATTCAAGTGAAGTCAAAGCAGAACGCACCCGCGCCGCTCACCGCGGCGGGACGATTTTTCTTTGTCGCGTAGCCGAAAGCACAAGGAGTTCCGCGAATGGGCGCGGGAACGGAAGCACTGGAGCAAAGACCCGCTCCAGATAAGCGCGAAGCTGGAGTCGGGCATTCCGGTATGCGTGCCGGAATGCCGGCGACCGATATTGGCAATCCGGACTACTTCCATAAGGTCGTCGATTGCCAGTGGGCTTGCCCCGCGCACACGCCCGTTCCCGAATACATCCGTCTGATCGCAGCCGGGCGTTACACCGACGCCTACATGGTGAACTGGAAATCGAATGTGTTTCCGGGAATCCTTGGCCGCACCTGCGACCGCCCGTGCGAACCTGCGTGCCGCCGCGGCCGCGTCGAGGCGGAGCCGGTCGCGATCTGCCGTCTGAAGCGCGTGGCCGCCGACAATAAAGAAGACATCGGTGCGCTGCTTCCCGAAAAGCCTGCAAGGAAAAACGGCAAGCGCATCGCGCTAATCGGCGCGGGGCCTGCTTCGCTGACCGTCGTGCGAGACTTGGCCCCGCTCGGCTATGAAATCGTGGTGTTCGATGCCGACCGGCAGGGCGGCGGCATGATCCGCTCGCAGATTCCGCGCTTTCGCCTGCCGGAAGAAGTGATCGACGAGGAAGTCGGCTACATCACCGGCCGAGGCTTCATCGAGATGCGCTTCGGCACGCGCATCGAGAGCATGAAGCAACTGCTCGCGGAAAAGTTCGATGCGGTCTTCGTCGGCTCCGGCGCGCCGCGCGGCCGCGACCTCGACATTCCGGGCCGCAACGAAGCGGCGAAGAACATTCATATCGGCATCGACTGGCTCTCGAATGTCTCGTTCGGTCACATCGAAAAAATCGGCAAGCGCGTGATCGTGCTTGGCGGCGGCAATACCGCGATGGATTGTTGCCGCACCTCGCGCCGTCTCGGCGGCGAGGACGTGAAGGTCGTCGTCCGCTCCGGCTTCGACGAAATGAAGGCCTCGCCCTGGGAAAAGGAAGACGCGATGCACGAAGGCATCCCGATCTTCAATTTCCTCGTGCCAAAGGAATTCACGCACAAGGACGGCAAGCTCACCGGCGTCACCTTCGAGAAGGTCGTCGCGAAGAAGGACGAAAAGGGCCGTCGCCAGCTCGTGCCTTCCGGCGATCCTGACCAGCATTTCGAATGCGACGACGTGCTGGTCGCGGTCGGGCAGGAGAATGCTTTTCCTTGGATCGAGCGCGATTGCGGCATCGAGTTCGACAAGTGGGAAATGCCGAAGGTGAACGAGGCCACCTTCCAGTCCAGCAACCCGAAAGTATTTTTCGGCGGCGATGCCGCGTTCGGCCCGAAGAATATCATCTGGGCAGTGGCGCACGGCCACGAAGCGGCGGTTTCCATCGACAAGTTTTGTAACGGCGAGGATGTCGCGAAACGACCGCCGCCGATGACCCATCTGATGAGCCAGAAGATGGGAATCCATGAATGGAGCTACGACAACGCGCCGTCGAACGAGCTTCGCCACAAGGTGCCGATGCGCGACCAGAAGATCGCGCTGAAAAGCATCAAGGCCGAGGTCGAACTCGGCTTCGACCGGAAGCTCGGTTACGCCGAAACCCAGCGCTGCCTGAACTGCGACGTGCAGACCGTGTTCGAGGCGAAGCTCTGCATCGAATGCGATGCCTGCGCCGATATCTGCCCGGTCGATTGCATTACCTTCACGCCGAATGCGCTGGAGCCGGACCTGCGGCTGATGCTGAACGCGCCGGCCGATAACCTGACGCAGGATTTATATGTCTCGCCGCAACTCAAGACAGGCCGTGTGCTGGTGAAGGACGAGGACGTCTGCCTGCATTGCGGGTTGTGCGCGGAGCGCTGCCCCACCGGCGCATGGGACATGCAGAAGTTTCTGCTCGAAATGACGCACGCGACGGAGGCCGGATGCTCTCGCGCGTAGAAAAGATCAACGACTTCGTCATCCGCCTCGCGAACGTGAACGGTTCCGGCTCTGCGAGCGCGAACCGCATCTTCGCGCGTTCGATGATCCGGATGGGAATTCCTGTCGGCTCGCGCAACATCTTCCCGTCGAACATTCAGGGTCTGCCCACCTGGTACGAAGTGCGCGTTTCCGGCGCGGGTCATCTCGGCCGCCGCGGCGGCTACGACATGATGGTCGCGATGAATCCGCAGACCTGGGACAAGGATGTCGCCGGGATCGATACCGGCGGTTATCTTTTCTACGACTCGACGAAACCGCTGCCGCAATCGAAATTCCGCGACGACATCACCGTCATCGGGATGCCGCTCACCGAAATCTGCAACGCGCAGTATTCCGATCCGCGCCAGCGCCAGCTTTTCAAGAACATCATGTATGTCGGCGCGCTGGACGCGTTGCTCGGCATCGACACGGATGCCAGCGAAGCGCTGATCAAGGAACTCTACAAGGGCAAGGACAAGCTGATCGCGCCGAATATCGAGGCGCTGCATATCGGCCGCGGCTACGCGGAGAAGAACCTCAAGGGTGCGATTGGCCTGAAGGTAAAGCGCGCGGATTCGGTGGGCGAGCGCATCCTGATCGAAGGCAATGCCGCATGCGCGCTCGGTTGCGTCTATGGCGGCGCGACGGTGGCCGCGTGGTATCCGATCACGCCTTCGACTTCCGTGGCCGAGGCTTTCGCAAGCTACTGCAAGAAACTTCGCGCGGGCGAGGACGGCAACAAATATGCGATCGTACAGGCGGAGGACGAACTCGCCGCCATCGGCGTCGTGATCGGCGCGGGCTGGAACGGTTCGCGCGCCTTCACCGCGACTTCCGGCCCCGGCATTTCGTTGATGCAGGAGTTCATCGGGCTGGCTTACTTCGCGGAAATTCCTGCGGTGCTGATCGACGTGCAGCGCGGCGGTCCCTCGACCGGCATGCCGACGCGCACGCAGCAATCCGATCTTCTGTCCGCTGCCTTCGCCTCGCACGGCGACACGCGGCACGTCCTGCTGCTGCCTGCCGACCCGAAGGAAGCCTTCGAAATGTCGGCAACCGCGCTCGATCTCGCCGACCGGCTACAGACTCCGATTTTCGTGATGACCGATCTCGACATCGGCATGAACGAATGGCTGGTCGATCCGCTCGCATGGGACGACAAAAAGAAAATGGATCGTGGCAAGGTGATGACCTTTGCCGATCTCGAAAGCGGAAAAGATTTCGGCCGTTACCTCGATGTCGATGGCGACGGCATTCCGTTCCGCACCTATCCGGGTACGCATCCCACGAAAGGCGCCTATTTCACGCGCGGTACCTCGCGCGACCGCTATGCGCGCTACACCGAGGAAGGCCCGGCTTACGTCGACAACATGGACCGGCTGTTGCGGAAGTTCGAAACCGCAAAATCGCTGGTTCCCGCGCCGCTCAAATACGACGCGCCGAAAGCGACGAGATACGGCGTGATCTATTTCGGCTCGACCACTGCTGCGATGGACGAGGCGATCCTCGCGCTGAACGACAAGAACATCCTGCTCGATCGTCTCCGCGTTCGCGCCTATCCGTTCAGCGACGCCGTGATCGACTTCATCAAGAACCACGACCGCATTTATGTCGTCGAGCAAAACCGCGACGCGCAACTGCGCACGCTGCTGCTCGATACCGGCAAGGTCGATCCGCAAAAGCTGGTTTCGGTGCTGCACTATGACGGCAATCCCGTCACCGCGCGCTTCATCGTCAACGACATCTCGCTGAAACACGGCATGGAGAAGCCGCCGCTGAAGGAGCCTGTGGCGTGACCTGGATCACGAAACCGAAACTGCACCATCCGAAGCTGCCGGTGAATGCGCTCGGCTTCACGCATCGCGACTACGAAGGCGCGGTCTCTACGCTGTGCGCGGGTTGCGGGCACGACTCGATTTCTTCCGCGATCATGCAGGCTTGTTTCGAGATCGACCTGCCGCCGCACCGGCTCGCGAAACTTTCCGGCATCGGCTGCTCGTCGAAGACGCCGACTTATTTCCTCGGCCAGAGTCACGGCTTCAATTCGGTGCACGGCCGCATGCCGTCGGTCTTGACCGGCGCGAACCTCGCGAACCGCGATCTCGTTTACATGGGCATTTCCGGCGATGGCGACTCGGCCTCGATTGGTCTCGGCCAGTTCGCGCATTGCATCCGCCGTGGCGTGAACATGGTCTACATCGTCGAGAACAACGGCGTGTATGGCCTCACCAAGGGCCAGTTTTCCGCCACCGCCGACAAAGGCTCGAAGTCGAAGAAAGGCGTCAGCAATCCCGACAGCCCGATGGACCTCGTTTCGCTCGCGCTGATCGCGGGCGCGAGCTTCGTCGGCCGTTCGTTCTCGGGCGACAAGAAGCAACTCGTCGAACTGATCAAGGCCGCGATTGCGCACAAGGGCGCGGCTTTCCTCGACGTGATCTCGCCCTGCATTGCCTTCAACAACCACGCCGGTTCGACCAAGAGCTTCGATTACGTGCGCGAGCACAACGAGGCGGTGAACGCGCTCGAATTCCTTGAGGGCAGGGAGGAGATCACCGTCGACCACGATCCCGGCACCACCATCAACGTCACGCAGCACGACGGTTCGGTGTTGCGGCTGAAAAAACTTGCCGAGGACCACGACCCGACCGACCGCGCCTCCGTGATGAATTTCATCCAGCGCCACAATGTGCGCGGCGAAATCGTCACCGGGCTGCTCTATGTCGAGCCGGACTCGGAAGACCTGCACGACCGCCTCGGCGTGACAAAGCGGCCGTTGAACACGCTGTCCGACCAAGATCTTTGCCCCGGCAGCGTGATGCTGGAAAAGATCAATGCGGGGCTGCGCTAAGGATTGACGCAGATCATCCCGTGTTTACGTAGCCCTGCATTTACTCGCCTTCGGCAGGCCGGTATCAACTAGCCTGACAGAAGGCGGAGTACCCGGTGCGCATCGCGCTGTTTTCGGACATTCATGCCAACCGCGAGGCATTCGAAGCCTGTCTGGCCGATGCGCGGCAAGCGGGGTTCGACGCAATCGCGCTGCTCGGCGATTACGTCGGCTATGGCGCGGACCCGGAATGGTCGGTCGATAAGCTGATCGAGTTGCGGCAGTCCGGCGCCGTTGCCGTGCTCGGCAATCATGATGCCGCTGTCGTGGAGAACGTGCCCGGCTTCAATCCGGTCGCGCAACTGGCGATCGAATGGACACGCAAGCAATTGTCGCTTGCGCAGCAGGAGTTTCTGAAATCCCTGCCGCTGACGGTCGAGCAAGACGACCGTCTTTTCGTTCATGCCAGTGCCGACAACCCTTCCGCCTGGCACTACGTGACGAATGTCGAAGGAGCCGCGCAATGCCTGCACGCAGCTTCCCCGATGCTTACCGTTTGCGGCCACGTCCATGAGCCGGCGATCTATTCGATGTCGCCAGCCGCGAAGATGACGTCTTTTACTCCGGTCGTGGATGTCGAAATCCCGCTCCTGCCGAATCGCAAGTGGCTCGTCGTGCTTGGTTCGGTCGGCCAGCCGCGCGACAGGAACCCGGCGGCCTCCTACGCCATTCTCGATACCGATAAAGCGGCGGTGACCTATCGGCGCGTCGCGTATGACGTCGATGCGGCTGCGAAAAAGATTCTCGCGGCAGGCCTTCCGCAGCGTCTCGCCGGACGTCTGTTCGAAGGCCGCTAATAATGTCGCAGAGATTCGAACCCGGTGCCGTCATCGACGGCTTCACGCTGCAAGACCGCGTGCACATGGGCGGCATGGCCACGCTCTGGAGCGTGACGAAGCAGGGCGATCCGCGCCCGATGCTCATGAAGGTGCCGCATTTCGGCGAAGGCTCCGACCCGGCCGCGATCGTCAGCTTCGAGATGGAGCGGATGATCTTGCCGCGCCTGAGCGGGCCGCACGTTCCGCAATTCGTCGCCGCAGGTGATTTCTCGAACCAGCCTTACCTCGTGATGGAGCGGATCGAGGGGACTACGCTCCTAGCGAAGCTGGACGCATTGCCGCTCGGCTACGAAGAGGCAGCCGCCATCGCCAGCCGTATCGCGGCCGCGCTGAGCGATCTGCACCGCCAGAATGTCATTCATCTGGACGTGAAGCCGAGCAACATCATCTTCCGCCCGGACGGCGCCGCCGTGCTGATCGATTACGGCTTGTCGCATCATCGCCAGTTGCCCGACCTGATGCAGGAAGAATTCCGCCTGCCATACGGCACCGCCCCGTACATGGCGCCGGAGCAATTGCTCGGCGTGCGCAGCGATGCGCGCTCGGACCAGTTTGCGCTCGGTGTTATTCTGTATTTCTTCTCGACCGGCGAGCGTCCATTCGGCGAAGGCGAAACCATGCGCGCGATGCGCCGCCGCCTGTGGCGCGATCCCTATCCGCCGCGTAGCTTGCGCGCAGATTATCCGCCGTGGCTGCAGGAAGTTGTGTTGCGCTGTCTCGAGGTCGAGCCGGCCTGGCGCTATCCGGCGATGTCTCATCTCTCGTTTGATCTTGCGCAGCCGGATCAGGTGAAGCTGACTGCGCGTTCGCAGAAATTGAAGCGCGATCCGCTGTCGGTCGTATTGCGCCGCCGTTTCAATCCGGACCTGAAGCGCGGCATCGTGAAGGAAACCGAGGTCGATCTCTCGGAAGCGCCCATTATTATGGCGGCGGTCGACATTTCCGCGGATGCCGCCGCGAACGAAGCGTTGCTTGCCGAAACCAGGCGGCTGCTCGCATCCGCGCCCGAGGCAAGGCTGGCTTGCGTGAACGTGCTGAAGCAGAACCGGATTGCCCTCGACACTACGCTCGACGAGCAGGGGAAGAACAAGCACATCGAGCGCATGGCGGCGCTAAGGAAATGGGCCGCCCCGCTGCAACTCGAAGCGCCGCGCGTAACCGTGCATGTGCTGGAGGAGATCGACCCCGCCTCGGCAATCCTCGAATTCGCGCGCCTCAATGCAGCCGGCCACATCCTGATCGGCGCGCGCCGCAATTCTTTCCGTAAAAAATTGCTGGGCAGCGTTTCGGCAAAAGTCGCGGCCGAGGCATCCTGTTCCGTCACCGTTGTCAGGCCCGCGGAAGCTATTGACCGGTCCCGTTATCTGTACGACGACTGACCTTTCGCCGGTTGCTTCCGCAAGTAATGACTCTTCCGGACCTTTCCCGCGCTCCCGCAAGCGTACGCACGCTGCTCACCCTGATCGCTGCCGTGATCGGCGGCGCGATTTTCGCGTATCTCCATTTGCCCGCTGCATGGCTTGCCGGTTCGCTGGTCGCCGTATCCGCGCTCGCGCTGGCCGGCGCGCCGGTTTATGTGCCGGATCTTCTCCGCAAGATCATCTTTGTCGTGCTCGGCATTTCGCTGGGCGCGGCGGTGACGCCGGAAACACTGGCCGGCATCCGCACCTGGCCCATCACGCTTTCGGTTCTGGTCTTGTCGTTGCCAGCAACGATGGCAGCGGTGATGCTCTATCTGCATTACGTTTCGGGCTGGAAATATCGCGAGACATTATATGCGAGCGCTCCCGGCGCGCTGTCCGCGGTGCTCGCGATGGCGGCCGATGCGAAAGTGGATGTGCGCATGGTTGCCTTCGTGCAGACCGTCCGCGTGTTCTTCCTGATCGCGGCATTGCCGGGCGCTTTGCTGGCGGCAGGGCTTTCACCGCATGCGGGCGCGGTTCCGCCCGCGGCCGCGGTTCATACGGCTTCGTTGAATGACATGCTGATCATGGCAGGCACGGGCATCGCCTCCGCATTGATTGCGGAACGGCTGCGCGTGCCGGCGGGACTGATGATCGGCCCGATGATCGTGAACGGCGTGCTGCATGGCAGCGGCTATGTGCAGGGAAACATTCCGCCGGTGCTGCTGCTCATATCCTTTGTCGTGCTCGGCGCATTCACGGGAACGCGCTTCGCGGGGACGACGGCCGCGATGATCCGCCGCCTGTTTCTTGATTCGATCGGCGCTTTCGTCGTGGCCATGATCGTTGCGGTTATTTTCGCCTTCGCCGCGTCATGGCTGTCGGGCGAGGACATCGCCAAGACCATCCTCGCTTTCGCGCCCGGCGGTCTGGAAGCGATGACGATTCTCGCGTTTCTGATCGGGCTAGACCCGGCCTTCGTCGGCGCGCACCATCTGGTCCGCTTTCTTCTGATCGCAGCGCTGCTGCCCTTCATCGCGCGCCTGCTGATGGGCAAGGGAGCCGAAGCCATCGCCCTGCCTGAAGCGGAGCAGGAGGAACGCGCGAAAAAACCGTCTCTCGACGGGGGCGGGGAATAGCCGGGCGTAATCGGGCTGGGGACTGGTGCTGCCGCACAGGATTGAACTGTGGACCTCCTCATTACCAATGAGGTGCTCTACCACTGAGCTACGGCAGCGAATCCGGTTGAAACGGTGGCCCTCGGGGCCACGCGGCAGAGGGTTTGCCATAGGGGTCCGGCGCTCGCAAGCCAAGCCTTGAAAGGCCCGCCAAGCCGCGATACCGGGGGCGAAATGACCAAAAAATCCAACCCCGCCGATGCCGGAAAAGAAGCCCGGCTCGCCGCCGCGCTCCGCGAGAACCTCAAGCGGCGCAAGGCGCAGGCGCGTGCCAGAGCCGGAAAGCCGCAAACGCGGCCGGATGAAGGGCAGGAGCCGGAACCGGAGACGGGCCGCGATTAACCGCCCCGCGCTTCCCGCCATTGTTTCGCCCGGACCGCTCGGTTAGGAACAGGCAAATCACGCGACATCCCCGGCGCAGCCGAAGGAGAGAGAGTTGGACCGCATCCGGATCCACGGCGGCCGCGCCCTGAACGGCACGATTCCCATTTCCGGCGCGAAGAACGCCGCGCTGCCGCTCATGATCGCGAGCCTGCTCACCGAGGAGAAGCTCATCCTCGAAAACGTGCCGCGCCTCGCGGACGTGGGCCTCTTGCAATACATCCTCGGCAATCACGGCGTGGACATCATGGTCGGCGGCAAGCGCGCCGGCGACGACGAGCACGCGGGACAGACCTTCGAGTTCTCCGCGAAGAATATCGTCGATACCACCGCGCCCTATCATCTCGTCTCCAAGATGCGCGCGAGCTTCTGGGTCATCGGCCCGCTCCTGGCGCGCATGGGCGAAGCGAAGGTATCGCTGCCCGGCGGTTGCGCCATCGGCACGCGCCCGGTCGATTTCCACCTCGATGCGCTGCGCGCACTCGGCGGTGAAATCGAGATCGAGGAAGGCTACGCCATCGCCAAGGCGAAAGGCGGTCTTCGTGGCGCGCGGATTTCCTTCCCTAAGGTTTCGGTCGGCGCGACCCACACCGCCTTGCTCTCTGCCGCGCTGGCGAAGGGCGAGAGCGTGATCGAGAACGCGGCGCGCGAACCCGAGATCGTTGATGTCGCCGACTGTCTGAACAAGATGGGTGCGATGATCGAAGGCGCGGGCACGCCGACGATCCGTATTCAGGGCCGCGACAAGCTGCACGGCGCGCGCCATCCGGTGCTGCCGGATCGCATCGAGACCGGCACCTACGCGATGGCGGTGGCGATGACCGGCGGCGACGTGATGCTCGCGGGCGCGCGCGCCGAACTGCTCAACGCCGCGCTCGATACGCTGCGCGGCACCGGTGCGGAGATCACCGCGACCAACGAGGGGCTGCGCGTGACGCGCAATGGCGGCGGCATTCGCCCGGTCGATGTCACCACCGAGCCGTTCCCCGGTTTCCCGACCGATTTGCAGGCGCAGTTCATGGCGCTGATGACCCGCGCCAAAGGCACCTCGCACATCCGCGAGACCATCTTCGAGAACCGCTTCATGCATGTGCAGGAGCTGGCCCGCCTCGGCGCGAAAATCTCGCTCGACGGCGAAACCGCCACTGTCGAGGGCGTCGAGCGCCTCAAGGGTGCTCCGGTGATGGCGACCGACCTTCGCGCGTCGGTCTCGCTGGTAATCGGCGGCCTCGCGGCCGAAGGCGAAACCACGGTCCACCGCGTTTACCATCTGGACCGGGGCTTCGAGCGCCTCGAGCAGAAACTGGCCCGTTGCGGCGCCTCCATTGAGCGCGTTTCGGGTTAAACTGGACACCGTTCTTGCGAAACTGTGTCACCGCCGCTATCTCGCGGGGGAACAAGGCCGCATCCGATGACGACGACCGAAGCCGCACTGCTGAAACTGGTGGCGCTGGAGGCCGATGATCTGCCGGTGATTTCCGCGCACCTGCAGGACGCCGTCGCCTGCGTGCAGGAGATCGCGTACCTGCCGGCCGAGCGCCGCCTTGCGATGGTGGTCAACCGCTTCGACTGGCTTAGCGGTAACGAGAAGCCGACGCGCCTGCGTACCGGTGTGCGCTTCGAGCGCGTGAACAAAGCGCGGCTGCGCAACCTCGACCTGAAGAAGACCGGCGAGATGCTGAACCTGCTGGCGGTCGAGTTCGCGCCATCCGATGCGCCGTCCGGCACCATCACGCTCTATTTCTCCGGCGATGCCGCGATCCAGCTCGATGTCGAATGTGTTGAGGCGGCGATGACCGATCTCGGCCCGGCGTGGAATGCGCGCGGCTGCCCGCAGCACGAAACCGGCGCGTAGGATCGTCGCGCCATGCCAATTCGCCTCGATACCAGCGCGCCGGATTTCGCGGCGCGGTTTGAAACCTTCCTCGGCACCAAGCGGGAAGTTTCGGAAGACGTCGATAATGCCGTGCGCGCGATCCTGCGCGACGTCGAGGCGCGTGGCGACGACGCACTGATCGAATACACCGCGAAGTTCGATCGCCTTACGCTGGATGCAGGCACGCTGCGCGTGAGCGAAGCCGAGATCGAGTCGGCGTCGGGCGCGGTAGATGGCGAGACCGTGGATGCGCTGCGCTTCGCAAAGGACCGCATCGAGTCGCACCACAAGAAGCAGGTGCCACAGGACCAGCGCTACACCGATCCGCTCGGCGTCGAGCTTGGCTATCGCTGGACCGCGCTGGAGAGCGTCGGGATTTATGTGCCCGGCGGCAAGGCGGCTTATCCGTCTTCCGTGCTGATGAACGCGATCCCTGCCATGGTCGCGGGCGTGCCGCGGATCGCCATGTGCGTTCCCGCGCCCGGCGGCGAACTCAATCCGCTGGTGCTGATCGCGGCGAAGCTCGCGGGCGTCAGCGAGATATATAAGGTGGGCGGCGCGCAGGCGGTTGCCGCGCTCAGCTACGGTACGAACACGGTCAAGTCTGTCGCGAAGATCGTCGGCCCCGGCAACGCTTATGTAGCGGCCGCAAAGCGGCAGGTGTTCGGCCGCGTCGGCATCGACATGGTCGCGGGTCCGTCCGAAGTGCTGGTGATCGCCGACGGCGACGCGAATGCCGACTGGATCGCCGCCGATCTGCTGGCGCAGGCCGAGCATGACGAAGCGGCGCAGTCGATCCTGCTGACCAATGATCGCGCGCTCGCTGATCGCGTCGAGGCTTCTGTCGCTTCGCAGATGAAAACGCTGCCGCGCGCCGCGATAGCGGGCGAAAGCTGGAAGACATTCGGCGCGATCATTCTGGTGCGCGACCTTTCGGAAGCGCCGGTGCTGGCTGACCGTATCGCCGCCGAGCACTTGCAGATTTTCGCCAGCGATCCGGAAGCGCTTGCCGGAAAAATCCGCAACGCGGGTGCGGTATTCCTCGGTCAATATACGCCGGAAGCCATCGGCGATTATGTCGGCGGCTCCAACCACGTGCTGCCGACTGCGCGCGCTGCGCGTTATGCATCGGGCCTCGGCGTGCTCGACTTCATGAAGCGCACTTCGCTGCTCAAGCTCGGCGCTGACCAGTTGCGCGCGCTCGGCCCCGCCGCCATCGCACTCGGCGAAGCGGAGGGGTTGCAGGCGCACGCCCGTTCGGTTTCGATCCGCCTGAACCGAAACTGATCCAAGCGAATCGGCCATGACCGACGATCTCGCCGCGAAACATCCCGACCGGAGACTCGTCGCGGTAAAGCTCGACGAGCAGTCGATTGGCCGCGCCAATCCCGATGTCGAGCACGAACGCGCCATCGCGATCTACGACCTGATCGAAAGCAACTATTTCGAACTGGTCGGCGACAACGGCGGTCCTTACGCGCTCAATCTCGCACTGGCCGAGCAGCGGCTCGCCTTCGATATCTCGCGCCCCGACGGCGAGCGGGTGATCGTGCACATGTTGTCGCTGACGCCGTTCCGCAAAGTGGTGCGCGACTACTTCATGATCTGCGACTCCTATTACTCCGCGATCAAGACCGAAACGCCGCAGAAGATCGAGGCGATCGACATGGGCCGCCGCGGCCTGCATGACGAAGGCTCGCGGCTCTTGGTCGAGCGTTTGAAAGACAAAGTAGTCGTGGATTTCGACACCGCGCGGCGTCTGTTCACGCTGATCTGCGCGCTGCACTGGAAGGGCTGAGCGCGGCGATGGCCGACGCACCGCGCGCCAGACGCCCGCAGGCGGTGCTGTTCGTATGCGGCCAGAATTCGATCCGCTCTCCAATGGCCGCAGCGCTTGCGAAGCACTATTTCGGCAAATCCATCTATTTCGCCTCCGCAGGCGTGCGCAAAGGCGAACAGGATCCGTTCGTGACCGCCGTCATGGATGAACTCGGCATCGACCTTTCGAAGCACCGCCCCGCCACCGTGGAGGAACGCGAAGACGACGAGGGTCTCAACTTCGATCTCGTCGTCAGCCTTTCTCCACAGGCACATCACCGCGCGCTCGAACTGACCCGCAAGCACGCCCTCGATGTCGAATACTGGCCGACCGCCGACCCGACCATTATCGAGGGAAGCCGCGACCAGAAGCTGGAGGCCTACCGGGCCGTGCGCGACGACCTGGTTCGCAACATCCGCCGCCGTTTCGATCCGAACCGCTGAACGCAGGGCGGTTTATTTCCTGGGGTGTTTCCGATACATCCTAGGCCCCGGTATTTTTGCGTACTCCCCGGAAGTTTTGCTCATGGTTGGCCGCCCGAAGCTCGTTCTCGCGTCCGGATCGCCGCGCCGCCTCGCGCTCCTCAATCAGGTCGGCATCGAACCGGATACCCTGATGCCGGCCGAACTGGACGAAACGCCGGTGCGTGGCGAACTACCGCGCACGTTGGCGGTGCGCCTTGCCGGCGAGAAAGCGCGCGCGGTGATCGAGCGCGTGCGCGCCAACGAACAGGTGCGCGACGCTTATATTATCGCGGCCGACACCGTGGTCGCGGTCGGGCGGCGTATCCTGCCGAAGCCCGACCTGATCGACGAAGCGGCGGGCTGCCTGCGGCTGCTTTCCGGCCGCACCCATCGCGTCTATTCCGGCGTGAGCGTGGTGACGCCGCACGATACGGTAAAGACGCGGCTCGTCGAAACGCGCGTGCGCTTCAAGCGGCTTTCCACGCAGGACATTGAATCCTATCTCGCTTCCGGCGAGTGGCGCGGCAAGGCGGGCGGTTACGCGATCCAGGGCCTCGCGGGTTCATTCGTGGTGAAGCTGGTCGGCTCCTATCCGAACGTGGTCGGCATGCCGCTTTACGAAACGCTGACACTGCTGGCCGGCGAAGGTTTTCCGGTTCAATACAACTGGCTGAACCCGGTTTAGGCGGACAACATGAACCTCGCGCTGTGGCTGGAGCGGGCAGGGCGGGCGATGCCGGACGCACCGGCCATCGGTCTCGGCACCCGCATGGTTTACGATTATCGCGCGCTGGCAATGCGTGCCGCGAAGATCGCGGGCGGTTTGCGCGCAGGCGGGATGAAGGCTGGCGAGCGCGTCGCCATCGTCGCGAAGAACCAGCCCGACTATGCCGCGCTTATGTTCGGGGTCTGGCATGCGGGGCTTGCCTGCGTTCCGGTGAACGCCAAGCTGCACGGCGCGGAAATCGGCTACATCCTCGACCACTCCGGCGCGCGAATCTGTTTCGTCTCGAAGGACATGGAAACGGAAGTCGCGGCGCACGCACCGAAATCGCTGGAGCGGCTCGTCGTCATCGGCGGCGCGGAATATGAAAGGTTGTTGTCGGGCGATGCGACAGGAATAGCCGCTGCGAACGGCAGCGATCTGGCGTGGCTGTTCTACACTTCCGGCACCACCGGCCGCCCGAAAGGCGCGATGCTGACGCACCGCAATCTGAACTGGGCGGCGCATGCCTATATCGGCGAGGTGGACGAAACCCGTCCCGGCGATCCGATCCTGCATGCCGCGCCGATGAGCCATGGCTCCGGCATGTATATGCTGCCGCATGTTGCGCGCGGCGGCGTGAACATCGTTCCGGAGTCGGGCGCGTTCGAGCCGGAAGAAATCTTCGCGCAGATAGCGGCGTGGCCGCGTCTCTCCATGTTCGCCGCGCCCACGATGATCAAGCGTCTCGTGGACAGCAAGGCCGATTGCCGCGTGGAAAATATCCGCACCTTCGTCTGGGGCGGCGCGCCGATGTACGTGGAGGATATTCGCAAGGCACTCGACCGCTTCGGTCCGCGCCTCGCACAGATTTACGGGCAGGGCGAAAGCCCGATGACGATTACCGTGCTCTCGAAGCAGGAAGTCGCGGACAAGGACCATCCGCGCTGGCTGGAGCGTATCGCTTCCGCGGGCAAGGCGTATTCCTGCCTCGAAGTGCGCGTTGCAGGCGCGGACGATGCGCTGCTCGCTCCCGGCGAAATCGGCGAAATCATCTGTCGCGGCGATATTGTCATGGCGGGCTACTGGAAGAACGAGGAAGCGACCGCCAGGACGCTCGCGAACGGTTGGCTGCACACCGGCGATGTCGGCGCCTTCGACGAGGACGGTTATCTCACGCTGAAAGACCGCTCCAAGGATATGATCATATCCGGCGGCAGCAACATCTATCCGCGCGAGGTCGAGGAAATTCTCCTGAAGCACGAACGCATCCGAGAAGTTTCCGTGATCGGCCGCCCCGATGCCGAATGGGGCGAAGTGGTTGTCGCCTATGTCGTCGGCGAGGCGACGGAGAAGGAACTCGACGCGCTGTGCCTATCCAACATCGCGCGCTTCAAGCGTCCTAAACATTATGTGTTTGTCGAATCGCTTCCAAAAAATAACTACGGCAAGATTCTGAAAACCGATTTGCGCGAGCGCGACGCGAAAGAGAAGCGCCATGGCTGATCGTCTGAAAGGCAAGGTTGCACTCGTCGTCGGCGCCGGTTCCATCGGTCCCGGATGGGGCAACGGCAAGGCGACCGCGGTCGCGTTTGCGCGCGAAGGCGCGAAGGTCGCCTGTGCGGACCATCGCCTCGATGCAGCGGAAGAAACCGTTTCCCTCATTGAGAAAGAAGGCGGCGACGCCATTGCAATCAAGGCCGATGTCTCGAACGGCGACGATGTCGCGCGCATGGCGAACGTGGCAGCAGAGTTCTACGGCCGCATCGACATCCTCGATTACAATGTGGGCCTCGCGGAAACGGCGAGCGTCGTCGATATTTCCGAAGCCGAATGGGATCGTATCTTCGCCGTCAACCTCAAGGGCGCGATGTTCGCGATGAAGCACGTCATTCCGCTGATGCAGAGGCAGGGCGGCGGTTCGATCATCAACATCTCGTCGATCGCGGGCATCCGTTATACCGGCGTCGATTACCCGACCTATTACGCGACCAAGGCCGCGCTCAATCACCTGACGCGCGCGACCGCCGCGCAATACGCGAAGCAGAACATCCGCGTGAACGCGATCCTGCCGGGGCTGATGAAAACACCGATGGTCGAGCACTCGCCGCAGCTTGCCGCCGCTTACGGCAAAGGCGACATCGAGAAAATGTGGGCGGCCCGCGCCGCGCAGGTGCCGATGGGCAAGATGGGAGATGCGTGGGATGTCGCAAACGCTGCCGTGTTTCTTGCAAGCGACGAAAGCCGTTACATCACCGGCATCGAGCTGGTGGTGGATGGCGGCGTGACGCTGAAATATGTCTGAGAACGGCAATGGCCACGCGCGCAAGCTCGGCATCGGCACCGCGTGCCCTATTTGTGGCAAGCCCTCTGCGGAAAAATTTCGTCCGTTCTGCTCGAAGCGCTGTGCCGATGTGGACCTCCATCGCTGGCTCACCGGCGGCTACGCGATTCCCGTGACCGAGGACGAAGACGAGGATGGCGCCGAGAGCGCAGCAGCCCCTCCCGGCAAGAAGACGGAAGACCCCGAAAATCGCTGATTTCAAAGGGTGTTTTGCTGTCTGGACAATCCGGGAGCCGAACCCCTATAACCGCGCGGCTTTCGGCAGGACGTTTGTCTTCGCCGGGGGATGCCCAGGTAGCTCAGTTGGTAGAGCATGCGACTGAAAATCGCAGTGTCGGTGGTTCGATTCCGCCCCTGGGCACCATTTTCATTCTCTGAAATTTTTCTCTGAAAATTTTTACGCGGCCGCTCAATTACAGAGCGATGAATTTTTTTGCATGAAGACGATTGATGCAATTCGCGGCGCGCGGCGCCGGGGCAATGAGCCTTAATAATATTTGCGGCCGCCCGATCTCGCAGCGCGAAAACCGCTTGACGGCACACCCAAATACCCGTGTTCTATGCGCTGGTTGCTATGCTGCTTTGAGCGAGGCGCGTAGCGGCCCAATAAGAATAAGCATCTGACCGCTGGGAATTTGGCTGCCGACCAAGACAATCCTCGTACGCACTTGTGCCGAACCCGCATTTTTCTTGAGAATGCGCGCCCGGCGCCGGAGTTTCTGCGGAGAATTTGTCAGGTTTGCGCTGGAGGTCGGGAGTGGAGGCAACTACGAAGAATACGGGGATGGGTTTAGCTGCGTATGAGTGACATCGTACTCGAGACCGAAAATCTGACGAAAGAATTCGCAGGCTTTGTCGCCGTCAGCGATGTGAATCTGAAAGTGCGGCGTGGCACGATTCACGCTTTGATCGGTCCGAACGGTGCGGGCAAGACCACCTGTTTCAACCTGCTCACTAAATTCCTGACGCCGACCCGCGGCAGCATCAAATACAAGGGCCAGGACATTACTTCGCTGAAGCCCGCCGAAATTGCGCGGCTCGGCGTGGTCCGCTCCTTCCAGATTTCCGCCGTGTTCCCGCATCTCACCGTGCTCGAAAACGTGCGCATCGCGCTGCAGCGACAGCATGGCGAGTCGTTCGATTTCTGGCGCTCGGCGCGCGTCCTCGACAAATACAACGATCGCGCCCGTGCGCTGATCAACGATGTCGGCCTCTCGGCGTTCGTGAACATTCCTGCAGTCGAATTGCCCTATGGCCGCAAGCGCGCGCTCGAAATCGCGACCACGCTCGCGCTCGATCCGGAAATGCTGCTGCTCGACGAGCCGACCGCGGGCATGGGCCATGAAGACATCGACCGCATCGCCGCGCTGATCAAGACCGTCGCCGCCAACCGCACCGTGTTGATGGTCGAACACAACCTCAGCGTCGTTTCGAATCTTTCGAACACGATCACGGTGCTGACCCGCGGCCGCGTGCTGGCCGAAGGCGATTACAAGACCGTTTCGGAGAATCCGCAGGTGCGCGAAGCCTATATGGGGACCGGCCATGCTTGATCGCACTTCCGGCCCGCTGCTCGAAATCAAGGATCTGCACGCCTGGTACGGCGAGTCGCACATCCTTCACGGCACCACGATGAACGTGAACGCCGGCGAGGTGGTCACGCTGCTCGGCCGCAACGGTGCCGGCAAGACCACGACCATGAAGTCGATCATGGGCATCGTGGGCAAGCGCACCGGCTCGGTGAAATTCGAGGGACGCGAACTCATCAACGCGTCGTCGAACACCATCGCGCGCGCGGGCATCGCCTTCTGCCCGGAGGAGCGCGGCATCTTCGCTTCGCTCGACGTGCAGGAAAACCTGATGCTGCCGCCGCAGGTTCGTCCCGGCGGGCTGAGCCTTGAGCAGATTTTCACGCTGTTTCCGAACCTGCGCGAGCGCCTGAAGAGCCAGGGCACCAAGCTCTCCGGCGGCGAACAGCAGATGCTCGCGATTGGCCGCATCCTGCGCACTGGCGCGCGGCTGCTTCTGCTCGACGAGCCGACCGAAGGTCTGGCGCCCGTCATCATCCAGCAGATCGGTCACACGATCAGGACTTTGAAAGAGCAGGGCTTCACCATCCTGCTCGTCGAACAGAACTTCCGGTTCGCTTCCACGGTCGCGGATCGCTACTACATCATGGAACACGGCAAGATCGTGGAACAGTTCGCCAATTCCGAACTGAACAAGAAGCTCGACACCCTGCACGAATACCTGGGCGTTTAAGTACCGGCGGTCTGTGCAAGCCGCTGTCAACGGGAGGAAAGAGAATGAAATTCCTGCGTACTGCAATTCTGTCGGCAGCGATGCTGTCGGCGGGTTCTGCCTACGGGCAGATTTCGGACAACGTAATCCGCATCGGCGTGCTGAACGATATGTCGGGCACCTACGCCGACCTCGCCGGTCCCGGCTCGGTGCTGGCGGCGCGCCTCGCCATCGAAGACCTTGGCGACCTGCTCAAGGGCTTCAAGGTCGAAGTCGTGGGCGCCGACCACCAGAACAAGCCGGACGTCGGCTCCAACATCGTCCGCCAGTGGATCGACGTCGATAAGGTCGACATGATCGTCGACGTGCCGACCTCGTCGGTCGCGCTCGCGGTCAACGAAATCGTCCGCGAAAAGAACAAGGTATTCCTCGGCTCTGGCCCGGCGACCTCCGATCTCACCGGCGCGAAGTGCTCGCCGAACACCGTTCACTGGACCTATGACACCTGGGCGCTGGCGAACGGCACCGGCAATGCGATCGTGAAGACCGGCGGCGACACCTGGTTCTTCCTCACCGCCGACTACGCCTTCGGTCATGCGCTTGAGCGTGACACCGCCGCGGTCGTCACCGCGAACGGCGGCAAGGTCGTCGGCTCGGTACGCCACCCGTTCCCGGGCCAGGACTTCTCCTCGTTCCTGCTGCAAGCGCAGGCATCGAAGGCGAAGATCATCGGCCTCGCGAACGCAGGCGCCGACACCACCAACGCCATCAAGCAGGCCGCGGAATTCGGCATCGTGGCACAGGGCCAGAACCTCGCGGGTCTGCTCGTGTTCCTGACCGACGTTCACGCGCTCGGCCTGAAGACGGCACAGGGCCTGATCTTCACCGAAGCCTGGTACTGGGACATGAACGATGCCAATCGCGCCTTCGCGAAGCGTTTCTCGGCGGCTAACCGCGGCATCTATCCCTCGATGGTTCATGCCGGCGTCTATTCGGCTGTCACGCACTACCTGAAGTCGGTTGTTGCGCTCAAGAACGACACCGATGGCAAGGCGATCGTCGAACACATGAAGAAGCAGCCGACCAAGGACGCGCTCTTTGGCGAAGGCACGATCCGTCAGGACGGCCGCAAGCTGCATCCGATGTATCTGTTCGAAGTGAAGAAGCCGGAAGAATCGAAGGGCCCGTGGGATTACTACAAGCTCCGCGCGACCATTCCTGCGAACGAAGCCTTCCGTCCGCTGAAGGATGGCAAGTGCCCGCTCGTCGCCGGCTAAGCACCTAGACTACGGTCGAGGGATGGGCGCTAAACGCCCATCCCTCAGCCGGACAGGGGGAAGGAAATGGAATTTCTCGGCATCAACGTACCGGCGCTTTCCGGGCAATTGCTGATCGGGCTGATCAACGGCTCGTTCTATGCGCTGCTCAGTCTGGGTCTGGCCGTGATTTTCGGAATGCTCAACATCATCAACTTCGCGCATGGCGCGCAGTACATGATGGGTGCCTTCGTCGCTTACTTCCTTCTGCAATTCGCCGGTCTGAACTACTGGTGGGCGCTGATCCTCGCCCCCATCATTGTCGGCGGCATCGGCATCGTGATCGAGCGCGCGCTGCTGCAATGGCTCTACAAGCTCGACCATCTTTACGGCTTGCTGCTGACCTTCGGTCTTGCGCTCGTCATCCAGGGCCTGTTCCGCCATCAATATGGCTCGTCTGGCCTGCCGTATCAGATGCCCGACCAGTTGACCGGCGTGCGCCGCCTAGGCTTCACGGTTCTCCCGAATTACCGCATCTGGGTAATTTTCTTTTCGCTCGCGGTCTGTTTGAGCGTCTGGTTCATCATCGAGAAAACGCGGCTCGGCGCCTATCTGCGCGCCGCCACCGAAAACCCGACACTGGTGCGCGCCTTCGGAATCAACGTGCCGCTGATGATCACGCTGACTTACGGCTTCGGCGTCGGTCTCGCGGCATTGGCCGGCGTGATGGCCGCGCCGATCTATGCGGTGAACCCGACCATGGGCGCGGACCTCATCATCGTCGTGTTCGCGGTGGTGGTGATCGGCGGCATGGGTTCGATCATGGGCGCCATCGTCACCGGCTTCGGTCTCGGCATCATCGAAGGCCTGACCAAGTATTTCTTCCCCGAAGCGTCGAACACCGTGATCTTCATCATCATGGCGATCGTGCTCATGATCCGGCCCGCGGGCCTGTTCGGAAGGGCGGCGTAACATGGCCCAGACAGCGGAACAGATCACCGCGCCGGTCGCGGACAACAACGGCAACAAGAGCTTTTTCATCGCCTTCCTGGTGATGGTGCTGCTGCTCGCCGTGCTGCCGTCGGTGCCGGGCATCATCAACGCGACCTTCCTCGGCAATGTGCTGTCCGATGGCGTGAAGAACACCATCGCCGCGCTCTGCTATCCCGGCTTCCTGATGAAGGCGCTGTGCTTCGCGCTGTTCGCCTGCGCGTTCAACCTGCTGATCGGCTATGTCGGGCTGCTTTCCTTTGGCCACGCACTTTACTTCGGCTGGGCCAGCTATTTCGCCGCGCATCTTGCGAAGATCGGCACGATCTCGATCCCGTACTGGAAGGGAAGCTGGATCGTAATTCCGTTGCCGCCGCTTTCGCCCGAACTCGCCATCCTCGGCGCGGTCGCGGGTGCGGCGTTGCTCGGCTTCATCGCAGGTTCGATCGCGATCCGCCGTCAGGGCATCTATTTCGCGATGATCACGCTCGCGCTCGCGCAGATGATGTATTTCTTCGCGGTGCAGTCGAAGTTCACCGGCGGTGAGGACGGTATCCAGTCGATCCCGCGCGGCAACCTGTTCGGCCTGTTCAGCCTCGCCAACGACCGCGTCCTTTATGTATTCGTGCTGGTCGTATTTCTGCTCGGCTTTCTGTTGATTTATCGCGTCATCAACTCGCCGTTCGGCGAAGTCCTGAAGGCGATCCGCGAGAACGAACAACGCGCGATCTCGCTCGGCTATAAGACCGACCGCTACAAGCTCGCTGCCTTCGTGCTTTCCGCGGCGCTTGCGGGCCTCGCGGGCGCGGTCAAGCCTTTCGTGGTCGGCAATGCCTCGCTGACCGACGTGCACTGGTCGATGTCCGGCGAAGTCGTGCTGATGACGCTGCTCGGCGGCCTCGGCACCATCTTCGGTCCCGTGGTCGGCGCGTTCACGATCATCGGCATGCAGAACTTCCTCGCGACCTTCGGCCAGTGGGTGACGATCATCCAGGGCGTGATCTTCGTGATCTGCGTGCTGCTGTTCCGGCGCGGCATCATCGGCGAAATCGCGAACCTGTTCCGCATCAAGCTCTAGTTTGCTGGTACAAAGCGCGGCAACGCTGGAACGATTGCGTTTCTTGACGCTTCCAGAGGCGGGTCCTACTTTCGCGCGCCGTTTGCGCCTGTAATTTCGCGGGCGTTGACGCAATAACACCGCGCGAGTTTTCGTATGGCCGCTTTTCTTTCGCTTGCCGAAGCCATCGAAGCCAATGTGCGCGACGGCGATGCCGTCGCGATGGAAGGCTTCACGCACCTGATTCCCTTTGCGGCGGGTCACGAAGTGATCCGCCAGCGGCGCAAACGCCTCTCCCTGATCCGCATGACGCCTGATCTGATCTACGATCAACTGATCGGCATGGGTTGCGCGGAGCGCCTCACATTTTCATGGGGCGGAAATCCCGGCGTCGGCTCGCTGCATCGCTTCCGCGACGCCTATCAAAACGGCTGGCCGAACCGGATCGAGATTGTCGAACATTCCCACGCGGCGATGGCGAACGCCTACGATGCGGCCGCCGCAGGTCTGCCCTTCGCGGTGTTCCGCGGCTACCGCGGAGCGGAACTGCCGCGCGTAAATCCTTCGATCAAGGAAGTTACCTGCCCTTACACCGGCGAGAAGCTCGCGACCGTTCCGGCAGTGAAGCTCGATGTCGCGATTATTCACGCGCAGAAGGCGGACAGAAAAGGTAACGTGCTGCTCGAAGGCATCGTCGGCGTCCAGAAGGAAGCGGTACTCGCCGCCAAGCGCTCCGTCGTCACCGTCGAGGAAATCGTGGACGAACTGAATCCGCCATCACCGAACTCCGTCGTGCTGCCGGGTTGGACCGTCGGCGCGATTGCGGTCGTGCCGGGTGGTGCGCATCCGTCCTACACGCACGGCTATTACAAGCGCGACAACGCCTTCTATAAGGCATGGGACGAGATCGCACACGAACGTGACAGCTTCAGCGCATGGATGGACGAGAACGTATTGCGCAAGGGGCCGGAAGTTTTCGCCGCCCACGCGAAGAAGGCGGCGTAACCATGAGCGCGAACTTCACGCCGAACGAAATGATGACGGTCGCGGCTGCGCGCGCACTGCGCAACGACGATGTGTGCTTTGTCGGGATAGGCGCGCCTTCCGCCGCCTGCAACCTCGCGCGCCAGACCCATGCGCCCGACATCGTTCTCATTTACGAGTCCGGCACGCTGGAAACGCGCCCGAACGTGCTGCCACTCTCCATCGGCGACGGCGAACTTTGCGAAACCGCGCTGACCACGGTCTCGGTGCCGGAGATGTTCCGCTATTGGCTACAGGGCGGACGCATCACCACCGGGTTTCTCGGCGGCGCGCAGATTGACCGCTTCGCGAACCTCAACACCACCGTCGTCGGTCCTTACGAAAAGCCGAGCGTGCGGCTGCCCGGCGGCGGCGGCGCGCCGGAAATAGCGACGAGTTGCGGACAGATTTTCATCACGATGGCGCACACCAAGCGCGCCTTCGTCGAGAAGATCGACTTCTTCACTTCGCTCGGCCATGGGCAGGGCGGCGACAGCCGCAAGAAACTCGGCGTCACCACCAAAGGCCCCACCAAGGTCATTACCGAGCTCTGCGTGATGGAGCCGGACGAGACCTCGAAAGAATTGACCGTGGTCTCGCTGCATCCCGGCGTCACCAAGGAGCAGGTAACCGCCGCGACCGGTTGGCAGATCAAATTCGCGCCGGGTGTCGGCGAAACGCCGCCGCCCACCGATACCGAACTCAAAGTCCTGCGCGATCTGCACGCGCGCACCAAGGCCGCGCACGGCGGCAACGCGTAAGGAGAGAACCATGGCCGACGCTTTCATCTGCGATTTCGTCCGCACGCCCATCGGCCGTTTCGGCGGTTCGCTTGCGAAAATACGGCCGGACGATCTCGCCGCCCACGTCATCAAGGCGTTGCTTGCGCGCAATCCTTCGCTCGACAAGAGCAAGATCGAAGACGTCTTCTTCGGCTGCGCCAATCAAGCCGGCGAAGACAACCGCAACATCGCGCGCATGGGCCTGCTGCTGGCGGGTCTCCCCATCAGCGTGCCGGGCAACACCATCAATCGCCTGTGCGCGTCCGGTCTCGATGCGGTCGGCAGCGCCGCGCGCGCGATCAAGGCGGGCGAAATCTCGCTTGCCATCGCGGGCGGTGCGGAATCCATGTCGCGTGCGCCCTTCGTGATGGGCAAGGCGCAGGAAGCGTTCTCGCGCAACGCCGAGATTTTTGACACCACCATCGGCTGGCGCTTCATCAATCCGCTGATGAAGCAGCAATACGGCGTCGATTCGATGCCGGAGACCGGCGAGAATGTCGCGGAAGAATATCAGGTGAAGCGCGAGGATCAGGACAAGTTTGCGCTTCGCTCGCAGCATCGCGCAGTCGCGGCGCAGGAACGCGGCTATTTCGACGGTGAGATCGTCGCGGTCGAAGTGCCGGGCGGCAAGGCGGGTCCGGTGAAGGTCGCGAAGGACGAGCATCCGCGCGGCGACACCACGCTCGAAGGCCTCGCGAAACTGAGAACCCCGTTCCGCAATCCGGGCACGGTGACGGCGGGCAACGCTTCCGGCGTGAACGACGGCGCCGCCGCGCTCATCATCGCATCCGAAGAAGCGGCGAAAGCAAACGGGCTGAAGCCGCGCGCGCGTATCCTTGGCCTCGCTTCCGCGGGCGTGCCGCCGCGCATCATGGGTATTGGTCCGGTGCCGGCGGTGGAAAAACTTTCCGCCCGTCTCGGTATCCCCGCCAACAAGTTCGACGTGATCGAACTCAACGAGGCCTTCGCCAGCCAGGCGCTCGCCTGCATGCGCCAGTTCGGCGTGGCTGACGACGCCGACCACGTGAACCCGAACGGCGGTGCGATTGCGCTCGGCCATCCGCTCGGCATGTCCGGGGCGCGGATCGCGGGAACTGCGATGCGGGCGCTGGAGGAGCGCGGCGGGAAATACGCCCTCGCAACCATGTGCGTCGGTGTCGGACAGGGCGTCGCGCTCGCCATCGAGCGGGTCTGAGCGAATTTCGCTAGTCTGCGCCGCGAGTCGGAAAGTACGCGGGAGCGCGCAGGCGAATGGCGCAATTTGACGTCGCAATCATCGGCGGCGGAATCAACGGCTGCGGGGTCGCGCGCGACGCTTCCGGCCGCGGCCTATCGGTATTGCTGGTGGAGCAGGGCGATCTCGCCAGCGGCACTTCGTCGGCAAGCTCCAAGCTCATCCACGGCGGCCTGCGCTATCTTGAGAACTACGATTTCGGGTTGGTGCGCGAGTCGCTCCATGAACGCGAACTGCTCTTGAGGAACGCGCCGCATCTGGTGCGGCCGATGCGCTTCGTTATCCCGCATTCTCCCATGTTGCGTCCTGCATGGATGGTTTGGCTCGGCCTCAAGCTCTACGATTTCCTGAGCGGACGCTCCGTGCTGCCGCGCTCGCGCAGCTTCGATCTCGCCGACGACATCGCAGGCGTGCCGCTGAAGAAGGCCGGTGGTCGCGGCTTCGAATATTCGGATTGCGCCACCGACGATGCGCGCCTCGTCATCGCCAACGCAATCGACGCGCGCGAACGCGGCGCGGATATTCGCACGCGCACGCGCCTCGTCTCCGCGCGCCGCGCCGGACACGAATGGGAGCTGGTGCTGGCCGCAGGCGCCGGCCGCGAAACCGTGACGGCGAAGGCGCTCATCAACACCGCAGGACCTTGGGCGGGAAAAATCCTCGACACCATCGTGAAGGCGCACTCGAACGTGAAAGTGCGGATGGTGAAGGGCAGCCATATCGTCGTGCCGCAACTGTTCGGGCATGGCCGCGCATACCTCATGCAGAACGATGACCGCCGCGTCGTGTTCGCGATCCCGTTCGCGGGCCGTTTCACGCTGATCGGTACGACCGACGTGGAATTCGAGGGCGACCCGACCCACGCGGCGGCGAGCGCGGAGGAAGTGCAGTACCTTTGCCGCATCGCCGAGAGTTATTTCCGCGCGCCGGTCGAGCCATCGCGCGTGGTGTGGAGTTTCGCGGGCATTCGCCCGCTCGCCGCCGATGGGAGCGGCAGCGCGCAAAAGGCGACCCGTGAATACGAAATCGCGATTGACGGCGAATATGGCGAAGCGCCGCTGCTCTCGCTGATCGGCGGCAAGCTCACGGCCTATCGCTCCATGAGCGAGCACCTCGTCGACAAGCTGTCGTATTGGCTTGTGATGCAGCCGGCCTGGACCGCGAACGAGCCGCTGCCCGGCGGCGATCTCGGCGAGCGCGGCATGGAAGG
Organism: Xanthobacteraceae bacterium; assembly: GCA_019454205.1. NCBI lineage: Bacteria > Pseudomonadati > Pseudomonadota > Alphaproteobacteria > Hyphomicrobiales > Xanthobacteraceae > Xanthobacteraceae bacterium. Next base: position 291,103 of record CP075369.1, read on the forward strand.
CCTGCTCGCCGATCTTGCCGTACGCCACGCTTATCTGCCGGAAAGTTTGCGTCACCGTCTGGCCGCGAATTACGGCCGCCGCGCCTTCAATGTGCTCGGCGAGGCAAGCGGACTCGACGATCTCGGCCCGCGCCTGATCGGCGATCTCCACCGGCGCGAACTGGATTATTTGCGCGCGCAGGAATGGGCGCAGACCGCGGAAGACGTGGTCTGGCGCCGCACGAAACTTGGCGTCGGCGCACCCGCGGATGAAATCGAGGCCGTGAAGGCCGCGCTGCGCGCTTGACCGCGCAGACATTGACAATCGCGCCTGCGGTCTTACGTTGACCCCATGAAGATCGCATCCCACCGCCGCACCTGGAAGTTTTTCCGCGCGGGCCAGATTCACGCGGGCATTTAGCCCGGATGGCTTGAGGCCATCCGGGACGCGTTTCTTTTTTTTCTTCCCATTACCCGAAATGAGACCGGCATGAATTCCGGCACAATTCCGCCGCGCGGCTGAACCGCGCATCAGGCGGGCAAGGAGATACAGAATGTCCCGCTATAGCGGTTTGGACCTGCCACCCATCGTCATCACGCGCCGCGATTGCGAGCGCCTCGAGCGGCTCGCCGCCGCGGCAACCGAAAAATTCCCCACCGCCTCTGCGTTCCTCGCGCGCGAGATCGAACGCGCGCACCTGATCGAGCAGTTCGACATGCTGCCGAACCTCGTCGTCATGGGATCGGAAGTGGAATTCCGCGACGACGTTTCCGGCCAGACCCGCCGCGCGCAACTCGTCTACCCGGAGCAGGCAGGGCAGGGTTCGAAGGTCAGCGTGCTGACGCCGGTCGGCGCGGCGCTGATCGGGCTTTCGGTCGGCCAGAGCATCGAATTCCAGACGCCTTCGGGTGGCTGGCGCGCGCTCACCGTGCTTTCGGTCCGGAACGCGGAGTGATCTCCGCGTTCCGGTTGTGAACGCATCCTTTCCCCGGTAAGCAGGCGCCATCTCCGGCGATCAAGCGAGATCATGGATTCCTCTCCGTCCAGAACGCCAAAGCGGGAAAACGCGCGCCGCAAGTTCGAGCCTTGGCTGGACCCTGCGGCGCAGCCGCTGATCCGCTTCGAGAACGTGACGAAGCGTTTCGGCACGGTCACCGCCGTCGCCGGCGTCTCGCTCGACATTTACGAGCGCGAATTTTTCGCACTGCTCGGTCCGTCCGGATGCGGCAAGACCACGTTGATGCGAATGCTCGCCGGGTTCGAGGCACCGGACGAAGGACGCATCCTGCTCGCCGGCAAAGATATCGGCGGCGTGCCGCCGTATCGGCGTCCGGTGAACATGATGTTCCAGTCCTACGCGCTGTTCCCGCACATGACGGTCGCGGACAACATTGCGTTCGGCCTGAAACAGGACGGCATGCCGCGTGACGAAATTGCGCAGCGCGTGGAGGAAATGCTCGCGCTGGTGAATCTGCGCAACTTCGGTGCGCGCCGCCCGGACCAGCTTTCGGGCGGACAGAAGCAGCGCGTTGCGCTGGCCCGCTCGCTCGCCAAGCGGCCGAAAGTATTGCTGCTCGACGAGCCGATGGCCGCGCTCGATAAGAAGTTGCGCGAAGAAATGCAGTTCGAGCTGATGGGCCTGCAACAGACGCTCGGCATGACCTTCATGATCGTCACCCACGATCAGGAAGAAGCGATGACTGTCGCGGATCGCATCGCCGTCATGGACCACGGCAAGCTCGCGCAGGTCGCGACTCCTTCGGAAATCTACGAGCAGCCGAACAGCCGCTACGTCGCGGACTTCGTCGGCGACATCAATTTGATCGAGGCGAAGGTCGCGCAGATTACCGCGAACGGAACTTCGCTGCATTCGCCGCAAATCCCGGCAGAGTTGCGCGTCTCGCAGCGCATCGACGTGCGCGCGGACGACACCGTGACCGTCGCCCTGCGCCCGGAAAAAATCCGCGTCGGCAAGGAGCCGATGGCGGACGCGCATGTCAATTACGCGCAGGGCAGGGTGATCGACATTGCCTATCTCGGCGACCTCTCGATCTATCGCGTGCAGCTCGACAGCGGCCTGATACTGAAGGCCGCGAAGCCGAACCTCTCGCGCCAGATCGAGCCGCCCATCGACTGGGACGAAACCGTATCGCTGTCGTGGACCGAAGACGCCGCGACCCTGCTGAAGGAATAGCGGCATGGCTACGGACAAGGGCGTCGCAGCGAGCCGTCTGACGATCCTCGTGCCGTTTCTATGGCTCGTTTTCTTCTTCGTGCTGCCGTTCCTGATCGTGCTGAAAATCAGCCTCTCGGACGACGCGCTCTCGCAGCCGCCTTACGCGCCGGTGTTTCAAATCACCGACGGCATCGCCGGGTTCTTCGCGAAGCTGCGCCAACTCGACTTCGAGAACTATTTTCTCGTCGGCGGCGACTGGCTGTATGTCTATTCGTTCCTGCAAAGCGTCGCGATCGCGGCGATCGGGACCTTTATTCTCCTGATCGTAGGCTACCCCGTCGCCTACGCGATTGCGCGCGCGCCGCGCCATATCCGGCCGATGCTTTTGCTGCTCGTCGTGCTGCCGTTCTTCACGTCGTTCCTGATCCGCGTCTATGCGCTGATTGCGATCATCTCGCCGGAAGGATTGCTGAACACGTTTCTGCGCTGGAGCGGCATCATCGACGCGCCGTTGCAGATTCATTCGACCAACATCGCAGTCGTGCTCGGCATCGTCTATTCGTATTTCCCGTTCATGGTGCTGCCGATCTATGCCGCGCTGGAGCGAATGGATGATTCCCTGCTCGAAGCGGCGGCCGATCTCGGTGCGCGGCCAGCGTCCGCGTTCTGGAAGATCACGGTGCCGGTTTCCATGCCCGGCATCGCCGCCGGCGTGCTGCTCTGTTTCATTCCCGCGGTCGGCGAGTTCGTGATCCCAGACCTGCTCGGCGGCTCGGAAACGCAGATGATCGGGCGCACGGTCTGGAACGAGTTTTCGGTAAACCGCTCGTGGTCGGTGTCCTCCGCGCTCGCGATCCTGATTCTTTTCGTGTTGCTGGTTCCGATTCTGTTTTATCAGCGCATGCAGTTGCGCGATCTGGAAAGGCATTAGCGCGATGCGCAAGGGTCTTTCCCCGTTCAATATCGCAGCACTCGTAGCCGGGCTGGCGTTCCTCTATCTGCCGCTACTGCTGCTCGTGATCTATTCCTTCAACGACTCGCGCCTCGTCACCGTTTGGGGCGGGTTCTCGTTCCGCTGGTACGGAGAGCTTTGGCAAAACCAGGCGCTGCTCGAAGCCGCGTGGGTCAGTCTCCGTGTCGCCGCCGTATCCGCGACGCTGGCAACCGTGCTCGGCACGCTGGCGGCGCTCGCGCTGGTGCGTGGCGGGCCGTTCCGCGGCCGCACGCTGTTCGCGGGCCTCGTTTATGCGCCGCTGGTGATGCCGGAAATCGTGACTGGCCTCGCGCTTTTGCTCCTATTCGTCGCCATCGACTTTGACCGCGGGTTCTGGACGGTCGCGCTCGCTCACGTCACCTTCACCATGTGTTTCGCGGCGGTGATCGTGCAGTCGCGGCTGCTGACCTTCGACCGCAGTCTGGAAGAAGCCGCGCTCGATCTCGGCGCGACGCCGGGCCGGACCTTCTTCTCGATCACGCTGCCGATCATCTTTCCGGCGGTCGCGGCGGCATGGCTGCTCGCCTTCACGCTGTCGCTGGACGACCTCGTGATCGCGAGTTTCACCACCGGCCCCGGCGCGACCACGCTGCCCATGCGGATCTACAGCCAGGCCCGGCTGGGCGTGAAACCGGAAGTGAACGCCATCAGTTCGGTCTTTATCGCCGTTATTACGTTGACGGTGCTGGCCGCCTCATTGGCTTTGAAGCAGCAATTTCGTACCCAGAAGGCATGAGCGCTTCGCCTTATTCGCAGGATATTGCCCGCGCGCTGCTGCCCGATCCGGGCGGCCGCCGGATGCCCGCCGGGCTTTACGCGCCGTTGCTGGCGAAGCTCGCACCCGCGCTGACGGAACTGCGCGCGGCCTACGAAAACCGCAGACTCGATCTGCTGCACTTGCCGGAACGCACGGAAGACTTCCCCGCGATGGAAGCGCTCGTTGCGAAGCTGCGCGACGCAAGCGACGTGGTGTTTCTCGGCACCGGCGGCTCCAGCCTCGGCGGGCAGACGATTGCGCAACTCGCAGGCTGGAACGTGCCGGGTGTCGGCACGTTGCGCGCCGGTCCGCGCGTACACTTCCTCGACAATCTCGATCCGCACAGCCTTGATGAGTTTCTCGCTGCCGTGCCGCTGCGCACCGCACGTTTCGTCGCGACGTCGAAATCCGGCGGCACCGGCGAGACGCTGCTGCAGGTGATGGCCGTGATCGCCGCGTACAAGCGCGCAGGGCTTGAGCAGGAAATCGGCAAGCGTCTGTTCGGCATATCCGAGCCGCGCAAGACGGGCGGCAAAAACGGGTTGCGGGCGCTCTTTGAGAACTTCGGCTGCGAGGTTCTGGACCACGACACCGGCATCGGCGGCCGCTTCATCGCGCTGACCAATGTCGGCCTCGTACCGGCGCTATTGCTTGGCCTCGACGCGAAGGCGTTGCGTGCGGGCGCGGGTGAAACCGTGCGCACGCTGCTTACGGAAAAAGATGCGGCTGCGATTCCTCCCGCGGCGGGCGCGGCCTTGAGCGTTGCGGCAGGCGAGGCCGGTCTCCCGATTTCCGTCATGCTGGCCTATGGCGACCGCTTCGAGCGCTTCTCGCGCTGGTGGATGCAGCTTTGGGGCGAGAGCCTCGGCAAGAAAGGCAAGGGCACCACGCCGCTTGCGTCCATCGGCCCGGTGGACCAGCACAGCCAGTTGCAGCTTTGGCTCGACGGTCCGCGAGATAAGTTATTCACGGTGATCTCGGAAGACATTGCGGGCACTGGTCCGCAGCTCGAGGCAACGCTCGCCTCGCTGGCGGGCGAGAGCGGCTTCGGCGGCAAGACCGTAGGGGATTTCGTGTCGTCGCAGGCGCGCGCCACCGCCGACACGCTGGCGAAGAACCAATGTCCGCTCCGCACCATCCGCGTGAAGAAGCTCGACGAACACGCGCTCGGCGCGCTGATGATGCACTTCATGCTGGAAACGATTCTGGCTGCGCATCTGCTTGGCGTGAATCCGCTCGACCAGCCCGCCGTAGAAGAAGGCAAGGTGCTGGCGAAGCGCTATCTCGCGGGCGAAAGCTGACGCGCGATGATCGAGATTGCGGACGGTATCTTCATTTCCGAAAGCGAAATCGAGGAACGCTTCGTGCGCGCTTCCGGTCCCGGCGGGCAGAACGTCAACAAGCTCTCGACCGCGGTGCAGTTGCGCTTCGATCTGCGCAATTCGCCTTCGCTCCCCGAAGGATTAAAGGCGCGCGCGGCGAAGCTCGCGGGCCAGCGCCTCACCAATGAGGGCGTGATCGTTTTGTTCGCGGATCGCTTCCGCACGCAGGAGCGCAACCGCGAGGACGCCCGCGCGCGGCTGGTTGAAATCCTCAGCCGTGCGTCCGTCGCGCCGAAACATCGCCGCAAGACGCGGCCGACGCTGGCCTCGAAGAAGCGCCGCATCGAGGGCAAGAAGCGCCGCTCGGAAATCAAGAGCCGCCGCGGCCGCCCGTCGTTCGATTGATTCGCGAAGCCGCCGTTGCGCCGGTAGAATTGCGCCTCCCGCGAGTCGCGAAAATCCATGCCCGTCCGCCAGCTTCCCGAAACCCTCGTCAACCGCATTGCCGCCGGCGAAGTCGTCGAGCGCCCGGCCTCGGTCGTGAAGGAGCTTGTGGAGAATGCGCTCGACGCAGGGGCGCGCAAGATTGAGGTCGTCATTTCCGGCGGCGGCTGCGAACTGATCCGCGTCTCCGACGACGGTTCCGGTATGGGCGCGGACGATCTCGCGCTCGCAGTGGAGCGCCACGCCACCTCGAAGCTCGACGGCGACGATCTGCTGAACATTTCGACGCTCGGCTTTCGCGGCGAGGCGCTGCCTTCCATCGGCGCGGTCGCGCATCTTTCCATCGTCAGCCGCGCGCGCGGTTCCGAAAATGCGCTCGAAGTGCGTGTGGATGGCGGGGATAAGTCGGCGCTGCGCCCGGCTGCGCTCGCGGAAGGTACGCGCGTCGAGGTGCGCGATCTTTTCTTCGCGACGCCCGCGCGCCTGAAGTTCCTGAAAACCGAGCGCGCCGAAACCGCCGCCGTGATCGAAACCGTGCGTAGGCTCGCGCTGTCGCGTCCCGATATTGCCTTCACCGTTGTCACCGAGGACCGCCAGTTGCAGTTCCCCGCGCGCGACATGAGCCGCGAAGGGTTCGCTGCGCGGCTGGCGGATGTCGTGGGCGGCGAGGCGCGCGCCAACATGGTGCCGGTGGAGGCGGAACGCGAAGGCGTGCGGCTCGAAGGCCTGGTCGGCCTGCCGACTTTCTCGCGCGGCAACGCGCTCTCCCAGTATTTCTTCGTGAACGGCCGCCCGGTGCGCGACAAGGTGCTGCTCGGCGCGCTGCGCGGCGGCTACGCCGACCTTTTGCATGCCGGCCGTCATCCGGTGGCTGCGCTGTTCGTCGAACTCGATCCGCGCGAAGTCGATGTGAACGTGCATCCGGCAAAAACCGAAGTGCGCTTCCGCGATTCCGGCACCGTGCGTGCACTGATCGTGCGCGCGATTCAGGATGCGCTCGGCAGCGGCGCGCGCCGGAGCGCGACCACCGGCGCGTCGCGCCTCGTCTCTTTCGCGCGCCCGCAGGGCACGGGCGCTTCACCCGCATGGCGCGGATCGGCCGCGCCGTATCGCGCAAGCCACGAGCGCGGCGGCCTCGCCGAAGCCGCGCAGACTGCGTTCGATGTGATCGCGCAACCGAGCGCCGACGCTCGCGGCGATCTTGCGCCGGTGTTGCAGGCCGATCTCGAACGGCCACTCGGCGCGGCGCGGGCGCAGGTTCACGAAACCTATATCGTCGCGCAGACCGCGGACGGCCTCGTCATCGTCGATCAGCATGCCGCGCATGAGCGTATTGTTTATGAGAAACTGAAACGCGCACTGGGGGAAACCGGCGTGGCGCGACAGGCATTGTTGGTGCCGGCCGTGGTCGAGATGGACCCGTCGGATGCCGCGGCGCTCACCGAACGCGCGGAAGAACTCGCTTCCTTCGGCCTTGTCATCGAGGCGTTCGGACAGGGCGCGGTCTTGGTGCGCGAAACTCCCGCGCTGCTCGGCGAAACCGACGCGGAGAAATTATTGCGCGATCTGGCCGAGCATCTGGCCGAATGGGATTCGACCCTGCCGCTGGAACGCCGCCTGCTTGCGGTCGCAAGCACCATGTCGTGCCACGGTTCGGTGCGCGCGGGCCGCCGCCTCAAACCGGAAGAAATGAACGCGCTGCTCCGCGAAATGGAGCGCACGGAAAATGCGGGCCAGTGCAACCACGGCCGACCGACCTATGTCGAGCTGAAGCTCGCGGACATCGAGAAATTGTTCGGGCGGCGCTAATTTGAGGCGCGGAGAAAAACGATCTCCGTATCGTCGTATGCGCGCCGCTCCAGTTCGGTGAAGCCTTTCGGTGCCGCGAACTTCGCGTCCACGGATTCCTCGACGATCAGGAGTGCGTCTTCCGCCAGCCATCCGCCCGTGCGCGCGGAAGCGAGCGATTTCTCCGCAAGGCCTTTCCCATAAGGCGGATCGCAGAACACGAGCGAGAACGGCGAGAATTTTTCGAGCGTCCCTAACTTTGCAGCGTCGCGCCGGAACAGCTTGGTGACGCCGGTAAGCTGCAAGGCTTCCACATTCTCGCGGATGATCGCGCGTGCCGCCGCGCTTTCGTCGACGAAAAGAGCGAATGCCGCGCCACGCGAAAGGGCCTCGATGCCGAGCGCGCCCGTACCCGCGAACAGATCGAGCACCCGCGCGTCCGCCGCAGGATCGCCGTAGGCGTGTGCCAGAATGTTGAACACCGCCTGTCGCAGCTTGTCGGAAGTCGGGCGGATCGCATCGGATGACGGGCCTTTCAGGGTCCGCCCGCCGAACCTGCCGCCGCTGACGCGCATCAGCGCTTGCCCCGCGGCTTGTCTTTGCGCATGGGTGCGCGGAACGGACGCTTGCTCTTGCGGCGCGGCTCGCGCGGCGCTTCCTCGCGCGTCTTGCGCTCGACGGAAAAGTTTTTCTTCTTCCTGTCGCCCGAAGCGGCTTCTTTCTTTCCGTCGCGGCGGTTCGGTTCGCGTTCCGGCCTTCCGGTGAATTTCTCTTTCTTCACCGGCGAGAGTTTCGCACGCTCGCGCAACGGCGCATCGAAATCGCTGTGGGACGATTTTTCCAGTTCGCCGCCGATCTGCTCGCGCAGCACGCGCGTCGGCACTTCCTCGACCTTGCCGGGTTCGAGTTCGCCGAGCTGGAACGGCCCGAAGGAAATGCGGATAAGCCGGTTCACCTTCAGCCCGATATGCGCGAGCACTTTTCGTACCTCGCGGTTCTTGCCTTCGCGGATGCCGACGGTAAGCCAGAGGTTTGCGCCTTGCTCGCGGTCCAGCGTCGCCTCGACGCGCCCGTACTGCACGCCTTCGACTGTCACGCCGCCCTTGAGTTTGTTCAGCGCCGCCTGATCGGTGCGGCCGTTCGCGCGCACGCGATAGCGCCGCAGCCAGCCGGTCGCGGGCAGTTCGAGCGTGCGCGACAAGCCGCCGTCATTGGTGAGGAGCAGCAGGCCTTCGCTGTTGATGTCGAGCCGCCCCACGCTGACAAGCCGCGGCAGGTCGGGTGGCAGGTTCTGGAAAATCGTCGGCCGCCCTTCGGGATCGGAATTCGTCGTCACCAGCCCTTTCGGCTTGTTGTAGAGGAACAGCCGCGTGCGTTCGCGCACAGGCAGCGGCTTGCCGTCCACTTCGATCTTGTCCGGCGCGGAAACGGTTACGGCGGGCGTTTTCAGCACTTCGCCGTTCACCTTCACACGGCCTTCCGCGATCCATGTCTCCGCCTCGCGCCGCGAAGCGAGGCCCGCGCGCGCGATGACTTTCGCGATGCGCTCGCGCTCGGATGCTGACGGGTTATGGGGTGGAGACTTGCGGGACATGTTGCTTCGTGCGAATGCGGCTCACTTGCTACCACGGTGAGCGCGGAGAAACGAGTTGGCTGCACCCGATTTCATGGGCATGGCGCTTGCGGAAGCGAAGGCCGCGGCGGAAGCGGGCGAAGTGCCGGTGGGGGCGCTCGTCGTGCGCGGCGGCGAGGTGCTGGCGCGGGCGAACAACCGCACGCTCCGCGACCGCGACCCCACGGCGCACGCCGAAGTGCTTGCGTTGCGCGCCGCCGCCAGCGCGCTCGGCAGCGAGCGCCTGATCGGCTGCGATCTCTATGTCACGCTGGAACCATGTACCATGTGCGCGGCGGCGATTTCGTTCGCACGCATCCGGCGGCTGTATTTCGGCGCAGCCGACCCGAAGGGCGGAGCGGTGGAATCCGGCGTGCGGTTCTTCGATGCGCCGACCTGCCACCACAAGCCGGAAGTCTATGGCGGCATCGGCGAAAGCGAAGCCACCATGCTCCTGAAAAGTTTTTTCGCGGAACGGCGCTAGGCGCCCAGCAGCGCGCCCAGCTTGCGCTTCAGTTCTTCCTTGATCGGCTCGGATGCCTTCAGGATCGGCAGTGCACGCGGAAAGTCGAGCGCGCTGAACGCGCTCACGTTCGGCCTGATTAAAATGTCCGGCGCCGACGATTTCAGTTTCTCCGAAACAATCGCATGGGTCATGATGTGCGATGCCGTGAACAGCGCGTCCATCGCGTCCGGCACGCCGGGCGGCGAGTCGCCGAGTTTCGTGATGTCGATCGCGATGACGATGTCGGCATCCTTCCGCAACAGGTCGAAGGGCAGCGGGTTCACCGCGCCGCCGTCGATCAGGATACGTCCGCCGAATTCCACCGGTCGCAGCAAACCCGGTATCGCCATCGAGCCGGCCACTGCGGGACGCAACAGCCCGGAACGATAGATCGCCTCGCTCCGCTCGCGGTAGTCGGTCGCGACCACGGTGAGGGGGATGCGCAGTTCCTCGAATGTTTTGGGAAGTTGCGGCGGCAGGAATTCTTCGGCGATGCCGAGCGCGGCAAACTGAAAGGGCATGCCGCGCAGCGAACGGGTCTCGCGCCAGCGTTCGCGCATGCTCGACCATTGCATCGAAATCAGCCGCCGGGCGAAGTCGCCCTGCTTGCGGAGTGCGTCGATCGAGAACGCGCGGATTTCCTTGCCGGTCATGCCGGCGGCGTAGCCCGCGCCGACCACTGCGCCCATCGAGCATCCCGCGATGGCGGACGGCACGATGCCGAGTTCGTCGAACGCTTCCAGCGCGGGAATGTGCGCGAGGCCGCGCGCGCCGCCGGAGCCGAGCGCGATGGCGATGCGCTCCGGCTTCTTCCGGATCAGCCGTTTGAGAAAATCCAGCACGCGCGGATTATAGCGCGAAGTTTATGCGCCCGCGCGCTCGGCAAAATGCCACGCCGCCATTGCCAGCGGCTGCACTTGCCGCGACATCGCCGAGGCGTTGGCATTCGCCGCCGTGCCGTCGCGCACGCGGCCGAGGATGCCCTGCAAAATCCCGGCGATGCGAAAGAAATTGTAGGCCATGTAGACGTCGATATCGCGCCCGCGCGGATCGAACCCGGTGCGCTTGGCGTAGAGCGCGGCGTAATCCTCCGCGCTGGGGATGCCGAGCGCCTTCAGGTCGCGGCCTTTCAGCGAGCCGGTGCCGGTGCCCGTTTTCGCATCCGGCATGTGCCAGCCCATCATGTGATAGGTAAAATCCGCGAGCGGATCGCCGAGCGTGGAAAGCTCCCAGTCGATCACCGCGAGCACTTCGTTCTTCGACGGATGGATGATCATGTTGTCGAGGCGATAGTCGCCGTGCACGACACGCACCGCCTGCTGCTTCGGCAGATGCTCCGGCAGCCAGCGCATCAGCTTGTCCATCTCCGGAATGTCGTCGGTCTTCGACGCTTCGTATTGTTTCGACCAGCGCGCGACCTGGCGCGCGACATAGTCTTCGCCCTTGCCGTAATCCGCGAGGCCGATTTTCTCCGGCTCCAGCGTGTGCAGTTGCGCGATGGTCGCGTTCTGCGCGTCCCAGATCGCTGCGCGCTCCGCCGGATTCGAATCCGGCATGTGCAGTTCCCAGAAGATGCGGCCCTGCTCGAACGACATCACATAGAAGGCAGTGCCGGTGACGCTCTCGTCCTCGCAGTAGAGCAGCGCTTGTGGCACCGGAAACTTCTGCGCGCCGAGCGCGGCCATCACCTTGTATTCGCGGTCGACGGCGTGCGCCGAAGGCAGCAGCTTTCCCGGCGGCTTTCGGCGCAGCACATATTTACGCGACGGCGTTTCCAGCATGTAGGTCGGGTTCGATTGCCCACCCTTGAACTGCTTCACGCTGAGCGGACCGGCGAAGCCAGGAATATGCTTCGTCAGATATTCTTCGAGACGGCTCGCATCAAAAGCGAGCGCTTGCGCAACTTCCTTCGTGCCCGAAAAGGCTTCCTGACGATCGAACCCGGTCATTTCCTGTCCTGATTTTCTTTTGGCTTGGGCACGTTATAGCCGCGCTCAACCCCATCGTCATCCCGGACGCAGCAAGGCCGCGAGGCGGGATAACTGCTCTCTCAAGTCCGCGTAAAAAACTCCAGCAGCGCTTCCGCGGTTTCTTCCGGCTTTTCCTCTGGCAGGAAATGTCCGCAGTCGATGGCGCGGCCTTCGACCTTGGTGCACCACGCTTTCCAAATCGCGAGTGGGTCGCCGCCCGAATTCGGAATACCGCGCGCGCCCCACAACGCCAGCGTCGGGCAGGTGATCTTGTTGCCCTCGTTGAAGTCCGCTTCGTCGAAATGCACGTCGGTCGATTGCCCGGCGCGATAATCCTCGCAGCAGGCGTGGATGCGCGCGGGATCCGCGAAGAAGGCGCGGTAATGATCGAGCGCACGCGGATCGAATTTCTTCAGCCCGTCCGGCGACCAGCTTCCCAGCGTCCATTCGAGATAATCGATCGGCGCTTTCGAGATCAGCATTTCGGGCAGCGGCGCACGTTGCGCGAGAAACGGCCAGTGATACACCACCATCGAGCGTAGCGCGTTCATGCCGCGCCACATGTCGAGGGTCGGGATGATGTCGAGGACGGAGAGCTTCGACACGCGTCCCGGATGGTCGAGCGCCATGCGGTAGCCGACACGCCCGCCGCGATCATGCCCGATCACGCCGAACTGGATATGGCCGAGTTTCTCCATCAGCTCGATCAGCGCATGCGCCATTGCGCGCTTGGTATAGGGCGCGTGGGTGTCGTCTTCCTTAGGAATGTCGCTCCAGCCATAACCGGGAAGGTCGGGCAGGATCAGCGTGAACTTCTTCGCGAGCGCAGGCGCGATGCGGTGGTACTCGACATGCGTCTGCGGAAAACCGTGGATGACCAGAAGCGGCGGACCGCTGCCGCCGGAACGGGCGAACAGTCTTCCCGCCGAAGTGTCGATCCAGTGCGATTGAAAACCGGGAAACAGATCGGCGAGATCGGCCATCACGCATTCTCCCGTGCAAGCGCGCGCCACGCGATGTCGCGGCGGCAGAAACCTTCCGGCCAGTCGATCAGCGAGATCGCGCGGTACGCACGCTCGCGCGCTTCCGCGACCGTCTTGCCAAGCGCGGTGACGTTCAGCACGCGCCCGCCGCTGGCGACGAGCTTGCTGTCCTGCAGCTTCGTCCCGGCGTGGAACACGGTGACGCCTTCCACCTCGTTTGCCTTCTCGATGCCGCGTATTTCCGAACCGCTCTGATACTTGCCCGGATAGCCCTTGTTCGCGAGCACGACCGTAATCGCCGCTTCGTCGCGCCAGCGCACGGAAGATTTATCGAGTTCGCCGTTCGCAGTGGCGAGCATCAGCGTCAGCAGGTCGTCCTTCATGCGCGGCATCAGCACCTGACATTCGGGATCGCCGAAGCGCACGTTGTATTCGATCAGCTTCGGGCCGTCCTTCCCGATCATCAGTCCGGCATAGAGCACGCCGCAATAGGGCGTGCCCGCTTTCGCCAGCGCGCGCGCGGTCGGCTTCACGATTTCTTCGAGCGTGATGCGCTCGATTTCTTTTGTGAATACGGGTGCGGGCGAATAGGCGCCCATGCCGCCGGTGTTCGGGCCTTCGTCGTTGTCGAACACGCGCTTGTGGTCCTGCGCGGAAGCGAGCGGCAACACCTGCTCGCCGTGGATCAGGCAGAAGAAGCTCGCTTCCTCGCCTTCAAGGAATTCCTCGATCACGACCGGCGCGCCGTTGCCCATCTCGAACACGGTATCGACCGCGGCCAGCGCTTCCGCTTCCGTCATCGCGACGATCACGCCCTTGCCCGCGTGCAGGCCGTCGGCTTTCAGCACGATGGGCGCGCCGTTCTTTTGAATGTAGGCGCGCGCTTCCTCGCGCGTCTTCGCTTCGAGGTAATGCGCGGTCGGAATATCGTTCTCCGCGCACAGCCGCTTGGTGAAGGACTTCGAGCCTTCCAGCGTCGCGGGAATTTTCTGCGGGCCGAATACCTTGATGTTCGCGGCCAGCAGGTCGTCGGCGAGGCCCGCGGTCAGCGGCGCTTCCGGCCCGATCACGACGAGACCGATCTTCTTCTCCTGACAGAAGCGGATCACCGCTGCGTGGTCCTCGACCTTCAGCGCGACGATCTCGGCTTCCTGCGCAATCCCCGGATTGCCCGGCGCGGCATAGAGCTTCGTCAAGAGCGGGCTGGCGACGAGCTTCCACGCCAGCGCATGTTCGCGGCCACCGGAACCGATCAACAGGACATTCATGCGCGTACGGACACTTCCCTAGAGGCGGCTTGATGTATCATGGGCCTGCCGCCATTTAGAGTCGCGAATGCCAGCATCCACAGCACCCACGAATCTGCCTGAAATCGGCGTTTCCGAACTCTCCGTGGCGCTCAAGCGCGCGGTCGAGGAGGCGTTCCCCTATGTGCGCCTGCGCGGCGAAGTCTCCGGCTATCGCGGACCCCATTCCTCCGGCCATGTCTATTTCAGCCTCAAGGATGCGAGTGCGAAGATCGACGCCATCATCTGGAAGGGCGCGTTCGCGAAAATGCGCTTCAAGCCGGAAGAAGGCATGGAGGTGATCGCGACCGGCAAGGTCACGACCTATCCGGGCAAGTCCAGCTACCAGATCGTGATCGACGCGCTGGAGCCGGCCGGCGCGGGCGCGCTGATGGCGTTGCTTGAGGAGCGCCGGAAGAAACTCGCGGCCGAAGGTCTGTTCGACGAGGCGCGCAAGAAACCGCTGCCGTATCTGCCGCGCGTGATCGGCGTCATCACCTCGCCAACCGGCGCGGTGATCCGCGACATTCTCCATCGCCTGAACGATCGCTTCCCGCGTCATGTGCTGGTCTGGCCCGTGCGCGTGCAGGGCGAGACCTGCGGACCGGAAGTCGCGGCTGCCATCGAAGGCTTCAACGCGATGGAAGAAGGCGGCGCGCTGCCGCGCCCGGATATTCTCATCGTCGCGCGTGGCGGCGGTTCGCTCGAAGATCTCTGGGGCTTCAACGACGAAGCGCTGGTGCGCGCGGCGGCTGCGAGCGAAATCCCGTTGATCTCCGCGGTGGGCCACGAAACCGATTTCACGCTGATCGATTTTGCCGCCGACCGGCGCGCGCCGACGCCGACCGCTGCCGCCGAAATGGCGGTGCCCGTACGCGGCGAACTGCTCGCGCTCGCGCGCGATCGCGGCGCACGGCTGGTCTCGTCCTGGGCGCGCATGGCCGAGCGCCTGAAATCAGAATTGCGCGGCCTCGCGCGCGGCATCCCGCCGCTCGACGCCTTGCTGGCGCTTCCGCGCCAGCGGCTGGACGGCGCGGGCGAACGCCTGCCGCGCGCATTGCGCGCCAACGCCCATGCGTTTCGCGTGAAACTCTCGCGCCTCGAAGCGCGGCATACGCCGAATGCGCTGCGTTCGCGCATCGAACTCTATCGCGAACGCAGCGTCGGCCTGCAAGCGCGCGCCGCGCGCGCGAGCGGCAATGCGCTCCGCAATGCAAGCGTGCGCTTGCAGGGTCTGGCGCAGCTTTTGAAATCTTACAGTCATCGCGGCGTGCTGGAGCGCGGCTTCGCGCTGGTGCGCGGCGCAGACGGGCATCCGGTGCGTTCGGTTACGAAGGCTCCGAAAGGCACGGCGCTCACCGTCGAGGTGGCCGATGGCAGCTTCGGCGCGGTTTCGACTGGCAGCGAGCCGGGCAGCCGCGAGGCCGCCGGGCCGCAGCCCGCGAAAGCCTCGAAACAGGGCAATCTGTTCGGCTGAGTGCATTTCCTTGCCGTAAACGATTGCGTGAGGTTGCGAATTTATGTTTTGCGCTCCCGCGTAAATCGCTCCATATATGGATTACTCCAAACGCGAACCCGCACATTCGAGATGAACCGTTTCGAACGCACCCCTTTGGCCGCCGGCGAAGCCGAGCTGCGCTATCTGGACGGCGACTACCGCATCGTCCGGCCGGGAAGCTATGTGCGCTGCGCGGTGACCGGCGTGCCGATTCCGCTCGACGAACTGAAATACTGGAGCGTGGATTTGCAGGAAGCCTATGCCACGCCGGAAGCAGTGATGGCGCGCCTGCACGGCAAGACGCCGTTGGCGCCGCGCTAGCGTTTTCGCGCCAGCGCTTCGTCGATAAATCCGCCGATCTCTGCCGTATCATCAAACGCGAGCGCGACGGGAAGCGTTTTCGATTTCTCTCTTAATTCGCGAAGCGCCGGGTCGCCTCCCATCCGCGCGAAATCTTTTTCCGTCGTGACCAGCGTCAGGCCGCCGCGTTCCGCCGCCGCGATCAACGCGGCCGCATCCGCGGCGCTGAAGCGGTGATGATCCGGAAACGCGCGGCGTTCCGCGACGCGAAGATCGTTCCGCTCCAGCGTGGCGAAGAATTTTTCCGGGAAACCAATCCCCGCAAATGCGAGCAGCGGCTTGCCGCGCAGCGCTGCGACCGCCGCCTCGCCCGGTGCGATGACGGCGGACAGGACCGCGAGATTGGCAAGGATCGCGGCGGACAAGGCGCGTTGTCCGCCCGTTCCCGCGCCTGCGGCCACCATCACGTGCGCCTGCGCGAGCTGGATCGGAAGCGGCGCGCGCAGTGGGCCAGCAGGGAAAACTTTTTCGTTTCCGATGCCGCGCTCGCCGTCCACGACGAGGATGGAAAGGTCTTTCTCCAGCGAAGGGTTCTGAAATCCGTCGTCCATCACCAGTACGTCCGCGCCGAGACTTTCCGCGAGCTTCGCGGAAGCCGCGCGGTCCGCGCCGATGATTGTCGGCGCTGTCGCGGCGAGGAGAAGCGCCTCGTCTCCGGTATCGCCTGCGGTATGTTTTTCCGGATCGACGCGCAGCGGCCCGGCAGCATTGCCGCCATAGCCGCGCGAAATGAAGAACGGCTTGCGCCCGCGTTCCTGTAGAAGTTTCGCGACCGCGATGGCTGCCGGAGTCTTCCCCGCGCCGCCGAGCGTCGGATTGCCGATGCAAATGACCGGAATATTCGCGCGATAGCCGGGGCGCTTCATGCGCTGCGCAGCGAAACCGCCGTAGACCGCACCAAGCGGCGCCAGCAACGTGGCCGCCAGTCCCGGCTTTTTCCACCAGAACGCAGGCGCACGCAGCGAGATCAATCCGGGCATCAGTGAAAGCGCAGTTGGACCAGATAGGGTTCGATGGCTTTTGCCGTGCGCGTCAGCGCGCCGCTCAACGGGACTACCGTGGCATGCGCGGCTTTCGCCATCGCGCGCACCAGTCCCGGATCGTCGAGCAGGCGCAGCAGGCTGCGCGCGAGCGAGTCGGCGTTCGTCACCGTAGCCGCCGCGCGCTGTTTGTTCAGTTCGGAATAGATCGTCGCGAAGCTATGCACATGCGGGCCATGCAGGATCGCGTTGTCGAGTTTCGCGGGTTCGATCGGGTTCTGGCCGCCGTGCTTGATGAGCGAACCGCCCATGAACACGATCGGCGATAGCCGATAAAACAATCCCAGTTCGCCGATGGTGTCGGCGACATAGATATGCGTGCCGAGATCGGGCAGGTGATGGCGCGAGCGCATCGCGGGCGCCAGCCGGGCGTCCTGGACCAGCCGCGCGATTTCGCCGCCGCGTTCCGGGTGCCGCGGCACGATGATGGTGAGGAGGCCCGGCACCTTCTCCATTACCTCGATATGCGCATCGATGATCGCTTCGTCCTCGCCGCGATGCGTGCTCGCCGCGAGGAAAACCGGGCGGCCGTGAATCGTGCGCTGCATTTCCTGCATCGCGAAAGCGTCGACGGGCGGCGGCGAAACGTCGAACTTGAGGTTACCGGTGGAAATCACGCGCGGCGCGCCGAGCGTTTCCAGCCGGTCCGCGATCTCGTTGTCCTGTGCGAGCACGAGATCGAAATTGGAAAGCAGCGCGCGCGCGGATTTCTTCGCCCGCTTCCAGCGCTTGAATGAGCGCTCCGACATGCGGCCATTGAGCAGCACCAGCGGAATGTTGCGCTGATGCGTTTCGAGCAGGAGGTTCGGCCAGAACTCCGACTCTGCGATCAACGCCAGTCCCGGCTGCCAGTGATCGAGGAAACTCTGCACGAAGGCCGGCGAGTCGAGCGGGATATATTGATGAATGGTGCCGGCCGGCATCCTTTGTGCTGCGGTCTGCGCCGCCGTTACCGTGCCGGAGGTGACGAGTGCCGCGAAGCCCTGTGCGCGGATATGTTCGACCACGGGCTGGATCGAGAGAATTTCACCGACACTCGCGCCGTGAAACCAAACCAGCGCGCCGGGCGGGCGTTCGACGGTGGCAACCCCGCGCCGCTCCATGACGCGCGCCGGGTCTTCCTTGCCGCGCTTGAGCCGCCAGTTCAGCACCGTACCCGCGAATGGTGCGAACCAGCGCGAAAGCCGCCGGTATGCGCGCAACGGCAGGGGCAGTTTGATTCTAGGCGCCATCGGCCTGGCCCGTCTGCGGCCTGCCGACCAGCGCTTCGGCGCGTGCGGTTGCGCGGTTCAATCGCCGTTCGACTTCGAGCCGCGCCGCTTCGAGCGCCTCGTCGTCGGCGTCGGGCGGAACGCGCAACGCTTCCTCGACCACGAACGCCATGCGTCCGAACGGAAGATGCAGGCTCGACTTGTCCCAGTTGTTGAGCGCGATGCGGCGGCTGGTGGCCATCGCGCCGGGATAGATCGGACGTCCGGAAATCTTTGCGATGGTGACGATGCCGAGGCCGGCGCGGCGCGAGACTTTCGGCACGTCCGCGGTCATCGCGACGTTGATGCCTTCGGCGAGCGTGTCGATCATCTGCCGCGTGGCTGCGACGCCGCCCTTGCGCTGGAAGTCGTTGCCATGCGCGCCGGAGCCGCGGATCGTCCCGATCCCGAGCACTTCCGCGGCAATGGCGTTTACATCCGCATCGAAAGAACGGGAGATCATGACCTTGGCCCGGTGATGCGCTTTGGGTGCGAACGGCGCGAGAAAATGCTGCCCGTGCCAGAACGTGAATATAAGCGGCATTTCCTGATCGAGCCAGTCATAGAGATTGGCTGGCTCCACCGTCAGGCGCTGCGTCTTCCATACGAACCACAGGTAATATGCGACCATGCGGCCAAGCGTTTGCCGCACGATCCACGACTTGCGAATTTTACGCCACATGAGTGATCCGGCGCCGGAAGTTATGCGCGCCGCGTACCATCCGTCTCCGGATCGAGCAACCGGTGCAGGTGAACGATGAAATAGCGCATCATTGCGTTATCGACGGTTTGCTGCGCCTTCGATTTCCACGCCTGATACGCCGTTGCGTAATTTGGATAGATTCCAACGATGTCGAGACGGCCGAGATCGCGGAATTCCGTGCCGTCGAGCGCCGTCAGTTCGCCGCCGAATACGAGGTGGAGAAGTTGTTTTTGCGTCGTCATGCGCGCTCTTGTTTCCCTGCTTTACCGGTTTGCAAGCGCCGCCAGCAGCGGTGCATGCAAGGATTTGCCCGAAGCAACGAGCATGCCGTGTTTCGGCACGGGGCGGTTGTAGCGCGGCAGGTTGCCCGCGCTATCGGTCAATTTGCCGCCAGCCTCGTGAATGATCAAATCGGCGGCAGCAATGTCCCAATCGTTGGCGTTCTCGCGCGCCAGTGCGCCGTCGATTTCCCCGCTGGCCACCCGCGCAAGGCGCACGGCGATGGCATGAATATGGGGGGCGCTTGTCATATTTCCGGTCTGCGCGAAGGTTTTCTCCAGGCCGTAAGGCCGGGCGATAGCCGCCGTCTTCACGTCGCGCGGTTCGCTGGCCGAGATCGCCGTGCCGTTGCGGGTCGCGCCGTTGCCGAGTGCTGCCGCGAACAGTTCGCCGGTCGCAGGCACGAAAACCGCGCCGAGCACCGGCCGCCCTTCCTCCACGAGCGCTGCGCATACGGCCCAGTCTTCTTTCCCGGCGACGAAGGAGCGGGTGCCGTCGATCGGATCGACGATCCAGATGCGGGATTTCTCCAGCCGCGCGGGAGCGTCCGCGGTTTCTTCCGAAAGCCAGCCCGCATCGAGATCGGCCTCGAACAGCCGTTTGCGCAGGAACAGATCGACCGCGAGATCGGCTTCCGTCACCGGTGATTGATTCTCTTTATTCCAGGTGCGCACGTCTTTCCGGAACATGGAGAGCGCGAGTCGGCCGGCTTCCGAAACGGCATCTGTCAGCGCGGGAAGCAAAGCGGCGCTCGGCGCGGAAGAGATCGTCATGGGCCCGCTCTAGAGGCTGTCCGGGGCGAGGGCAAGCAACGCTTTCTCAACGATGATGGCCGGATCGGCACTCTATCGAGGCAAAAAAGGAAAGATTTACCCAATCCCTTAAGCGGATCGTTCTGGCTTGCTGTCATGGTCGCTCCAACGACCGGAAAAATCCGGCGGGGGAGACGAAATTGAGGCGTCAGACAGGCGCGGCCGAATACGCGCGGGAAGGATCGGGTCCTCTGTCCGGACCCGATCCGCTCCGCCTCCCGGCTGCATTCATCGCTTCCGACCCGGCCGCCGACGGCGGCGAACGCCGCGTCGAGATCGGCCAGGAGCGCGTCGATCTCCAGCGCAGCGTGCGCGGCGTGCACATGCATCTGAAATTGCCGCTTCAGGAATTTCTCGGCATCGCCGTGCGCGTGCTGATCGCGTCGGACGACATGCAGATTCACGTTCAGCTCGAACATCGCGACGAGGCACTGAGCATCCCGCTCATGGTCTCGAACGACAGCGCGGCTTCGGCGATTGCCGCGCGGCGCTGGAGCCGTGCGCTCGGTCTTCCCGTGCTGATCGCCGGGGAAGGCGGGCGCTTGTGCAATCCCGCCGCCATGCGCAACCGGACCAAGGAAGCGCCGCGCCGCCGCAAACGCTCGATGCTGCGCCACCGCCGCACCACGATGCGGATTCGTCACGCCGCCGCGCAGACGCAATGCGCGAGCGCATCCCATGCCGGCGAGCGCGAAATCATCGCGCGCACCTGAGCTAGTACGGAAAGCCGTTCGCCTTCGCGATCACGTCCGCGGTCAAACCCGCGAACAGCAAAAGCCCCGCGTCGCGGTTCGCGCGAAACAGTTTCAGGCAATAGGCCGGATTGTCGGCGTCGAGCGTCCGCACCTGCCATGCCAGATGCATCGCGAACGCTGCCAGTCCCGCGAACGAAAGAACGCCGCCGCCGGAGAACGCAATGGCGACCCCGGCAAGGATAACGGTGCCCGCGTACAAAATCGCGATGGCGCTTCGGGTCTGTTCGCCGAACAGCCGCGCCGAGGATTTCACGCCGATGATCGCATCGTCGCGCCGGTCCTGGTGCGCGTAGATCGTGTCGTAGCCGATCACCCACAAAATTGTGCCCGCATATAAAACGAGCGGACGCCAGTCGAGGCTGCCGAACACGGCCGCCCATCCCATCAGCGCCCCCCACGAGAAGGCGAGGCCGAGCACGAACTGCGGCATCGAAATCACGCGTTTCGCGAGCGGATAGATCGCGACAATGAGCAGCGAAGAAATACCGACGAGAATCGCGAATCGGTTCATCAGCAGCAGAACCGCAAGCCCCACGAATGAAAGTAAGATAGCGAATGCAAAAGCCGCTTTCGCGCTAACCTGCCCGGAAGGGATCGGGCGGCTTTTCGTGCGTTCGACCTGCGCGTCGATCTTGCGGTCGAGGATATCATTCCATGTGGTGCCCGCACCGCGCATGACGATTGCGCCGATCAGGAACAGAACGAGCAGTTTGAAATCCGGCCACGGCGCACGTTGTGCGAGCGCGGCCATCGCCGTCGACCACCAGCACGGCAACAACAAAAGCCACCAGCCGATAGGCCGGTCGATACGCGCAAGGCGGAGATAGGGCTGCGCCCATGCGGGCGCGCTGCGGTCCACCCAGTTGCCGGTCGAGTCGGCAACCGGTGCCGCGGCTGGCTTCATCGTTGCAGGACGTTGCCGGAAAGCGTGTCGAAGATGCCGCCACCCGACTGCGGCGTTTCAGGCGTGGAGCCGGTGCCGGTGGTAAGCGCGCCACTGAGGCCCTGGCTCGGCGGCGGCGGTGTCGCTGTGGTCTGGTTGGCGGCGGCCGCACAAATCTTGGTCTTCATTTCGTTGGTGCGCTCGCGGCTTTTCTTCAGGCCGTCCGCTGCATTTGCGGGAATGCCGCACTCCTGCGCTTTCGTTTCGAGAAAGCGGATCATTTTGACTTCGGCATTGGAATAGCTGGTGATGCGCGCGCAGAGTTCTTTAGCGGACATCTTCTTTTTGCTGGCGACCTGCAGCGCATTGCCTTTGGCCTGCAGATCGGTCCGCAGCGGCTCGAACTGCGCCTGACAGGGGTGCTGTTGCTGCTGTTGCGGGGCAGGGGTCATCATCTGCGCCTGCGCGTTCATGGCGCGCTCGCCCGTTGCGATCAGCAGCAGGGTCACGATCAGCGCAAGCGATATGCGAGCGAACATGCGGTGCCGGTCCGGTTGTGGTGCCAAGGCGTAACAAAAGGCATCGACTTGGGGCAATATCGCGGCGAAAACGCCGTTAACCGCCCAAACCCGCGGAGATTTGATTGGCAAAGTACGATTTCCGCACACAACGGCTCTTTGTGGAGGCCCCTCTCGCCGCAGCGCAAGAAATCGAGGCCGTCCCGGAGCAGGCCCATTATCTGCGCAATGTGCTGCGGTTGGCTGACGGCAGCCCGTTACTCCTTTTCAACGGGCGGGACGGCGAATGGCTGGCGAGCGCGGCACTGACCGGAAAACGCGGCGTCCTGCTCAGGCCCGAACGACAAACCCGCCCGCAGCCTGAAACCTTCGGGCCGGTTTATGCGTTTGCTCCCATCAAGCAGGCCCGGCTCGATTACATGGTCCAGAAGGCGGTCGAAATGGGAGCTTCCCGGCTTTCTCCCGTCATCACCCAGCACACGCAGGTAACGCGCTTGAACCAGGAACGGATGCAGGCGAATGCGGTCGAAGCCGCCGAGCAGTGCGGCATCCTCGCGATTCCGCAGGTCGACGCGCCGCTCGCATTCGAGCGCTGGTGCGATTCGCTGAACGCGTCGCAGACGATCGTCTTCTGCGATGAGGAGGGCGAGGGCGCGCCACTTGATGTATTGCAAGCCGCACCGCGTGAAGGACTGGCGGTACTGGTCGGTCCCGAAGGCGGCTTTTCGGACCGCGAACGCGAAACGCTGCTCGCGCGAAAGAATGTAATTCGTCTGTCGCTCGGTCCGCGCATTTTGCGCGCCGATACCGCAGCTGTTGCCGCGCTTGCGCTGGTTCAGGCGGCACGCGGCGACTGGCGTTGACGCGGCGCGCTGTTTCCCCGAAACAACGAGGCATCATGACCAACGAATATAGCTTCGGCATCGAGGAAGAATATTTCGTCGTTCATGCCGAGACCAAGGCAGTGCAGCGTCGAATGCCTTCGGCATTTCTTGCTGCGCTGAAGACAGGTCTCGGCGGTTCGGTAATGCGCGAGATGCTGCAATCGCAGATCGAGGTTGCAACGCAACCTTCGACTGACTTCGGTGAAGCCGCGCGCGAATTGCGCGCGCTGCGCAGGAATGTTGGCGCCATCGCCGCCGAGTTCGACCTTGCCTTCATCGCCTCCGGCACGCATCCCACCGCGGCATGGACTTCCGCGCGGCAGACCGAAGCCATGCGCTACGACGGCATGATGCAGGATTTGCAGATGCTGGCCGAGCGCAACATGCTGTGCGGCCTGCACGTGCACGTGGAGTTGCCGGACCCGTCGCGGCGCGTGGAAATCATGCGCCGCGTTACGCCTTTCGTTCCGTATTTCATCGCGCTCGCGACTTCGTCGCCGTTCTGGAATTCGCGCCGCACCGGCCTGATGGGCTATCGCCTCGCGGCCTACGACGAGTTGCCGCGCACCGGCCTGCCGCCGCTGTTCCAGAGCGACGCCGATTTCGAATCCTACAAGCAGGCGCTGATCGATGCGCGCGTGATGCCGGACGGCAGCTACCTCTGGTGGGCGATCCGTCCGTCCGAAGCGCACCCGACGCTGGAATTGCGCGCGCCCGACAGTTGCACGCGCGTGGAAGACGCCATCGGCATCGCAGCGCTCTATCGTGCGCTGGTCCGCCATCTGTTCGAGAATGCGGACTTGAATGCGAAGGTGACGCCGGTCGACCACGCCATTGCCGCCGAAAACAAGTGGCGCGCGCAGCGCTACGGCATCCACGGCAGTTTCGTGGATCGCGACGCCGGCCGCGCGGTGCCGATCGGCGAGGCGGTGCGCGCGCTGCTGGCCCGCGTCAGGGACGATGCCGTGGCGCTCGGCTGCGAAGCGCAACTGAAGCGGGTCGAAACGATTCTCGCCGAAGGCACCAGTGCCGACGCGCAGATCACGGTATTCAGCGAGGCGGAGGCCCGGACCAGAAGCCGCGGCGAAGCGCTGAAAGCCGTGAAGAACTGGCTTGCCGCGACGTCCGCGCAGTAATGCGCAGCCCGCATGACCGCTGCCGTTGGCGGCGGTCGCATCACTCCTGTATGGTCCGCGACCTTTCAATTCCGGCTTCCCCTGCATGGCCCGCGACCAGACCGATACGACGCCGATCGAATCTCGCGACGAACTCGTCGCCTGGATCGCGGCGGGAGAGAAACCGGCAAGCCAATTCCGTGTCGGTACCGAGCACGAGAAAATTCCGTTCCGCGTCGCCGACCGCTCGCCGGTCGCCTACGAGGGCCGCCGTGGCATCCGCGCATTGCTGGAAGGGATGCAATTGCTCCTCGGCTGGGAGCCGATCCTCGAAGGCCGCACGCTGATCGGCCTCGCCGATGTCACGGGCGGCGGCGCGATCTCGCTGGAGCCGGGCGGACAATTCGAACTTTCCGGCGCGCCGCTCGAAAACATCCACCGCACCTGCGCCGAACTCCACGCGCATCTCGCGCAACTGCGCCAGATCGCGGAGCCGCTCGGCATCGGCTTTCTCGGCATCGGCATGTCTCCGCAATGGACGCGAGCCGAAACGCCGGTGATGCCGAAAGGACGCTACAAGATCATGTCGAACTACATGCCGAAGGTCGGCACGCTCGGCATCGACATGATGTTCCGTACCTGCACCGTGCAGGCCAATCTCGATTTTCTGTCCGAAGCCGACATGGTGAAGAAGCTGCGCGTGTCGCTTGCGTTGCAGCCGATCGCGACCGCGCTGTTCGCGAACTCGCCCTTCACCGAAGGCAAGCCGAATGGATTTCTTTCGTTCCGCTCGCATGTCTGGGAAGATACCGACAACGCCCGCGCCGGCATGTTGCCCTTCGCATTCGAGGACGGCATGGGCTACGAGCGCTACGTCGATTACGCACTCGATGTGCCGATGTATTTCATCAAGCGCGGCGACGAATATATCGACGTCGCCGGTTCCTCGTTCCGCGACCTGCTGGCCGGAAATCATCCGGGCCTGCCGGGCGGCCGCGCCACCGTTTCGGATTGGGCCAATCACCTCAGCACGATTTTTCCGGAAGTGCGCCTCAAGCGTTATCTGGAAATGCGCGGCGCGGATGCGGGACCGACCGACCGGCTCTGCGCGCTTCCGGCATACTGGGTCGGTATTCTGTACGACAACGCTTCCCTCGACGCGGCCTACGAGATGACGAAAGGCTGGAGCGAGGAGCAGCGTGAGGCGCTCCGCCACGACGTGCCGAAACTCGGCCTGAACGCGAAGATCGGTGGCAAGACCGTCCGCGAGATCGCGGGCGAAACCGTGGACCTGGCGAGGAACGGCCTGAAGCGCCGCGGGCACAAGCTCTACGACGGCCGCGACGAATCCACCTATCTCGAACCGCTCGAAGACGCAGTCGAGCGCGGCAGGACCCCCGCGGAAGATTTACTTGCCCGCTACGAAGGCGAGTGGGCACATTCCGTAGAGCCGGTATTCAAGGCACTCGCATACTGACGGGGACGATCATGCGCAGACGCGACTTTCTCGCAGCCACGTTTGCAGCATTGGCGGTTCAGGCGGCCCCCGCAACGATGCGCCCGGCCGCCGCGCAGGCGCAGAAGCGGCGCTTCATCGACGTGCATTGTCATCTGTTCAATGCGCACGACCTGCCGATCCGGGGCTTTCTCGAACAGGTCGTCCTGCCCGCCGATCACAAACACGCGAAACAGGTCAAGATGCACGAGTCGACCTTTCGCGAACTGACCAAAATCCTGATCGACTTCATCCGCCACGACACGCCGACCCCGAAGAAAGAAGAATTGCTGCTGACCGAAATCGCGAACCGAAGCGCGATGGCGCCGACCCGCGCCATGCGCGAGGTCAGCGAGCGCGAATTGATGAGAACGATTCTGCGCGAAATCTGGTGGCCGAAGGAAACGCAGGACAAGATACGCATGCGCGTCGGCGGCAACTACATTTCCGGCGTTGCGCTGATCCAGATCAAGAGGGAAATCCTGGGCGAGATTTTCAAGGATCTGAAACCGGATCGCGAGAACGATCCGACCATGCTGGAGATCACGCCGGATTACGCCGCCGACCAGTTGTATGAAAGCAATGGCCCGCTCGGCCGCGGTTTCCGCTGGGCGATGCTGTTCATCCGTAATCGTTTCGAACTGGTAGACAACCTGCATGCTTTGCATCAGGGACGCACCGAATTGCTCACGCCCGCGCTGGTCGATCTCTCGCTCTGGGTGGGCGACGAGGATCACCATTCGATCCACGATCAGATGCAGGTACTGGAACAGATTTCGCTGAGGCCGCAAGGCGTGCGCGTGCACGGTTTCATTCCATTCTGTCCGCTGCGGCAGGCGACGCATTTCCAGCGCCGCCGCATGGAAGTCGAGCCAATCAAGACGGTGAAGGACGCCATCGGCGAAGGCGACAAGCCCGGCAAGGGGTTCATCGGCGTGAAGCTGTATCCGCCGATGGGTTTTCGTCCCGCAGCGAACGCGAAACTCGGCGACCGCTTTCCGAAACGCACGGCGCTCGCGGTTCTGAAAGAAGAGACCGGAGAGAAGATCGACGCCGCGTTGTGGGACTTGTTCGGCTGGTGCGCGGCAAACGATGTACCGGTGATGGCCCACTGCAACAATTCCTATGGCTCTGCGCCGGGCTATGCCGAACGCTCGCATCCGAAATACTGGCGGCCTGTCCTCGAAAATCCGGAGCGCAGCAGGTTGCGTCTCAACCTCGCGCATTTCGGCGACTTCGATGAAGCCTTCGATAAGGGAAAGCTGAAACCAAAAGGCGTCGAACAGTCCTGGGAATGGGAAGTCGGGCGCATGTGGGAGGATTTCCCGGACGCGAAGATTTACGCCGACATCAGCTATTTTTCGGAAATCTACGAAAACAGCGGCCACCGCCGCGACGTCGCGCGCTTGCTTGCGCAGTTTCGCGAGCGGTTCCCGATGGCCGCGAAGCGCCTGATGTACGGCAGCGACTGGATGATGGTCGGGCTGGAGGAAAAATTCTCGAACCGCTACCCCGACGACATCGCCGAATTCCTGCGCCGCGATGCTGGCTTCGGCAACGCAGAGCTGGACGACATTCTGTTCGGCAACGCCGCGGATTTTCTGGGCCTGCGGACGGCCGACAAGGAGAGGGGCACGCGCGGGCGGCTGGAGCGTTTCTACGCATTCCACAACCTCGATGCCGGGTGGCTAGAGAAGTTCGCGTAAAGCCATGCGCCGGGCGCACTCCTAATTCCGGGCAAGGCAGGCTAGGCAGGCGCGTGCGCGCAACGCTTCATTTGCCGGAACATCTCCTTTCATGACGCCATCCCGCCTGACCGCAAAGGATTTCATCCTCTACGCCACCGTCGTCCTGCTCTGGGGCGCGAGCTGGCTACCATTGCGCCTGCAACTCGGCGTGGTCTCGCCGGAAGTGTCCGGCGTATGGCGCTTTCTGCTCGGCGGGCTGATCGTATCGGGCTGGGTCATCCTCAGCGGCGGCCGCGTGCGCTTCCCGCTGCAGGACCATCTGCGCTTCGTGGTTCTGGGACTGACGATGTTCTCGGCGAACTTCCTGTCCGCCTATTACGCCGGCTTCCATTTGCACGGCGGCGCGCTGGCGCTCTTGTTTTCGCTGACCGCGGTGATGAACCCGCTTTACGCGGCCGCACTCGGCCGGGGCGGGCTGAACGTTCGCGTACTGGCAGGTGCTGCGCTCGGCGTCGCGGGACTGGCTTTTCTGTTCGGGCACGAATTCGCGGCCGCGACCGCCGCCAGCGGCGCGGCGGTTGGCGTGATGCTGATGCTGCTTTCCACCTTCACGTTCTCCACCGGCAACATGTTCTCGACCGCGTTCCAGTCGCGCGGACTTCCGGTAATGTCCGCGAATGCGTGGTCGATGCTCTACGGCGCGGCGTTTCTCGCGCTGTTTTCGCTGTTCCGCGGCCAGCCGTTCATCATCGAGTGGAGCGCGCGTTACGTGCTCTCGATCCTCTGGCTCGCGATTGCAGGAACCGCGATCGGATTCTTTGCGTATGTCACGCTGCTGGGCCGCATCGGCGCGGGGCGCACCGGCTATGTCACGGTGCTGATGCCGGTGGTCGCGCTGCTGCTCTCGACGCTGTTCGAGAATTACGAATGGACGCTGGCGGGCGTGATCGGCGTCGTCCTCGTGCTGGCCGGAAACGCAATCGTCCTGTCCGCGCCCGCGCGGAAATAATCAGTTCGCGGCGGGCGGGCCTTCTTTCTTGATCGCTTCCGCCGCTTCCGGGTTCAGCGCGGCGGACTGACGGCTCGGCTTCTGCAACGGCGCAGGTTGCACCTTCGCGCGTTGCTGATGCATCTTTTCCAGACCGTCCGAAAGCGAACCCGTGCGCTGCAACTCCAGCCGCTCCAGATCGCGGCGGCGAATGTCTTCGACCACTTCCTGCGCAGTCATGCCATCCACGCCGAGTTCTTCCAGCGTCGCGCGGCCGAACGAAAGCGCGGATTCGAAGATTTCACGGATCTGGAAATCGACGTTCTTGTCGAGCAGCTCCAGCGTATGCCGCCGGTCGAACGAACGGGCGAATACTTTCGTATTCAGGAAATCCGCCTTCATCAGTTCGACGATCTTGGTGGTCTGCTCCGGCTTGTCGATGCAGATGCAGACCACGTCAGCGCGCTCCGCGCCCGCCGCGCGCAGCACGTCGAGCCGCGTGCCGTCGCCATAATAAATCTTGAAACCGAAATCGGCCGCCGCCTGGATCATCTCGACGTCGTTGTCGATGATGGTGATGTCCGTGCCCTGCGCGAGCAGGCATTGCGACGTGACCTGCCCGAACCGGCCGAAGCCGATGATGAGGACGCGGCCGGAGAGATCGTCGGCAACGTCGATACCGTCCATCGACACTTTCTCTTTCGGCAGTATCCAGCGCAGCGAGATCATCAGGAGCGGTGTCAGCGCCATCGATACGATGACCGCGGCAGTCAGGAGCGCATTGACACTGGTCTGGAAAATTCCGGCCTGCGTCGCGGCCGAATACAAGACGAACGCAAATTCGCCGCCCTGCGCCATCAGTGCCGCGCGGTAGATGCCTTCGTTGTGGTTCACGCGGAACAGCCGCGCGATGCTGTAGATGCCGATCATCTTCGCGGCCATGTAGGCCCCGGTGCCGAGCAGGATCAGCGGCCACTGCTTCGCCATGAGCGTGAGGTCGAGCGACATGCCGACGCCCATGAAGAACAGGCCGAGCAGGATGCCGCGGAACGGTTCGATGTCCGCTTCGAGTTCATGCCGGAACACGGATTCGGAAAGCAGCACGCCCGCGAGGAACGCGCCGAGCGCCATCGACAATCCACCGAGTTGCATCAGCAGCGCTGCGCCGAGCACGACGAGCAGCGCCGCCGCCGTCATCACCTCGCGCGCATTCGAGGCCGCGAGAATCCGGAAGAACGGATTGAGCAGCCAGACGCCTGCCGCGATGAGAAGTCCGAGCGTCCCGATCGCAATGCCGGCCGACTGCCAGTAACCGCCCGCGCTGCTTGCGCCTGCACCCGGCGCGAGCAGTACGACAAGCGCGAGCAGCGGCACGATGGCGAGGTCTTCGAGCAGCAGGATGGAGACGACACGCTGGCCTTGCGGAGAAGAGACTTCGTGACGCTCTTCGAGAATCTGCATCGCAATTGCGGTGGAGGAGAGGGTGAAACCCATCGCCGCGAAAAAGGCGACCAATGGCGTGAGGCCGAAGCCGAGACCCACGATGGTCAGCAAGCCGCCGCAGGTCAGCACCTGCGCCGCGCCAAGCCCGAAAATCTCGCGGCGCAGATTCCATAGCCGCGAAGGCTGCATCTCCAGCCCGATCACAAACAGGAACATCACCACGCCGAGTTCGGCGATGTG
Organism: Xanthobacteraceae bacterium; assembly: GCA_019454205.1. Taxonomy (NCBI): domain Bacteria; kingdom Pseudomonadati; phylum Pseudomonadota; class Alphaproteobacteria; order Hyphomicrobiales; family Xanthobacteraceae; species Xanthobacteraceae bacterium. The sequence continues at coordinate 320,871 of CP075369.1, forward strand.
AAGGATCGCCTGCGGATCGGTGAACAGGCCCAGCCCGAACGGTCCGATGGCGAGACCGGCGGCCAGATAGGCGAGCACCGAACCGAGGCCGAGCCGCCTGAAAATGGGCACGGCGACCACGCCCGCGCCCAGCAGCGCGACCACTTTCACCAGTTCGTTTGCGTGTTGTACTTCGGCCGCCATAATTTTGATCCCGTGTTCGCTCGACTTTCCCGCATGCGCCGTCCCGCGCGCAAGCGCGAAGCCTTACCCGCGAGCCGGGGCAGGGAAAGGGACAGGCGCCGTCAGGGCAGCTTGTCGAATCCGGCGCTGAAACCGGAGAGGCTCAGCGGCACGCCGATCCCTTCTTCCGCTGTCTGATAGATCAGGAACAATGCCTGCTTGCCGCTTTTCAGTTGGCCGATGAGCTTGTCATCCATGATGACCTCGGCGACGCAGCCGGTCGGCATGCAACGCACGAAGCCGGCGGAGCCGATGTCGGTCTGGTCGATGCGCAGGCCAAGTCCCTTCGGCAGCAGCACGCCGAGCGGGACCAGAATCCGCATCAGCCTGTTCTTCTGGTCGGCGGTCTTCAGGATGATGACGGTGAGGCCGACATTCGGACGGTCTTCGGCGGTGACGCTCTGAATCAGCGCGCATTGCTCGCCGGGGGCGCCCGGAGGGGTCTCGCAGCGAATCTGCCAGTCGTTGTGGACTGAACGCACGATGCCCTGCGCAGAGGCGGAGACGGTAGCGAGCGCGAGGAGCGCTCCCGCGGCGGCAATACGCACCATACGGGCTACGGTCAGGGAGACGGGCATCGCACCTTCCAGCTCCGGCGAATCGCCGGAGGTTTATGCATTTCCGAGGATGTCAGCGGGTACATCGCCGTCCCGCCATGTCAAGAATGGGGCGGAATTCTTGAGGATTCGGTCTGGGCCGTTGCGGCGGGGTTTGGGGTATGGTTCATCTGCCCTCCATAGGCCGGAAGGCCCAAGGAAACGGGCGAAATGCGCGGCAATGGGCCGCCTTCGGCATCGTTCCGGGGGCTGGCGACCGGTGGTAGTTTGGCGGCAGTTTTCTAGGCGGCCGGGGTGGCGGCCGGAAACACGATCCGAAGATGGGGTTGCAATGACGACGAAGGCTCTGGGCGCAGTTTGGAAATTTTTAGCGGCGGCTCTCGCGGTGGTACCGGCGCTTCTCTTGGCCCAGCCGGCGTCCGCGAGCATGGGTCAGCCCTCGCCGTGGCAGCTCAACTTCCAGGACGCGGCTTCGCCGATCATGGAGCAGATCCATGGTTTCCACTGGTGGCTGCTCATCATCTCCACGCTGATCACGCTGTTCGTGCTGGTGCTCCTGATCATCGTGTTTGTCCGCTTTAACGAGAAGGCGAACCCGGTTCCGTCCACCACGACCCATCACACCATGCTCGAAGTCGCATGGACCGTGATCCCGGTCATTATTCTGGTCGCGATTGCGATTCCCTCGTTCCGCCTGCTGTTCGATCAGCTCACGATCCCGAAGGCGGACATCACCGTGAAGGCGACCGGCACCGGCGCCTGGACCTGGAAATACGAATATCCGGACCACGGCAATTTCGAATTCATCTCCTCGCTCGTGCAGGACAAGGATTTGAAGCCGGGCCAGCCGCGCCTGCTCACCGTCGATAACGAACTTGTCGTGCCGGTGAACAAGATCGTGCGCGTGCAGGTGACGGCGGAAGGCATTCTCCATGCGTTCGCGGTGCCGTCCTTCGGCGTGAAGATCGACGCCGTCCCCGGCCGCCTGAACGAGACCTGGTTCAAGGCGACTCGCACCGGCTGGTTCTACGGCCAGTGTTCTGAACTGTGCGGCATCAACCACGCTTACATGCCGATCGCGGTTCGCGTCGTGTCGGAAGAAGAATTCGCGAAGTGGCTGGAAGAGGCGAAGAAGAAATACGCCGACAATCCCGAACCGAACCCGGCGCTCGTCGCCGACGTGAAACAATAAGCGCGGCAACGCGGCAAGTATCGAGGCACTGCAATGGCGAAAGCGGCAGCAACCCATCACGACGATCACCACGACGACCACACGCCGTCCGGCTGGCGCCGGTGGATGTATTCCACCAACCACAAGGACATCGGCACGCTCTACCTGTGGGCGGCGATTTTCGCCGGCGTGCTGGGCGGATTGCTTTCGGTCGCCATGCGCCTGGAGCTGATGCATCCGGGCCTGCAATATTTCCCGAATGCGCACGTCTTCAACTCGTTCGTGACCGCGCACGGCCTGATCATGGTGTTCTTCATGATCATGCCCGCGCTGATCGGCGGCTTCGGCAACTGGTTCGTTCCGCTGATGATCGGCGCGCCGGACATGGCGTTCCCGCGCATGAACAACATTTCGTTCTGGCTGCTGATCGCCGCGCTGATCCTGCTCGTCACTTCGATGTTCGTTCCCGGCCCGTCGGGCAATAACGGCTTCGGCGGCGGCTGGACGGCGTATCCGCCGCTCTCCTCGAAGGCGGGCCACCCCGGACCGGCGATGGATCTCGCGATCTTCTCGCTGCATCTCGCGGGCGCTTCCTCGATCCTCGGTGCGATCAACTTCATCACCACGATCTTCAACATGCGCGCGCCGGGCATGACCCTGCACAAGATGCCGCTGTTCGTCTGGTCGGTGCTGGTGACCGCGTTCCTGCTGCTGCTCTCGCTGCCGGTTCTCGCCGGCGCGATCACGATGCTGCTGACCGACCGTAACTTCGGCACCACGTTCTTCGATCCGAAGGGCGGCGGCGATCCGATCCTGTACCAGCATCTGTTCTGGTTCTTCGGTCACCCCGAAGTCTACATTCTCATTCTGCCGGCCTTCGGCATCATCTCGCAGATCATCTCGACCTTCTCGAAGAAGCCGATCTTCGGCTACCTCGGCATGGCCTACGCAATGGTCGCGATCGGCGTCGTCGGCTTCGTCGTGTGGGCGCACCACATGTATACGGTGGGCATGTCCTCGACCGCGCAGGCGTACTTCATGGTCGCCACCATGGTGATCGCGGTGCCGACCGGCGTGAAGATCTTCTCCTGGATCGCGACCATGTGGGGCGGCTCGATCCGCTTCACCGCGCCGATGATGTTCTCGGTGGGCCTGATCTTCCTGTTCACACTCGGCGGCGTGACGGGCGTGATCCTGTCGAACGCGGGCGTGGATCGCGCCTTCCACGACACCTACTACGTCGTTGCGCACTTCCACTACACGATGTCGCTGGGCGCGACCTTCGGCATCTTCGCGGGGTGGTATTACTGGTTCCCGAAGATGTTCGGCTACATGTATTCGGAGTCGCTCGCCAAGCTGCACTTCTGGCTGACCTTCATCGGCGTGAACACCATCTTCTTCCCGCAGCACTTCCTCGGCCTCGCCGGCATGCCGCGCCGTTACGCGGACTATCCGGACGCCTATGCGGGCTGGAACTTCCTGTCGTCGATCGGCGCCTACATTTCGCTCGCGGGTCTGGTCGTGTTCTTCATCACGATCGTCCATGCCTTCTCGCGCAAGGAGAAGGCCGCCGACAATCCGTGGGGTGTCGGCGCGACCACGCTGGAGTGGACCGTTTCCTCGCCGCCGCCGTTCCATACCTTCGACCGGCTGCCGCAGGTGAAGTGAATTCCGGCAATCTGCCGGGCTGGTAAGCCGGCGGGCTTAGGCTCCGCCATCTCAGGTCGGCTTTCGCCGACTTGAGCATTTTAGATAAGCCGATGCCGGATAAACCCGGCATCGGTTGCGCTGGAAGGAAGACGCCGGTTCGCCTTCCTTGGAGTTAGTCAAAGTCGAACTGATCGAAAACGATGTCGCTGATTTCTGAAGAACGCATCTCGCGCGCCGAAAGCCTTCCGGGCTTTGCCGGCGTCGAGGACTATTGGGCGTTGCTGAAGCCGCGCGTGATGTCGCTGGTCGTGTTCACCGCGCTGGTCGGCCTAGTCCGCGCGCCCGGCGACATTCATCCGGTACTCGGCTTCGTGGCACTTCTCTGCATCGCGGTCGGCGCAGGTGCATCGGGTGCCCTCAACATGTGGTGGGACGCGGACATCGACGCGCGCATGGACCGCACGCGCACGCGGCCGATCCCTTCCGGCAAGATCGAGCCGGGCGAGGCCATGGTTTTCGGCCTGCTGCTCTCCGGCGCGTCGGTGCTGATGCTCGGCCTCTTGGTCGGCTGGCTGGCTGGCGCGCTGCTCGCCTTCACCATCTTCTTCTATGCCGTGATCTATTCGATGTGGCTGAAGCGTGCGACCGCGCAGAACATCGTGATCGGCGGCGCCGCGGGCGCGCTGCCGCCCGTGATCGGCTGGGCCGCCGTGACCGGCAACGTCACGCTGCAGCCATTGCTTTTGTTCGCGCTGATTTTCGTCTGGACCCCGCCGCACTTCTGGGCGCTCGCGCTCCTGAAGAAGCGCGATTACGAACGCGCCGGCATCCCGATGCTGCCTAACGTCGCGGGCGACGACGAAACCCGCAAGCAGATCCTGCTTTATTCGCTCGTGCTCGCGCCGCTCGCCGTCGCGCCGTATCTGCTCGGCATGACCGGCTGGTTCTACGGCGCGGCCTCCGTTGTACTCGGCGTACTGTTCGTCGCTTTCGCATGGATGGTCTTCCGCCGCCGCGAAGGCGAGACTGCCGAGCGCGCCGCGAAAAACCTGTTCGCCTATTCGATCCTCTATCTCTTTTTGTTGTTCGCCGTGCTGCTGGCGGAAGGCATCGTGAAGTGAACGCCGCCATGAACGACAAAAAAGGCATCGTCCTCACCGAAGAACAGATTAAGCAGCGCAACCGCCGTTCGGTCGCGATAGCGCTGGTGCTTGCGGCGCTGGTCGGGATATTTTTCGTCGTGACCATCGTGAAGCTCGGACCCGCCGCTTTCAAGAAATCCGAAGCGGCCGCGATCTCGGTGCAGGTATGAGCAGCGGGCGCAACATCGATCCCGCGCTCGCGCGCCGTCATCGCAACGTTGCGCTTTCGCTGACCGTGTTCGTCGCCTTCATGGTGGGCGCGTCGTTCGCGGCGGTACCCTTCTACGACTGGTTCTGCCGCACCACCGGGTTCGGCGGCGTGCCGCAGATCGCGACCAGCGCGCCGGAGAAGACGCTGGAGCGCACCATTCGCATCCGCTTCGACGCCAACGTCGCCGGCGTGCCGTGGGAGTTCCAGCCGGAGGTTCGCGAGATCGAAGTGAAGATCGGCGAGACCTTCCTGGTCCATTACTTCGCGACCAACCTCTCGCGCGACGAGACGGTCGGCACCGCGACCTACAACGTCTCGCCGCCGCAGGCGGGCATCTACTTCGCCAAGATGCAGTGCTTCTGCTTCACCGAGCAGCGGCTTGCGCCCGGCGAAAAGATGGCCATGCCGGTAGCCTTTTTCATACAGCCTGCGATCGACGACGATTTCGAAGCGCGGCAGATCAAGACCATCACCCTGTCGTACACGTTCTTCCCGGTGGACAAGCCGAAGCCGCTCGCGGCCACGCCCAAGCCGGAGCGGAACAACTAGGCGGAAGCAAAAACGTCGCCTTGCGGCTGGCCGCGGGGCGCTGATAGAAACGAACGAAATCCGGTTCGGACCGACCCAAGTCGGCTAGAGCCGACCTGGGCTTGAAGATACCGATGTCGGGTAAACCCGGCATCGAGTGGAGAAGAGAAATGGCCGACGCGCACGCGAAACCGCAGCACGACTATCATCTGGTGAACCCCAGCCCGTGGCCGCTCCTTGGTGCGTTCTTCGCGCTGGTGATGGCGGTCGGCACGGTCCTGTGGATGCGCGGCGGCACCTCGCTGATCACGCTCGGTGCGTTCATCGGTCTGCTTTATGTCGCGACCATGTGGTGGCGCGACATCGTGATCGAGGCCGAAACCGGCCATCACACCAAGGTCGTGCAGCTGCATCTGCGCTACGGCATGATCCTGTTCATCGCCTCCGAAGTGATGTTCTTCGTGGCGTGGTTCTGGGCTTATTTCGACGCCGCGCTGTTCCCGAATGAAGTGCATCAGGTCGAGCGCGCGCTCCTCACCGGCGGTCACTGGCCCCCGGCGCCGACCGTGGACTCGAACGCCTTCAAGGGCACGTTCGATCCGTGGCACCTGCCGCTCCTGAACACGCTGATCCTCTTGACCTCCGGCACCACGGTGACGTGGGCGCACCATGCGATGATCGAAGGCAACCGCAAGGAAGTGAAGCAGGCGCTCTGGCTCACTGTTGCGCTCGGCGCGATCTTCACCTGCGTGCAGGCCTACGAATACGCGCACGCCGCGTTCACCTTCGGCGGCCACATCTACGGCGCGACCTTCTTCATGGCGACCGGCTTCCACGGCGTGCACGTGCTGATCGGCACGATCTTCCTCGCCGTCTGCCTGTACCGCGTCTATCTCGGCCACTTCACGCCGACGCATCACTTCGGCTTCGAAGCGGCGGCATGGTACTGGCACTTCGTTGACGTGGTCTGGCTGTTTCTGTTCGTCTGGATTTACGTCTGGGGTGCGGGCACGCCGCTCGCGCACTAACAACGGCCTTTATTGCGGTTTAGCGAGGCGGGTATGGAGCAATCCTCTCGCCCGCTTTCCGTTTCGCCCTATCGTGCGGGACTGTTGTGCCGCTGCCCACGCTGCGGCGAGGGCAAGCTGTTCTCCGGCTACTTGAAACTTGCGCCGCGTTGCGAGAAATGCGGCCTCGATTACACCTTCGCGGATTCCGGCGACGGTCCCGCCGTGTTCGTGATCCTGTTCGGCGGCCTCGTTGCGATGATCTCGGTGCTGGCGGTCGAACTGATCTGGCGTCCTTCATTCTGGGTCCATGCCACGGTGGGCATCGCCGCCGTGCTGGCTTCCACGCTGCTGCCGCTGCGGCTCATCAAGTCGCTTCTGATCGCGCTGCAATTTCATCACGGCGCGGCCGAAGCGAAGATCGAGCGGCTGGAGAAATGAGCGCGCGCGCCGCTGCGATGCGCGGGTTGGTTTTGCCGGGCGTGTTGTCACTCGCCGCGCTCGCCATCCTGATCGCGCTCGGCACATGGCAGATGCAACGCCTGCAATGGAAGGAAGCGCTGATCGCCGCAGCGTCCGCCCGTTCGCGCACGCAGCCGGTCGCGCTGCCGACTGCTGGCGAATGGCGCGCACTCGATCTCGCTTCGCTTGAATATCGCCCAATGATGGCGACCGGCACCTTCCGCCATGAAAACGAAGTGCAGGTTTACACCGTGCTCTCCGAACCCAAGGGCAAGTATTCCGGCGCGGGCTACTGGGTGCTGACGCCGCTCGATCTCGGCAACGGCAATTTCGTCGTCGTCAATCGCGGTTTCGTGCCGCCGGAGTTCAAGGATCCGGCCACGCGCAAGGAGCGCCAGCCCGTGGGCATCGTCACGGTCACGGGATTGCTGCGCGCACCCGAACAGGCCAACGCCTTCACGCCCGCGAACGATGCGGCCCGCGGCGTGTGGTATCGCCGCGACCCTTCGTACATTGCGCAGGCCTTCGGGCTGGCGAACGTCGCGCCGTTCCTCATCGACGCGACCGCCAACTACCGCGCGGGCGACCTGCCGCAGCCGAACGAGACCAAGCTGACCTTCACCAACAACCATCTCGGCTATGCGCTGACGTGGTATGGTCTGGCCTGTACGCTGGTCGGTGTTTTCGGCGCGTTCGCGTGGCAGCGGCTGAAGTCTTCCTGATGCTTGCTTCGCGCCCACCTGCTGCCTAGGGTGCCGCGCTTCAAGGAACCGGACGTAATCGTGAAATACATTTCCACCCGCGGCGGGGGCAAGCCCGTTTCCTTCAACGATGCGCTGATCGAAGGCCTCGCACGCGACGGCGGGCTGTATGTGCCGGAAGCGTGGCCCGTGCTTTCGCCATCCGAGATCGCGGGCTTTCGCGGCAAGTCCTATGCGGAAGTCGCGATGCGTGTGGTCGCGCCCTTCGTCGGTGACGACATTCCCGCGCGCGATCTGGAACGGATGATCGCCGAGGCCTATGCCACCTTCGACCATCCGGACGTGACGCCGCTAAGAAAGCTATCCAGCGGCGAATATATCCTCGAACTGTTTCACGGCCCGACGCTCGCCTTCAAGGACGTCGCGATGCAGCTCATCGCGCGCCTGATGGATTATGTGCTCGCCGCGCGCGGCGAACGCGCGACCATCGTCGGCGCGACCTCCGGCGATACCGGCGGCGCCGCGACCGAAGCCTTCCGGGGCCGCGAGCGCATCGACCTCGTATTCCTGTTTCCGCGCGGGCGCGTTTCGCCGGTGCAGGAACGCATGATGACCGCGATCACGGAGAAGAACGTGAACGTCGCCGCGGTCGAAGGCACCTTCGACGACTGTCAGGCCATCGTGAAGGCGCTGTTCAACGACCATGCTTTCCGCGAGCGCGTGAAGCTCTCCGGCGTGAACTCGATCAACTTCGCGCGCATCGTGGCGCAGATCGTCTATTACTTCACTGCCGCCGTGGCGCTCGGCGCGCCGGAAAAGCGCGTCATCTTCGCGGTGCCGACTGGAAATTTCGGCGATATTTTTGCGGGCTATGTCGCAAGCCGCATGGGGTTGCCGATTGCGAAACTCGCGATCGCCACCAACGTCAACGACATCCTCGCGCGCACGCTGGAAAGTGGCGTCTATGAAGTGCGCGGCGTCACGCCGTCATCCTCGCCGGCGATGGATATTCAGGTTTCGTCCAATTTCGAGCGGCTGCTGTTCGAAGCCTCGAACCGCGACGCGTCGGTGGTTGCAGGAGCGATGCGCGATCTCACGGCGAAGGGCAGCTTCGTGTTGCAGGCGGATGCGCTCGCAAAAATCCGCGCTTTGTTCGTGGCCGAGCGGGCAGGCGAGACGGAGACCAGCGCGACGATTGCCGATGTGCACAAGGCCTCGTCCTATCTGCTCGACCCGCACACGGCGGTCGGCGTATCGGTTGCGCGCAAGCTCAAGCTGGCGGAGAGCGGCACGCCGGTCGTGGTGCTCGGCACTGCGCACCCGGCGAAGTTTCCGGAAAGCGTTGAGGCTGCGAGCGGCGTGAAGCCGGCGTTGCCCGCGCGCTTTGCCGATCTCATGCAGCGGCCCGCGCGCAGTACCGATTTGCCGAACGACGCAGGCGCGGTCGCTGATTTCGTGGTCTCGCATGCGCGCGTGGCGAAGGGAGTTCCGGCATGAGCGTTCGCATCGACACGTTGCCGAATGGAATTACGGTTGCGACCGACCACATGCCGGAAGTGAAGACGGCGGCGCTCGGCATCTGGATTTCCGCCGGCTCGCGATACGAGGACAAGGACGAGCACGGCATCTCGCATCTCCTCGAACACATGGCGTTCAAGGGCACGAAAAAGCGCACCGCGCGCCAGATCAACGAGGAGATCGAGTCGGTCGGCGGCGAGATGAATGCCGCGACCGGCATAGAGTTGACCGCCTATTACGTGCGGCTGCTTGGCGAAGACTTGCCGCTCGCACTGGATATCCTGAGCGACATCCTCACCGAGCCGCGCTTCGAACGCGCCGAACTTGCACGTGAGCAGAGCGTCATCGTGCAGGAAATCGGCGGCGCGAAGGATTCCCCCGACGACGTCGTCTACGACCTGTTCCAGAAGACCGCGTTCCCGAACCAGGCAATCGGCCGCCCGATTCTCGGCACGCCGAAGACGGTGCGTTCGTTCACGCCGGGAAAAATCCGCCAGTACATGGCCAAGCGTTACCGCGGCAAGCGCATGATCGTCGCCGCTGCGGGCGCGGTCGATCACGACAAGCTTCTGCGCGGCGCGAGGAAAGAACTGGCTTCGGTTCCGTCCGGTGCGCCGGAAGCGGCGATCCCGGCGAAATATCGCGGCGGCATCGAGGTCAGCGTGCGCAAGCTGGAACAGACGCACATCCTGTTCGGGCTGGAGGGCATTTCCTACAACGACCCGGATCGTTACGCGATGCAGGTCTTCGCCGCGCTGCTCGGCGGCGGTTCTTCCTCGCGGCTCTATCAGGAAGTGCGCGAGCGGCGCGGGCTTTGCTATTCGATCAGCGCGTTCCATTCGTCCTATCAGGACACTGGCGTGTTCGGCGTCAGCGCGGGCGCGGATGCCGCCGATACCGAAGAACTGATCCGCGTCACCGTGAACGAACTGGAGCGCGCCGCCGCGAAAGCGAGCGCGGCGGAAGTAGCGCGCGCCAAGGCGCAGTTGAAGGTCGGCATGCTGAGTTCGCTGGAGAGCGTCTCGTCGCGTGCCGAACAGCTCGGCGGCAACTGGATCGCCTATGGCCGTGTGATGTCTGTGGAAGAAGTGGTTGCGGAAATCGACGCCATCGATGTCGAGCGCGCGCGCGCGGCGGGACGGAGACTCCTTGAGAACGTCCGCCCGACCTTCGCCGGGATCGGCGGCGGGCGTGGTCTCGAACGCGCGGGCCGCGTGGTACAATCCATGCGAAGCGGCGCGTAGCCACCGCATTCGCGCAGGCAGAAGATGGCGTTCTTCAAGACGCTTTTGACGCAGACCTTTCCCTCGATCGAGGGCAAAGGCGTTACGCTCCGGGTGCCGCGCCTGCGCGACTTCGAGGAATGGGCGGCGTTGCGGGCCGCCAGCCGCGAATTCCTCTCACCCTGGGAGCCGGTCTGGCCCGAAGACGATCTGACCCGCGCTGCATATCGCCGCCGCCTGCGCCGCTACGAGGCCGACCTGCGCGAGGAAATGGCGTATTCGTTTTTCATCTTCCGCAAATCCGACGACGCGCTGATCGGCGGCGTCACGCTGGCCAACCTGCGGCGCGGCGCGGCGCAGTCCGGCAGCATCGGCTACTGGATGGGAAAGGTGTTCGCGGGGCAGGGTTACATGACCGCGGGGGTCGCGGCACTGTTGCCGTTCTCGCACGGTATGTTGCGGCTGCGGCGGCTGGAAGCAGCATGCCTGCCGTCGAACGGTCCTTCGATCAGACTGCTTGAAAAGCTGAACTTCCAGCGCGAGGGCCTCGCGCGCGAATATCTGTCCATCGCCGGAAAATGGCAGGACCACATTCTGTACGCGCGCCTCACCAGCGACCCGGTGCCGGACGTGGCGATGCCGGGGCGCTAACGCGTCACCACGCTAGAATGCGCAGGTGCAGGTTGCATGCTGCGCGTCGCTGAAGCCCTTGATGGTGTTCTCGATCGCGCCCGCGAACTTGTCGGCCCGCGTACCGGCGGCGTCGATCCATGCCACCGTTTCCACCAGCGACAGCAACGCAAGCTGGTCTTCCGGCAGCGGTTTGTCTTTCAGGAGGTCGCGCGCCCGCTCCAGAATCGCGAACGCGGTCGCCGGCGGGTTCTCGATCTTCGCTCCGGCATTCTCCGCGACGCGCAGCGCGATCTTGACGAGGTCTTCGTCGTCCTTCGCGCTGGTTTCCTTGCGCAACAAATTGAGCGCGCGCTCCGCCGCCTTGCGCGGCGCGTCGAGCCGTCCGGTGACCGGGCTGATGGTCTGGCGAATGCCGGAGATCATGTAGTAGTTGCCCGCGCACAGGCCGGGGTTCACTTCCTGCCCGGTATAGTCGCGCAGCTCGTTGGTCCAGCGCGCGATGGTGTAGCGCATGCCTTCCGAACCGAATTCGGGGTTGGCGGTCATGCGCGCCTGATACCCGGCGGCGATGCGGTCGAGATTACCGAGATCGCCCTTGCGCGGCACGACGCGGAAGAAGCGCCCGCGCGGCAGCGTGAGGTCGGGCTTGCGGTAATCGTCGGCGATGGTGCGAATCTCCGCGAGCGGTCCGATGCGGATGCGGGTCAGTTCGGCGTGGAACGCCGTCGCGCAGTCCGCGACCTGCAATCCGCCTTGCGCCTGCGCTGTAACGTCACCGCTTTTCGCTTCGATCACGATTTGCGCCTTGCGTCCCGGTGGCAGCGGCGCGGCTTCGACGCGAAGCGAGAGGGGGATCTTGATTTCGGACTTCGCCTTGATTTCGGGAATTTCGAGAACGTAATCCTCGCCTTCCGCTTTCCATTCGCCCTTGTTGGCGAGCGCCAGCAGGTCGAGCTTCGCGAGCAGGCGCACTTTCGTTAGCGGCTTGTCGCCATCGTTCTTCACCACGATGTCGCCGCCGGCGACACCGGCCACCGGAATCGCTTTTTCCTTCGCCGCGGCGCCGCGCGGCACGAAGCTCACCGAGAGCGTGCCGCCCGCTGTCTGCGCCAGCACCGCCGACGAAACCGAGAACAGAATAGCGGCGGCGAGCGCACGAAAGTGCGCCGGTTGGAGGCAAAATCCTGACATGCGTAATTCCGGAAAGTTCGGCTGGAGGAAAATGATTGCGCGGGAACAGCTAGATTGTCCCCGATCGTGATTCCCCGCAAGTCCGCGAGATTATTGCGCGGGGGGCGAACCCGGCGCGGAAACCGGCTCCATCGGCGTCGCCGTATTCATGGGCGGGCCGAAGGTCGGGTTGAGCGGAAGTTCGCCAATCGCGCGCAGACCCGTGACGTTTTCGAGCAGGCTCCGCATCGCCTCGCGGGTTGCCTTGCCGCGAACCGCGTCGAGCAGAGGCGCAGCGGCGCCGGAATGACGGATCAGCGCGTTCGGGTCCGGCAGCAGATAGGGATTGTCCCAGTCGCCCTGAATGATGAACGGCAGGTCGAACGCAATCGCCGGCTGGTTGGCCTGCTTCGGGCGCATCAGGCTCGCGGTGCCGCGCAGGTCGAGGTCGCGCTGCGCGATGGAAGCGTTGCCGCTCAGGTTGATTTTCAGAATGTCGCTCTGGATGTCGAGCGCGGCGAGTTCGGCGACGCCGTTCTCGATCTTCAGGTCGGCGACGAGTTTCTCGAACGGCGTCTTGCCGCCGCGCAGGTCGCCGGTGCCGGAGAGCGGTTTGCGCTCAAGACGGCGCAACACCAGCTCGGCGTTGATGCCGTTCAGCGCACCCTTGCGCATGGCGAGGTTGGCGTTCCCGTTTAGGCTGCGCGCGATCTCGTTGATCGACCTGCCGCGTCCGGCGATTTGCAGGGTCAGCGTGCCGGCACCCTCGATCCGGCGAAAGCCGGTGAGGCCACCGAGGCCGCCTTCGAGATCGAAACTGGCGACGTTCGATTCGATCTTCACTTCCGGCACTTCGCCGGTTGCGGCGAAGGTCGCGCGGCCGCGCAGCTTGCCGCCGTAGAATTGCGCTTCGCCGACCGAGATGATCAGTTGCCGGTTGCGCAGCGCGATGGTGGCGGCGGTCTTGCCGAGTTCGATGCGGCCTATCAGCAGCTTGCCATACGAGAGGCGAAGGTCGAGGTCGAACACCTGCAACGCGGAAGTGTCGATCAGTTCGCGGCTCCATTCACGCCCGGAGGCGGAAAGCAGCGAGTAGGTCGCCTGATAGCGGGAGAAGTCGGCGGTTTCGCTGGCGAGCGCGCCCTGCACGATCATGCGTTCGCCGTCGCGCTTCAGCGTGATGCCGCCATCGGCGCGGTTGCCATCGAGTTCGAACGTGAGGTTCGTCAGCGCGAGCGCAATAGGCGTCAGCGATACGTTGGCCTTGGCAGAAAAACGCTCCAGCCCGCGCGGCGAGGGTACCTTGATGTCGAACAACGCGAGTACGTTGCGCAACGAGCGCGAGTCGGCGCTGAGCGAACCTTCGCCGTTCAATCCGGCAGGACCGGCGGCAAGACCGCCTTCATAAGAGAAGCGCAGCAGGCCGGATTCGACCCGCAGCCGCAAACCGCTGCGCTGGCCTTTCATGAATGCGCTGGTGTTCGCAATCGCGAGGCTCGCATTAACCGGCTGGTTGCGGAATTGAAGCGTGCCGGTCGTGGTCAGGCCGGTATCGGACCAACTCAGCGATGCATGCACGTTGGAGAACAATTCGACACGCTCGCGCCCCTGAATCCGCAAAAGGATCGAGCCGTCTACGATGCGCAATTCCGGCGCGTCGTCGTCCACCTTCATCGGCGAATTCATCGGCAGGCCGCCGACGAGTTTCCCGTCCGCCGAAAACTCCACGATCAGCCGGGGCCGCGACAGCGTCAGCGTCGCGATTTTCACGTCGCCGTACAGCAACGGCAGAAACTGCACGGTTGCCTGCAACGATTCGATCGTGAGGCCATTCGTGGTGCCGTCCTCGAACTGCACGTCCGAGAGCAGGATCGCCGGGCGCGGCAGCAGGGTGAGTTTCACCTCGCCCTCGATGCGGGGGGAAACGCCGGTCGCGGCGAAAATGGAGCGGGCGACTTCCGCGCGCACCTTCTGCTCGGAAACCAGGAAATAGGGCAGCACGAACAGCAGCGCCGTCACCACCGCCACCGTGGCGAACACGGCAACGGCCATTCGCTGCATACGGGACAGGGCGCTCAAGGAACGATTCCGGCTGGCTTGTTTCGGTGCGGGCTTCCGCTCAGGTTGCCCGGCGCGAAGCCTATTCTATTTCTTGTGGTTATGTGTCCCTTTGATGGCCTGACAGGCCGCCGTGGGGGCGCTATGAACCTTGTCAATCAAGGGCTTAACAATAACCGGAACGATATGCCAATGGCCGCCGAACAGCCGCTCTGGAGACCCTCGAAGGAGGCCGTGGAAGCCAGCTCGATGACCCGCTTCCGGCGGGCGGCGAACGAGCGCTACGGGCTGCAACTGGGCGATTATCCGGCGTTGCATGCGTGGTCGATCGACAACCTGCCGGGGTTCTGGGACCTGATGTGGGATTTCGCAGGGGTGGTCGGGGAAAAGGGCGCGCCGGTACTGGAGCACGGCGAACGGATGCCCGGCGCCCGGTTCTTCCCGAACGCGCGGCTCAATTTCGCGGAGAACCTCATGCGCCGCCGTGGCACGGCGCCCGCCATGATCTTCCGCGGCGAGGACAAGGTTTCCTACCAGATCAGCTTCGACGAACTGCACGCGCTGGTCTCGCGTCTCCAGCAGGCGTTGCGCGCGGCGGGTGTCGGCAAGGGCGACCGCATCGCCGTCATGCTTCCCAACATGCCGGAGAGCGTCGCGATCATGCTGGCAGCGGCTTCCATCGGCGCGATCTTTTCTTCGTGCTCGCCCGATTTCGGCGAGCGCGGCGTGATCGACCGTTTCGGCCAGACCAAACCGAAGGTGTTTTTCGCCTGCGACGGCTACTGGTACGCGGGCAAGCGCATCGAGATCGCGGACAAGCTCGGCACCGTCGTCAAGAATCTGGTGAGCGCGGAAAAGGTCGTTATCGTTCCTTATCTCGGCGAGGCCAAAGCGGTGGCAGCGAAACTGCCGCGCGCCGTCGATCTGGAGTCCTTCCTCGCGCCGTTTCAGCCGAAGCCGGTCGCGTTCGAGCGCCTGCCGTTCGATCACCCGCTCTACATCCTGTTCTCGTCCGGCACGACCGGCGTGCCGAAGTGCATCATGCATTGCGCGGGCGGCGTGCTGTTGCAGCACCTGAAAGAGCACAAGCTCCATTGCGGAATTTTGCCCGGCGACCGGATGTTCTGGTTCACCACGCTCGGCTGGATGATGTGGAACTGGCTGGTGTCCGGCCTCGCGGCGGAAGCGACGCTGATGCTCTACGACGGCTCGCCGTTCCATCCGAAGAACGACGCGATGTTCGATTACGCGCAGAACGAGAAAATAGATTTCTTCGGCACGTCCGCGAAGTTCATCGACGCCGCGAAGAAAGCCGGGCTGCGGCCGCGGGATACCCACGATCTCTCGAAGATGCGCGTGCTCGCATCGACCGGCTCGCCGCTGGTGCCGGAGAGCTTCGATTATGTGTACGAGGCGGTGAAGCCGGACGTGCATCTCGCTTCCGTTTCCGGCGGCACCGACCTGTGCGCGTGCTTTGTCGGCTCGGATCCGACTTCGCCGGTCTGGCGCGGCGAGATTCAGGCCGCCGCGCTCGGCATGGCGACCGATGTCTGGTCGGACGACGGCAAGCCGGTGCGCGAGCAGCGCGGCGAGCTGGTTTGCTACAAGCCGTTTCCGTCGATGCCGATTCAGTTCTGGAACGATCCGGACGGCTCGAAATATCACAACGCCTATTTCGATCGCTTCCCGAACGTCTGGTGTCACGGCGACTTCGCGGAATGGACCAAGCACGGCGGCATGATCATCCATGGCCGTTCCGACGCGACGCTCAACCCGCAGGGCGTGCGCATCGGCACTGCGGAGATCTATGCGCAGGTCGAACAGATCGGCGAAGTGGTGGAATCCATCGCCATCGGCCAGGAGTGGGACGGCGATACGCGGATCGTGCTGTTCGTGCGCCTGCGCGACGGCGTGACGCTCGACGATGCACTGCTCGCGCGCATCAAGCAGCAGATCAAGGTTGGCGCCAGTCCGCGCCATGTTCCGGCGAAGATCGTGCAGGTTGCGGATATTCCGCGCACCCGCTCCGGCAAGATCACCGAACTTGCGGTGCGCGACATGGTGCACGGCCGTCCGGTGAAAAACACCGAAGCGCTGGCGAACCCGGAGGCGCTGGAGCTTTACCGCGACATCGCGGCGCTGCGCACCTGATCGCCGGAGACGGACGAGAAGCCGTCCACTGCGGCGCGGCTCAGCCGCGCCAGCAGGATGACCGGGATCAGCCCCGCCAGCACGATGAGGAGGGCGGCGACTGCGCCGTCCTCGTAGGTGCCGCGCACTGCTTCCGCATAGACATGCGTCGAGAGCGTTTCGACGCCGAACGGGCGCAGCATCAGCGTCGCCGGCAGTTCCTTCATGCAATCGACGAAGACGAGGATCGCCGCCGCGCCAAGCGCGGGCCGTAGCAGCGGCAGGTGAATGCGGCGCATCACGCCCGCCGCCGGTTCGCCGAGCGAACGCGCGGCATTGTCGAGGCTGGCGGGAATTTTCGCGTAGCCGGATTCGATGCCGTTAATCGAAATCGCGAGAAAGCGGATCATGTAGGCGAGGATCAGCGCGCCGCCGGTGCCGGAGATCAGCAGTCCGGTCGAGATGCCGAAGGTCTGCCGCATGAAGGCGTCGATGGTGTTGTCGAACGCCGCCATCGGCCCGAGCAGTCCGACCGCCAGCACCGTGCCAGGAATTGCATAGCCGACGCTCGCGATCTTCGCGGGCAACCATGCGAGCGCACCGCGCCCTGCGCGTGCCGTGTATGCGATGACGAGGCCGCAGAGCAGCGTGACCAGCGTCGCTGCCCCCGCCAGCAGCAGCGTGTTCTTTGCTTCCGTGAAAATCTGCGGAGAAAGCCCGTAATGCGAGATGCGCTCGGCCGCCTGCTGCGAGAGATAGGCGGCGGGAAGAATAAAGCCGATGAGGATGGGAAGCGCACAGGCTGCGAATGCGCCGGCCGCCTTCCATCCGCGAAGCTCGGTTGGGGCGAGCGGGTGCGCGCGCCGCGTGTTGCCGGCGAAGCGCTGGTGCCGGCGCGCCCAGCGCTCCAGGAGAAATAGCGCCACCACCAGCACCAGCATCATCAGCGAGATCTGCGCCGCGCCCGGCAGGCTGGAGCGGTTCAGCCACGTCGAATAGATCGAGACGGTTAGCGTGCGCGTGCCGAGGAACTCCGTCGCACCGATGTCGTTCAGCGCTTCGAGCATCGCCAGCGTGACGCCGACGATGATCGCGGGCCGCGCCAGCGGCAACGCGATGCGAAAGAAAATCTCCGCGCGTCCCGCGCCGAGCGTGCGCGCGACTTCGAGCGCGGAAGCGGTCTGCATCAGGAACGTCGCGCGCGCGGCGAGATAGACATACGGATAGAGCACGAAACCGAGCAGCAGGATCGCGCCCCACATCGCGCGCACATCGGGGAAGTGCAGGTCGCGCGGATTAGTGATGCCGAACAGCGCACGCAAGCCCGACTGGATGGGTCCGAGCGGATGCAGGATGTCGAGATAAGCGTAGGCGATGATGTAGGTCGGGATCGCGAACGGCAGCAACAGCGCCCACTCGAAGATCGCGCGCCCCGGAAAGCGCGCCGTCGCAACCAGCCACGCAGTACCGACGCCGATCACCGAAACCGTGATGCCGACGCCGCCGAGCAGCAGCACCGTATTGATCGAAGCCTGCGGCAGGACATACGCGATCAGCGACGGCCACAGGTCGCCCGACCCCTGGCTCGCGAACGCCGCAAGCGCCACGATCGGCGAAACGACGATGGCTGCGATCAGCAGCGAGGAAAAAATCCAGCCGGATGCTTCGCGCGCGCGAAACATCCGGCGATAGCGTGACGGCATTTCGGGCCGGTTACTGGTCGAAGCCGACCTTCTCGATCAGGTCGGCCGCCTGCTTGCGGTTCTTCGCGATCAGCGTGAGGTCGATCTGGTCCGTCTTCAGCGTGCCGAGTCCGGCGATGATCGGATCGACCGGCGCGCCGGGACGAACCGGATATTCGTAGTTCGCCTTCGCGTAGAGCGACTGCGCCTCGTTGGAGACGAGGAATTCGAGCAGCTTGATCGCGTTTTCCTTGTTCTTCGCATGCAGCGCGACCGAAGCGCCGGACACGTTCACATGCGTGCCGCCGCCGGGGAAGGTCGGCAGGATGGTGTTGATCGCAGCACCCCACTTCTTCTGGTCTTCGTTGCTGCCGCCGCGCATCAGGCCGACGTAATAAGAGTTGGCGAGGCCGATGTCGCAGATGCCGCCGAGAATGTCGCGCGCGACTTCGCGGTCGCCGCCCGCCGGCTTGCGCGCGAGGTTTGCCTTTACGCCGCGCAGCCACGCTTCGGTTTTTTCCACGCCATAGTGGTTGATGTAGGCCGCGACCAGCGCCGTGTTGTACGGATGCAGGCCGGAGCGGATGCAGACCTTGCCCTTCCATTTCGGGTCGGCGAGATCGGCATAGGTGAGGGCGGTTTCCTTCACGCGCTCCTTCGAGACGTAGAACAGCCGCGCGCGCAGCGAGAGCGCGAACCAGTGGCCGTCCTTGTCGCGCAGGTTGGCCGGAATGGCGCTGTTCAGCGCTTCCGATTTGACGCTCTGCGTAACGCCGCGGTTCACGGCATCGAGGATGTTGCCGATATCGACCGCCATCAGGACGTCGGCCGGAGAATTTGCGCCTTCCGCGGCGACCCGCTCGGCCATGCCCTTCTCGATGAAGATGACATTGACCTTCACGCCGCTGTGCTTGGTGAAGGCGTCGAACAGGGGCTGGGCGAGTTTCGGCTCGCGCGTCGTGTAGACATTCACTTCCTGCGCGATGGCGGTCGAAGCGAAGACGGCGAAAAGCACGGCGGACGCTAGGCTGGGAATAAAACGGCGCATGAAAGCCTCCTGGCAGCGTTTTTGACCCATTTGGGCCGTAAATTTTGCGGCAACATTCGAAGTACCTGCTTACCGGGTCAAGAAAAAAGCATGAAAAATCAGTCTATTAGACTAATTCCAAACAACGCTCTGTGACCGATCACATGGATGTGCCAAGTGGTAACGACTTTGCGCATTGCACCAAGCGGCCTGTCGGATAGCATCCGCGCAATCAAATGGAACTGAAATGACCCACGATCCGCACGCCTTACCGGCCGGCACGGTGATCGCCGGCTACCGCATTGTCCGCGTTCTGGGCGCGGGCGGCTTTGGCATCACCTATGAGGGCGAAAGCCCGGTGACCGGCCGCCGAGTCGCCATCAAGGAGTTCTTTCCGCGCGGCATCGCCTCCCGCAAAGGCGCGACCGAAATCATCTACGCCGAGCGCGATTCGGAACTCGTGAGCTGGGCGCTGAAGCGCTTTGAAAGCTCCACCACCGAACAATGCCGCCTGAAGCACCCGAACATCGTCGAGGTCTTCCACTACCTCGCCGATAACGACACCGGCTACATGTTCATGGATTACGTGGACGGCATCACGCTGGAAAGCTGGCTGAAGAAGCTCGGCACGCTGCCGACCGTCGCGCAGCTTCGCCCGATGATGCAGCCGGTATTCGACGCGCTCGAATACCTGCACGGCATGAGCTTCATCCATCGCGACATCGCGCCCGACAACATCATGATCACGGCGGAAGGCCGCCCGGTCATCATCGATTTCGGCGCGATCAAGCTGATCGAGAACCGCACGCTGTTGCAGGCCAAGACCGTGCATTCGTTCATGGTCGGCAAGCAGCATTATTCGCCGCCGGAGCAGACCCGCGAAGGCGAGACGCTCGACGCGCGCGCCGACATCTATGCGCTCGGCGCGGTGTTGTATCGTGCCTTCTCCGGGAAGCCGCCGTCCGACACCGAGGAACGCGCGCGCAAGATCGCGTTCGGCGAGGGCGATTCGATCGTTCCGTTGAGCGAGGTTGCGCCGCAGATTCCCGCCGACGTCGCCGCCGCCATCGAGAAGGCGCTCTCGTTCCGTGCCGCCGAGCGCCAGGATTCGATCTACGAGTTGCGCGAAGCGCTCGGCTGGGTGGATCCGCTTCCGGCCACGACGCCGGTGCCGCGCGATATTTCGCGCGACTTCGAGCGTCCCGCGCCGGCGGTGAGTCCGTCCTACGGAAAAGCCGAGCCGGTCAAGAAGAGCATGGGCATGCGCTGGGCTGCGGCTGCCGCGGCAGCCGTAGTGCTGGTGCTGGGTGGTGCGTTTGCGCTCGGTATGAATCCGCTGCGCACCACGCAAAGCGAAACGCCGGTCGCTCCCATCGCGAGAGTGGACGAGCCGAAGCAGCGCATCGAAACGCCTGCGGTGCCGCCGGTAGCGCAGCCGCAGAAGCAGGAAACCCCGGTTTCCCCGCCGGTGGCCGAGCCGAAACCGGAAGCGCCGTCTGCGCCGCCGGTCGTCGAGCAGAAACCCGAAACGCCGGTCGCGCCCCCGCCGCAGCCGCAACAGCAGGTAATGATCAAGCCGGAGACTCCGCCGGTCGATCATGAAGCCGAGATGCGCCGCGACTTCGAACTGGCGCAGAAGGTGGACACGAAGGAATCGTACGAGCTTTATCTGAGGCGTCATCCCGACGGCTATTACTCGACGCTGGCCCGCCAGCAGCTCGTGAAGATCGCGGCGCTGGAAACAAAAGAACTGACGCGGAACCTGATTACGGAATTACAGCGTTCCGGCTGCGGCCCCGATAACAACGACGGCGAATGGTCCGACGCCACCCGCAAGTCGCTCACGAATTACAACCGTCATGCCAAGACGAAATACGACGTCAATGCACCGAGCCGCGAAACGCTGGATGGTTTGAAGGATCGGAGCGGCCGCGTTTGCCCGCTGGTTTGCCAAACCGGCTTCCAGGTGAAGGGTAACGAATGCGTGGCGATTCCACAGAAGCGCCGGGAGCAGCCGCAGGCGCAGCGCCAGCAGCGTCCGCAACAACAGCAACAGCAGCAACAACAGTCGCCGCAGTTGCCGCGCGGAATCCTCTGCGTCCGCGGTGTTTGCGTCGGCAACTGACGCGCCGGATACCGGCCGCAAAGAAAAAGGGCTGAAGCAATGCTTCAGCCCTTTTTTGTTTTCAGTGCCGCCCGCGCGGAGTGGCGAAACGAACCGCTCAGTCTTCCAGCTTGCCGATGTGGTGCTGCGAGTAGAGTTCGAGGCCGAGTTTCTCGACCAGATCGAGCTGCGTTTCGAGGAAGTCGATATGGCCTTCCTCGTCCGTCATCAGTTCCTCGAACAGGTTCATCGAGGGCAGGTCCTTCACCTCGCGGCAGTAGATCGCGGCTTCCTGATAGAGCGCACGCGCCCCGTATTCGGCCTTCAGATCCGCCTCCAGTACTTCCTTGACGTTCTGACCGATACGGATGGGATCGAGGGTCTGCATGTTCGGCAGGCCTTCGAGGAAGATGATGCGCTGCGTGAACTTGTCCGCGTGCTGCATTTCCTCGATCGATTCCGCGCGCCACTTCTTCGCGAGATCGAGATAACCCCAGTCGTCGAGCAGCCGGTAATGGATCCAGTACTGGTTGATCGCGGTAAGCTCAGAGCGGAGGCCCTTGTTGAGGTATTCGATGACTTTGGGGTCGCCCTTCATGGCGAAAAACTCCTGACCTGGAATGTGAGGAGCC
The DNA here is from genome assembly GCA_019454205.1 of Xanthobacteraceae bacterium. Lineage (NCBI taxonomy): Bacteria > Pseudomonadati > Pseudomonadota > Alphaproteobacteria > Hyphomicrobiales > Xanthobacteraceae > Xanthobacteraceae bacterium. The sequence continues at coordinate 342,699 of CP075369.1, forward strand.
TTATTTAGAACTATTCTAAGGAAAAGGCAATAAGCTGAGGCGAACGTTTAAACTACTGAAAATACTGGATTATTCAGCTGGGATAAGGATCGGGCCTGCCGGAAGCGGTTCGATGGCGGCGTTAAGGGCATTGGCGATTTTGGCGGCCCCGCAAGCAGTGTTTGCTGCCGCCGGGCAGGCTCCGCAGGCCGCGGCGCCGCGGCCGAGCGTTTCGTTCATGATATTGCGGATTGTCCGTGCACAGGTCCCGCATTTCGGGCTGCATCCGAGGCATTTATAGACCTCGAAGGTCGAACGCGCGGCGCCCTCGGTCCGCGTGCATGATTCGCGGACTTGCGCTTCGGTCAGGCAGTTGCAGGAACAGACGATCACGGCCGCTACCAGGGAAGTTTTATGCAGATTAGAAGTTTTCTAACCTGTTGAACTTTCTCGCCTTTTTATTTACAGACCGCTTCACGGCGGTCAAGCGCGTTACCGTGGACAGCCCAAATTCTCCTTAATCGAAACCCGTGCGAGACAGGCCGGGCCATCCGCGCCTTACCTTTTCCTTACCGCGAAGCCTTGCCCCGGAGATCCGATGAACGAGAAACCGCGAATTGCCGTTGTCGGAGCGGGTGCAATTGGCAGCCTGCTGGCCGCGATCTGGGTCCGGGCCGAAGAGGACGTGACCCTTGTCGTGCGGGAGGAGCGCGTCGCGGGGCTGCGGGCTTCCGGCATAACGGCGAGCGGCCTTGGCGGCGACTTTCATGTGACGCCCAAAATAGCTTCCGCGATTCCTCACGGCACCGAATTCGCGGTTTTCACGATGAAGACCCAGGATCTTGCGGAAGCGCTGCGCGCGTCGAAGGCCGCGCTTGGCAATGCCACGGTCGTCACGACGCAGAACGGCGTACGCGCGCGCGAAATCGTGCAGGCCGAACTCGGCGTCGAGCCGATTACCGCAACCCTGATGCTGAACGCCTCGATGCTCGAGCCGGGCGCCGTTCGCTACAACCGCATCGGCACCACGGTGCTGGGCGCGGTGCCCAAGGAAAGGCGCCGCGAACTGGCGGAGATGGATGTCCTGTTCGAACTGGTGTCGCCCGTATTCGACACCGAACAGATCGAAGGCGCGATGTGGTCGAAGCTCGTCATAAACGCCCTCACGAATAGCTTGCAGGCGCTCACCGGCAAGTCGTTGAACGAGTGCGTGAACGATCCCGCGATTGCAACTTTCGCGGTGGCGCAACTGAAGGAATCGTTCGGGGTCGTTCGCGCGGCACGAATCCCGCTGATCGACATGCCCGGCGCGCCGATGAAACTATTCTCGACCATGATGCGGCTCCCCGGCTTCATCGCCAAGGCGATCCTTCGCAAGAATCTGGGACGCGCCGACGAAGCGAATACGCTCACTTCGACCTTGCAAAGCATCCTTCGCAAGCAGCCGACCGAGATCGATTACCTGAACGGCGAATTCGTCCGCCTCGGCGAGAAAATAAACTTTCCCACGCCAGTCAATCGCGCGATTGTCGAGGCGGTCAGGAACATCGAGAAAACGGGAGTGTTTCTCAGCCGCGATGAAATCGCGGGCATGGTGCGGAAATGACCGTCACGATCTATCACAACCCCGCCTGCGGCACCTCGCGCAACACGCTCGCCATCCTTCGCGCGAGCGGCGAGGAGCCGGTCGTCGTCGAATATCTGAAGAACCCGCCCAACCGCGAAACATTGAAAAATCTTATCGCGGCGATGGGGATTTCCGTGCGCGATCTGCTGCGCGAGAAGGGCACGCCCTACGCTGCGCTCGGCCTCGGCGACCCGAAATGGAGCGATAACGAACTGCTCGATTTCATGCTCGCGCATCCGGTTCTCATCAATCGCCCGGTCGTCGTGACGCCGCGCGGCACCAAGCTCTGCCGCCCGTCGGAAGCGGTGTTCGACCTGCTCGAAAATCCGGTCGCGCATTTCACGAAGGAAGACGGCGAGACGGTTTCGCCCAAAGCGCGCTAGCGAAACGAAATCTCGATCCCCGGCACGTCCAGCCCGCGCACTTCCGTCCGCCATGTCTCGCCGCCCGCGACCGGCCACGCCTTCGTCACGGTGCCGGTGGTGATGATTTCTCTGGCCGAGACCGGCGCGTTATGCGGATCGTCCTTCAGCAAATCGAGCAGGTGTCGGATTGCAAACAACGGCCCGTCCAGCACGTTGCGTGCGTGGCCGCTGTCGATCCGTTCTCCGTTCCGGTAGAGCGCAATCTCGAAATCCGCGAGCGCGTCCAGCCATGCCGCCCGGTCGTCTGAAACCGGAACCTTCTCGCCGAGGAAATACGCGCCGTGCAGGGCGTTATTCGCCACCGTATCGGGTGCCGAAAATTTCCAGCCGGGATAATGCGACTGCACGATCTCGAAACCGTGCGCGGCCCATTCGATGCAGTCGAGAATCTGCGCGGGCGACATTCCGGCTTCTGGCGAGCGCCCGAAACCGAAAGCGATCTCCGGCTCCAGCCGCGGCTCCGCGAATTTCGCGAGATCTACATTCCGCGTGGCGGAAACGTCTTCGATCGTGGTGTCGTACATATAACCCCAGATCGGTGCAAACACCTTGTATTCGTCCCAGATCGTGCGGTTGGTGAAGCCGATCTTGCGCCCCAGCACCTTCTCGCCGCGCGCAACACGCAGCCGCTTCATCTCGGCCACGACTGCGTAGGCCTGCGGCAATTCGATGCCGCCGAATGGCACGAGCCGCTTTTGATGGTCGATGGCATCCAGAATCTCGGTGGCCTTCGTGGCGGTTTCGTTGGTTGTCATTGCGGTAGGATCAGCCTTGCGTTGCCGGTGTTGACAGGGCCGCGCTTTCGTAGCCCCATCCCCGCCAAATCCAGAAACGAACAGGCGAGAGAAACACAAATGTATCCGGACGTTTCCCTGCACATCAACGGCGAGTGGGTCAAAGGCGCGGAAGGCAGGAGCGAACCGGTCCTCAATCCCGCGACCGGAGAGAAGATCGGTACCCTCGCGCACGCCACCAAGCCTGATCTGGACAAGGCGCTTGCCGCCGCCGACGCAGGCTTCAAGGTCTGGAAGAAGACGCCCGCCGATACGCGCTACAAGACGTTGCGCAAGGCCGCCGACATCATCCGCTCGCGCGCTGACGACATCGCGAAGGTCATGGTGCAGGAGCAGGGGAAGCCGTTCGTGGAAGCGAAGGGCGAAACGCTGCTCGCCGGCGACATCATGGACTGGTTCGGCGAGGAGGCGCGTCGCACCTATGGCCGCGTCATCCCCGCGCGCGGCGAGAACATCTATCAGTTGGTCGTGAAGGAACCGGTCGGTCCGGTCGCGGCCTTCACGCCGTGGAATTTCCCGATCAACCAGGCGGTGCGCAAGGTTTCCGCTGCGCTCGCCGCGGGCTGCTCGATCATACTCAAAGGCCCGGAAGAAACGCCGGCGTCATGCGCCGAACTCGTGAAGTGCTATCTCGAAGCGGGTGTTCCCGCGGGCGTGTTGCAACTTGTCTACGGCAACCCGGCAGAGATTTCGTCCTATCTCATTCCGCATCCCGTGATCCGCAAGATCACGTTCACCGGCTCCACCGCGGTCGGCAAGCAGCTTGCTTCGCTCGCGGGCCTGCACATGAAGCGCATCACCATGGAGCTTGGCGGCCACGCGCCCGCGATCGTGTTCGAGGATGCGAATGTCGATCAGGCGGTGAAGGTGCTGAATGCGAACAAGCACCGCAACGCCGGTCAGGTTTGCGTTGCGCCGACGCGCTTCCTCGTCCACGAAAAGGTCTATGGCGAGTTCGTCGAGAAATACACCGCTGCCTCGAAGAAGCTGAAAGTCGGCGACGGTCTCGACAAGGATACCCGCATGGGGCCGCTCGCGAACACGCGCCGGGTCGACGCGATGGAAGCCTTCGTCGCCGATGCCGTGCAGAAGGGTGCGAAAATCGAGACCGGCGGCAAGCGTATCGGCAACAAGGGCAACTTCTTCGAGCCAACCGTGCTCACCGGCATCAATCACGACATGCGCATCATGAACGAGGAGCCGTTCGGCCCGCTGTCGCCGATCATGCCGTTCACTTCGTTCGACAGCGTGGTCGAGGAGGCGAACCGCCTGCCGTATGGCCTCGCGGCTTATGCCTATACGTCTTCCGCCAAGACCGCGGGCGCGATCGGCGCGGCGTTTGAAAGCGGCATGGTCTCGATCAACCACCACGGCCTTGCATTGCCGGAAGTGCCGTTCGGCGGCGTGAAGGATTCCGGCTACGGTTCGGAAGGCGGTTCGGAAGCGATCGAGTCCTATCTCAACACGAAGTTCATCTCGCAGCTCGGCCTGTAACGAACTTCGCGTTCACCTTAAATCGGCACGCCGCGCGGACATCCCGCGCGGCGTGTTATCGTTTACGGCCATGATTTCGAGTGCCATCAGAGCGCTGTTCGCCGCGGTTCTTCTTCTCGCGCCTGCTATCGCGCAGGCGGCGCAATTTTCGCTTCGTTGCGACGACGGACCGTATCCGCCGCTGCTGTTCACGTTCGATACCGGCGAGCACAAGGCGATCTACGAGTCGCCTTCGCAGCCGGAGCCGCTGCCCGGCACAATCGTCCGCTCTTACAACAAGTCGTTTCTTTTTAGCGTGCAGGGGATCGGGCAAGACTTCACTGATTTCATCTGGAACGACGGCACACAACAGATGCAGGTGGGTCTGCGCGGTACGCCGTTCATGCGCACGTTTTCGTGCAAGGAAATCCCGCTGCGCCCCGTGACTGGATTGTTCGAAAGCCTTTGGCCGAAACGCTGAGAGGCGCGTAACTCCCTCACGGCAATTCTACCGCGAAGGTATTCAAGTAGTGGCGCGGTTCACCGTTCCCGGAACAAGCTGCAAGCGGGGATCGGGGCTGTCAGCGCATGAGCGGCATTCCATACGCCTTGAAAACCGGCGCAGTCATCGCCGGCTACGACATCGTGCGCGTGCTCGGCGCGGGCGGTTTCGGCATCACCTATGAGGCGGCCAGCGCCGTTACCGGCAAGCGCGTGGCCATCAAGGAATTCTTCCCGCGCGGAATCGCGTCGCGCGATAGTGCGACCAGGATTATTTTCGACGAGAAGGAAAACGAGGTTGTCGCCTGGGCGCTGAAGCGCTTCGAATCCTCGACCACCGACCAGTGCAGGCTCAAGCATCCGAACATCGTCGAAGTGCTTCACTACGTGAAGGACAACGGCACCGGTTACATGATCATGGAGTATGTCGAGGGCCAAACACTCGAACATTGGCTCCGCGACCGCGAGAAAGCGCCAACATCTGCCGAATTGCAGGCCGTGACCCGGCCGATCCTCGATGCGCTCCACTATCTGCACTGCCAGAGCCTGATTCATCGCGACATCGCACCGGACAACATCATGATCCGGCTGGACGGCAAGCCGATGATCATCGACTTCGGTGCGCTGAAGCTGATCGAGCAGCAGACGCAGGTGCGCTCCAAGACCAACCGCTCCTTCGCCGTATCGAAGCAGTTCTATTCGCCGCCGGAGCAGATGGATGGCGACAGCGATCTCGATGCGCGCGCCGACATCTATTCGATGGGGCGACGCTCTATCGCGCATTCGCAGGCCGCCCGCCCGCGAATGCCGACGACCGCACGCAGAAGCTCGCGCGCAAGAAAGACGATCCGTACATTCCGCTGCGCACGGCTGCGCCATTCACCGACCCCATGATCGCGGCGGCCATCGACAAGGCGATGGCATTTGATGCCGAAGACCGGCAGCGCTCGATCGCGGAATTCCGCGAAATGCTCGGCTGGGACGAGCAGAAACCGACAGTCCCTGCGCCAAAGCTCGCAGAAAGCGCAAAGCCACAGTCCGCCGATATTCCGCGGCAAATGCCACCTGCGATGGAGCCGAAATCGCACTCGCCGTTACGCTGTCTGTTGCCTCTCGGTGGGGCGGCAGCGGTAGCCGCCATCGTGCTGCTCGCGTTCAATCCGTTTGGAGCGAAAGCTCCCGATACCAATGTTGTGGTCCAGCCGCAGAAACCCGAAGTCGTAACGCCGCCCGTCGCACCCAAGCAGCAGGTCAAGGCGCCTGAACCGGAAAAAGCGCCGCCGCCAAAAGTAGAGACGCCTCCGCCTCCGAAAACAGATTCACTGGAGAATGCGCGCCGCGATTTCGAGGCCGTGCAGCGCGTGAATACGATGCAGGCCTATGAACATTTCCTGCAACAATATCCCGACGGGCTTTACGCCACGCTGGCGCGCGAAGCGGTCAAGCGCCTTGCCATGCTTGAGAATGCGAAACTCAACCGTGCATTGAATGCCGAGTTGAAGCGCGTGGGTTGCGGCACGGGAGCGAGCGACGGACAGTGGGGCGACGACTCCGAACGTGCGCTCGCGCTGTTCAACCAGCACGCACAAACGAATTTCGAAACCAAACTTGCAAGCACTGATGCGCTCGATGCCGTCCGCGCGAAGCCGCAGCGCGTTTGCCCGCTCGTTTGCGGTCCAAACCAGCGGGCAAAGGGCGATGCTTGTGTGGCTGCTGTACCGTCTCCCGCGCAGACGCCGCCGCCTGCCACGAAACAGGATCAGCCTAAAAAGAAGGAGCAAAAACAGCAGGCTGCTCCGGGCGGCAACCGCTGGTGCATGTCGCAGCCTTTCGGCCCGCCGAACTGCGGATTTACTTCACAAGCACAGTGCGAAGGCGCGAAGCCCGATGTCCGTACAACCTGCCGGCCGGGATTTAATAGATAGAACACGACTATAAGCGCCGGCCCCATAGCGAGCGGTCGGCGGCTGCTCGCGCTTGCGGTTCCCTCGCGATCCCGTGAAGCGATGTGATTGGCGGTTTCATGCGCTTTGCGCCCGGCGGGTATATGAAGGTATCCTGTTTATGTAGCGGTTTCGGGCGGCTTGCGGCCCGCGGGAACTGAACGCCGATGTCCTTCGACGGCGACCCTAATGCTCTGAGAGCCGGCCACAGGATTGCCGGCTACGAAATCCTGCGCGTGCTCGGGGCAGGCGGCTTCGGCATTACCTACGAGGCGGAAAGCCCGATCACCGGCAAGCACGTCGCGATCAAGGAGTTTTTTCCGCGCGGCATCGCCTCTCGCGAGAGCGCGACCCGCATCATCTATTCCTCGCGCGATCAGGAACTGGTGGACTGGGCGCTCAAGCGCTTCGAAACCTCGACCACCGACCAGAGCAAGCTGCGGCATCCGAACATCGTCGAGGTAATCCACTACATCAAGGAAAACGACACCGGTTACATGATCATGGAGTATGTCGAGGGCAAAACCCTCGAACATTGGCTCCGCGAGCGCGAAACGCCGCCATCCGTGGCCGAAATGCGGCTGATCATGGAACCGATCCTCGACGCGCTTGAGTATCTGCACTCCCTGAAACTGATCCACCGCGACATCGCCCCCGACAACATCATGGTGCGTCCGGATGGGCGGCCGATCATCATTGATTTCGGCGCGATCAAGTTGATCGAGCGGCAGACGCAGATACGTTCCTCGACCAACCGCTCGTTCATGGTCTCGAAGCAATTCTATTCGCCGCCCGAGCAGGTGCGCGACAATTACGAACTGGATGCACGCGCGGATGTGTATGCGACCGGCGCCACGTTGTATCGCGCCTTCGCCGGACGCCCGCCCGCGAACGCGGAAGAGCGCACGCAGAACATTGCGCTGGGTGAGGGCGATCCGTTCAAGCCGATCAATACGATGACCAAGGTGCTGCCGCCTGAAGTCGCGAACGTGATCGACCGCGCGCTCGCATTCCGCCGCGACGACCGCGTCGGCTCTATTGGCGAACTGCGTGAAGCGCTCGGCTGGGGTAAATCGAAATTCGTTACCGTAGCTGTCGTTCCCGATACTGCAGGTCAGGGGGCTACCGCTCCCGGTTTCACGGCGGCGGGTGCGACAGCGGCCGGGTCGACGGCTCCCGCAAGCATTGGCGGGTTTCGCGCGCCGTCTTCCGCTCCGTCATCCGCGCCGGTTATCGAAGGCGCGAAACCTGCCGCGAAGCAAGATTCGTCCTCGCCGCTGCAATTCATGCGCCGCTGGCTGACGCCAGCAATCGTCGCCGGTACACTCGCTGCCGCGCTGGTGCTGGTGCTCGGTCTCAATCCGGCGAAGATGTTTTCCTCCGGCAACATGCAAATCGTGACTGCGCCGCCGCCAACGGTGCCGCCGCCGAGGATCAAGGAGTCCGAGCCTAAGCCCGTTCCGCAGGAGTTGCCGAAGCAGCAGCCTGCGCAACCGAAGCCTCAGCCGGAGCAACAGCAGCAGCAACAGGTGACTTCGCCGCCGCCCGTGGCAGAACCGAAAGTGACGCCGCCCGCGCCGCCGCCGGTCGATCCCGTCGCCGAAGCGCGGCGCGATTACGAACTCGCGGTAGGTATCGGCACCAAGGAAGCGCTGAACGCCTTCCTGCAACGGCATCCGAAAGGTTTCTACGCCGATCTCGCGCGCGGCCAGCTTGCCAAGATCGCCGCGCAGGAATCGAAGGATCTCGCGCGTAGACTCAATGCCGAACTTACGCGCGTCGGCTGTGCTGCGCCCGCGGGTGAAATATGGACCGACGCCTCGCAGCGCGCGCTTGCGCTGTTCAATCAACACGCGCAGACGAAGTTTGACGTGAAACTTGCAAGCGCCGACGCATTGACCGCGGTACGGGAAAAAACCGCGCGCGTTTGTCCGCTGGTCTGCGCACAGGGCCAGCGCGCGCAAGGCGATACCTGTGTCACGATCGCGCCGCCGCCTGCGCAACAGAAGCAGCCGCAGGTCCGGCAACAGCAACAACAGCCGCAGCAGAAACAGGCTGCTCCGCGCGGCGGACGCCAGACCGTTTGCGGCACTACGGGATGCCATCAGGGCGAAGTCTACAACGCCGGCGATCCGCGCACGAAAAACAAGAACTGCACCATCGTGCCGAGCGGCATCAACCGTGGCGGCGCCGGGCAGACGCAGGTCGTTTGCAACTGATTTTTAGCCCGCCAGCACGCGCGTCGAGGGAAACGACACTTCGATCAGTGTGCCCGCGTTCTGCGCACTCTTGATGTGGAAGGTGGCGCGGTTGGCTTCGACCAGCGCCTTGGTCAGCGGCAGGCCGAGGCCGGTGCCGCCGGCGCTGTTGCGTCCCGAAGTTGCAAGCTGGCGGAACGGCTCCAGCGCGGCCGCGATTTCTTCTTCCGTCATGCCGACGCCGGTGTCGCGCACGCGCAGCACCACTTCGCCCTGTTCGGTGAGCGAGGTGGAGAGGATGACCTGACCGCCCGGCTTCGTGAATTTCACAGAGTTCGAGAGCAGGTTCAACACGATCTGCCGGATCGAGCGCGCATCGGCCACCACCGGCGGCAGGTTGGTCGCGAGCGCCGAACGGATGATGACGCGTTCGCGGTTTGCCTGCGGCTGCATCAGCGCCATCGACTGCCGCGCGATCTCGTTCAGGTCGACGCTGACGAATTCCAGCTCCAGCTTGCCGGCTTCGATCTTGGAAAGGTCGAGCAGATCGTTGATCAGCGAAATCAGGTGCTCGCCGGACTGATGAATGTCTTTCAGGTAGTCGCGGTAACGCTCGCTGCCGATCGGGCCGAAGCGTTCCTGCATCATCACTTCCGCGAAGCCGATGATGGCGTTCAGCGGCGTGCGCATTTCGTGGCTGATCTTCGCGAGGAAATCGGACTTGTGCGAGCTGGCAAGTTCTGCCTGCCGCCGCGCGCCGGTTAGTTCCTCTTCCGCGCGCTTCCACTGCGTGATGTCGCGCAAAACTGCGCAAAATTTGTGGCCTTCCTCGCCGATCTTGCCGAGCGTCATGAAAAGCGGAATCAGGCCGCCCTTGCGTTCGCGCCCGACTACTTCGCGCCCGTCGTTAAGCACGCTGGCGACGCCGTTCGAGGCGAGGCTGTCGAGATAATCGACCGCCGCGCGGTGGCTTTCCGGTGCGAACAGCATCGTGAACGACGAGTTCTGGATTTCGGCGAAGTCGAAGCCGAACAGCGCTTCCGCCGATTTGTTGATGCCGATGATCTTGCCGTCGCGGTCAATCAGCAGCACGCCGTCGGTGGCGGTGTCGAGGATCGCCTGCTGTTCGCGGGTGCTGGCTTCGGCCGCGCGCAGCGCGCGCTCGATGGTTTCGCGGCGCTCGTCGAAACCCGCATTCGCGCGGCGCAGCACATAAACGAGCGACGGCACGCCGTACCAAGGCATCGAGAACAGCCGCGTCTCGACCGGGATCGGTTCGTTGTTCGGGCCTTGCACCGCGAGCGTGCGCGGAATGGTCGGATCGTTTTCTTCCGGCTGCGGCACTTCGGAGAAAATTCGCTTGACGCCGCCTTCCTTGCCGAGCGCTTCCGCGGTTTCGATGCCAAGCCAGCCGAGCAGGGTGCGGTTCGCGTACAGCACTTCGTCGCCGCGATGGACGGCGATGCCGAGCGGCAGCTTGTCGAGCAGCGCGCGCTCGCTGGGAGGAAGCGGATCTTCCGGCTGCGCAGCGGGCGCGACATCCGGCGCAGCCGCGGTTTCGAGCTGTGGCTCGTTCGACGGCACATCGGCCGCGACGAACGGCGTCGGCGTTTCGGCGGGCGGCGGTGGAACGATGTTCTGCTTGAAGCTGTCGTTCAGTTCGCGGCGATAGACCCGCGGTGTTTCTTCAGGGGTTGATTCCGGCGCAGCAGATTCTTCCGTTTCTGGCGTTTCCGGCGTGTCCTTGCCGTCGTGAAGGTCGAACGCCCTCTCGATCTGGCGGATCGCATTGGCGCGGCTGCTTTCCAGGTCTTCCTTGCCGAGCACGCGGCCGATTTCGCGGAACGCGATTTCATCCTTCGGGTCGAGTTTCGGTTTCGGTTCTTCGTGCTCGGAAACGGCCTGGTAGGGATCGGCGGCGTGAATCCGGATCACCTTGTTGTCGCGCACTTCCAGCGGCGGCGGCGTATCGGTGGAAGGAGTTTCTTTCTGTACCTGCTGCGCGGTCTCTTCGATTTTTTCTTCCGCGGGCTTCTGCTCGTTGTCGGTCTTCGCTTCCGGTCCGGCGGGAGCGGCGGGCTGTACCTTTGCGATGAACGGGACGGCGTCGCGGAACACGCCGAAGCCGCGATAGCCGGTGAACTGGCGTTCGCGATTGAATACGGGCAACGCGGCGAGGTCGACCGGCCGCGCGGTCTGCGTGCCGGCGACAGGCCACAGCACGGTGACGCCCGACCAGGTATCGCGGCGCGAAAGTGCGGCGAGCAGCGTGTCGGTATTGCTCATACCGGTTCGCGCAATCAGCGTATTCCAGTTGTCGGCCACGCGCGCGGCGTTGTCGGGGCCGACCGCTTCCGCGAGATCGGCAGAGATGCTGACGAACTTTCCGTCCGCATCGAGTTGCCAGACGAAGCGCGAAGGCGCGCGCTTCGCGGTGCCAGCAGGGGTTCCGGCCTTGAGCGGCGGAACGATTGCAGCGGCAACCGGCTCGACGGGTAATTTTTTTTCTTGCTCATGCGCGGCGGGTTCCGGCGCATGCGCTTCGGTTTTCTCCGGCGTTGCGTCGCGGCCTGCCGAACCGGAATTGGCTTGCTCTATGTTTTCGCCGGCAGGAGCCTGTGTCTTGCCGGTGGAATTGTTTTCGCCGGCTGCTTGCGCAGCCTCGGCTGCAAGCTCGGTCTCCGCGATGAATTGCAGGTCGTCGGCATCGGAACCGGCGCTGGCTTCCGCAACCGCATCCGCGACTTCGTTCTCCGCGAATACTTCCTCGACGATCTCCGTGAGTTCGTTCTCCTCGATGACGGGAGCGGGTTCGTTCGCAGGAGTTTCGGCTTTCGGAGGTTGCGGCACTTCCCAGCCGATATTTCCGGTGTGCGGTGGCTCGGCTTGTTTGACCAATGGCGGCACAACAGCCGCGTCCGGGTTTGCTTCCGGCTCCGGCGAAACGGTACCGGCATCGCTCTGCAATTCCTGCGAGGCTGTAACCGTAGCCTGCGGCTGCGAGAAGGAAGCGAATAACAGGCTCTTGGTCCCGGTTTCGATTTTTTGCAGGGCGATCTGCACCGCGCCGAAGGCGATTTCGCTTTTTCCTCCAGCGAGCGCCTGCGTCAGCGCCGCGCCTGCGGCGGTGTTGATGTGATGCAGCGTGGCGGCGCTGCCGAGGATGGCTGCGGCCAGCTTGTTTGCGTGCAGCGGCTTGCCGTTCGCATCGAACATCGCAAACGGCGCGCTCTCGCTTTCGACCAGCGTAGCCAGCGCCCTGACGAGATTGCCGTCCGAACGCTCCCGCGCGAGGCCGGTGAACAGCACTGCGTTCGCGCCGCTCTGCAAGGCGAGGCGTTCGCAGCGGAAAGTTTCCGTGCCGCTCGCGAGCGCGATCGCCTCGCGGCGATAGGGTCCGCCTGCGGGAAGCGTTTCCGCGAATTCGCGCGCGGTGTCGGGCATCTCGCCGAAGCGCTCCGCGCTTTTGTGGATCAGTTCGTCGAGGCTGGCCGCGCCATAGGCACTCACCGCCGCGCGGTTTGCGAAGCGCAGGTTGCCCGCGCTGTCGAAAACGAGCGCAGGCGCCGGATCGAGCAACAACGCCGAAATTTTCGGATCGGCGATGAGCGTGGCGAGGGCCGGAAACGGCACCATGAGACTTGCTTCCAAACGCGCCCGGGACGGAACAGGACAGCAGTTTAGCCGCCCTGTTTACGCTTTCTTCATAATTTGGGCCGCCCCGGAAATCCATGCCGGCCGGCCCGTCGCGTCCAGCCTTCGCAGTGCAAGGTTAATCTCGCCTCAATTGGCGGAACCGGTTGAGCCGTGCCGCATTGCCGCGTAGCGTAACGGGACGGAAAACCCCGTACGCGGGGGAAGGGAAGCAACGGGAGGTAGTAAATGTCGTTCGGCAAAATTCCGGGAATGGAAATTCCGCACGAGATGCGCGCCTTCGCCGAGAAAAGCGTAGAGCAGGCGAAGACTGCGTTCGACAACTACATCAGCCACGCGACCAAGGCGATGAATGCGGTCGAAGGTTCCGCGAATGCGATGCAATCGGGCGCCAAGGACATTGGCCGCCAGGCCCTCGGCTTTGCCGAGGAGAATGTGGCCGCTGCTTTTGCCTTCGCCGAGAAGGTCGTCCGCGCCGGTGGGCCGGAAGAAATCATGCGTCTGCAGGCTGAGTTCGCAAAGGAAACCATGCAGAAGCTGACCGAGCAGTCCAAGGTGATGGGCGAGCAGGTGGCGACCGCCGCCCGCGAGGCAACCAAGCCCCGGACCTGAGCCGCTTATCGGGTGGAACCTTGCATCGCAATATTTATGTTGCGATGCAACAAAACCCGTGCTAGGGAGTTTCCAAGACTGGTGGACCCGCGGGCGGTGACGCTCGCCATACGCCGCCCGGAGCAGGACGGCGTGTGCCCCTCGCAAATCCAGTAGGAGACCTAGCCATGACCGAGATGCCGAAATTCGAAATGCCGAAGACCGAAGTCCCGGAAGTCGTCCGCGAACTCGCGGAGAAGGGCGTGAAGCAGGCCAAGGACGCCTACGAGAAGATGAAGTCGGCGGCCGAAGAAACCACCGATCTGCTCGAGACGACCTACACCACCGCCTCGAAGGGTGCGGCGGAGTTCAACGCGAAGGCGCTCGAAGCGCTCCGTGCGAACGTGAACGCTTCCTTCGACTACACCAGCAAGATGCTCGGCTCGAAGACGCTGGCCGACGCCGCGGAGCTTTCGACCACCTATTTCCGCGCGCAATTCGAAGCGCTGACCGCGCAGGCCAAGGATCTCTCCGCGCTCGCGCAGAAGATCGCCACCGACACTTCGGAGCCGATCAAGTCCGGCGTTGCCAAGAACTTTAAGGCGTTCTCGTAACCCGAGCCGTCTGCAGATTGCGAAGCCCGGACCGCAAGGTCCGGGCTTTTGCTTGCCTGTAGAGGGCGGCAAACCGGACCCTTGCAATGCCCGGCGGTTTGCAAGACATTCCGCCCGCGTCGCGGCCCCGGAAGGGCCTCCCGCGCTATGTGCAGCAGTAGCTCAGTTGGTTAGAGCGCCGGTCTGTGGAACCGGAGGTCGGTGGTTCAAGTCCACCCTGCTGTACCACTCAAATCAGGCGGTATAAGCGCGCCCCTTCAGCTCAAGCACCGCGAATAGCGCGAGCAGCAAAGTCTTTGAGGATTCCGCCGCGACCGAAAGCCCGTGAAGCGGGGAAGGCGGCAACGGCTGGCCCGCAATGACGAGCGCCGTGCGCGCGCTGAGCTGCGGGAAAATCCAGAGCGCTTCAACGGCCAGAATGGCCGCGAGCACCACGAAAAAAATGAGGCGATAGCGCCGTAATCCCGCGAGCAGGATGAGAAGCGCCAGTCCCGCCAGCAGTCCCCATTCGATCCGCGCCAGCATCGCGAAGGTGTGCGTGCCGACATCGAGCGCGACCGGCCGCGTCAGCGACGGCGCTGCGAATTTCGCAACCGTTGCGATGAAGGAAACGCCGATCACTATACCCGACCACAACGCGCAGTAGAGCGCGAGCGCGGGGCTTTTCCAGGCAGAATTCATACTGTGGCTCTTGAGACGGTTCTTGTTTCAGTGGGAGGCGACGAAAGGTTTCAGGTTCGTCGTATCCTCGCCACGGTGGAACGCAATCGCAAGCCGGAAACTATGCGCGATGCGCTCCGCAAGCAGGCTGATCGCAGCGGCATCCCCGGCCTCGAATACTTCGTTCGCGGTAGCGCGGAACAGCTTGATCCAGCGCTGGAAGTGCTCGTCGGAAAGCTCGTCCATCCGCAGATGCGGGGAGAGCGGTCGGCCTTCGTAGCCGCGCGTTTTCAGCAGCAGCGAAGACCAGAACGCACACATCTTTTCGAGATGGACCGGCCATCGCTCCGAGGCGATCTCGCGGTCGAAGATTGGTCCGATCAGTTCGTCCTTCTGTACCGAAGCGTAGAAGCGATGCACCAGCGCACGGATACTGTCCTCATTGACGGAGGCAAGGCTTGCGCCGTCGAGCGGAGAGGAGGCGGCACTTTGCACGGGAATGGTCACGGCACATCGAACCTTTCACGGCGAAGTCTAGCGAAAAAATCCTGCGCTTTCTTGCGCTGGATCAAGGACGGCGGAATTCCGCGCCGCCGTCCTCGCATCAGGCCTTCTTGCGATAGATCGCCAGCGTCTTGAACTCTTCCGCCTTCCCGAAGCCGGAGTCTTTCGCCCATTGCTCGACCACCGGCTGCGCGCGATCCCAGGCCATCGACTTCGTGTAGAAAATCATGTGGCCGCCGGGATTAAGTTTCGCGGTGAACAGGTCGCAGAGCTGACGGTCGGTCAGGCCGCCGTAATCGTCCATCGCAGGTGCGCGGAACTCGCAAAGATGCACCAGCGCCACCGCGTCGAAGTTCGGCAGCAGCTTCGGTTCGAGCACGTAGATGTCGCCGAAGAACGCCTTGTAGCTGCGCGAGACTTCCGGCCTCTCGATGGCGAGCTTCACATAGGCTTCCGCCTCCTCGATGGATGCGGTGATGCCGAGCACGCGATTGCCGGAGCCATTCTCGTGGCAACGAATGCCGACATGATGATGGGTGCCGGTGCCGAAGTGAAAGATATTGGAATCCTTCACGCCGCGCGCTTCGAGATAGTCGGTGACATGCACGTCGCAGGGGCAGATGTCGTAGTTCATGCCCCAGAAGTCCGTGTAATAGCTCATCTTCCCCATGGAAGCGTTCTCCCTCTTTTTCTTTAGCTTGCACGCGCCGCTGCCGGCGGCAATGCGATGGTTTGTCCGTGAAGCGTAACGAGCGCGCTGCTGCGCGCAAGCGACAGCACGATGGTGCCGGGCAGGTTGCGCGCGAGCGCCTCGTACATCTGTTTCGTGGCGTCGCCGTCCAGGTTCGAGGTGGTATCGTCCAGCAATAATATGTCCGGATTGCGCAGGATGGCGCGTGCAAAGGCGACACGCTGCTGTTCGCCGCCGGAAAGCATCGAACCCCATTCCGCGTCCTCGTCGAGTCGCGCCGCGAGATAGCCGAGGCCTACCTGTTCGAGCACGTCGCGAAGCCGCGAATCGTCCACTTCCTCCCGTGGCGTCGGATAGGAGATGACCGTTCGCAGCGAACCGAGCGGGAAGTAGAAGCGCTGTGGCATTGCGAGGAGCTTTCCATCGGGAAGCGAAATCTCGCCGCTGCCGCGCGTCCATACGCCCGCGAGCGCGCGCAGGATGCTCGACTTGCCGGAGCCGGATTGCCCTTCCATCAACGTGCGGGAGCTGGATGCGAGCGAAAGTTTGTCGAGTGCCGCGATGGCGCGTCCGTCGGGCAGCTTCACCACGAGATCGCTGGCTTGCAAGTCGCCGTTCATGGTCTTGCCGAAACGGATCAGGGCTTTTTCGTCCTGCGGCGCGTCGACTTTGCCAAGCGCTTCGTCGAGTTGCGCGATGCGGTCCATGCTCGCCTTCCATTCCGCTATCTTCGCGTAGGAATGGAGGAAAAATGCGAAGGCAATATCCACGCGCTGGAATGCGAGCGCGCCCTGCATCAGCGAGCCGAGCGGAATCGCGCCGAGGAAATAGGCGGGACTCGCGACCAGCGTCGGAAACACCAGCGACCATTGCGTATAGCCGGTGACGAAGAATGTCAGTCCCGACTGGCGGCGGATCAGGCGCGTCCAGTTACGCACCAGATTGCCGAAACGCGTGCCGAGTACCTCGCGCTCAATCTTCTCGCCGCGCATCAGCGCGATCGGTTCGGAGTGGTCCCACGCGCGGGTAATCGCAAAGCGATAATCGGATTCGAAACGCTGCTGATTGAAATTGTACGCAATCAGCGGCTTGCCGATCCAGTGCGCGATCAGTGTGCCGACCGCCGCATAAAGAATTGCGATCCAGAACAAATAGCCGGGGAAGGTGAGGTCGGTGCCGAACACGACGAATGGCGCCGCGCTGGAAAGCCCCCAGAGGATGTACGCAAAGGAGACGAGCGCGATCAGGCTGCCGAGAAAATTGTAACCGAGATCGTGGGTCTTCTGGAGAAAGATGAGAATGTCGTTCGCGATACGCAGGTGCGTGTTGTCGACGTCGTGGCCGAGCACGCGCATCTTGTAGTGGCGCGCGTCCGCCATCCAGCGGTTTACATATTGCTCCGTCATCCAGCGCCGCCAGCGCATGATGAGCATTTGTCCGAAGTAGAACTGCGCCATCGTCGCGAGCGCGGTCCAGAGCGCGATGCCGCCGAACAGCAGCAGCGCATACATGAAGTCGTCCCAGTCCCGGTTCTGGATTGCGTTGAAGAAGTAGGCGTTCCAGTGGTTGAACGCGACCAGCGCATAGACCACGCCGAACTCGGCGGCGATCACGGCAAACAGCAGGAGTCGTGCCTGCCATCTTTCCTCGGAGCGGAAATAGGGGACCGCGAGCGCAAAGAACGTCCGCAGGACTTCGGCGATCTGTTTCATTGTCGGGGAAAACCGGCGCGATAAAAGTTACGCGGACTATACAGGCCGGACGCCGTCGCGGAAGCGGGAACGCCCGGTGCCGTTGCGCCGCAGCGAAGTTAACGGCTGCGCGGTTCGCGCGGTCCGTTCTTGCGATGGCGGATGCCGAGCGACTTGATGCGGGAGGCGAGCGTGGTCGGCTTGATGTCGAGCAGCTCGGCCGCGCCGCCACGGCCGAATATCTTGCCGCCGCAGGCGTCGAGTGCGGCCATGATATTGGTGCGGTCCCGCTCGCGCCGCGCATCTTCGGTAACGACCTGCGCTGCGGCATTCGCCGTGCGGTGCGCGGCGACGGGCCGCGGCAAATCGATCCTGATTGCGCCGCCGCGCGCCAGCATCGCGCCGCGCTCGATCACGTTCTGCAACTCCCGTGCGTTGCCTGGCCATGCGTATTCGATCATGCGGCGCATGTCGGCTTCGGAGATTTTCGAGGAGGAGGCCGTGCGCAGCTTGCGGTTCGCGCTTGCAAGGAAATGCGCGGCGAGCAGCGGAATGTCTTCGCGGCGCTCGCGCAGCGGCGGCGCTTCGATCGCGATCACGCTGAGCCGATAATAGAGTTCGCTGCGGAAACTGCCGCGCCGCACGGCCGCTTTCAGGTCGCGGTTGGTGGCGGCGATCACGCGGGTATCCAGCCTTGGCGCACTGTGCGTTTTCGCCGGCGTGCTTTCGCTTTGTTCGAAGACACGCAACAGCCGGTCTTGCGCTTCTAGCGGCAGGTCGCCTGCTTCGTCGAGAAACAGGGTGCCGCCGTCGGCCAGTTCGATGCGGCCGGAATCGCTTCTTCCGTCGCCGAACAGTTCGGCTTCGGCATCGGCGCGCGAGAGCGTTGCACAATTCACGCGGATGAATGGATGCTCGCCACGGATACTCGCTTCGTGGATCGTGCGAGCGATCAGTTCCTTGCCGGTGCCGCTCTCGCCCGCGATCAGCACGCTGAGGCGGGAAGGGGCCGCGATCTCGATCTGACGCACGATCTGCTGCATCGCCGCGCTCTCGCCGACGATGCCGCGGCGATTACCCTCGATGCGGATTTCTTCCTGCAAATAGGCGTTTTCGCGCTCAAGTTTCTCACGAAGACGGCCGACTTCCGCGAGCGCTTCGCGCAGGCGTTCGTCATCCACGCGGCGCTGCGTGATATCACGGAATACGATCACCGCGCCGACCACGACGCCACGATCCTCGATCGGCGTTGAAGTATATTCGACGAAAAAGAACGAGCCGTCTTTCCGCCAGAACACTTCGTCCGAGACCTGATGCACGGCACCGTCTCGGAACGCCGCATAAATCGGGCAGTCGTGATTGTGATAATGCGAACCATCGGAGTGGCTGTGATGCACCGTAGTGTGCATGTCCTTGCCGATGAGGTCTTCCGCGTTCCAGCCCAGCATGCGTGCGGCTGCGGGATTTACGAACGTGGTTTTACCTTCCGCGTTCACACCGTAGATGCCTTCGCCCGCGGCTTCGAGGATGAGGCGGTTGTCGCGCGCGACGTCCCGAAAGAAGCGTTCGCTGCTTTCCGGTTTTGCCTCTTTCTTTGGCGCTGCTCTGCCCATTCGATTGCACGCTCGGCGGATTTGCTACGAAATATCGTACATAACGAAATATCGTAGCAGCCAAGACGCTGAAATGTCTAGAGAAAGAAACTATTTTCGCACTTCGTAATCGCCAGCCGAAAACTGGCACCGCGTTTGCTCCCTCTGCAGCAGCTTTTTTCCGTGAGGGAGCCGTCATGTCCATGTTTCGTAACCCCTTCGACCCCAAGCAGCGTCTGACCAAGGGCTGTCCGTGCGGGCAACATGCGAGCACCGAGGAGCACGATCACGCGCTCCGCTTGCAGTCGCAGGAGGTCTCTTCAAGCGACGAAAAGAATTATGAGAATGTCGTGGCTGGCGCCGTGCTGCGCGCGATGTTCCCGAAGGACAATGCGCGCCGCGCATTCTTGCAATCGGTCGGTGCGTCCACGGCGCTCGCCGCGATTTCGCACTTCTTCCCTCTTGGCACCGCGACCGAAGTTTTCGCGCAGGCCAAGCCGCTGGAGAAGAAAGACCTCAAAGTCGGCTTCATCCCGATCACCTGCGCCACGCCGATCATCATGGCAAAGCCGATGGGCTTCTACGAGAAGCACGGCCTCAACGTCGACGTGATCAAGACCGCGGGTTGGGCGGTCGTGCGCGACAAGACCATCAACAAGGAATACGACGCCGCGCACATGCTCTCGCCGATGCCGCTCGCGATCACGCTCGGAGCCGGTTCAAACCCGATCCCGTATACGATGCCGGCGGTCGAGAACATCAACGGCCAGGCCATCACGCTCAGCATCAAGCACAAGGACAAGCGCGATCCGAAGTCGTGGAAGGGCTTCAAGTTCGCGGTTCCGTTCGATTACTCGATGCACAATTATCTGCTCCGCTACTATCTTGCGGAACACGGCATCGACCCGGACACCGACGTGCAGATCCGCGCGGTGCCGCCGCCGGAGATGGTCGCGAACCTTCGCGCCGACAACATCGACGGCTTCCTTGCTCCCGATCCGGTGAACCAGCGCGCGGTCTATGACGGCGTCGGGTTCATCCATATCCTCTCGAAGGAAATCTGGGACCGCCATCCGTGCTGCGCCTTCGCGGCGTCGCAGGAGTTCGTCAAATCCTCGCCGAACACCTACGCCGCGTTGCTGAAGGCGATCATCGACGCGACCGCCTTCGCTACCAAGCAGGAGAACCGCAAGCAGATCGCGGAATCCATCGCGCCTGCCAACTATCTCAACCAGCCGGTGACGGTGGTCGAACAGGTGCTGACCGGCACCTTCGCCAACGGCCTCGGCAACGTGAAGAAGGTGCCGGACCGCATCGACTTCGACCCGTTCCCCTACGAGTCCTTCGCGATCTGGATTCTCACCCAGATGAAGCGCTGGGGTCAGATCAAGGGCGACATCAAGTATTCGGACGTGGCGAAGCAGGTCTTCCTCGCGACCGACACCACGAGGCTCATGAAGGAAGTCGGTCTCAAGCCACCGGCTTCCACCACCAAGACTTTCTCGGTGATGGGCAAGGTGTTCGATCCGTCCAAGCCTGAGGATTACATCAAGAGTTTCAAGATCAAGCGCACCTGACACCCAACCACGTCATGGCTGGAATATTCCGGCCATGACGGCGGAGAACGAACATGCTTCCCCAATCCATGCGTGCCGGCATCGTCTCGGTCGTCATCCTCGTCGTCTTTCTTGGCGGCTGGCACATCGCGACCAGCGGCACCGGCGCCGTGCAGCAGATGGACCCGGAATACGCAAAGCTGATGGGCCAGACCGCGACGCAAGGAACTTCGGCGATGCCGGGGCCGTTGCAGGTTGGCGCGACGCTCTGGAAGCATCTCACCAATCCGTTCTATGACAACGGCCCGAACGACAAGGGCCTCGGCATCCAGCTCGCCTATTCGATCGGCCGCGTTGCGCTAGGCTATTTGCTCGCCGTGCTGGTCGCGATTCCGCTCGGCTTCCTGATCGGCATGTCGCCGCTGATCAGCCGCGCGCTCGATCCCTTCATTCAGGTATTGAAGCCGATCTCGCCGCTCGCATGGATGCCGCTGGCGCTCTACACCATCAAGGACTCCAATTACTCCGCGATCTTCGTAATCTTCATCTGCTCGGTCTGGCCGATGCTGATCAACACCGCGTTCGGCGTCGCAAGCGTCCGCAAGGAATGGCTGAACGTCGCGCGCACATTGGAAGTAGGCGCTTTCAAACGCGCCTTTACCGTCATTCTGCCCGCCGCCGCGCCGACAATTCTCACCGGCATGCGCATTTCCATCGGCATCGCCTGGCTCGTCATCGTGGCGGCTGAAATGCTCGTGGGCGGCACCGGCATCGGCTACTTCGTCTGGAACGAGTGGAACAACCTCTCGATCACCAACGTCATCAACGCGATCCTCGTTATCGGCATCGTCGGCATGGTGCTCGACCAGTTGCTCGCGCGCGCCGCGAAGCTGGTGACCTACCCGGAATAAGCAATGACCGACAAACTGATTTCCATCGAAGCGATCGCGAAGCGCTATCCCGCGCCCGGCGGCGGACAGACCACGGTGTTCGAGGACCTGTGGCTGAAGATCGGCCGCGGCGAATTCGTCTGCATGATCGGTCACTCCGGTTGCGGCAAGACCACGGTGCTCAACATCCTCGCCGGCCTTGATGCGCCGTCCGAGGGCGTCGTCATCGTTGATAACGTCGCAATCGATGGGCCTTCGCTCGACCGCGCGGTGATTTTCCAGAGTCACGCGCTGCTGCCCTGGCGCACGGTGCTCGGCAACGTCTCCTATGCGGTCGGCGCCAAGCACAAGGACTGGTCCCGCACGCAGATCAAGGAACACGCCGAGAAGTTTATTGATCTCGTCGGTCTCAAGGGCGCGGAATATAAAAAGCCTTCGGAGTTATCGGGCGGCATGAAGCAGCGCGTCGGCATTGCCCGCGCGCTGTCGCTGGAGCCGAAAATGCTCCTGATGGACGAGCCGTTTTCCGCGCTCGACGCGCTGACGCGCGGCACCTTGCAGGACGAAGTGCGCCGCATTTGCCTTTCCACCGGCCAGACTGTGTTCATGATCACGCATGACGTGGACGAGGCGATCTACCTTTCCGACAAGATCGTGCTGATGACCAACGGGCCGGAAGCGCAGATCGCCGAGATCGTGGAGAACCCGCTGCCGAAAGAGCGCGACCGCAACCAGATTCACAAGGACAAAGACTATTACGCGGTGCGCAACCACCTCATCGATTTCCTCGTCACGCGCAGCAAGACCTTCAAGGAAGAGACCAAGGGCATGAAGCGCGACCCGCAGAACGTGCCGGTCGTCCGGCCGGTTTCGGGTTCGTCGCCCGCGCCCGAACCGCTGCGCAAGCGTGCGTAATTTTTTCATTGCAAGCCAAGGAAGACCGCCATGAAACGCGAAGCACTCAACGAAAAAATTCTCGACATCAAGCGCGAGAAGGGTTGGAAGTGGAGCTACATCTGCGAAAAGATCGGCGGTTTCTCGCCGACGCTGATCGTGGGCGCGCTCATGGGGCAGATGAAGCTCACCAAGCCGCAGGCGCAGGCCGCAGCCGAGCTATTCGGCCTCTCTAAGACCGAGCAGGCGATGCTGAACGAAGTGCCCTATCGCGGCACCGGCACGCCGATGCCGCCCACGGACCCGCTGATCTACCGTTTCTATGAAATGGTGATGGTGAACGGTCCGGCGTGGAAAGCCTTGATCGAGGAGGAGTTCGGCGACGGCATCATGTCGGCGATCGACTTCGATTTCGTGATGGAGCGGCAGGCTAATCCGAAAGGCGACCGTGTCAAGATCACGATGACCGGCAAGTTCCTGCCGTACAAATATTACGGCGCGACCGGCAACATTCCCGAATACGGCTTCAAGGAAGACTGAGCGTCATGCGTCCGCCATTGCCGCCTTTTACTGCCGAGACCGCCGCGCAGAAGGCGCGCATGGCGGAGGACGCCTGGAATTCGCGCGACCCGCAGCGCGTTTCGCTCGCTTACACGGAAGATAGTACGTGGCGAAACCGCTCCGAGTTTTTCGCTGGCCGTCCCGCTATCGTGGAATTTCTCACGCGCAAGTGGGTCAAGGAGCAGGACTACCGGCTGATCAAGGAAGTCTGGGCGTTCCACGGCAATCGCATCGCTGCGCGTTTCGCCTATGAGTACCGCGATGCCGAGGGAAATTGGTTTCGCGCGCACGGGAACGAGCAGTGGGAGTTCGACGAGGCCGGGCTGATGCGCCGCCGCGAGGCGAGCATAAATGATGTACCGATCAAGGAGAGCGAGCGGAAATTCCGCTGGCCGTCAGGCCCGCGTCCCGCGGATCATCCGGGCTTGAGCGAACTGGGAATGTAATTACTTCCGGCCGCGCGTCCGCGCTTTCGCCGCCGTGAACGTTTCCACCAGCGCATCGATGCGTGCCGAGCGCATGCCCTTGCGCCAGGTGAGCATGATCCGTTTCAGCGCGACTTCTTTCGGGATGCGATGAATGTTGAGCAGGTTGTTGCCGGGGAAGGTCGGCAGCACGCTCTGCGGCATCATGCCGATGCCCATGCCGGCCGCCACGCAGCCGAGCAGGGCGTGGTTTGACGACATCTCGATCACGCGCGTAGGCGCGCGGATTTTATCGCGCACGTAGCGCTCCACCTGATGCCGCAACGGGCAATCGTCGTCGAACGAGAGCAGGACGAAATCTTCCTTGCTGCCGCGCGAGAGCGGATCCTTGTTCTTGGGCGCAACAAGTACGACTTCATCGTCATAGAGCCATAAGTTTTCGAAACGCGGGTCGTCGTCGTAGCCGGAAATGATCGCGGCTTCGAGTTGAGCGGACATGACGCCGCCGATCATGTTCTGCAGGCTCCAGGTGTGCAGTTCCAGCGCCACCTGCGGATACTTCTTCTGGAACTCGCTCAGACGCGCAGGCAGCCAGACCGACGCGGTGCTCTCATAGGCGCCGAGCTTCAGGATGCCGCGCGGCGCGCTTTCATGGACCGCTTCGCGCGCCTCGCGCGCGAGATCGAGCAGCCGGTTCGCCTTCTCGATCAGCACGGCGCCTGCGGGCGAGAGCCGGATGTTGCGGCCTTCGCGCACGAACAGTTTTACGCCGAGGTCTTCTTCCAACTGGCCGATGCGCGTCGTGACGTTGGAGGGCACGCGGCGCAGTTTTTCGGCGGCACGGGTGATGCCGCCGCTTTCGACCACGGTCCGGAAAATGGTGAGGTCTGACAGTTCCATCGTTCTCTATTTGAGAACGATAACATGAAAATAATTCAATTTTCAAGACAAGCTGTCGCGCCTAGCTTTCCTGCATCGAAGGAAAACGTAGCGAGGCAGCCATGATTGCGCTCTGGACATTATGGAAGGCGATCCGCGGCCGGTTCGGACGCTATGCGCGCAGCGTCGCACAGCCGTCCCGCATGAACGGCGACAGGATCGGTTACGGCAACCGGCGTTAGCGGGCGGCGATCAGGCGGCGGCTTTTCCGTTGCCGGGCTGCGCAATGTCCGCGAGCGCATTGCCGGCACATTCTTCGTCCGAGCGCGCGAGATCGCCGATGGATACGATACCGACGATCCGCTTCTCGGCGTTCAGCACCGGCAGGCGGCGCATCTGGACTTCGCCCATGTTTCTGGCGACATCCTCGATGTCGTCGTTCTCGTGGCAGTATTTCATTTCTTTGGTCATGACGTCGCGGATCGGCGTGCTCGCCGGAAGTCCGGCGGCGACGGCGCGGATGACGATGTCGCGGTCGGTGATCATGCCGACGAGGCGGTCGGCTTCACCGACCGGCAGGCTGCCGCAATCGTTCTTGTCCATCAGCTTCGCCGCGTCCTGAATCGTCCGGTTCGGGTCCGCGATCTTGACGTCGGTCGTCATGACTTCGCTGACTTTCATCGCGCTCTCCATTCTTCGAGGGGTCATGCCCTGAACGTGCCCGGACCGCTCAGGTTCCGGAGTTGCGAAGAAAAAGAACGCGAGGCGTCGTAAACGCTCAGTCCGCCAACACTTTCTTGTCGATTTCGGCGATGGAGTTTACGCCGCACAGCGCCATCGACATGTCCAGCTCCTTGCGGATGCATTCGATGGCGGTGCGCACGCCCTGCTGGCCATTGGCACCAAGGCCGTAAACGAATGCGCGGCCGATCATTGCGCCCTTCGCGCCGAGTGCGATGGCGCGCATGAGATCCTGTCCGGTCCGGATGCCGCCGTCGAACAAAATCTCGGTCTTGTCGCCGATGGCATCGACGATCTTCGGTAGCGCCGAGATCGAAGAGGGCGCGCCGTCGAGCTGCCGTCCGCCGTGGTTGGATACGACGATGCCGTCCGCGCCGTGTTTGAGCGCAAGCCGCGCGTCCGCGACTTCCATGATGCCCTTGATGATCAGCTTGCCCTTCCAGAGCTTCCTGATCCACTTCACGTCTTCCCAGTTCAGCGCCGGGTCGAACTGCTCCGCGGTCCACGCGCCGAGCGAGCCGGTATTGGTCATGCCCTTCACGTGACCGACGAGGTTGCCGAAGCTGCGGCGCTTGGTGCCGAGGATGCCGAAGGCCCAGCGCGGCTTGGTCATGATGTCGAGGATGTTCTTCAGCTTCATCTTCGGCGGCACGGTGAGGCCGTTCTTGATGTCGCGGTGGCGCTGCGCGAGCAACTGGAGATCGACGGTCAGCACCAGCGCCGAGCAGCGCGCGGCGGCGGCGCGGGCGATCAGGTTGCGGATGAATTCGCGGTCCTTCATCACGTAGAGCTGGAACCAGAACGGCTTCTTGGTTTCGCTTGCGATGTCCTCGATCGAGCAGACCGACATGGTCGAGAGCGTGAAGGGAATGCCGGCCTCGTCGGCGGCGCGCGCGGCGAGGATTTCGCCGTCCGCGTGCTGCATCCCGCACAGGCCGATGGGCGCGAGGATGAGCGGCACGTTCACCTGCTTGCCCGCGATTGTGGTCTTGGTGTCGCGCTTGGAGACGTCGGTCAGGATTTTCTGCCGCAGGCGGATTTTCTGGAGGTCTTCGCGGTTCCAGCGCAGCGTCTGCTCGGAGTACGAGCCGCTCTCGGCATAGTCGATGAACATTTGCGGGACGCGGGTCTTGTAGACTTCGCGCAGGTCTTCGACGCAGGTGATGGTTTGCATGGGCCGCCCCCGGAACATTATGATTTGCGAGACTGATAGCACTTTTCCCGAATCCTGCCAGCGGCGGCCTAACGTCACCCATGTCCGGCAATCCAACCGCAATCGAGAGGCCGTTTCTGCATGTCGGGCTTTTCGTCACCTGTCTCGTCGATCTGATCCGGCCGCGCATCGGCTTCGCGGCGGCGAAGCTGCTGGAAGATGCGAGATGTGTCGTGGACGTACCCGCGCAGACCTGTTGCGGCCAGCCGGCCTTCAATGCCGGGGACCGCAGGACCGCGCGCGCCATCGCAGAACAGGTGATCGCTGCGTTCGAGCCATATGAATATGTAGTGGTGCCTTCCGGCTCCTGCGCCGCACAAATCTCGGTTCACTATCCCGAATTGTTCGCGGGCGACGAGGAGTGGGAGCCTCGCGCGAAGGCTCTCGCGTCGAAAACCTACGAGCTGACCGCGTTTCTCTCCTCGGTTGCGCAGGAACAACCGAAAGATGCTGCCTATGAGGGCACCGTCACCTATCACGACTCCTGTTCGGGGCTGCGCGAGCTTGGGATTCAAGCGCAACCACGGAAGCTGCTTGCCGCGGTAAACGGCCTGACGCTGAACGAAATGAAAGATCCGGATGTCTGCTGCGGTTTCGGCGGCACCTTCTGCGTGAAGTATCCCGACATCTCCAACAAGATCGTCGGAAAGAAGACCGCGAACATCGCGGCCAGCGGCGCGGATACGCTGCTGGCGGGCGATCTTGGCTGCCTCATGAACATGGCGGGTAAACTTTCGCGCGAAGGCAGCAAGATAAAGGTGCGCCATGTCGCGGAAGTACTGGCGGGCATGGGCGGCGAGCCGGCCATCGGCGAGCCGGAACGATGACGCAGCCGGTCAATTCTCCTTATTTCAAAGAGAATGCGCGAAAAGCGCTGGACGATGCGTTCCTGCAGAAAGCGCTGGCGCGTTCCGAGAAAGGCTTCATCGAGCGCCGCAAGGGTGCGGTGGAGCGGTTGCCGGAATACGACGCGCTCCGCGACAGCGCGCGCGACCTGAAAGATCACATCCTCGCGCATCTCGATCTGTATCTGGAGGAATACGAGAAGAACGTAATCGCGTCCGGCGGCCACGTGCACTGGGCTGCGAACGCGGAGGAAGCGAACGAGATCATCCTCGGCATTTGCAAGCGCCTGAACGCGAAGACGGTCGCGAAGGGCAAGTCGATGATTTCGGAAGAGACGGGATTGAACGCCTGTCTCGAACAGAACGGCATCCGGCCGGTCGAGACCGATCTTGGCGAATACATCATCCAGCTTCGCGGCGAGACCCCCTCGCACCTGATCGCGCCCGCGCTGCATGTCACGAAAGAGCAGATCGAAGCCGACTTCCGCCGCGTTCACACCGATCTTCCGCCGGAACGCAACCTCGACGAGCCGACCTCGCTGCTGGCCGAAGCCCGCGCCATGCTGCGCGACACTTTCTTGAGCGTCGATGTCGGTATCACCGGCGCGAATTTCCTGATCGCGGAAACCGGCTCGTCGGTGATCGTCACCAACGAGGGCAATGGCGATCTCACCCAGACGCTCGCGAAGTGCCACATCGTGATCACCAGCATCGAGAAGGTGGTGCCGACGCGCGAGGATGCGGCAACTTTCCTGCGCCTGCTTGCCCGCACGGCGTCGGGAATGGATCTCTCGGTCTATACGACCTTCTCGACCGGCGCGCGCCGCCCCGGCGATCCCGACGGGCCGCAGGAATATCATGTGGTGCTGCTCGATAACGGACGCTCGAACATGCTGGGCGGCAAGTTTCAGGAAATGCTCCGCTGCATCCGTTGCGGCGCGTGCATGAACCACTGTCCGGTGTTTCATGCGGTGGGCGGCCATGCCTATGGCTGGGTCTATCCGGGTCCGATGGGCGCGGTGCTGACGCCGTCGCTGGTCGGGGTAGAGAAGGGCGGCCAGCTTCCTAACGCCTCGACCTTCTGCGGGCGCTGCGAGGCAGTGTGCCCGGTGCGAATTCCGCTGCCCAAACTCATGCGCCACTGGCGCGAGCGCGAGTTCGAGCGGCACTTGCAGCCTGCCGCCATGCGCTACGGCCTCGGCTTCTGGGCTTATTTCGCTAAGCGTCCCGCGTTGTATCGGGTGGCAACCGCCTTGGCGGCGCGCTTGCTGCGCCTGTTCGGCGGCAAGGGCCGCTTCCGCGCGCTTCCGCTCGCAGGCGGCTGGACCCGGCATCGCGATTTCCCTGCGCCGCAAGGATCAACCTTCCAGTCGCAATGGAAAAACCGGCGGCGCCCCTCATGAGCGGACGCGAAACCATCCTCGCTTCTATCCGCAAGTCGCTCGGCGTGAGCGGGAAGGAGGCTACGCGCCGCGAAACCGCTGCCGCCCGCGTCCAAGGCCACCCGCGCGGCATTGTTCCCGCGCGTGGGCAGAAGAAGAACGAAGAACTGCTCGCCCTGTTCTGCGCGATGGTCGAGAACGCGAAGGCGAGCGTAACCGTGCTGGACTCGGATTCCGGCGTTCCGGCGGAAGTGGCGCGCTACTTGCGCTCGAAGAACCTGCCGCATGAGGTGCGCCGCGGTGCCGATGAGCGGCTTTCGCTCATTCCTTGGGCAAAGGAAGCGGCACTTGGCGTCAGTGTTGGTACATCGGACGGCAAACAACTCGCTTCCGTCTCCCATGCGTTCGGTGGTGTCGCCGAGTCCGGCACGCTGGTGCTGCTCTCCGGCAACGACAATCCGACCACGCTCAACTTCCTGCCCGACCATCATCTCGTAGTGGTTGACGAAAAAGATATTGCGAGCGATTACGAAACGGTCTGGGACAACATCCGTGCGCGTTTCGGCGAGCGCGGCATGCCTCGCGCGGTGAACTGGATCACCGGCCCGTCCCGGTCGGGCGACATCGAGCAGACGCATTTGCTAGGCGCACATGGTCCGCGTAGCCTGCACGTGCTGGTGGTTCGAAGCCCCTGAGAATTCAAACCCGCGGCCGGTTACGGCCGCCCTTTAGGCGGAAGGATTGAGGTTAGTCATGGCGAAGAAGAAAAAGGCCAAGAAGAAAGCAGCGAAGAAGAAGAAAAAAGCGGTAAAGGCGAAAGCCGCGAAGAAGACGAAGAAGGTAGTGAAGGCGAAAAAGGCCAAGAAGGCCGCCAAGAAGAAGTCCGCGCCGAAGAAGAAAGCGGACAAGAAGCTCGACAAGGCGATCGCCCAGTCGATGCCGGCGTCCGATCCGGTGCCGGTTACGCCGCAGCCCGCGCCGAAGCCCTGGTCGCCGTTCGGCTCCAACTAAAAGAATGTATGGCGCGGTTGCGCGCCTTCAGGTTCGGTGCCGGTGCGGGCTTCCTGCGCCGGCATCGCCGTTTCTGGCATTGCGTTCGCTAATGCCTGTGCCGTTCTGATAGGGTAGAGACCGGCGCACGCCAAAAAATAAGCGCACGAGGATGCCCGCCAATGGTTGCCATGCCCGCTCCCGACCGGGAGGTAATTGATCGCCGCGAGAAGATCGTCGCGGCGCTGCGGGAAATCGTGCCGGGCGACGGGGTCATCGCGAACGAGATCGCGATGCGGCCCTATGAGTCCGATGGCGTGACCGCCTACAAGCAGCTTCCGATGGTCGTGGTGCTTCCCGAAACCACCGCGCAGGTCTCGGCGGTCCTGAAATACTGCCATGCCGAAGGCATCAAGGTCGTACCGCGCGGTGCGGGCACGTCGCTTTCCGGCGGCGCGCTGCCGCTGGCCGATGGCGTGCTGCTCGGCATGGGCAAGTTCAACAAGGTACTCGACATCGACTATGCCAACCGCGCGGTCGTCGCCCAGCCCGGCGTCACCAACCTCGGCATCACCAAGGCGGTGGAAGGCAAGGGCTTCTATTACGCGCCCGATCCCTCGTCGCAAATCGCCTGCACCATTGGCGGCAATGTCGGCGAGAACTCCGGCGGCGTGCATTGCCTGAAATACGGCCTCACCACGAACAACGTGCTCGGCGTGGAGATGGTGCTGATCACGGGCGAGGTGGTCCGTTTCGGCGGCAAGCACCTCGACGCCGAAGGCTACGATTTCCTGAGCCTCATCATCGGCTCGGAAGGGCTGCTTGGTGTCGTGACCGAAGTCACCGTGCGCATCCTGAAGAAGCCGGAGACGGCGCGCGCATTGCTCGTCGGCTTCTCGACTTCCGAGGCGGCGGGCGACTGCGTCGCGCGCACCATCGGCGCCGGGATCATCCCCGGCGGCATGGAAATGATGGATCGACCGGCGATCAAGGCGGCGGAAGATTTCGTGAAGGCGGGTTACCCGCTCGATGTCGAGGCGCTGCTCATCGTCGAACTCGACGGGCCGGAAGCGGAGGTCGATCACCTGATCGAACAGGTTTCGGCAATCGCGAAAGATTGCGGCGCAGGCGAAATCCGCATTTCCACCAACGAGGAAGAACGCCTGAAATTCTGGGCCGGACGCAAGGCGGCATTCCCCGCGGTCGGCCGCATTTCGCCGGACTATCTCTGCATGGACGGCACCATTCCGCGCGCGAAGTTGCCGCTGGTGCTGGCGCGGATGCGCGAGATGTCGGAAAAATACGGGCTGCTGGTCGCGAACGTGTTTCATGCCGGCGACGGCAACCTGCACCCGCTCATTCTCTATGATGCGAACAAGGAAGGCGAACTGAAGCGCGCCGAGGAATTCGGCAGCGATATTCTGCGCCTGTGTGTCGAGGTCGGCGGCGTGCTGACCGGCGAGCATGGCGTCGGCGTGGAAAAGCGCGACCTGATGCCCGCGATGTTTAGTAAAGTAGACCTCGACCAGCAACTTCGCGTGAAGTGCGCCTTCGACGACAAGGGCCTGCTCAATCCCGGCAAGGTCTTTCCCGAACTGCATCGTTGCGCCGAGATGGGCCGGATGCATGTCCACGCGGGCAAGACCGCATTCCCCGACCTGCCGCGCTTCTGATGACCGACATCGTAAAACCCCGCGACGAAGCCGACGTCGCCGAAGCGATCTTGTGGGCCGCAGGAAAAGAGCGGCGTCTCGAACTGATCGGGCATGGCTCTAAACGCGAAATGGGCCGCGCCACGCAGACCGACGCGACGCTCGATCTCTCCGCGCTCTCCGGCATCTCGCTCTATGAACCGGAAGAACTGGTGCTTTCCGCGCGCGCGGCAACGCCGCTCGCGGAAATCGAGAAGGCGCTCGAAGAAAAGAACCAGGAGCTTGCCTTCGAACCCGCCGACTACAGTGCATTGCTCGGCAGGAGCGACAACACATCTACCCTCGGCGGTGCGATTGCCGCCGGACTATCGGGACCACGCCGGGTCAAGGCCGGCGGCGCGCGCGACTTCATTCTTGGCGTCTCGGCGGTGTCCGGGCGCGGCGAATTGTTCAAGGCGGGCGGCCGCGTGGTGAAGAACGTTACCGGCTACGACCTGCCGCGTCTGTTCGCGGGTTCATGGGGAACGCTGGCAGCGATGACCAACATCACGCTCAAGGTCCTGCCGCGCGCCGAAGATTGCTTGACGGTGCTGGTGTTCGGCCTGACCGACGTGCGCGCGAATGAAGCGATGTCGGCGGCGATGGGTTCCTCCTGCGAAGTCTCGGCCGCCGCCCACCTGCCGCAATGGCCCGCGGATTCGGTCGACGAATTGAAATCGCCCGGCCGAGCGGTAACCGCGCTGCGGCTCGAAGGCATTCCGCAGTCCATCGCCTACCGGCGCAAGAAGCTCGAAGAACTGCTGCGGCCCTTCGGCGAGCTGGGAAGCCTCGACGCGAAAACCTCTCGTGCGTTCTGGAAAAGCGTACGCGACGTGCGCCCGTTCGCCGACCGGACCCGGCGCGCGGTCTGGAAAATCTCCACGACCCCGACACTCGCGCCCGGCATTGCTGCCGGTATCAACGCCAACGTAGGCGCAATCTGCTTCTACGATTGGGCGGGCGGCCTGATCTGGGCGGAGATGCCGGGCGAACAGCCGCAGGAAGGCGCGGTGCGCAAGTCGCTGGCCGGTCGCGGCCACGCGACCCTGATCCGCGCCTCTGCCGCTGCCCGCGCTTCGGCTTCGGTGTTCGAGCCACTGGACCCGGCCGCAGCCGCGCTTGCGCGCCGGTTGAAAGAGAGCTTCGATCCGAAGGGAATTCTGAACCCCGGCAGGATGTACGCCGAAGGGTAGCCGTGCGTTTCCGTTATGGAACGAAGCCGCGAACGCCGGATTAGGATGCGTTGGCCGCGCCGCGGCCGGAGTCATCGCGCATGGCGCAAGACCGTCAGCTATCCGACGAACAGGCCCGTAAAAAGTATCTGATCCGCCGCTTTCTGGAAGCCGCAGGAGGCTTCTGGGGCAAGCACGGCGACCGCATGGCGTGGTGGCTGGCCGCGCTGCTGCTCGCGATCGTCGCGGGGCAGGTCTACATCCAGTACCAGATCAACGTATGGAATCGCGCGATCTTCGACGCGCTGGAGCAGAAGAACGCCGGCGTCGTCGCATGGCAGGCGCTGATCTTCGTGCCGCTGGCGCTCGCCTCCATCGCGTTCGCGGTGGCGATCGTCTACGCGCGCGTGGAAACGCAGTTGCGCTGGCGCGAGTGGGTCACGAACTATCTGACCGACCGCTGGCTGGCGAACGGGCGTTACTTCCATCTCAATCTGATGGATGGCGACCACAAGAATCCCGAATACCGCATTTCCGAAGACGTCCGCATCGCGACCGAAGCGCCGGTCGATTTTACGGTGGGCGTGGCGTCCGCTTTCCTGTCGGCTGCGACCTTCGTCGGCGTGCTGTGGTTCGTCGGCGGCGATCTTTCCTTCGACTGGGGCGGCACACGGATCACCGTTCCCGGTTTTCTGGTGATTGCGGCGGTGCTCTATGCCGTAACCGCAAGCACGGTGATGGTCTTCATCGGCCGCAAATACGTCGCGGCGAGCGAAGGCAAGGCGCAATCGGAAGCGGAGATGCGCTACGCCCTCACGCGGCTTCGCGAGAACGGCGAGAGCATCGCGCTGATCGAGGGAGAGCGCGAGGAAAAAGAAGGTCTTTCCGCGATCCTCACCGACGTGCTGCGCCGCTGGCGCGAGGTGCGCACGCAATACATGAAAACCACCATCGTCGCGCAGTCGAGTTTCCTGATCGCGCCGGTGATTCCGGTCATTCTTTGCGCGCCGAAATATCTGGCTACCGAAATGTCGCTGGGGCAGGTGATTCAGGCGGCTTCCGCTTTCGTCACCGTACAGACGGCGTTCAACTGGATCGTCGATAACTATCCCCGCCTCGCCGACTGGACCGCGAGCGCGCGCCGCGCGTCTTCGCTGATCGTGGCGCTCGATGGTCTGGAGAGTTTCGAGAACGACAAGAACGCCCGCCGCATCAACGTAATCGAGAGCAGCGACGGCCCCGCGCTCACCCTCCACATGGTGTCGGTCGCGCTGGATGACGGTACCGGCGTCGTAAAGGACGCGGAGGTCTCGGTTGCGCCGGGTGAGCGCGTACTGATCGTCGGCGAGTCCGGTTCGGGCAAGAGTACGCTGCTGCGCGCCATTGCGGGTCTGTGGCCGTGGGGCGGCGGGGAAATCCGCATCGCAAAGGGTGCAAGGATGAGCTTCCTGCCGCAGCGGCCCTACGTGCCGTCAGGCTCTCTGCTGCGCGCCGCCGCGTATCCGATGGACGAAAAGGAAGTGAACAAGGATGAGGTGGTGCAGGCGCTCACGGATGTCGATCTGGCCGACCACATCGACCGCCTCGAAGAGCAGAACGAGCCGTGGGACCAGACACTTTCCGGCGGCGAAAAGCAGCGGCTCGCTTTTGCCCGCATCCTGATCCACAAGCCCGACATCGTGATTCTAGATGAAGCCACTTCCGCACTCGATACCGTCAGCCAGGAAAAGCTGATGAACCTGATCCACGAGCGCTATCCGGAAATGACCATCGTCAGCGTCGGTCATCGTCCGGAACTGGAGGAGTTTCACGACCGCAAGCTTGTCCTCGAGTTGGACAAGGGCGGGGCGAAGATCGCGAAGGATATCGACATCGATACGGTAGCGCGGCGAGGCTTTTTCTTCTTCCGGCGGTTATTTCGCAAGAACGCCGCCACCGAAGGCAGCGACGAACCGTAGCGCCGGGTGCCGCGCCCATTGCCTTCGATGCGAAGGCGTGAGACGAACCTGCCATGCAGACGCATTTCTCGCTTGCGCAACTGGCCGACCCGAAAATAGCGGAAGCCGACAAGGTTCTGCGCGCCTGCGTCCATTGCGGTTTTTGCACCGCGACATGCCCGACCTACGTTTTGCTCGGCGACGAAGCCGACAGTCCGCGCGGCCGCATCTACCTGATGAAGCAGATGCTGGAGCAGGATCGTCCCGCGACGAAGCACGACGTCAAGCACATCGACCGTTGCCTTTCGTGCCTGTCTTGCATGACCACTTGCCCCTCTGGCGTGCATTACATGCACCTCGTCGATCATTCGCGCGATCATATCGAGAGAACCTACCGTCGCCCCATCGGGGATAAGCTGATTCGCTGGATGCTGCGTTTCCTGATGCCCCATCCGAAGCGCTTCCGCGCGGCGATGCGGCTTGCAAATCTCACGCGCTGGACCGCACCGCTCGCGGAGGCGCTCGGCATGAAGCGAATTCCTGCGATGTTGAAGCTCGCTCCGCGCAGCCTGCCCAAAGGCTCGTCGGGCCTCGTGCATATCCATCCGCAGTTCGGCGAGAAGCGCGGGCGTGTCGTGTTGATGTCCGGCTGCGTCGATCAGGTGGTGCGCCCGGAAATTCGCGAGAGCGCGATCCGGCTGCTGAACCGCTCCGGCATCGAAGTGATCCTGCCGGAAGGCGAGGCCTGTTGCGGCTCGCTCTCGCATCACATGGGCAAGGAACACGAGGCGCTCGATTTCGTGCGCAACAATGTCGATGTCTGGAACCGCGAGATCGAGAATGGCGGGCTGGACGCCATCCTGATTACCGCTTCCGGCTGCGGGACCACGGTGAAGGACTACGGCTTTATGCTCCGCACCGACGAGGCCTATCGCGAGAAGGCGGCGAAAGTTTCGGCGCTGGCCCGGGATATCTCCGAGTATCTCGTGACCCTCGACCTGCCGAAACCGGAAGAAAAGCGTATCCCGCTCGCCTATCACTCCGCCTGCTCGATGCAGCACGGCCAGAAGATCACCCGCCATCCGAAAGATTTGCTCTCGCGCGCCGGGTTCGAGGTTCGGGAAGTTCCCGAAGGCCATCTCTGCTGCGGTTCGGCCGGCACCTACAATATGTTGCAGCCCGAAATCGCGGGCCGTTTGCGGGACCGCAAGGTCGCGAATATCCGCACCACCGGCGCGGGTTTGATCGCAACCGGCAACGTCGGCTGCATGGTCCAGATCGGCTCCGGCCTCGATTGGCCGGTTCTGCACACTGTAGAACTGCTGGATTGGGCCACCGGCGGCCCAAAACCTTCTGCGTTAGCCCGCTGGAATCCCCCGGATGCTTTGTGGCATAACCCCGCCACTTCAATTCCCAGGGAGAAGGCCGATGGCCCTCGCGAAGAAATCAAAGCGTAAGGGCAAGGCTAAAACCGCCCGCGCCGCTGCCAAGAA
Source organism: Xanthobacteraceae bacterium (assembly GCA_019454205.1). Classification (NCBI taxonomy): domain Bacteria; kingdom Pseudomonadati; phylum Pseudomonadota; class Alphaproteobacteria; order Hyphomicrobiales; family Xanthobacteraceae; species Xanthobacteraceae bacterium. The sequence continues at coordinate 378,305 of CP075369.1, forward strand.
GACCAAAAAGACCAAGAAGCCTGCGAAGAAGGTGGCAAGCAAAAAGCCGCTGACCAAGGGCAAGCTGGCCGGCAAGCAGAAGGTCAAGACTTCGGCGAAGGTCACCAAGGGCGCCTCCTATCGCGTTGGCGGTGCGTCCATCCATGCCGCGCGCGGCCCGCGCTTCGACGAAATCCTCACGAAAGAAGCGCTCGCCTTCGTCGCGGACCTGCACAAGCGCTTCGAGAAGAAGCGCCGCGAACTCATGCAGCGCCGCACGCAGCGTCAGGCCCGCTTCGACAAGGGCGAGCTGCCCGACTTCCTGAACGAAACCCGCAAAATCCGCGAAAGCGACTGGAAGATCGGCAAGCTGCCGAAAGACCTGCTCGACCGCCGCGTCGAAATCACCGGCCCGGTCGATCGCAAGATGGTCGTCAACGCGCTGAACTCCGGCGCGGAAGTTTTCATGGCGGACTTCGAGGACGCCTGCTCGCCGAGCTGGGAAAACCTGATCGACGGTCAGATCAACCTGAAGGACCGCTGGGAAGGCAAGATCGACTTCACCGATCCCACCACGAAGAAAGAATACAAGCTCTCCTCGAAGCCCGCGACGCTTCTGGTGCGCCCGCGCGGTTGGCACCTGATGGAAGATCACGTCATGGTCGGCGGTCAGCCGGTCTCCGGCGCGCTGTTCGATTTTGCGCTTTATTTCTTCCATTGTGGCCAGAGGGCGCGCGCCGCCGGTTCCGGCCCGTACTTCTATCTGCCGAAGCTGGAGAGCCATCTGGAGGCGAAGCTCTGGAACGACGTCTTCGTCTACGCGCAGAAGAAGCTGAAAATGCCGAAGGGTACGATCAAGGCCACCATCCTGATCGAAACGTTGCCCGCCGCCTTCGAAATGGACGAAATCCTCTATGTCCTGCGCGATCACATCGCGGGCCTGAACTGCGGCCGCTGGGACTACATCTTCTCGTTCATCAAGCGCCTCGGCAAGAACAAGCGATTCCTCACGCCGGATCGCGGCGTGATGACGATGGACCGCGCGTTCCTGCGCGCCTATTCGCTGCTGCTGATCCGCACCTGCCACCGCCGCGGCGCGTTCGCGATGGGCGGCATGGCCGCGCAGATTCCGGTGCGCAACGATCCGGTGAAGAACGAGTCGGCATTTGCCAAGGTGCGGCAGGACAAGGAACGCGAGGCCGGTGACGGCCACGACGGCACCTGGGTCGCGCATCCCGATCTCGTCCCGATCGCGGCTGAAGTGTTCAACCGCTTGATGAAGACGCCGAACCAGCTCGATAAACTGCGCCGCGACGTGCAGGTCACGCGCGACCAGTTGCTGGAGATGCATTCCGGCGAGCGTACCGAGGACGGCCTGCGCCAGAACATCCGCGTCGGCATCCAGTATATCGAAGCCTGGTTGCGCGGACGCGGCGCGGTGCCGCTCTATCACCTCATGGAAGACGCCGCGACCGCCGAGATCAGCCGTGCGCAGGTCTGGCAGTGGCTCTATCACCGCGCCAAGCTCGCCGATGGCCGCGAGGTGACTGCGGAATTGTTCGAAGAAGTGCTGCGCGACGAGATGGCGAAGGTTCGCGCCGCGATCACGCCCGCCGTCTACGATCAGGGCCGCTTCGCCGAGGCGATCAAGCTGTTCCGCGACATGTCGCTCGCGCACGACTTCGAGGAATTCCTGACGCTTCCGGCGTACAAGCTGATTACGTCGAAGAAGCCGTCGAACGCGAATTCCTGCCCGGTTTAATTCACTCGCGCAGGTCAAAATAAAAACGGGCCTCTCGCAAGAGAGGCCCGTTTGTTTTGCCGCCCGCTGGAAGCGGCACAGGCACTTTCGGAAAATCAGATCACGAATACCTTGGTCCCGACCTTCACGCGCTCGTAGAGGTCGATCACGTCCTGGTTGCGCATCCGAATGCAGCCGGAAGAAACGGCGCTGCCGATGGTATGCGGCTCGTTTGAGCCGTGGATGCGGTAGAGCGACGAACCGAGATAGAGCGCTCGCGCGCCGAGCGGATTTTTCGGACCGCCGGGCATGAACTCCGGCAGGTGCGGCTGGCGCTGGCGCATTTCCTTCGGCGGGCGCCAGTCCGGCCACTCTTTCATTGCGGTGACAGTCTTCACGCCGGCCCATTCGAAGCCGGGACGTCCGACACCGACGCCGTAACGCACTGCGCGCCCGTTGCCGAGCACGTAGTATAGGTAGCGCGTCTTGGTATCGATGATGATCGTGCCCGCGGGGTGTTCCGTCTTGTACTCGACTTCCTTGCGCTCGTAGCGCGGGTCGAACACCGGCGAGCGCGGCGGCTGCGCCAGCGGATCGGTGCGCGTGACGTAGAGCGGCTCCTGCTCGCGTTGCTGCTGCACGTAATCCGTGCGCGGCGCATAGTAATAGTTCTGCTCACGGCGCGGCTGCGGATGCTGCTGGTAGCGCTGGCCGCTATTGCCGGTCACGAGAAACTCGATGAAGCCACCGCCGAGATTGCCGCGCGGCTGCTGCGCTTCGTAGTAGCGCTCCTCGCGGTCACGTTCGCGCTGCGCCTGCCGCTGCTGGCGCGGCTGCGGTTCGGGCTGCTCCAGTTCGGCATCGAACTGCTGCGTGCGCTGGCGGCGCTGGTTGCGCACGGGCTTGTCGCCGTTCGGGTGCGTGATGTAGCGCGGCGCGGGCACGACATACGGTCCCTGCAACTGCGCAAGCACCATGGGATCGACCGGCTCGACCGAGAAATCCTCGGCAAAGGCGGGAGTGGCGGCGAGCGCCACGAACAATGGGATACAGATTTTACGCATCGACGTACTCACGAACAAAACGCCGGCTTGCACGCGCGCGATGAAGTTCGCGCTTGTCTGCGTTAGTAATTTGTCATCCCAACCGATTGGTAAATTCGCGCGGCTCGCGGCGCATCAACGCGCGTAAACTGGGCCTATCCTTCGCATCATGGTTGCCAGACGCTTAGGGATCATGGTTTCGGGACTGTTAACGCGGCCGCCGGATCGCCATGAAGCAAAAGAAGGCGACGACGATGAACGCAGCCGTGAGCGCCAGCGCCGCCGGATCCGAAACTCGCTCGATCACCAGCGCCATCAGGATCGGCGCGCTGGCTTGTACCGCGAGTGCGGGCACCGCGATTCGCCCCACCAGATGCCCGTAGCCCTGCGGGCCGAACAGCGCGAGCGGCAGCGTACCGCGCGCAATCGTCATCAGTCCGTTCGCTGCGCCGAACAGCACGACGAACGCGGCGGCCGTTAGCGCGCTGATCCCGAAGATGCCGAAGATGCAGAACGCCCCGATAAGGAGTGCCGCGGAAAACCGCGCGACGTTCAGCGGATAGGTATGGCGCGCAAGCGCCAGCTCGCAGATGCGCGCCGCCACCTGCGAAGGCCCGAACAGCGCGCCGATCGCGACCGCGGTCGAGCGGTCCACGCCCATGCGCTCGTAGATCAGCAGCATATGCGTCAGCATCCCCGATTGCGCGAACATGAACGTCGCGAAAGCGGCAGCTACCAACATGAATGGCAATCCGTGCGGCGGCAGCAATGCCGGCGCCTTCGTGCCTTCCTTTGGCGGTGGCGGCGCCTTGGCCTGCTCGCGCGGAATCAGGAAAGCATGGAGCGGCGCCGCGATCAGCGCCATCACCGCGGCGTAAATCCAGTACGTTCCCTTCCAGTCGGTCTGTGTCAGCAGCAGATGCGTGACCGGCCACATCACGGTCGAGGCGAAGCCGCCGATCAGCGTCAGCATCGTGATCTGCCGCCGCGCCTCCGGACCGAAAATGCGCGTCAGCGATGCAAAAGCCGGATCGTAAAGGTTCGATGCCATCGCGATGCCGAGCAATGCCCATACGGCATAATAGGCAGCAGGATGCGTCACCACCGGGAGCAGGGCGAAGCCAAGTGCCGCGACCAGCGAACCGCAGGCCATCACGTAATGTCCGCCATAGCGGTCGATGGCCTTGCCGATCCACGGCGAAACGATCCCGCCCGTGAGGAACCCGACCGAAAGCCCGCCCATCGCCAGCGCAATCGGCCAGCCGCGCTCCTTGGCCAGCAGCGGCAACAGCAACGCCGGCGCATAGATGATCGTGCCCCAGGCAAGGATCATGTTCACGCCGAACACGGGTACGGCGCGATGCGGGCCGCGCAATTTGGAGAGCAGGGACATTCGCCTTCTTTTTGCCGCGCCGCTTAACCGGCGGCAATCATTTGCGTGACACCGCCGGGGCTTTTCCCCTCACTTCGTGGGGGTCTGGCGCGGTGCTTTCTTAACTCTCCCTAAACCTGCTGCACCGCATTTTCCGCGCCATGGCGCGCGGACGTTTGTATATCGTCGCCCCGCTCGTCGCTTTGGGGCTGGTTGGCTGTCGCGGCGCGTTCACTTACGAGGAACGCGCGCCCTGGCGCACGCAGGCAGAAGAGCAGTGCGTCGCCCAAAATCTGGTGCGCGCCTCCGCCTATACTTCTCCAGTACCCGAAATCAGCGGCCCGAGTGCCTGCGGGATGAATCATCCCTTCAAGGTCAGCGCCGACCTGAACGGACAGGTCAACATGCAGCCGCAGGCAACGCTCGGCTGTCCGATGACGGCCGCGTTCAACAAATGGCTGAACGAAATTGCGCAGCCTGCCGCGCAGGCATGGTTCGGCGAGCAGATCGTCGAAGTGAAGCAGCTTTCTTCCTATTCGTGCCGCCGCATCGGCGGATACGGGACAATGTCGGAGCACGGCTTCGGGAATGCGCTCGACGTCGCGGGATTCACCTTCCAGAGCGGACGCAAGATAACGGTGAAGGACGGCTGGCACGCTTCGCCGGAGGAACGCGGATTCCTGCGCCAGGTTCATGCCGGCGCGTGCGAAGTATTCACGACCGTGCTTGGCCCCGGTTACAACGCCGCGCACCACGATCATTTCCATTTCGATCTTGCGCGCAGGAACTCGGTGGTCTGCCGTCCGACGCCGCAACCCGTTACGCCGCCGAACAAGCGCTACCGGCAGGATTTCCCGCCGATGGTGCAGCAACAACTGAAACAACAAAAGCAGCAGCAGAAACTCGCGCGCGTCAATTCCGATTACGAGGATGACGACGAAGAAGACCTGCCGCCGCAACCCGCGCCGCGTGCGCGCAATCAGCCGCTCGATCCGTCGCAGGCTTATCCGCCTCCGCAGCAGCAACCGCAGCCCCAGCAGCGCAATGCGAACGCTCCGCTCGTTTTGAATCCGCAGGATCCGTCGAACTACCCGTCGCCGGGTGGGCAGCCGCAATATTTGCAGCAGCCGATTCGGCAGCAGCAACTTCCGCCGCCGCAGCAACAGCCGGTGCAGGCGCCGCAGCAATACCCGCCGCAGTATCCGCCACAACAGCCCCAGCAACCCAACCTGCGTTGGGAGCAGGGTCCGCCGCCAGCGCCGTATAATCCGAACCGTCCCGTTCCGCCGGGCCGCGTCGGCAATGTGAAGACCGATCCCACGGTCACCGGCTCGGTGAAAAACCGGAAACATTACAAGGATGTTCCGGCGACGAAGCAGAACGCGCCGCGCGCCGTTCCCGGTGAAGACTGACCCGCCTCGCTTGACCGGTCGCGAGCACGCTCGTTAGCGTCCCGCATGACTTTTTTTCTGAACGGCCGCGCCGTGGACTACGTCGAATCCGGCGAAGGCCCGTGCATCGTTTTCGTGCCCGGCTCGTTCAGCTCCACCGCGGCCTGGCGGCCGGTTTCTGAAAACCTGAAAGATTTTCGTCTGGTTGCGACCAGCCTGCCGGGGTGCGGGTCTACCGCGCCGTTCGCGCGCGATGATATTTCTTCCGCCGATTACGCGGAAATCATCGAAGCCGTCATCGCCCGCACGCAAAGCCCCGTACATCTTGTCGGGCATTCGTGGGGAGGAACGGTTGCGCTTGCCGCCGCGCTGCGTGGGAAAGTGCCGCTCGCCAGCTTGACCTTGATCGAGGCCAATCCCTGCGATGTCCTGCGCCAGCGTGGAGAAGAAGAATTATACGCCGCCGCGAAAAACATGAGCGATGCCTATGTTCTTGCGTATCGCAACGGCGAGCCGGAAGTGGCGCGGCATGTGATCGACTTCTGGACCGGCGAGGGCACTTTCGCGAAGCTTCCGCCAAAGATGCGCGAATATGCAGTGCAGACTACGCCCGCCAATATCATCGACTGGCCGGCGATGTTCGGGTTCCGCAAGCCATTATCGGACTACGCGAAACTCGATCTTCCGCTGCTGCTGATCCATGGCGACCGTTCGCATCCGTCGCTGCACCGGATCGCCGCGTTGCTCCACGCGACGATTCGTGGCGCGAAGCTGGAAAAGATTCCCGGCGCGAGCCATCTCCTGATCGGCACGCATCCGAAAGAAATCGCCGCGTTGATCGCGGCGCATGTTGCTGCCGTTGCGTAACGCGCTTGCACTTTCTTCGCCGTGCGCTTGCGAGTGGTTCAAGTGGGATTGGCGCTGTTCCAGATGTGTCCCGGCCGTCCGTAATATAATCCGTTCGAGAACGCCGCGCGCGGTTTTAGCGCTTCCAGATCGGCCATTGCCTCGCCGGGTGTCATCGAATCGTCGAGCACGGCGCGAAAGATATTCGCGGCCTGCACCATGTCGCAGGTGTGCGGCGAGAGACGGAATCGGGAAACGCCCATTTTTCGCAATTCCGGCAATTCGTCGATCAGGTTGAGATAGCTCTGCGACATCGTCTGGACGCCGTTGATCGCCAGAAAGGGATTCCGGTCGAGGGTCGTCAATTCGAGTCCGTCGGGGTCGTTCTCGCAAACGAACAGGCAGCTATCCTTGGTGCGGTTGTGCGCGCGCGCATGATAGCAGCGCGCTGACAACGCAAGCGATATGCGTCCGAACACTTGTACCTCGACGGCGATGCCAAGTTCCGAAGCGGCGCTGCAAAGCGAAGCGATCGTTGTCGCGGAAAGCTCGGCGGGAACGCAGACGCTGCGCAGGCCTTTGCCTGCGAGAAGGCGTAGGCTCTCCTCGTTGTAGATATTCAGCAGCGGTCCGGCATGGTGTGGCCTGCCGCGCAAGGCGTAGAGCGCGGAGACGTCATTCGCCTCGACAAGCGTTTCCGTTTCGGAGCAGATATCTTCGATGAGATTTCGGTCAGTCTTTTGCACGACCTGACCCAGAGTCGACAGGATTACGGTCTTGCCGTTCTTTCCGAGCCGCTCGATGACCTCATCGCGATAGTCGGAGAATAGCGGCGCTCTCTTCGAGCAGATCGTTTCGCCGACGTAGACCGTGCCGACAGGGGCCTCGTCGGCAATCCGGAAATAGAAATCGCGCCATGCTTCGGGTTGCCAGTTGAACAGGACCGGTCCCAGCGAAATTTCCGGCTTTACAGTCACGGCTTATCTCCACGTCTTGCTGCGGTAAGCGCCCTGCGTTTCCTTCTGGCCTTCGCTGAGCGCAAGCAGGTTCGCGATCTCCGGGCTACGGCCCGCAAGCACATCATCGACCGCTCTCCGGAAGGCGGAGACGACATTCGTTACATAGGCGCGGCTGCGCTGGCGGCCTTCGATCTTGAATGCCGAAACTCCGGCCTTGATCAGATCGGGCAATAGTGCAGCGAGATTGAGCGTCTGCGGCTCCTCGAATGCGTAATAGCCCTGCGCTCTTGCGGAAGAAAGATAGCGGCCCTTGCAGATGGTTGGGTATCCCGCGCTCTCGCCGCGGCCCAGCACGTCGATCATGAAGCAGCCGAGATGCGAGGCCATGTCGCCATCGGCGTTCGGCTCGAAGCGGACATCCGCTGCCGGAGAGCACACGCCGTCCATATTCGTCGAGAGGCCGGTTACGTAATTCGTAAGGCTGCAACGCCCTTCGGCCATCATCCCGACATTGCCGAAGATGAAAGTCTCGATCTCGCAGGGCGCGTGACCGTGAATCTCAGCGATTTCGGAGACCGTAAGAATTCGCGGTAGCACCACGCGCTTGATGCCGAACTCTTCGCAGAAGTAACGAATGGCCTTCGGCGAAGAAGCTCCGGCTTGCACCGAGAGATGGAGGCGTAGCTTGGGGTGGGTACGCGCGGCATAGGCAGCGACGCCGAAGTCGGCGACGATGATCGCGTCGATACCGATGCATGCCGCCGTATCGACCGCTTCGCGCCAAAGCCCGAACTGGCCGGCGCGCGGAAACGTATTCACCGCCAGCAGGATCTTCGCTTTCCGCGCGTGGGCATAGGCGCTGGCGCTTTCGAGATCGGGAAGCGAGAAGTTAAGCCCCGGAAAATTGCGCGCGTTCGTTGCGTTCTGAAGTCCGCAATACACCGCATCCGCCCCCGCATCGACCGCCGCCCGCAACGCGGCCGGAGTCCCTGCAGGACAAATCAGTTCGGGCCGTTGCAGAGGAGTCGTTTCAGACATGGACGCTTCTCGCCCTGAGGGTTCGCAGTGCAGAGATCACCAACGCGGCGGGTTTCGACAATATACCGAACGCTTCGCTCACGTTGTCGACGATGCTGCCTTCCATGTCGTCGAGCGCGTTACGCAAGGCGACGACGGCTTCGGTGTCGCCGGAGATTTGCAATTCGCGCGAGAAGAAAAGCGCATCGCCGTCGGCCGAGCCGTCGATCAGTCCGAACAGGTCGAGAAACGAACAGGCAATGCGTGCGTCGTGGTGTGGCGGCTGCTCGCGCCGGAAGGGTTCGAGCACGGGTCTTACAGGGTCGGGGGTAAGCACGAGTCCGAACGGCAGATCCACCGGATCGATAAGGAACCGCTTGCTTGCGTGTGTGCCGAGCCGCGCGAACAGCTCCGGGCGCGTCTTCGCGATATGCGCGGCGACAGGGTTGAAGAAAAACCGCAGTAACGGAAGCGGAATAGGCCTCAGCAGGAAATTGACGACGCCTGGTAGGGGCAGGCGAACGTCGTGCTGATGCGGATCGGAACGGGATGCGGTGTGCATCCCGGGGATTTATCGAAACGCCGCGAAATTGGCTTGATAGTCCTCATTGCGCGCGCCCCTGATCGGTGCTTGGAAAATACGCGCAAAATTATTCACTTGGGATCATTCTAAATATGTTCGGCTTGGCTGGAGTGGTGCGGCCACGCCGAACACTGCGCGCGTTGCGTTACGCCTTTCCGTATCCGCCCGCTGTCGGCGTGATGATGATGACCGCTTCTCCGGCTTCCAGCACGGTTTGGTCGCAGCCTTTGAGTTTTTCTTCCTTGCCGCTCAGGCGGCGGACCCGGTTTTCGCCGACATGTCCGCTCTCGCCGCCCGAAAGTCCGAACGGTGGGACGCGCCGGTGCCCCGACAGGATTGCGCAGTCCATCTTTTCGCGGAAGCGTACGCGGCGATAGATGCCGTCGCCCGCGTGCCATTTGCCGCGCCCGCCGGAGTTTTTCCTGATGTGGAAATCTTCGAGCACGACAGGGAAACGAAATTCGAGCACCTCCGGATCGGTGAGGCGCGTATTGGTCATGTGCGTATGCACGGCGTCAGTGCCGTTGAAGCCCGGACCCGCGGGCGAGCCGGAGCAGATTGTCTCGTAATACTGATAATTGTCGTTGCCGTAGGTGAGGTTGTTCATCGTACCTTGTGCACAGGAAAGCGCACCGAGCGCGCCGAACAGGCAGTTGGTCACCGCCTGCGAGGTCTCGACGTTACCTGCAACCACGGCCGCCGGATATTCCGGCGAGAGCATCGAGCGGTCCGGCACCACGATATTGATGGGGCGCAGGCAGCCAGCGTTCATCGGAATGTCGTCGTCCACCATCACGCGGAAAACATAGAGCACGGCTGCGCGCGTAACCGGCGCGGGCGCATTGAAGTTGGTGTTCTGCTGCGGGCTGGTGCCGGTGAAATCGACGGTCGCCTCGCGCTTCTTCTTGTCGACCGAAATCTTCACCTTGATGAAGGTGCCCTGATCCATCTCGTATGAGAATTCGGAATCATGCAGGCGGTCGAGCACGCGGCGCACGGATTCGGCGGCGTTGTCCTGCACGTGGCCCATATAGGCTTTCACTACCGGCAAGCTGAATTGCGCGATCATCTTGCGCAGCTCGCGCACGCCCTTTTCGTTGGCGGCGATTTGCGCCTTCAGGTCGTTGACGTTCTGTAGCGGATTGCGCGCCGGATATTTCGCGCCGCGCAGCAGCGCGTAAAGCTCTTTCTCGCGGAAGCGCCCGCGATCGACCAGTTTGAAGTTGTCGATATAGACGCCTTCCTCGTCGATGTGGGTCGCAAGCGGCGACATCGAGCCGGGAGCAACACCGCCGACATCGGCGTGATGGCCGCGCGACGCAACCCAGAACAGGATGTTCTTTCCCTTCTCGTCGAAAACCGGCGTGCAGACGGTGATGTCGGGCAGATGCGTGCCGCCGTTATAGGGCGCGTTCAGCGCGTAGACGTCGCCGGGTTTGATCTTGCTTTTATTCGCGCGAATGACGGTTTCGACCGAACGGTCCATCGAGCCGAGATGCACCGGCATGTGGGGCGCGTTGGCGACGAGAGATCCCTTCGCATCGAACACGGCACAGGAAAAATCGAGCCGCTCCTTGATGTTCACGGAATAGGCGGTGTTCTGGAGCGTGACGCCCATCTGTTCCGCGATGGACATAAAGAGGTTGTTGAAGACTTCCAGCAGCACCGGATCGGCGGTGGTGCCGATTGGATGCTTGCGCGCCAGCGCCTTGGTGCGCGTCAATACGAGATGGTCTTTCGGCGTTAGCTTCGCCTGCCAGCCGTCTTCGACCACGACCGTCTGGTTCGGCTCGATCAGCAGCGCCGGGCCTTTGACGACATGGCCGGGTTTGAGCTGGTCGCGCGTGTAAACGGCGGCATTCTGGAATTTTCTGCGCGAGAAAAACTTTGTTTTGCGGCGTGGGGCAGGGAGTTTCGCGCGCGACGCTTTGGCCGCACGCTCGGAAAACTTCGCGCCGCCGCCGATGGCCTCCACCGAAACCGCCTCGACCACGATCTCCTTGTCACGATCCATGAAGCCGAAACGCGCCTTGTGCGCAGTCTCGAAATCGCGCTGCATTTTCCTGATCGTGCCGGCTACGACCTCCAGCGGCGTATCGGTCCCGGCGTAGCGCAAATGTGCGCGGACGATGACTTTGATTTGCTTCGAAGCAACGCCCTGCGAAGCGACCTCGCGCTTTACTTCATCGCCGAGCTTCCTGCCGATTTTGTTCACGGCCGCGAGCGCTTTTGCGCTCAGCGACTCTTCCAGCGCCTGCGTGCGTGTGGCGCGGATATCGGCGAGGCCCATACCGTAGGCCGAGAGCAGGCCGGAGAGCGGATGAATCACGACGCTTTTCATGCCGAGCGCATCGGCGACGAGACAGGCATGCTGTCCGCCCGCACCGCCGAAGCAGTTCAAAGCGTATCGCGTCACGTCATAGCCGCGCGCGACCGAGATTTTCTTGATCGCGTTGGCCATGTTCTCGACCGCGATGGTGATGAAGCCGTCCGCGATTTCTTCCGGCTTCTTGCCGCCGCCGACTTGCTTCGCAAGTTCGGCGAACGCCTCGCGCACGGTCGCGGCGTCGATGGCTTCGTTGTTGTTCTTGCCGAAGATTTTCGGGAAGAAATCCGGAATGAGCTTGCCCGCCATCACGTTCGCATCGGTAACGGCGAGCGGGCCGTCGCGGCGGTAGCATTTCGGTCCGGGATCGGCGCCTGCGGAATCCGGCCCGACGCGGAAGCGCGAGCCGTCGAAATGCAAAATCGAGCCGCCGCCGGCCGCAACCGTATGAATCTGCATCATGGGCGCACGCATGCGAACGCCCGCGACTTCGGTTTCGAACGCGCGCTCATACTCGCCGTCGAAGTGCGAGACATCCGTTGAAGTCCCGCCCATGTCGAAGCCGATCAGCCGCTTGAAACCGGCACTTTCGCCGGTCTGCGCCATGCCGACTACGCCGCCCGCGGGACCGGAGAGGATGGCATCCTTGCCCTGAAACAAATCGGCCGCGGTAAGCCCGCCCGACGACATCATGAACATCAGCCGCGCGCCGGAGTTCTTTGCGTCCAGTTCCTTGCTCACGCGCGTGACGTAGCGCGCGAGAATGGGCGAGAGGTAAGCATCGACAACAGTAGTGTCGCCGCGTCCGACCAGCTTGATCAGCGGTGAAGTTTCGTGGCTGACCGAAACCTGCGCGAAGCGCATCTCTCGCGCGATTTTCGCAGCCAGCTGTTCGTGCGCCGGATAGCGATAGGCGTGCATGAACACGATCGCGACTGCGTTGATGCCGTCGCGCTGCGCGGCTTCCAGCGCCGCGCGGATTTCCTTTTCGTCCGGTTTCTGCTCGACGGTGCCGTCCGCGAGAATGCGCTCGGAGATTTCGGAAACGCGCTCATAGAGCATTTCCGGCTTGATGATTTCCTTCGCGAAAATCTTTGGCCGCGCCTGGTAGCCGATCTTCAACGCGTCGCGGAAACCCTTGGTGATGAGGAGCAGCGTGCGGTCGCCCTTGCGCTCCAGCAGCGCATTGGTCGCGACCGTGGTGCCCATTTTCACGGCACCGATCATGCCGCGCGGGATGGCCGCGCCTTTTGCGAGGCCGAGGCATTCGCGAATGCCTTGCACCGCAGCATCGGCATAGGCGGGGGACTCCGACAGAAGTTTCTTCGCGATCAGCTTTCCCGACGGCGGCCTTGCGACGACATCGGTGAAGGTTCCGCCGCGGTCGATCCAGAAATCCCAGGAACCGTTCTTCGCCGGTGCAGGTTTTTTCGCCATCGCGCTCTCCCGTCGCCTACAAATAAATCGCCGACGATTTATTGACAAATTATTTGTTGCGAATACGCTTCCTTCTAGGGATTTTTGCGTAAGGGGCGCGGATGGCCAAGACGATGCGTGTCGTGGCGAGCGGAACGGGCAGGGCGGAAGCCTCGCTCGGCCCCATCGTTTCGTCGGCGCATCTCGCGGCGGGTGCGATGCCTTCGCTTTCCGAACTCGAGTTCGGTCTGATTTTATTGGGTCATGCTTTCGAGCGTTGGATGGTGCGCTGCGTTGCCGCCGCCGGCTTGCCGGACGTGAATCCGATGGAAGTGCTGGTGCTGCATGCGGTTGCGCACCGCAATCGTCCCAAGCGTCTCGCCGACATTTGCCTCGTGCTCTCCATCGAGGACACGCATCTCGTCACCTATGCCGTGAAGAAGCTCGAAGCGGCGGGGCTGCTGGTTGCGGGCCGCAAGGGCAACGAAAAAACCGTCTCGCTTTCCGCAAAAGGCGAGACGATCGTGAAGAAGTACGGAAAAATCCGCGAAGCGCTTCTTGTCGCGCCGGTGAAGGCAACCGGCGCCGACGAAAAACGCCTGAGCGAAATCGCCGGATTGATGCGCGCGCTTTCCGGCCACTACGATCAGGCCGCGCGTGCGGCAGCCAGCTTGTAGCCGCGAAGGAGCTTGAACGCTCCGTCTCGGCTGCTAGCCTGTTCGTTAAAGAAGCGGGGAGGCGCTTGTGCCATCCCCCCAAGGGAGAGTGTAGATGAAAAAACTGACCGCGTTGTTCGCGGGCGTGGCGCTGGCGGCCTCCGCCGGTACCGCCTTCGCGCAGACGAAATGGGACATGCCGACGCCTTACGGTGACGGAAACTTCCACACGAAAAACATCGTACAGTTCGCCGCTGACGTTGATAAAGCGACCGGCGGCAAGCTGAAGATCCAGGTTCATTCCAACGGCTCGCTGATCAAGCATCCCGAGATCAAGTCTTCCATCCGCCGCGGCGTCGCGCCGATCGGTGAGGTGCTGATCTCGAACCACCAGAACGAAAGCCCGATTTACGGCGTAGACTCGGTGCCTTTCCTCGCCACCAGCTACTCCGATGCGCGCCGCCTCTACGAAGCGCAAAAGCCTTTCCTCGAGAAGAAGCTGGCGGAAGAAGGCCTGGTTTTGCTGTTCTCGGTGCCGTGGCCGCCGCAGGGCATCTACGCCAAGAAAGAACTGAAGACCATCGACGACCTGAAGGGTCTGAAGTTCCGAACCTATAACACCGCAACCCAGCGTATCGCGCAGCTTGCGGGTGCCATCCCGACACAGATCGAAGTGCCGGACATCCCGACCGCCTTCGCGCAGAATCGCGTGGAAGCCATGATCACGTCGCCTTCGACCGGCGTCGATACCAAGGCGTGGGATTATCTTTCGCATTTCCACGATACGCAGGCATGGTTGCCGCGCAACGTCGTGATCGTTTCCAAGGCCGCGCTCGATGCGCTGCCGGCCGACGTCAAGGCTGCCTTGCTCAAGGCGGCGAAGGAAGCAGAAGATCGTGGCTGGAAAGCCTCTGAAATTGAAACGACCGAAAAAACCAAAGCGTTGTCGGATAACAAGGTCACGGTCGTAAAGCCTTCGGACGCGTTGAAGGCGGGCTTCAACAAGATCGGCGAAACCATGACCGCAGACTGGCAAAAAGCAGCCGGTGACGACGGCAAGGCTATTCTCGACAAGTTCAAGAAGAAATAGCCAAAGGACAAACCTCTCCCTCCAAAAAAGGGAGAGGTTTTCGTTTTGCGAGTTTGAACATGCGAAAGTTGCTGGACCGATTTTATCTTCTCATGCTGGGCGTTGCCGCGGCTTGTCTGGCTGTGATTTTTGCTTTGGTAATTGCACAGGTAATCGGACGGATATTCGATTCCACGCTCGTTATTTTCAATTATCCGCCGTACGGATTTCTGATTCCGTCGCTGGCCGAAATCTCGGGTTATCTTTTCGCCGCCGCCAGTTTTCTCGCGCTTGCCGCAACCCTCAAGCGCGGCGCGCACATCCGCGTGACGATGCTGGTAGGTTCTGTGCAGCCGCGGATGCGCAAGATATTCGAGCTTTGGGCGCTCGCGGCTTGCCTCGCGATTGCGGCCTACGCAACCTGGTCGCTGGTCGCGCTCGCATATTCTTCCTTCAAGTTCGGCGACGTGTCGTCGGGCCTGTTTCCGATCAAATATTGGATTCCGCAGAGCGCGATGGCGCTGGGCCTGGCCGCTTTCTGCATCGCGCTGCTCGACGAACTCGTGCTGACATGGCGCCGCGGTCGGCCTTCCTTCGTCGAAGCCGAAAGCGCAATCACGATGGGGCAGGAATAGACCATGGGCTTCGTCGAATGGACTGCGCTACTGGTCCTTTTGCTCTTTGCGATTCTTGCCTCCAGCGTCTGGATCGCAGTGGCGCTTGGTGCGATCGGCTTCGTCGCGATGAAAATCCTGTCCAGCGCACCTGCCGGGGCCTCGCTTTCGACCTCGCTCTGGCAATCGCTGAACGGCTGGGACCTTATCGCGCTGCCAATGTTCATCTGGATGGGAGAGATATTATTTCGCACGCGCCTTGCGGAAGATCTTTTCGCGGGGCTGGCGCCCTGGGTGCGCCGGCTGCCTGGCCGCCTGCTGCATGTGAACATTCTCGGCTGCGCGGTGTTCGCCGCGGTGTCGGGATCGTCGGCTGCAACCTGCGCAACCATTGGACGGATTACGCTCCCCGAATTGCAGAAGCGCGGCTACGACGAGCGTATGACCATCGGTACGCTGGCGGGATCGGGAACGCTCGGGCTGTTGATTCCACCTTCGATCATCATGATCGTCTATGGCGCTGCAACCGACCAGTCGATCGCGCGGTTGTTCATCGCTGGCGTGATTCCCGGCATCATGCTGGCCTTTCTGTTCATGGGTTTTGTAATGGTGTGGGCGCTGCTGAACAGCGACCGCATGCCAGCCCAGGAGCCGCGTATTCCATGGCGGGAGCGCATCCGGCCGACGCTGGGTCTCGTCCCCGTGACTCTGTTGATCCTCGGCGTGATCGGTTCGATCTACGGCGGATTGGCATCGGCGACCGAAGCCGCGGTCGTCGGGGTCGCCCTCTCGCTGCTGTTCGCGGCACTCAGCGGCCAGTTGAGTTTCGAAACCTTCTTCAGCGGGTTAAGCGGGGCCACGGTCACGTCGTGCATGATCGCGGCGATCCTCGCGGGTGCTGCGTTCCTGACGACGGCGATGGGCTTTACCGGAATTCCGCGCGCCCTCGCGGAATGGGTTTCATCGCTGGGTTTGAGCAAGTGGCAGCTTCTGCTCGCGCTCACGATTTTCTTCATCGTGCTTGGCTGCTTTCTTGATGGCATCTCTATGGTCGTGCTGACCACGTCGGTCATCATGCCGCTCGTCGAGAAGGCGAGCTTCGACCTTATATGGTTCGGCGTCTACATCGTGCTGGTGGTCGAGATGGCGCAGATCACGCCGCCGGTCGGCTTTAACCTGTTCGTATTGCAGGGGATGACGCGGCGTTCGATCTTCGCAATCGGAGCCTACGCATTCCCGTTGTTCCTGCTGATGTGCGTAGCCGTCGTGCTTATTGCCGCGTTCCCGCAACTGGTGTTGTGGTTGCCGTCCACGATGCTCGACGTGAACAGGTAGCAGGAGCTGCACATGGAATACGTCCGCTTCGGCTCGACCGGCATGAAGGTATCGCGGCTGTGTCTCGGCTGCATGACCTACGGCGCGAAGTCGTGGCGCGAATGGGTATTGAACGAAGACGACGCGAAGCCGTTCTTCAAGGCGGCGTTCGATGCCGGCATCAATTTCTTCGACACGGCGGACATGTATTCGCAGGGCGCCAGCGAGGAAATCGTCGGCCGCGCGATGAAGGAATATGCCGCGCGCCGCGAGGAAGTGGTGGTCGCGACCAAGGTCTTCAACACGATGGGCAAGGCACCGAACCTGAAAGGGTTGTCGCGCAAGCACATCATGGAAGGCGTCGACGCTTCGTTGAAGCGCCTGAAGATGGATTACATCGATCTCTACATCATCCATAGATTCGACTACGAAACGGAAATCGAGGAAACCATCGAAGCCCTTTCCGATGTAGTGAAGGCGGGCAAGGCGCTCTATCTCGGCGCGTCCTCCATGTGGTCGTGGCAGTTCGCGAAGATGCTGACCATGCAGAAGGAGCGCGGTCTCGCGCGCTTCGTCTCCATGCAAAACTATTACAACCTGATCTATCGCGAGGAGGAGCGGGAGATGCTTCCCCTCTGCAAGGACCAGAACATCGCGGTGACGCCGTGGTCGCCGATCGCGCGCGGTTTTCTCGCAGGCTCGATGCCGTCGCAGGGCGAACGCACCGTGCGCGGCAACACCGACGACTATTCGAAGCACCTCGGCATTGGCGCAACCGACACCGACCACGAAATCGCCGAGCGCGTGCGCGTCGTCGCCGAGAAGCTCGGCGTTTCGCGCGCGGCGGTTGCGATTGCATGGACGCTCGCGAGTCCGCTCGTGACCTCTCCCATCATCGGCGCTTCCAAGCCGCATCACTTGCCGGATGCGCTCAAAGCGCTTGAGATCAAGCTGGACGCCGAGACAAAGAAATATCTCGAAGAGCCGTATCGTACGCGGCAGCCCGCGGGCCATGCATAGCGCGTGCAGCTACTTCGTCGTGTAGCCGCCGTTGACGAGGATGGTCTGTCCCGTCATCCACCAGCCGTCCGAGACAAGAAACCGGATGAACGGCACGATGTCGGCGATGTCGGTCAGGCCGGTCTTGGTGAATTTCGAGAGCGCCGCCGCAGTCTTGTGATAGGCCACTGCATCCGCGCCTTCGGCCGGATAGAAGAACGGCGTATCCATCGGACCCGGACCGATCGCGCTCACCGAAATGCCGCGGTCGCCGAACTCTTTCGCAGCGGCGCGCGTGAAATGCTCGACGGGGGCCTTCATGCCGGCATAGGTCGAATAGAACGGCGTGAACGCGCCGAGCAGTGACGTGACGACCGTGCAGACTTTGCCGTTGTCATTCAGGTTCTTGCCCGCTTCCTTCAGGAAGAAGAACGCCGACTTCGCGTTGATCGCGGACATGTCGTCGAACTCGGCTTCTGAAACATCGACCATCGGCTTTTTCAGAACCTTGCCCACCGTATTGATCGCAACGTCGGGCTTGCCGAAAGCGAGCACGGTTTCGGCAAAGAGTTTTTCGTTTCCCGCGGCGGAGCGGAGATCGGCCTGAAACGTTGCCGCCTTCGCCCCCGCGGCTTCCACCGCCGCAGCGGTTTTTGCCGCGTCATCTTTTGCCGATGCGCTGTGATAGTGGATCATCACTGCCTTAGCGCCGTGCCCCGCGAGATCGCGCGCGAGCAAACCACCGAGGTTCTTCGCGCCGCCAGCTATGAGAACCGTCTTGCCGCCGATGTCGTGCGTTGCCATGCGCAGTTCCTTTCGCGATGAAGATTTCGTTTTGTGCGGGCAGAATACAGGTTATGGTTTCTGGATAAACGCACTTATTTTGGAATTACTGTTCGGATTATTCGAACAATCAGGATCAGCCTTGGACCGCATCGAGCGCTTCCGTGTCTTCGTCCGCGTAACCGACTGCGCGAGTTTCAGCCGCGCTGCCGAAAGCCTCGGCCTGCCGCGTTCGACCGTGTCCGCTGCAATTCAGGACATCGAAGCGCTTGTCGGCGCCACGCTGCTCCATCGCACCACGCGCAAGGTCATCCCGACGCCGGAAGGCCTCGAATTCTACGATCGCTGCGTTCGCCTGATCGCGGATTTCGAGGAAACGCAATCGGCGTTCCGGAAAGGGGAGAGCGCGGTTCGCGGCAAGTTGCGGGTCAGCGTGCCGGGCCGGATCGGCCGCCTCGTCATTGCGCCCGCGTTGCCGGAATTTCTCGCGCGCTATCCTGAAATAGAAATTTCTTTCGGCGCGACCGACCGCATGGTCAACCTGGTCGAGGACGCGATCGACTGCGCGGTGCGCGTCGGCACGATCGCGGACAATAATGTCGCCGTGCATCCGTTCGGCGAACTGCGGCTGATCAATGTGGCAAGCCCGGCCTATTTGCGCCGCTACGGTACGCCGCGAAAACCGGCCGATCTGGTCCGTCATGTCGCCGTCAGTTACGAAACATTGGGCAGCGTAGTCGCGCCGTGGGAATGGACCGAGCGCGGTCATGTGCGCACGCGCACCATGCGCAGCCATGTCACGGTCAACAATGCGGAAGCCTATATCGCCTGTAGTCTCGCGGGCCTCGGGCTGATCCAGATTCCCGCCTATGACGTGAAGGCGCATATCGCTTCCGGCGAACTGGTCGCGGTGATGAAAGGCTATTGCGCCGAGCCGATGCCGCTCGTGATCGTCTATCCGAAGGGAAGGAGGATATCGCGAAGGGTACAGGCTTTCGCGGAATGGGCGGAAAGCCTGTTGAAGCGCGAACTGTTCGCGCCGGATCGCACCAAAGCCCGCGCGGGCCATCACAAACCGCCGCTTCGCTAAAATTTTAAGCGATGCATTCCGCGCGGGTTTACCGGGCCGCGCTAGTCTCGCGCCTTCGCAAAGGATCGGGATTTGCTCCGCTCGCTTTCCTTCAAGGGTATTTGTGTCGCCTGCGCGCTCTACGCGCTTTGCGCCTTCGCGATCGAGTCCATCGACGGCAACCTCAATCTCGCGGCGCTGAAACCGCTGTTCACGGGCGAAGCGAAAAACGCAGTGATCCCGCAACGTGGCGACGAGGGATGGATCGTGGGCTTCCGCATGGCCGGCCTCGGCCTGCTGATTCTCGTGTTCACCGGCATGTTCGTCTACCTGTCCTTGCAGGCATTCATCCCCGTCACGATCAGCGCATTGCTGTTGACGCTGGTGCTGCCGCGGCTGGGCCGCTCGTCGGTGCCCTGGTTCGCGCTCGGCGGGCTGGTCTGCGGCGCGCTCATCTGCGGACTAGTCACCTGGCAGGGCCGTCAACTGAACTGGCAGACCGCCGCTTTCATTCTGGCCTATGGCAGTGTGGGGATGGTGCTTTACCGGCTGGTGGCGGGCGCGCCCAAGCGCGCAAGCGCCTGATTCCCAACCCGATTTTCCCCCGCCTGAAAGCGATTTCTTGACTCGGAGCGGCGCGCTTGGCTATCTGCGCGGCGCTGGCACTCTAATTCAGCGAGTGCCATAGCCATTTCCGCGCGTCCGCGCGGCAGCCCCGAAATCGCGTGAGGAACACCCGATGAAAAAATTCCGTCCCCTCCATGACCGCGTGGTCGTCAAGCGCATCGACGCCGACCAGAAGACCAAGAGCGGCATCATCATTCCCGACAGTGCGCAGGAAAAGCCGTCCGAAGGCGAAGTGATCGCCGTGGGTCCGGGCGGGCGCGACGAAAGCGGCAAGCTCGTTCCGATCGACGTGAAGGTCGGCGACCGCATCCTGTTCAGCAAGTGGTCCGGAACGGAAGTGAAGATCGACGGTACCGAACTCCTGATCATGAAGGAGTCGGACATCATGGGCATCATCGGCAAGTAAGCGCCGCGCAGGAGAAATAAAATGGCTGCCAAGGAAGTACGCTTCTCGACCGAAGCGCGCGACAAGATGTTGCGCGGCGTTGATATTCTCGCCAATGCCGTGAAGGTGACGCTCGGCCCGAAGGGCCGCAACGTCGTGCTCGACAAATCGTTCGGCGCGCCGCGCATCACCAAGGACGGCGTCACCGTCGCCAAGGAAATCGAACTTGAGGACAAGTTCGAGAACATGGGCGCGCAGATGCTGCGCGAAGTGGCGTCGAAGACCAACGACCTCGCCGGCGACGGCACCACGACCGCGACCGTTCTCGCCCAATCGATTGTCCGCGAAGGCGCGAAGTCGGTTGCCGCCGGCATGAACCCGATGGACCTCAAGCGTGGCATCGATCTCGCCGTCGCCAAGGTCGTCGATGACATCACCAAGAACGCGCGCGGCGTGAAATCCTCAAAGGAAGTCGCGCAGGTCGGCACCATCTCGGCCAACGGCGACGAAACCATCGGCTCGATGATCGCCGAGGCCATGCAGCGCGTCGGCAACGAAGGCGTGATCACGGTCGAGGAAGCCAAGTCGCTGGAGACCGACGTCGATATCGTCGAGGGCATGCAGTTCGACCGCGGTTACATCTCGCCGTACTTCGTCACCAACGCCGACAAGATGACGGCCGAGCTGAACGATCCCTACATCCTAGTGTTCGAGAAGAAGCTCTCGACGCTCCAGTCGATGCTGCCCGTGCTCGAGGCGGTGGTGCAGTCGGGCAAGCCGCTGCTCATCATCGCGGAAGACGTGGAAGGCGAGGCGCTCGCGACCCTCGTCGTGAACCGTCTGCGCGGCGGCCTGAAGGTCGCTGCTGTGAAGGCACCGGGCTTCGGCGACCGCCGCAAGGCGATGCTGGAAGACATCGCGATCCTGACCAACGGCCAGATGATCGCAGAAGACCTCGGCATCAAGCTGGAGAACGTCACGCTCCAGATGCTCGGCCGCGCCAAGAAGGTGATGATCGAGAAGGAAAAGACCACCATCGTCGACGGCACCGGCAAGAAGAAAGACATCGAAGCCCGTGTCGCCCAGATCAAGCAGCAGATCGAGGAAACCACCTCGGACTACGACAAGGAAAAGCTGCAAGAGCGCCTCGCCAAGCTCGCGGGCGGCGTGGCCGTCATCCGCGTCGGCGGCGCGACCGAAATCGAAGTGAAGGAAAAGCGCGACCGCGTCGACGACGCGCTGAATGCGACCCGCGCCGCGGTGCAGGAAGGCATCGTGCCGGGCGGCGGCGTTGCATTGCTTCGTTCCAAGAAGGCCGTCGGCCGTCTCAAGGATGATAACGAAGACGTGCAGGCCGGCATCAACATCGTGCTGAAAGCGCTGGAAGCGCCGATCCGCCAGATCGCGGAAAACGCCGGTGTCGAAGGCTCCATCGTGGTCGGCAAGATCACGGACCAAAACGAGCCGGACTACGGCTTCGATGCGCAGAACGAGAAGTACGGCGACATGTTCCGCGCCGGCATCATCGACCCGGCGAAGGTCGTGCGCACTGCCTTGCAGGACGCCGCTTCCATCGCGGGCCTGCTGATCACGACCGAAGCCATGATCGCCGAACTGCCGAAGAAGGAAGGCCCCGCCGCTCCGGCAATGCCGGGCGGTGGAATGGACTTCTGATTTCTGACGATCCATTCAGTTTGGACAGAAGGGCGCGGGAAACCGCGCCCTTTCTTTTTGTTTTGCCGAGGATGTGAACGCCTGCGCAGCGCGGGGCGCTTGCCGTAAGACTCGCTCCGTCGTTAGCTTCGTGGCAACGGAGAATATTCTCATGCATTTCCGCGCGATCGCTTTTGCCGCTACCGCCATCTGTTTTTCCATCTTGCCGGCTGCCGCGCAGGAGAATGTCTATCTGCGTCCCTTTTTCAGCTTCGACGGTCCGGGTCCGGCACCGATGATCGACCTGATCATCAAGGAGCAGCGCCGCGGTCGCGAGCTTGTTTCCGCGACTGCCGATTTCTGTATTCCCGCAGGCGGCAAGGTCGAGCGCGTTGTCCTCGATCTGAAACCGGATGGCGACAGGCTGGAAGGCTCCGGCGTATCGCAGGGTTCGCGCACGCGCGTCGCGCTGAAATTGATCCGCGCCTTGAAGGAAGACCGCACATCTTATGCGGGCACGTTCTTCTCCGGGCTGAAGGAATACGCGGTGTCTACCGACAACGCGAACCTGACCAGCGAGGAAGCGTTCCGGCAGGAAACGCCGAACGGCCCGGAGCTACTGGAAGAACCGGACAATTTCCTGCTGGCTTCGCCGCAGACGCTGGCGGTGCGCATCAAATTCGGCACGTTGCCGGAATGGATCAAGCTGCTGCGCGGCCACAACTTCACGGTCGACCTGCAACCCGCGGACATGGAGCTTCGGGTGTGCAGCGAATTGCGCGCGGGCTACCAGACATTCCGCGTTTCCTTCCCGCCGGAGCAGTTACAGGCGGCGATGGCCAAGCTGAAAGCGATGCCGATGGTGCTTGCGGTCGGCTATGCGGGTTCCGACTTCTATCGCGCGACGATCCGCGTGCCGGGAAAAGACTGGACCGTGAAGGGGAAACCGAACCGCGATCTGCTGAAAACGCGATTGGAGCGCGCCGCCACGAAAGCGTTCGGCGCAACGCTGGTTACGAGCGAGTGGGATAAGACGACCGGTGAACTGGTGCTGCAACTCAAGCGGCCTTCCCTAAAATTCCGTGAACTCGGTTTTACCGATGTAATTCCTGTTCGTTTCCTGGTCTCTCCCGAACGCCCGAAAGAATCCGAGAACCTTTTGATCTGGCTCGCTGATACGACCGGACAACTCGTGGACGAAAATCCCGGCCCCCGCGTCGGCATTTCGCGGCTTTATTTTTATGCCGGGCCGCCGGAAGGATTGCCGCTCGAACTGGACGAAGCGGGCATCGCGATCGCACGCGAGCTCAAGGGCCAGATATGGAACATGGAGAAGTCGGTTTGGGAGTAAGGTTCTCGTGAACTGGTGGTGTTACCTTACCCGTATGGCGTTTCGCCCGGCGCATCACGCAACTGTTAGGCGCTGCAAGATTGTAAGCGATAAACCAGGGTGATTAGCTTCTTTCGTGCCGCAATATTGCGGCTGGGGGATCCGCCATGAAACTCGGTCTGGCTATTGCCGCTTTAGTCATTGTCATCCTTGCGATTTTTATTCCTGTCTACGGAATTGTGCTTACTGCGCTCGCGCTCATCCTCGCGACCGTGAGCGCGCTTATGGGCGAGCGCGCAATCACGATCGCAACTACCGTGGTTGCGTTCGTCTCGGTGATATTCCTTAGCCCTGTAATCTGGGTCGCGGTTCATGCAGCCGAAAGCTCGAGCGTGCGTTATGTTGCTTATGTGCTCGCGCTGGCGTTTCTGTTCGCACCAATCGTCGGCATGATCATCGACTCGAAGAAAAGCCAGAAGGCCACAGGTTAACTGTACGCCCAGGAAATCACAGGCGTCATCCGGCGCCTGTGATTACCAGCCGATCTTCTTCGGCAGCCACAGTGCCAGCGCGGGCAACATGAATATGATGAAGGTCGCCAGCACCTGCATGGCTACAAACGGAATGATCCCTCGGTAGATATCGCTGGTTTTCACTTCCGGTGGCGCCACGCCGCGCAGGAAGAACAGCGCCCAGCCGAACGGCGGCGTCAGGAAGGACGTCTGCAACATCACGCATATCAGCGTCGCGATCCATATCAGGTCGAGGCCGTGCGCCTGCATGATCGGCAGGAACAAAGGCACTGCGATGTAGCAAATCTCGATCCATTCGATGAAGAATCCGAGAATGAAGATGATGAACAGCATGAACCAGATTTCGGCGGCGACCCCGCCCGGCAGCCATTTGAAAGCGTCTTCCACCAGCTTCTCGCCGCCGAGACCACGGAAAGCGATGGCGAAAATCTGCGCGCAGATGAGAATGAACATCATCATCGCGGTGATCTTCGTCGTGGATTCGATTGTCTCGCGCAGTACCTTGAAGTTGAGACGGCCCCCGATCGCAGTGACGAGAATCGAACCGAGCGCACCCATCGACGCCGCTTCCGTTGGTGCGGCGATGCCGGCGATGATCGATCCCAGCACCGCGCCGACCAGCGCGACCGGCGGCAACGCCACGCGCGCAAGTTTGGCCCATAGTTGAACGCGCGACATTGCCTGCCGCTCCGCGAGCGGCACCGCCGGAACGCTGTCCGGCCGGAAGATACCGAGGGCGAGAATGTAAATGATATAGATCGCTGCGAGCAGCAATCCGGGAATGACTGCCGCCGCGAACAGCGTGCCAACCGACTCGTTCAGGATGTCCGCCAGCAGAATGAGGATGAGGCTGGGCGGAATGATCTGACCGAGGGTGCCTGAGGCGCAGATCATGCCGCTGGCAAGGCCCTTGTCGTAACCGCGCCGGAGCAGCGCGGGTAGCGTGAGCAGACCGAGCGTCACCACCGTCGCGCCGACAATGCCGGTGGTCGCGCCCATGACCACGCCGACCAGAATGATGCCGATGCCCAGTCCGCCGCGAAGGTTTCCCGCAAGGTGGCCGACGACTTCCATCAGGTCTTCCGCGAGTTTTGATTTCTCCAGCATCACGCCCATGAAAACGAAAAGCGGAATCGCGATCAGGGTGTAACTGGTGACGGAGCCGAAGATGCGCCCGGGAACGAGGTTGAACAGCAGCGGTCCGAAGCCGATGTAGCCGAACACAAATCCGGAAACCGCCAGCGTAAGTCCGACCGGAAGGCCGAGCATGAGCAAAACAAAGAACGAACCCAGCATGCTGAGCGCGAGTATCTCATTGCCGGTCATTTCTGATCTTTCAGGTTATTCAGCTTGATCCAGAATCTAATGGCATCCGCGAGCGATTGCAGCGCGAACAACGCGAAGCCAAATGGAATGAACGCCTTCAGAATGTAGCGATAGGGAATGCCGCCGGGGTTAGCCGAGTCTTCGCCGTTATTCCACGATTGCAGGACATAAGGCAGCGAAAGCTGGATCACGATCAGGCAGACGATGACAGATAGCAGCGAAGTTACGATGTCGCCGATGAGTTGCCAGCGTTCGCTGTATTTCGAGAAGAAAATATCGACGCGCACATGTTCGCCGTGCCGTAGCGCATACGACATGCCGAGCAGGGAAATCGGCACCAGCAGATGCCATTCCAGCTCCTGTGCCCAAACCGAGCCGGTCGAGAACAGGTAGCGAAGCAGCACGTTCGATGCCATCACGAGGACGAGCGCAAAGCTCGTCCACGCGGCGACCATGCCGAACCTGTCGATGAAGGTGTCGATCGCGCCTGCGATCGACGCGAAGGCCTTCATGGTCTAGCCGAGCACTTTCGTGTGATAGACGCCCTCGCTGAGCGCGGTCCACGATTTGTACTTCGCAAGATAGGCGAAATAGCTGTCGTTGACCTTCTTCACGAGCGGGTCTTTCGCTACTGCTTCGGCAATTACTTCTTCAGTGCCTTTGCGCAGCGCTGCGACCACGGAATCCGGCAACGGCTGCGCGATCACGCCCTGATTCTTCACCAGATCCTCGAATGCTTCCGCATTTTTTTTCTGGCACCACGCTTCGCTGATAACATTGCAAGCCGCGCAAGCGTTCTCGACAACCGCTTTCAGGTCTGCAGGTAGTTTATCCCATGCGTCTTTGTTGATCGCGACTTCGGAAACCGTCGCCGTCTCATGCCAGCCGGTCGTGTAGTAATATTTCGCGACCTTTTGCAGCCCCAGTTGCCGGTCGAGATAGGGACCGACGAATTCGGCGGCGTCGATCACGCCGCGTTCCAGCGCGGGGAAGATTTCGCCGCCGGGCAACAGGCGTACGTCAACACCGAGTTTCTGGTAGACGCGGCCGGCGAGGCCGGGAATGCGCATCTTCAGGCCTTTGAGATCGTCCACCGACTTGATCTCCTTGCGGAACCAGCCGGTCATCTGCACGCCGGTATTGCCGCATACGAGCGGAACGAGTTTGAATTTGTCGTAAACCTCCTGATAGAGCGCCATGCCGCCGCCGTCATAGAGCCAGCCGTTGATGCCCTGAAAGTTGAGACCGAACGGAACTGCGGTGAAATACTGCGCGGCAAAACTTTTCCCGGTCCAGAAATAGGCATTGCCATAGTTCATTTCGACCGTGCCGGCAGAGGCCGCGTCGAAACCTTCCATCGCCGGTACCAGTTCGCCCGCGCCATAGAATTGAATCTTCAGACGTCCGCCGGACATCGCTTCGATACGCTTACACAGGTCGGTCGCGCTGCCCGGACCGACCGAATAGAACGCAGCCTTCGGACCGTATGCGCTAGTCATCTTCCAGTTGAACGTTGTTTGCGCGCGCACGACGACGGGCGCAGCGATGGTGGCGGCAGTAGCGGTGAGGGCGAGTTTCGTGAAGTCGCGGCGGCGCATGACAATCTCCATTCGTGCGCGCGGCTCGGACACCGCGCAGCAGCTTTCACGTGTGGAGAAAGAGCAAGCGACGTGCCATCGAATATTGAATCGAAGAATTTACACATTGCGAAGCCGCGCAACGAAATCTCGTAGCGCCGCTTGCTTACGGCGCGGTCAGATCGGCGCACGAATGCTCAAACCGAATCCAGAAATCCTGTTGAGATTTGAATGATTTGCGCGTCTACAAGCAGTTCGCTGCAACGATGCAGGGCTAAAACCAGCTTGCCGGCCATTTTCCTTCGTGATCGACGAAGCGGTTTTCAATGCCGTGCCAGATATAGGCGAGAGCTGTCAGCACAATCACGCCCGCCAATACAGGCACGAACAGGAAGCTCCATGGCAACGACGCCGTGACGATGATGAGCGGATTGATGCCCGCGGGCGGATGCATGGTGCGGGTCAGATGCATTGCTATGATGGCCAAACCAACCGCGAGAGCCGCCGCAAGCGTGCTGGAGCCAAACGCTGTCAGCACCAAAAGTCCGGTTATCGTTGAAATCAGATGACCGCCAATCAGCGCACGCGGCTGTCCCGGCAGCGCGTCGGGGAGTGCGATCACGTTCACGACGGAAGTCGCAAAAGGAACGAGGGCGATCGGCAGGTGGCCCATCTCCGCGAGAAACATCATCGCATAGATGCCGATAGCCCCGCCGAGCGCACGCCAGGCATAGGTCTTCCAGTTAGCCTTTATGTTCTCAAGAAGTTCCGGCTTCTCCGGCAAGCGTGGCTCCTGCTTCTTTCATCGCGACGTGAAACTGCTCGCTGGCAAGCAAGGAATATTCCTCTTGGCGGCGTTCGATCAAAATGTCGCGGGAGCGCAGCACATCGTCAATATGACCGGGATGGCACATGATGACGCCGCCATCGGTAATTTCAGCAACAAAGCGCGCGAACAGACCGGCGAAGGAATCCGTGCCGCCATAGTTGTAGGCGCCCGAAAACGAGGGGTTCGTCTTGATTCCATGGCGCCCGGCCAGCTTTGCAAAGGCAATGCTGAGCGCGCCGATCAGACGGGTCTTGTTGTCGGCGCGGAGCAGCTTGCTCTTTTGCAGCGGCGCGCATTGCCGGACCCATGCTTTCGGCGCGAGTTTTGCGACCGTTTCCAAAAGCGGTTTGCGCACGCCTGGCAGCAGCTGAACGTGGTGGTGCCCGTCGATGTAATCCGGCGCGCGGCCGAAGGCACGTTTGAACGCCTCGATCTGCGCTTCGACTTCTGCGGCGACTGCGGCCCGCACGATCCGGAACCGCGACAGCGGGGAATATAACACCGCCATCGGCGGCAGCATGCCGTCGCGCGTCGGCATCGGTGCTGACACCAGCGGCTTGAAGCCGCCGCTCAGTGTTACATGCAATCCGATCTGGACCGGCGCTGGCGAAGGCGTGACGGCGAGGCGTTTCGCTTCTTCCGCAAGATCGGGAAATACCGTCATCGCCGAAGTGGCATTCAGGCGGCCTAGCGCAATCAGTTCGCGGATTGCCTGCGAGACGCCGGGCGCAAGACCATAATCGTCCGCGCACAGAACGATGCGCTTCACTCGGCGGCCTCGCGCGGAGATTTCTCTTGCACCGGCTTCTCACCGGCTTCGCGTGTTTCGTGTTCCGCGACGAAATAGGAAGGACGGCGCTTCAACTCGGAGAGAATCTTGGCGATGTATTCGCCGATCACGCCGAGTACGAGCAACTGCACGCCGCCGATCACCATGATGCCTACGATCACCGAGGGATAACCCGGCACGTTCTTGCCGAGGATGAGCGTCTCCGCCAGAATCCATAGCCCGAACAGAAACGCGGTGCCCGAAAGCAGCAATCCGAGCAGGCTGGCGATGCGCAGCGGTGCGGCCGAGAACGCGGTGATGCCTTCGATCGAGAGGCCGAGCAGGGCGCGCATATTCCAGTTAGTCACGCCATGCGCGCGCGGGGCAGGTTCGTAGGGCACGCGCACCTGCTTGAATCCGATCCAGCTCGACAAGCCTTTGAAGAAGCGATTGCGTTCCGGAAGTTTGCGCAGCGCCTCGACCGCGCGCGGCGAGAGCAGGCGAAAATCGCCCGCGTCTTCGGGGATCGGCGCGCGCGCATTGAAGTTCAGCACGCCATAGAAAAGTTTCGCGAACAGACGGCGGAGCAGCGGCTCGTTATCGCGGTTCGCCTTGGCGGTATACACCACGTCGTAGCCGTCAACGCGCCAGAGCGCGACCAGCTTCTCCGCCAGTTCCGGCGGATGCTGGCCGTCGCCATCCATAAACATCACCGCGCCGAGCCGCGCAACGTCGAGGCCGGCGAGCAAGGCCGCTTCTTTCCCGAAATTCCGCGATAGCGAAACCGTCTGCACGCTCGCACTGGACGCGGGCAACCCGCGCGCGACCGCGAGCGTGTTGTCGCGGCTGCCGTCGTCCACATAGACGACCTCGGTTTTCAGGCCATGGGCCGCAGCCAGCCGCGCGCACATCTCCATTAGCTTGCCATGCAAGACGGGCAGGCCTGTGGCTTCGTTGAACAGCGGGACGACGATGGATAGCCCGTCGCGCGGGTGCTGTAGGGTTTCGGCGGTCATGGCAGTCTTCCTTCCCGCTTCGTTCCTAGCGCACCCGTAAAAATGGGTAAAACGCCATCGCTCCGCAAGGTAACCGTGCTAGGAAGCGGCCCGTTCCTCCGGGCGATTCCATGCGCGCATTACTGAAACAGGTTTTCTCGTTCGGCCTGATCGGCTTCGTGAACGCGGCGATCGACGCTGCCGTGTTCTTCACGGTCTATCATACGCTGACCGAGAGCCTCGTGGCGGCAAACGTCTGCGCCTGGCTGGTCGCGGTGACCTGCTCGTATTTCCTCAATTCGCGTTTTACCTTCGGCAAGCAGCCGCGGCTGAAGGACTACCTGTTCTTCGCCGCGACCCAGACCGGAGGGCTGGTCGCGAACACGACGGCGCTGGTGGTGGCGGTAAAGCTGCTCGCACCATTCGTCGATGCGTCGGCCGCGCTGGTGCTCGCCAAGATCATCGGCATCGGCGCGGGCTTCGTGGTGAACTTCACGCTCGCGCGTTTTCTGGTGTTCCGCGCGCCCAACTAGGCGAGCCGCGCCGCCAGCTTGTCGTACAGCGGATTGTCGCGCGCGAAGACATATTCCGGCGCGGACACGATCACGGTCTCCGCGCCGCGTTCGCGCAGGAACAGCGTGAGGTCGTGCAGCGTCGCGGGCGGGCAGAGCAGCGTCAGCATGCCCGAAGAGGTCGGCGGGCCGAGCGGTGAGACGACGCCGAAGCGGCCCTTCGCTTCCGCCAGCATTTCCGCGTCCGCGCCTTTGAAACGCAGCCGCACCTCGCGCATGGTGCGCGCGCGCCGTTCGGCGGCGATGCGGTCGAGCAATAATTGCGCGATGCGCTTTGCTTCCGCGCTCCAGTTCGCGCCGATCGAGGCGACAAGGTTGGCCTGCGAGCGCAGCATCACGCCGTCGTCGATCACCTTCAGGCCATTGCCTGCAAGCGTCGCGCCGGTCGTGGTGATGTCGACGATGAGTTCCGCCGTGCCTGCCGCGGGCGCGCCTTCGGTCGCGCCAAGGCTTTCGACAATGCGGTAATCCGCGATGCCGTGACCCGCGAAGAAGTTTCGCGTCATGTTGACGTACTTGGTCGCAACGCGCATGCGCGCTCCGCGTTTCGCGTGAAACGCGGTCGCCACGTCGTCGAGATCCTGCATCGAGCGCACGTCGATCCATGCCTGAGGCACGGCAACCACGACATTCGCAAAGCCGAAGCCGAGGCCTTCGAGCATCACGATGCGCTCGTCCGCGTTGGGGATCGACTCGCGAATTAAATCCTCGCCGGTGACGCCGATGTGGATGGTGCCCTGCGACAGCGAGGTCGCGATGTCGGCGGCGGAAAGATACGCGACCTCGACACCGGGAAGTTCGGGAATGGTGCCGCGGTAATCGCGTCCGCCGCGGCCCTGCACCAGCGACAGGCCCGCGCGCCCGAAGAACGCATGCGCGTTCTCCATCAGGCGGCCTTTGCTCGGCACGGCAAGAACGAGCGCGCTCATTTCGCACCCGCTTTTTCGAGTTCGGCGACCCATGCGGCGAAACCGACCGCGGGCACCGGCGTTGCATTGCCGAGAAGTGTCAGCAGCGAGTCATAGCGTCCGCCCGCGACCAGCGGCCAGTTCACGCGCTCCGCGGGATCGTAGAGTTCGAACACCATGCCGGAATAATAATCGAGCGCGCGGCCGAAAGCGGTCGCGAAACGGATTTTCGCGACGTCGATTCCGGCGGCAGCGAAGAAGCCCGCGCGCTGCTCGAAGAAGTCGAGCGCTTCCGTGAGATCAAGGTTTGCGTCGTTCGCGAGTGCGCGCAGCGAAGCCAGCGCGTCGTCGGGGTCGCCCGCGATGCGCAGGTATTTTTCCAGCACCGTGCTCGCTTCCGGCGCAAGACCCGCAGTCGCGCCGCGCGAGGCCTGTTCCAGAAAGCGCTCGGAGATTTCCTCGACCGTGCGGCCGCCGACCGCGGAGATGCCCGCGATGGAAAGAATGTCGGAGACGAAAGCGCGCGCTTCGCGCGGGTCCGCGCCTTCCAGCGCGGCGAGCACGCCCGCGTGGGACTTGCGCGGGTCCTTCACGCCCTTGAGGTTCGCGAGATCGGCTTCCAGCGTGCCGGTGCGGTTGAAGTCTTTCAGTAGCCGCCGCTGCCATACCGGCGGCAATTTCAACGCCGCGACCAGCGCCGAGAACAGGCCGACATCGCCCATGCGGATCGCAGGCGCATCTACGCCAAAAGCACGTGCGGATTCGAGCGCGAGCGCGAGACATTCCGCGTCGGCTGCCGCCTTGTCCTCGCGGCCGAGCTGTTCGATCCCGCCTTGCAGATATTCGCCGCTGCCGCCGCCGCGGTCGCGGAACACCGGGCCGAGGTAGCAGTAGCTCGCTGGACCGCCGGTGCCCTTATTCATGTGCGCGCGGCAAACCGGGATGGTGAGGTCGGGGCGCAGGCAGAGTTCGTCGCCGGTGGAATCGGTGAAGGTAAACAGGCGGCGGCGCAGTTCCTCGCCCGAAAGCTCGAGGAAAATCTCGGCCGGTTGCAGGATCGCCGGCTCCACGCGCGCATAGCCCGCGCGCTCGTAGAGTTCTACGAGCACGGCGCCGGAGCCGTTCTTGCCGTTGGTCGTGCCTGTCGTCATGGCGCGGGCTTGTAGCAGGGAGTGGGGAGGGGCGCTATCGCGCTTCGAGCGGAAGGTTAGGGGCGTCCGGTCAATGGATACCGTGCCGCTTGAGCACTTCCTGCACGGTCTCGACCAGCTTGTCGGCGCTGACGGAGAACTGCGCCGGGCGCGAAGCGCGCCATTCGGCGTTCGAGGCGATGGCTTCCGCCGCCTTCTTGCCGTCGATCAGATCCTTGATCTGCACTTCGCCGTTCGCCAGTTCGTCGCCGCCCTGGATGACCGCGACCGGCGAGTTGCGCTTGTCGGCGTATTTAAGCTGGTTGCCGAAGTTCTTCGGGTTGCCGAGATAGAGTTCGGCGCGGATGTTGGCGAGGCGCAGCGCCTTCACCATCGCCTGATAATCGGCGATGCGATCCTTGTCGAACACGGTGACGACCACGGGGCCGTATTCCGGTTTGTCGTCGATTTTCTTAAGCGCTTTCAGCGCCGCTAACAGACGCGACACGCCGATTGAAAAGCCGGTCGCGGGTACAGGCTCGGCGCGGAAGCGTGCGATCAGTCCGTCATAACGCCCGCCGCCGCCGACCGAGCCGAAGCGGACCGGATTTCCCTTCTCGTCTTTCGTCTGGAAAGTCAGTTCGGCCTCGTAGACCGGGCCGGTGTAATATTCGAGGCCGCGCACGACGGCGGGATCGACGATCACGCGGTTGCTGTAATCGGAAGCCGCAAGCAGCTTGCTGATCGTGATCAGTTCCTCAATGCCTTCCTCGCCCGCGGGGGAGAGCTTCACGTTCTCTTTTATATTGGTGACGGTCTCGCGGTTGCCTGCGCCACGCGCGGACACGAATTTCAGGATCGCGTCGATACCACCCGCGTCGAGACCCGCGCCCTTGGTGAAGTCGCCGGACTCGTCCTTGCGTCCCGCACCGAGCAACTGCTTCACGCCTTCGATGCCGAGACGGTCCAGCTTGTCGATGGCGCGCAACACGGTGAGGCGCTGTTCAGGCGCGATGTTCGCCGCGTCCATCACGCCGTCGAGCACCTTGCGGTTGTTGACCTTGATGATGTAGTCGCCGCGCGCAATGCCGAGCGCTTCCAGCGTATCGGCGGCCATCATGCACATCTCGGCATCCGCCGCGACCGAAGCCGCGCCGACCGTATCCGCGTCGAACTGGAGAAATTGGCGGAAGCGGCCCGGACCCGGCTTCTCGTTCCGGAATACATGGCCGAAGCGATACGAGCGATAAGGTTTCGGCAGCGCGTCGAAATTCGCGGCGACGTAGCGCGCGAGCGGCGCGGTCAGGTCGTAGCGTAGCGAGAGCCACTGTTCGTCGTCGTCCTGAAACGAGAACACGCCTTCGTTCGGCCGGTCGCTGTCGGGCAGGAATTTTCCGAGCGCTTCGGTGTATTCGATCGCGGGGGTCTCCACCGCCTCGAAGCCGTAGCGCTCGTAGACGCGGCGGATCGCGTCCGTCATGTCGCGCAGCGCGCGCAATTCGGACGGCCCGCGGTCTTCGAGGCCGCGGGGCAGGCGGGGCTTGATCTTGTTTTTCTTGTCGTTGCTCATTTTACCTGTTCGCCAGCCAGACAAAGAGCAGCGCAATCGCAGCCGGCACCGTCTGGATCATGATGATGCGCGACGAAACGCTGTAGCCGCCATAGAGGCCGGCCGCCATCACGCACAGCAGGAAGAAGACCTTGAAGTGGAATGCCACCGCCGGGTTCGAGGCGATCAATCCGTAGACCAGGCCCGCGGCGAGGAAGCCATTATAGAGGCCTTGGTTGGCGGCGAGCACGGCGGTCGCCTGCGCCTGTTGCGCGCTCATGTTGAAGGCGCGCAGGCCCGTCGGCGTGGTCCACAGAAACATCTCCAGCACGAGAATATAGGCGTGCAGCGCGGCGACGAGGCCGACCAGAATGTTCGCAATCAATGCCATGGGAAGTCCCCGGACGGCGAAATGCCGTCATCGGCGGGTGGTAAAGGAGCAAGGCCGTGGCGGCAAGTTCTGCTCGCCGTCCCGGCTTCGCTTCGTCCGGCAGGGCGTCGAGAGCTACTCCTGCACCCAGCTCTGCATTTTCCGGTAGATCGTGGACGGCGCGATTTCCAGCGCGGCAGCGGCCTTCTGCGCGTTGCCGTCGAAGGCCTTGAGCGCTTCCTCGATGATACGCTGCTCCTGTAGCCAGTACGGGTCGATCGACGGGCTGGCGACGCGCGGCAGCGGTCCCGTATCGCGGGCAGCTTCGTGAGCCGCGCCGACCGGCAGGTCGAGCATCGCACCGGTGACTTCCGCGCCGTCATGGAGCACCACGACGCGGCGGATGACGTTCTGCAACTGGCGCACGTTGCCCGGCCAGCGATAGGCGAGCAGCGCGCTTTCCGCTTCCGCGTCGAAACCCGCGAATGCCCGGCCTTCTTCGCCCGCGAAACGCGCGAGGAAAGAACGCGCGAGCAGAAGGATGTCGCCGCCGCGCTCGCGTAGCGCAGGCAGGTTCATCGGCAGCACATGCAGCCGGTAATAGAGATCTTCGCGGAAGCGGCCCGCTTCCACTTCCGCTTTCGGGTCGCGGTTGGTGGCGCAGACGAAACGCACGTTCACCTGCTGCTCCTTCGAGCCGCCGACGCGGCGGAAGGTGCCGGTCTGGATGAAGCGCAGCAGCTTCGCCTGCAACGCGATATCCATTTCGCAGATTTCGTCGAGGAATAGCGTGCCGCCGTTCGCAAGCTCGGCCGCACCCGCGCGGTCCTCGTGCGCGGAAGTGAAGGCGCCTTTCACGTGGCCGAAGATTTCGCTTTCCATCAATTCTTTCGGGATCGCGCCGCAGTTGAGCGCGATGAACGGGCCGTTGCCCGCGCGCGAACGCGCATGGATCGCCTCGGCGCAGACTTCCTTGCCGGTGCCGCTCTCGCCGGTGACGAAGACCGGCGCTTTCGACGGCGCGATGCGCGCGATCTGCGCATAGACTTCTTTCATCGTACCGGAAGCGCCGATGAAGCCCTCGAAGGTTTCGTCCGTCTCGTGCGCGGGCATTTCCGCAACCGCCACGCGGTGCGAGTTATGTTCGCGCAGGCGAGCGAGCAGGCGGCGCGCAAATTCTTTCGGCTGGAACGGCTTGACGACGAAGTCGTTGACCCCGGCGCGGATCGCCTCCACCGCCGCCGTGACCGAACCGGTGGAAGAAGTCGCGACCACAGGCCCGTGGATGCCGGCTTCGCGCAGCCCCGCGATCATTTCCATGTTCGCGGAGAGCGCGCGGCGGTCGAAGGTCACGACCGCGGCCGCGAAGGAAGCCTTCCGGGCGGCCGCCACGGCATCTTCCGCGCGCTCGGCCTCGACGATTTCGAGCGGCAGCGGAGATACGCTTGCCAGCGCTTTCGCGAGCAGGCGGCGGGTGGGCGGATCGTGATCTACGACGAGAACACGGGCGGGCTGAGACGCAGACGCAACGCGATTTGGCTCGGACGAGCCGTTATTCCTTACCATTACCGGGCGACCCCTCGACGCGGACTGGTTACAGGCGTGGCCTTCTGGAAACGCCCTATTTCGAGGGTGACCTTCGCAAAACAGGGTAAACAAACCTTTGCCAAGGCTAAGAATTAGGCGTCTAAACGGACTTTCCGTTCGCCCGGTCGAGGGAGTTTGTGATGCCGGTTCGCGTGCCTGCCGCTGCTGCGGTGGTTTTGCTGTCGTTCACGCTAGCGGCAGGCGCAGCCGACAAGACCTTCAACCTGACTTGCGAAAAGCTCAAAGTGCGGATCACGGTGGATGTGGACGGGTCAAATATCTGGCGCGGGAAAACCGCGAAGCTGCAGATCGGCGACCGCGAGCCGCAAACACTGAACAAGCAGGAAGCGGGCGTCGGCGAGTATCTCTATTCCAACGGAAATTTCGAATTTCACAATTTCCGTAAAATCACCACGCTCAGCGACAAGAAAAAGAAAAACGCTTTCTACGATTGTGACTGGAAATAACGGGAACGAGTAGCGCCGAGGAAACACAATGTCCGTTGCCTACGATTTCGACGCCAAGTACGCCCCGAACGATCTCGAGTCGTTCTGGATTCCCTTCACCGCCAATCGTGCCTTCAAGAAGCGTCCGCGCCTCGTCATCGGCGCAAAGGACATGCACTACACCGCAGCGAACGGCCACAAGGTGCTGGACGGTGCTGCCGGCCTGTGGTGCATCAATCCGGGCCACAACCGCGCGCCAATCGTCGAAGCGATCCGCACGCAGGCGGCGGAAATGGATTTCGCGCCCTCGTTCCAGTTCTCGCATCCGAAGGCGTTTACGCTCGCATCGCGCATCGCGGAGCTGGCGCCCGGCGACCTCGATCATGTCTTCTTCTGCAATTCGGGTTCGGAAGCGGTCGACACCGCGCTCAAAATCGCGCTCGCCTATCACAACGTCACCGGCAACGCCTCGCGCACGCGCCTGATTGGCCGCGAGCGCGGCTATCACGGCGTCGGTTTCGGCGGCATTTCGGTCGGCGGCATGGTCGCGAACCGAAAGCAGTTCGGCACCGCGCTCGGCGGCACCGACCACATGCGCGCAACCTACGATCGCGAGAAACAGGCCTTCTCGAAAGGCGAGCCGGAATACGGCGCCGAGTTTGCGGAAGATTTGGAACGTCTCGTCGCGCTGCATGACGCTTCGACGATTGCAGCGGTGATCGTGGAGCCGATGTCCGGCTCAACCGGCGTGGTGCCTTCTCCGAAGGGCTACCTGAAGCGGTTGCGCGAAATCTGCGACAAGTACGGCATCCTGCTCATCTTCGACGAGGTGATCACCGGCTATGGCCGTCTTGGTCACGCCTTCGCGGCGGAACGCTACGGCGTGGTGCCCGACCTCATCACCTTCGCAAAGGGGATCACCGCCGGATCGGTGCCGATGGGCGGCGTGATCGCGCGCAAGGGAATCTACGACGCCTTCATGAAAGGCCCGGAGCACGTCATCGAACTGTTCCACGGCTACACGTATTCGGCGCATCCGCTCGCCGTCGCGGCCGGTATCGCCACGCTCGATCTCTACAAGGAAGAAGACCTCTTCAACCGCGCGAAGAAGATCGAGCCGCTATGGTACGACGCGGCGATGTCGCTCAAGGGAACGCCCGGCGTACTCGACATCCGCTGCGTCGGTCTCACCTGCGGCATTGATCTTAGCCCCCGCGCCGATGCGCCGGGCAAGCGCGGCTACGAGTCGCTCGAATACGCCTTCCACGATCTCGGCATCATGATCCGCGCCGCAGGCGACACGCTTTGCGTTTCGCCGCCGCTGATTGTTTCGGAATCGCAGATCGGCGAAATTTTCGAGAAGCTCGGCAAGGTGATCAAGGCGATTCAGTAGGCCGCGTCACGCGCTGTTTTCGCAGCCAGAGGTCGGCAAAGACCTTGACGGTCGCGGCGACAACAAGCGCACAAAGTGCTGCCTTCGACATCGTCTCCATCGTGCCTTCGATCAGCATGCCGTGGACGACGCTGCCGCCGACGATGATCGCGGCCAGCGACGCATGCGTGATGCGCCACGTCCGCAGTTCAAGCCTACGGCGGAGCAGGGCAAGCAATGCAGTGGCGAAGATTGCCCACATCGCAACCACGCCGAACGGCGAGAACAAGGTCGGCGAACGGAACAGAAGTGCGTCCAGCATGTCTGGCGGACTGGTGATCCAAAGTCCCGCGACATGGACAATGATCGCTGCAACCAGCGCGCCGCCGATCCAGTGATGCACGCGCCGCGCGCGATAGGCCGATAGCCCCGGCAAGTAACCGGCAATCAATAAAGGCTGAACCAGCAGCAGACCCAGCCCGATAATACCCGCGAAGCAGGCCGCGATATAAATTGCATCGCGCCATTGCAGATACGGGCTTGTTGCCGCGAGCGCGATTGGCGCGCAGATCGCGGCTGCAAGGACGGCCCAGATCAAGACAGTACGCGCCGGCCCCATCTTTTCGTTCACGAAAGCGGTCAGGCCGGCTGCAGGACGAAATGCGCTTCCAGGCTGGTGTCCTTCGCGCTCCGCATGATGGGACGGAGAAACACGGTTTTGAATTCGCCGCTGTCGTAAGCGAGATGCCCGTGCGGCTGGCCGAAGATGGGAATGATCTGCGGCATTTCGAGACGGAATGCACCGTTCTTGTCGGTGAGCGTCGCGCCGTGGCTGCGCTTGTCTTCCTCGCGGCCTTCGACCGTATGCGCCCAGATCTGGATGCGTTGCCCTGGCAGCGGCATCCCGTCACCCGCGCGGCGTACGGTGCCGGACATGACGAAGCCGCCATTGCCGATGCGCTCGACGATCGGAGCGCCCTTGTTGTTGTGGTAGTTGTTGGCTCCGCCCGGCATCGACGCGGTCGGCGCCAGGCCCTGCGCGCTGGCAGGCAGCAACAGCCCGGATGCGCCCATCGCCACGAAGGAACCGCCGGTTGCGAGCAGGCTGCGGCGGTTGAGGTTCAAGCTGGTCATGTTGTTCTTCCTCGCGGGCCTACCCTCGCTCACCTGAGCGTGCAAAATGTACCGCGATTGCGGCCGATTTCCAGTTTCGGGAAGCGATCCATCAGCCCGCGCTTTCGCGGGGCTGCCCCTTCGCCTATGATTCGCCCGGGAGATTCGGGGGCCAAACCCCGGATCGGCAGGAGTGGCGGCTCCTCGCGCTATGTTCGGCAAAGGCTTTTTCTTCATCGCGGCCTGCATGGCGCTGATTGCGGCGTCAGCGGGAGCCGTATTGCACTACGCCGCGGGTATTTCCGCGGTCGAAGCTGCGTTTGCCGCGCTCGCGCTTCTGTTCGGTCTCCTCACCGCGGAAGCCGTTTCCGCCCGCGCCCGCGACCGGCTGGAGAATAACGAGCGCATCGAAGGCCTTGCCCGCGCCTCCGCCGACATTGCCCGCGAGATCGGCGAACTAAATCAACGCATCGCGAAACTCGAAGCTGCGCCCGCCGCCGACATGAAGGCGCAACTCGAACCGCTTGCCTCGGAAATCGGCGACCTTGCCGTGCTGATCGAGGAACTCGCCAAGACGGTGGCCGATCACGACAACCAACTCGACCAGCGTGTGATGTTCGGGCCGGCCGAACCTTCGGCAGCGCCCGCTTCTCCCGATGCGCCCGCCGCCCCGGCCGTGAAAACCGCTGCGCCGAACAATCCGCTGGTCAATCTGACCGAGGCTTCGATCTCGGCCTTGATCGATGACGCGCTCTCCGCGCAGCGCATGGACGTGCACCTGCAGCCCATCGTAACGCTGCCGCAGCGCAAGGTCCGCTTCTATGAAGCGTTTTCGAGGCTGCGCCTTCCCGAAGGCAAGCTGATCGACGCCGCGCACTTTATTCCTGCCGCGCGCGCGACCGGCATCATTACCCGGATCGACACGCATCTGGTGGAAAACGCGATACAACTTGTTCGGCGTTTTGCGGCGAAGTCGCGCGAGATCGGCGTGTTCATGAATCTCGCGCCGGAGACGCTCGCAGACCGCGCGGCGATGGCGCAGATTTTCTCCACCCTCGAAGCGAACCGCGCGATCGCGCCCTCGCTGGTCATCGAGATTGCGCAGGGCGATATCCGCTCGCCGAACGCTGCTTTGCGCGAGAGCCTGCTGCAACTGAACGAGCGCGGTTATCGCTTCTCGGTCGATCACGTCACCGATTTGCACATCGACCCGCAATCGCTGTCGGATCGTGGCGTGCGTTTCCTGAAGATTCCGGGCGAGGTCATCCTCGCGCGCGCGCCGCAGACGGGCGCGCAGGTGCATCCCGCCGATCTCGCCGATCTGCTCGGCCGCTATGGTATCGACCTCATTGCGGAGAAGATCGAAACCGAGGCCACCGTGGTAGATCTGCTCGACTACGATCTCTGCTTCGGACAGGGCTATCTGTTCGCGCCGCCGCGCGCGGTGCGCGCCGAAGTGCTGAAAGGCGAGATTGCGGAATTCCCGGCGCAGAAGGTAGCTCCCGCCGAGCAACCGGCTCGGCCCGCGAACGATCTGGCGAAGCTCGCCTCCAAGTCAGTTCGCCGCGCCTGACCGTTTCAGCAATCGCTTGCCTTCCACGGCGGATTTGTGCGAACTCCGCGCGCCGTGAACAAATCTCCCATCACCGCCGCGATCCCGCCCGAGCTCCCGCAGTTCCGCACGCTGGCGCCAAATTACGACCTCATCCTCAGCGACGTCTGGGGTGTCGTCCATAACGGACAGAGCGCCTACGAGGCCGCCTGCGATGCGCTGAAACGCGCCCGCGCCGCCGGGACGACCGTCCTGATGATTTCCAACGCGCCGCGCCCCGGCGAGATCGTCAAGAAGCAGATTGCCCGCTGGGGCGTGCCAGCCGATTGCTACGACGACATCGTCGCATCCGGCGACGTCGCGCGCGCAGAACTCGAAAAACATCCCGGCGCGAAGATTTTCCACCTCGGCCCGGAGCGCGACCTGCCGAATTACGACGGGCTGGATGCGACGCTCGTCGGCGAGGAGGCGGCCGAGATCGTGGTGGTCACCGGGCCGTTCAACGACGAAGTGGAAACGCCGGATGACTACCGCGAGATGTTTGCGAGAATGCGAAAGCGCAATCCGCTGATGCTCTGCGCGAACCCCGACCTCGTGGTCGAGCGCGGCGACAAGCTGATCTGGTGCGCCGGCGCGCTGGCGGCGGTCTACGAGGAGCTTGGCGGCAAGGTGATCTATGCCGGCAAGCCGCATGCCCCGATCTACGACATGGCTTATGCGCGCACGGCGCAGCTACGCGGAAAAAGCGTTCCGAAAGACCGCGTGCTCGCTATCGGCGATGGCGCGCGCACCGATTTGAAAGGTGCTGCCTTGCAGGGCGTCGATTGCCTGTTCGTGACCGGCGGCATCCATGCTGCGGATTTTGCGGAAGAAGGCGATCGTGCCGCTCAGATTTTTGCCGAGCAGGCTGCCTGGCCGCTGGCGACCGTGCACCGGCTGGCGTGGTGAGCGGCGTCAGCCGCGCGAGGCCCGGAGGCCTTCCAGAATATCGTCGATCGCGGACTGAGCGTTCCGGTCCTTGCTCTCGCCGGGACCGCTGAGCAGCAGGTCGCGGTCGCGCGCCGCCATCTTTTCTTCGTGCTCGCTGGCGAAACCGGTTTCGTCCGCGATACGGGTATAGTTTGCGAAGCGCGAGACGCGGGTTTCGATTTGTTCCAGCGTCTTCACGACACGGCCGATGCGCTGGCCGGTAAGGTCCTGAAACGCGCAGGCTTCGAACAGCGCCATCATCTCCTGTTCGACGAAGCTCTTGTACGCATCCGGTTCGGAGATGCCGCAGGCGAGCACGCTTTCTGCGATCCGCATGATTTCGTTGGTGGCACCTTCGGTCGCGTTGACCACGCCGGCGAGTTCCTCGCCGGCCGCGGGTATCTTTCGCAGGTGAATCTCGTTCGCCTGCAGCACGCCGATTTCCTTGCGCAGCGCGACGATATAGTCGGCGATCTTGCGCAGTTCCTGTTCGAGTTCGTGATCGTTGAAAATCGGCATGATGGCTCGCGGTTGCTCGCTTACTGCTCGGTGAATACAGCGTCGATCTTGTTCTTCAGGGTTGCCGCGTTGAACGGCTTGACGATGTAGTTGTTCACGCCGGCCTTCTTGGCGGCGACGACGTTCTCGGTCTTGGATTCGGCGGTGACCATGATGAACGGTGTTCTCGCGAGGCCCGGATCGCCGCGCACTTCGCGCAGCAGCTCGTATCCGGTCATCGGTTCCATGTTCCAGTCGGAGATCACGAGGCCGTATTTCTTCTCGCGGAGCTTGCCGAGCGCTTCCTTGCCGTCCGCAGCCTCGTCCACGTCTTCGAAGCCGAGCTGCTTCAGCAAATTGCGAATGATCCGGATCATCGTCTTGTAGTCGTCGACGACGAGGATAGGCATGGCTTGGTCGGCGGCCATCATTCTCTCCGCGTAGTTCCCCCGGGCCCCGTCCTGGCAGCCCTTCTTGGCCCCTTTCGCTAACAAAACCGGCTTGCCATCGGGTTAATTCACTTTTTCCGACCTATGGGTTATTGCGTTGCACCCGGTTTTTGCGTTGCCATAGGGTTCTGGGGAACCTTGGGCGAGGGCTGGATTTGAACGAGATGCTGAACGCGGCGGCGCTGAAGCCGCTCTATTTCGAGGATCTCAAGGTAGGCATGCGCGAGCAGCTCATGCGGACCGTGATGGATGAAGATGTCGTCGGCTTTGCCGAGCTGACCGGCGACCACAACCCGGTCCACCTCTCCGACCTCTATGCCCAGAAGACCGTATTCGGCCAGCGCATCGCCCACGGGCTTTATACGGCGAGCCTGATTTCCGCGATCCTCGGCACCAAGCTGCCGGGACCGGG
The DNA here is from genome assembly GCA_019454205.1 of Xanthobacteraceae bacterium. NCBI lineage: Bacteria > Pseudomonadati > Pseudomonadota > Alphaproteobacteria > Hyphomicrobiales > Xanthobacteraceae > Xanthobacteraceae bacterium. Next base: position 420,433 of record CP075369.1, read on the forward strand.
TGCGGTCTACATCTCGCAGACCGTCGATTTCCACGGCCCGGTGAAGATCGGCGACGTGGTGACGATTTCGGTCGAGGTGGTCGAACTGATCGAGAAAGGCCGCCGCGTGGTGCTTTATTGCGAGGCCATGGTGGACGGCCAGCGCGTGCTCGACGGACAGGCGGTGGTTTCCGTGCCCAGGAAGCCGGTGCCGAAGCAGCCGCCTGCGTAAGGCGCGGCAAGCGAAACCTTGACTCCATTGCCGTTGAGCCGGTTTATCGAACCGGCTGTGGCAATGAATATTCCTCTTTCGCTTCCGCAAGATTTTTCTGTGATCCGCGACGGCGGCACCGTGCCGCCGGCGCTCAAACGCGGTTTCGTCGCGATCGGCAATTTCGACGGCGTGCATCGCGGGCATCAGGCGGTGATCGAGGCCGCGCGCGTGCAGGCCCACATGATCCCGCAGAAGTCCTGTGTGCTCGTGCTTACCTTCGAGCCGCATCCACGCACTTTCTTCAAACCGGACGCGCCAGTGTTTAGGCTTACCCCGGAGCATGCGAAGCTGCGGCTGTTCGCGGCGAACAACCTCGTCGATGGCGCAGTGGTGTTGCAGTTCGATAAGGCGCTCGCCGCGCTGAGCGCGGAGGATTTCGTTTCCAAAATTCTGGTGGACTGGCTCGGGATCGCGGGCGTCGCGGTCGGCCACGATTTCCATTTCGGCAAACAGCGGCAGGGTACGCCGGAATTCCTGATTGATGCGGGCAAGCGCTACGGTTTCGAGGTCGAGATTGTTGCTCCGCTCAATGACGGCAGCGAGCCGGTTTCGTCGGGCCGGATTCGCGACGCACTCGAAGCCGGTGACATCGCGCGGGCGAACGAATTGCTTGGGCACCCTTGGTTTGTCGCAGGCGAAGTGATCCACGGCGAGAAGCGGGGGCGCGAACTCGGCTTCCCGACCGCGAACATCCGACTCGATCCCTCCTGCAAGCTGCGCCACGCCATCTATGCGGTGCGCGCCCATGTCGGCGGCAAGGTTTACGACGCGGTGGCGAGCTACGGCCGCCGCCCGCAATTCGACAATGGCGCGCCGCTGCTGGAGACCTTCCTGTTCGATTTCGCGGGCGACCTTTACGGGCAGGAGATGACGGTCGAGTTTGCCGGCTTCATCCGCGCGGAAGGTAAATTCGAAAGCCTCGATGCCCTCGTCGCCCAGATGAACCGCGACAGCGAGCAGGCGAGGGCGATTCTGCGTCAGGCTGGAAAGGCCTGATTCCGGCTGCTAGAAGGCGGCCACATTCCAAGAGACCCGATCCCCGATGGCCAAAGAGAAGAAGGACGGTCCCGATTACTCGGAGACGCTGTTCCTGCCCCAGACCGATTTTCCGATGCGCGCCGGTTTGCCCCAGAAGGAGCCGGAGATTCTTGCGCGCTGGCAGAAGATCGATCTCTACAATCTCATGCGCGCGAAGGCAAAAGGCCGCGAGAAATTCATTCTCCATGACGGCCCGCCCTATGCGAACGGCAACATCCACATCGGGCACGCGCTGAACAAGATCCTGAAGGATCTGGTCACGCGAACGCACCAGATGCTCGGCTTCGATTCGAACTACGTTCCGGGCTGGGACTGTCACGGCCTGCCGATCGAATGGAAGATCGAGGAGCAGTACCGCGCCAAGGGCAAGGACAAGGATCAGGTCGAGATCAACGAATTCCGCCGCCAGTGCCGCGAGTTCGCGCAGCACTGGATCGACGTGCAGCGCGAGGAGTTCAAGCGCCTCGGCGTCGAGGGCGACTGGAAGCATCCGTACACCACGATGAGCTTCGACGCGGAAGCCACGATCGCGCGCGAGCTGATGAAGTTCGCGGCGAACGGCACGCTCTATCGCGGCTCGAAGCCAGTGATGTGGTCGGTGGTGGAGAAGACCGCGCTCGCGGAAGCCGAAGTGGAGTACGAGGATTACACGAGCGATACGATCTGGGTTAAATTTCCGGCGCCGACCGGCGAAAACGTCGTGATCTGGACGACGACTCCATGGACGATCCCCGGCAACCGCGCGGTGAGTTTTTCGTCGCGGATCAATTACGGTGTCTATGAAGTGACGGCCGCCGCCGCCGACAATTGGGCGAAGCCGGGTGACAAGCTGATCCTCGCCGACAAGCTCGCGGAAGCGGTGATGAAATCCGCGCGCGTCGAGAGCTTCAAGCGCCTCGGCGCCGCCGATCTTAAGTCGATCAACTCGCTCGCCCATCCGCTGCGCGGCAAAGGATATGACTTCGACGTCCCGCTCCTCGACGGTGACCACGTCACCGACGAAGACGGCACCGGCTTCGTGCACACCGCGCCCGGTCACGGCCGCGAAGACTTCGACATCTGGATGGCGAACGGCAAGCAACTCGCCGAGCGCGGCATCGACACGCATATTCCCTTCACCGTTGATGCCGACGGCGCGCTTACCAAAGAAGCGCCGGGCTTCGAGGGCAAGCGCGTCATCGACGACAAGGGCAACAAGGGCGACGCCAACGACGCCGTCATCAAGGCGCTGACGGAAGCGAATGCGCTGATCGCGCGCTCGCGTCTCAAGCATCAATATCCGCATTCGTGGCGCTCGAAGAAGCCAGTGATCTATCGCAATACCCCGCAGTGGTTCATCGCGATGGACAAGAAGATCGCGGCCTTCGACGCCACGCTGCGCACGCTGGCGCTGAACGGCATCAAGGAAGTGAAGTGGGTACCGGCCGCGGGCGAGAATCGCATCAACGGCATGATCGAGAACCGCCCCGACTGGGTGATCTCGCGCCAGCGCGCATGGGGCGTGCCGATCGCGGTGTTCGTCGACAAGGACACCGGCGAAACGCTGCTCGATGAGCGCGTCAACGCGCGCATCGTGGAAGCCTTCCGGAAAGAAGGCGCGGATGCATGGTTCGCGGACAAGGACGGCGCGCGCTTCCTGAAACCCGACTTCGATCCCGCGAAGTTCGAGAAGGTGAATGACATCCTCGATGTCTGGTTCGACTCCGGCTCGACCCACGCCTTCACGCTGGAAGATCCGAAACAGTTTCCGCAACTTGCCGGCATTAAGCGCAAGCGCGACGGCGGCAAGGATACGGTGATGTACCTCGAAGGTTCGGACCAGCATCGCGGCTGGTTCCATTCTTCGCTGCTGGAGTCCTGCGGCACGCGCGGACGCCCGCCCTATGACGTCGTGCTCACCCACGGCTTCACGCTGGACGAGCACGGCCGCAAGATGTCGAAGTCGCTCGGCAACACGGTCGATCCGCAGAAGGTCATCAAGGAAAGCGGCGCGGATATTCTGCGCATGTGGGTCGCCGCGACAGACTATTCCGACGACCAGCGCATCGGCCCGGAAATCCTGAAGACCACGGTCGATACCTACCGCAAGCTGCGCAACACCATGCGCTGGATCCTCGGCTCGCTGCATCCTTTCACCGAAAAGGATCGCGTTGCGTTCGAGCAGATGCCGGAGCTTGAAAAGCTCATGCTGCACCGTCTCGCTGAGATGGATGCGGTGGTGCGCAAGTCCTATGCGGATTTCGACTACAAGCGCGTCTTCGCGTCGCTCGCGCAGTTCATGACCGTCGATCTGTCGGCGTTCTATTTCGACATCCGGAAAGACACGCTCTATTGCGACCCGATCTCATCGCTGGCGCGCAAAAGTTGCCTCACGGTGCTCGATCACACCTTCAAATGCCTCACCACATGGATCGCGCCGATCCTTTGCTTCACCGCGGAAGAAGTATGGCTCTCGCGGTTCCCCAGCGAGAACGGTTCGGTGCATAACGAAGTTTTCCCCGAAGTGCCGGCAAGCTGGAAGAACGAGGCGCTCTCCGAGAAGTGGAGAAAAATCCGCACCGTGCGTCGCGTCGTCACCGGCGCGCTTGAAATCGAGCGCGCGCAAAAGCGCATCGGCTCCTCGCTTGAGGCCGCTCCGCATATCTTCATCGCCGACAAGGAATTGTTCGAAGCCTGCAAGGGCATCGACATGGCCGAGGTCTGCATCACTTCGGACGCGAAGATCGAGGGCGGCGAGGGACCGCAGGACGCTTTCCGCATGCCGGAAGTCGCGGGGGTTGCCGTCGTGCCCGTGCGCGCCGAAGGGACGAAGTGCGCCCGCTCGTGGAAAATCTCGAAGCTGGTCGGCGCCGACAAGGAATATCCGGACGTAACGCCGCGCGATGCGCAGGCGCTTCGCGAATATCATGCCGCGCGCAAAGCAGCCGGATAATATCCGCGCAAGCGAAGGCGTAGAGGAATCCGCCACGCCGCTGCCGCGTTTCTTCCGCCTCGGCCTCGCGGTTGCAGCGATCACGCTCGTACTCGATCAGGCCTCGAAGTATTTCGTGCTTTACGAACTCGACCTGATCGGACGCGGACGCATCTATTTCGCGCCGTTCTTCGATCTTGTCCTCGCGATGAACCGCGGCATCTCCTATGGCCTGTTTCCGCAGGATGGCGAGGTAGGCCGCTGGGTGCTGTTCACGATCAAGATCGCCGCGTCGGTCCTGTTCCTGTTCTGGTTACGCAGGGCTGGTTCCGCATGGATTGCGGTGGCGCTCGGGTTCCTGATCGGGGGGGCGCTGGGAAATGCCATCGACCGGGCGGTGCAGGGCGCGGTTGTGGATTTCGTGTCGCTCCATGCGGGCGGATTCCGCTGGTACATCTTTAATTTAGCGGATGCTGCCATCGTTGCCGGGGTAATCGGGCTGCTGTACGATCTGGTTTGGCCTAAGGCCTTGAAATCGCCGCCATAGCGGGCGATTTGAGCCGGGTTCCGGACCCCTGTTGAGTATTTGAGGGAAGCATGGCCGAGCGGCGTTTCTGGCTGATTTTACCGGCGTTTGCAGTGGCTTTCGGGCTGCTGGGAGCGATTCCGGCGAAGGCCCAGCTGTCGGTCCCGCCGACTACGCAGGACGAGGATGAGGACGAACCCTCTTTCTTCGCCAAGGCGCTGGGTGCCGCGGGCATCATCCAGCTGCCCGGCTCCGGCAACGAGATCAATTATCAGGAACGTCCGCCGCTGGTTTTGCCGCCGACGGTTAACAGCCTCGCGCCCAATCAGGTGCTGGCACCGGCTCCGCAGAACTTCCAGGCCGATCCCTGGAACTTCAATGCGCCGAACCAGAGCCTGACCCCCGATTACGCACCGCCGCCTGCAGCCAACTTGCAGCTTCCGCCGCCGGTCGAACCCGGTTCCGTCCGGTTGCGCAATCCGGATTTCCCGGTGAACCCGGAAGACCGCATTGCCGAGCGGAAAAAGAAAAAGAAGAAGGGTACGCCGCGCACCGACCCGTTCTACTCGGGCCGCCAGCTGAGTCCGCAGGAATTGAGCCAGACCGCACCGGTCGCGGCGACCGGCAATCCGAAATCGGTCGATCATGATCGCTCGCCGGGCATACTCACGCGTCTTAGCCCCAGCGAACTTGGTTTTAAGGGCTGGGGTAACAAGGACAAGGAACAGCCGCGCGCTGTATTCACGGGCGAACCGGACCGCCAGTCGCTGACGCAGCCGCCGCCGGGCTATCAGACGCCTTCGGCAAACGCGCCCTACGGTTCCGTGTCCGAAGAAAAGCAAAAGGCTTCGCAGAAGCGCGATCCGTACGCGCCGCGCGGTCCCACACTTCCGGGCGAACGCTGACAACACGGTCTCGCGGCAGGATACTTTGTGCCGCGAGACATGCTGTCTGGTGGCCCGGCCGAACTTCCCCGGAGATTCTCTAACCGTGCCAAGGTTCATCATGCAGACGATTGCCGCCTGTGCGGTCGCCGGAACGGCTGCTCTTGCCGCCGCCAGCCCGCTCCGCGCTCAGCCAGCGGGTACGCAGATCACCGAATTCAAACTCGCGAACGGCCTCGAAGTGATCGTCATTCCCGATCATCGCACGCCGGTTGTAACCCACATGGTCTGGTACCGCGTCGGCTCCGCCGACGAAACGCCGGGGAAATCCGGTCTTGCGCATTTCCTCGAACATTTGATGTTCAAGGGCACCGAGAAGAATCCGGCCGGGCGTTTCTCCAAAGTGGTCGCCACCATCGGCGGCCAGGAGAACGCTTTCACCTCGCAGGACTACACCGCCTATTTCCAGCGCGTCACCAAGCCAAACCTCGAACAGGTGATGGAATTCGAGGCCGACCGCATGACCGGCCTGAAACTCACCGATGATGTGGTACTGCCGGAGCGCGAAGTCGTGATCGAGGAGCGCCGCACGCGCACCGACAACGATCCCGCCGCGCAGCTCGCGGAAGCGCTCACCGCCGCGCTCTATGTGAACCATCCCTACGGCCGTCCGATCATCGGCTGGCACCATGAAATCCAGAAGCTCGATCGCGAGAACGCGCTCGAATTCTATAAACGCTTCTATACGCCGAATAACGCGGTACTGGTGCTCGCCGGCGACATCGACGCCAACGAAGCGCGCAAGCTCGCGGAAAAGACTTACGGCAAGGTCGCGCGTCAGTTCGAAGTTGCGCCGCGCGCGCGTCCCATCGAGCCGGAGCCGCGGGTACACCGCCGCGTAACGCTCGCCGACATGCGCGTGAGCCAACCCTCGCTCTCGCGTTACTATCTTGTGCCGTCATACCGCACCGCGCCGGGCGAAGCGGAAGCGCTCGAAGTGCTCGCGCAGATTCTCGGTGGCGGTCAGACCAGCCGTCTCTATCAGTCGCTCGTGGTGGAGAAGGGCATCGCTGCGAATGCGGGTGCCTGGTATCAGGGCACTGCGCTCGATGCGACGCGCTTCGCCGTTTACGGCACGCCGCGTCCCGGCGTTTCGCTCGAACAGGTCGAGACTGCCATCGATGAAACCATCGAGGCGCTGATCAACGGCACCATTGGCGCCGACGAACTCGACCGCGTGAAAACGCGGATCGTGGCGAGCGCGATTTTCGCGCAGGATAATCAGGTCTCGCTCGCACGCATCTATGGCGCGGCCCTGACAACTGGCCTCACGGCCGCTTCCGTGAAGGAATGGCCCGCAAAGATTCGCGCGGTAACGCCGGAAGCGGTCCGCGACGCCGCGAAGAAATGGCTCGATCTGCGCCGCGCCGTCACCGGTTATCTCGTGAAGCCGGGGGAGAAGCGCTCGTGAGCGCATTCGCACGGTTCGCGGTTTTTCTGAAAGGGTGCGCGATGGCGCTTGCTCTGATCGCCGGTTCCGCATCCGCGACCGGTGCCACCACCAAGATCGAACGGCTGACTTCGCCGGCCGGAATCGAAGTCTGGTTCGTGCGCGACGATACGCTGCCGATCCTGTCCATGAACTTCGCCTTCACCGGCGGCGCGTCGCAGGACCCGGCGGATCGTGCGGGCCTCGCTTACATGACCGCGGCCCTGCTCGACGAAGGCGCGGGCGACCTCGATGCGAAAGCGTTTCAGGAGCGGCTCGAAAACCGCGCGATTTCGCTCAGCTTCAGCGCCGACCGCGACCATTTCCGCGGCTCGCTCCGCGTGCTGACCGAACACCGCGCCGAGGCCTTTGAATTACTGCGCCTCGCGCTCAGCGCGCCGCGCTTCGATCAGGAAGCAATCGATCGCATCCGTGCGAGCGTACTCGCGGGCCTGCGCCGTAGCGCGAACGATCCCAGCGATGTCGCGGCAAAGCGCTGGTTCGCGAAGGCGTTTCCGAACCATCCCTATGGCCGCCCCGTAGCGGGCGACGAAGCCTCGATCGCGGGCATCGAGCGCACGCTGCTGTTTTCCTACGTGAAGAAGAACCTCGCACGCTCGAACCTGAAGATCGCGGTAGTCGGCTCCATCGACCGCGAAACACTCCTGAAACAGATCGATCAGGTATTCGCGAAGCTGCCGGCCACCGCCGATCTCGTTCCGGTGATGGATGCGGTGCCGCAAGCGCTCGGCGAAAGCGAAGTCATCGACCTCAACATCCCGCAGACCACGATCACGTTCGGCGGCATAGGCCTGAAGCGCAAAGACCCGGACTTCATGCCGGCCTTCGTGCTCAATCACGTGCTTGGTGGCGGCAGCTTCTCGTCGCGGCTTTATCGGGAGGTGCGTGAAAAGCGCGGGCTGGCCTATTCGGTATACTCGTACCTCAGCGCCCCGCGTAATTCCGCTTTGTTCTTCGGCGGCACGCAGACCCGCAACGATCGCGCGGTCGAGGCGTGGCAAATCATCGAATCCGAGATTCGCCGCATTGCAAACGAAGGCCCGACCGCCGAAGAACTCGAGCAGGCGAAAAGCTATCTCACCGGCTCGTATCTGCTGAATTTCGACACTTCGGCGAAGGTCGCCTCGCAATTGCTCGAAATTCAGCTCACCGATCTCGGCATCGATTATATTGATCGCCGCAACGACTTGGTTAACGCGGTCACGGCAGAAGACGTGCGCCGCGCTGCAAACCGTTTCCTGCGTGATGGCAAGTTTCTGGTGCTGATGGTGGGACGCCCGGTGCCGTTAGCCAAACCGAAGGGCGGTTGAAACAGGTGCTTCGCCGAGGGACGAACCTGCTGGTATAATGCGGGACGGAGGAGTGGGTAGTTATGCGTAATGATTCCGGTGGCCTGCGCGCGCGGGCTGTCGCTGCTGTCGTGCTGGTCGCTTTGGTTGCGGGTTGCAGCACTGTCGAAAGCGTCATGGGACCGATGGGGAACGTATTCTCCGGTTCCGATAAGCCGCAGGATCCGAACAATCCGAATAATCCCAACCAGCCCAGCCCCAATCAGGTTGCGGCGGAAGAGAATTGTCCGGGCGCCGCGATCCGTCAGGGCGCATCCGCGTGGGTATCCAACGCCGGGACCGGGCCGAACGATATTCGCTATCAGGCCAGCATCGGCACCGTCGCGCGCGAATGTGCGCTGCTCGGCGACACCATGACCATCAAGGTCGGCGTTGAAGGCCGCCTGCTGGTCGGCCCAAAGGGCGGCCCGGGCGTGGTTACGATCCCGCTGCGCATCGCGCTGGTGGTCGAAGGCCCGCAGCCGCGGCCCATCTCCAGCAAGTTCTATGCGGTGCAGGTCAACGTGCAGCCGGGCGCCAGCCAGACCACGTTCACGCAGATCGAGGACGACCTTACGTTCCCGCTGCCGCCGGACCGCAATCTCGAGAAATACATCATCTATGTCGGCTTCGATCCGCAGGGCCTTGCCCCGCAGCCGAAGGCCAAGGCCAAGCCGCGCGCGAAGACCGCGCCGAAGAAGCAGGTCAAGAAGCAGGCCGCGCCACCTGTGCAACAGCAGCAACAGCCGCCGGGCTTCCAGCCTCCGCCGCAGCAGCCGCAACAGCCGCGCGGCACGCCGACCTTCGATCCGCCCCCGCGGACGAACTAGGCGGACAGACAAAAAAAACGGCCGCTCGAAAGAGCGGCCGTTTTCGTATCCGTATGTGCGATGGCTTAGCCGAGGCGCGCCTTCACGTCCTTGATCGCGGCGTCGAGGATCTTCTCGCCTTCCGCGCCCTTGGCGGTATCGGCGAGAATGGTCTCGGCCGCTTTCGCGGCGGCGTCGGCAGCGGCCGCGCGGACCTCCGCAAGCGCCTGCTGCTCGGCCTGTGCGATCTTCGTCTCCGCCATCTTGGTGCGGCGGGCGACGAAATCTTCCATCCGGGTCTTGGCGTCGGCGGCGATCTGCTTCGCTTCCGTATTGGCCTGCGCGATGATCGCCTGCGCTTCCCCTTCGGCTTCCTGAGCCTTGCGCTTGTATTCGGCGAGGAGCTTTTGCGCCTCGTCTTTCAGGCGCTTGGCTTCATCCAGTTCGGCCTTGATCTGCGCGCCGCGGCTGTCGAGCGCGCCGAGGATCGAGCGATGCACGCCGAAGCGAAATACGAGTAGGATGAAGACCGCGAAGGCGACCGCGACCCAAAGCTCTGCTTCAAGCAACCAGTGTGGCACGTCTCACCTCTTAGTGGAGCGCGGCATCGACCGCGCGCTCGACCGCCGGCTGCGCCGGCGCCTTGCCGGTGAGCCGCTCGACGATCAGGCCCGCGGTATCGACCGCGATGGTCCGCACGTTCGCCATCGCCGCCGACTTGGTGGTGGCGACCTGCTTCTCGGCGGCGTCGAGCTTGCTCTTCAGCCCGGCTTCGAGCGACTTGCGCTGCTCTTCCGACTCCGCCGCGAGCTTCGCGTTGGTTTCGGAAGCCAACGCCTGCGCTTTCGCGCGGGCGTCGGCGAGCGCCTTCTCGTAGGCGGCCTGTGCCGCTTCGCTCTCGTTCCGGGCGCGGTTGGCCGCGTCCAAATCGGATTCGATGCGGCCCTTGCGATGCTCGATCGCCTTGCCGAGCCGCGGCAGCGCCACGCGCGAAAGCAGCACGTAGAGCGCGACGAAGCAGATCACGAGCCAGAAGATCTGGGACGGAAACGTTTCGCCCTGGAAAGGCGGAAACGGCGGCTTCCCTCCCGGTACTTCAGTGTGATTGTTCGATGCCATCGGCTTTCCGTCAGCGTTGTTCGTTGGCGGGAATTAGACGGCGAACAGGAGCAGGAGGGCGATGAGCAGCGAGAAGATGCCCAGCGCTTCGGTCACGGCGAAGCCGAAAATCAGGTTGCCGAACTGGCCCTGCGCGGCGGCCGGGTTGCGGAGCGCGGCGGAGAGATAGTTGCCGAAAATAAGACCGACGCCGACACCGGCGCCGCCCATGCCGATCGCGGCGATGCCCGCGCCGATCAGACGGCCGAGTTCTTTTGCTGCTACTGGATCCATAACGAAACTCCTCTGGAGATTTTCTGGTTGAACTGTTCGGCCGTTAGTGGCCGGGGTGAATTGCGTCGTTGAGATAGAGACAGGTGAGAACGGCGAACACGTAGGCTTGCAGGAACGCGACCAGCAGATCGAGCGCGGTCAGCGCAACCAGCATGCCGAAAGGAAGGATACCGAGCGCCCAGCCCGCAACGCCGAGCGAGGTCGCGAGCAGGCCGATGAAGCTGGCGAACACCTTGATCGTGATGTGGCCGGCGAGCATGTTCGCGAACAGTCGCACCGAGAGCGAAAGCGGGCGCGACAGGAACGAAAGAATTTCGATCAGCACGATCATCGGCATGACGAACATCGGCACGCCGGAAGGCCAGAACAGCTTGAAGAATTTGAAGCCGTTCTTGTAGAGGCCGTAGATGATGACGACGAAGATCACAAGGAGCGCGAGCAGCGCGGTGATCACGATATGGCTCGTCACGGTGAAGAAGCCCGGAATCATGCCGAACATGTTCAGGACGAGCACGAACGTGAACAGCGAGAACACGAACGGGAAGAACTTCATCCCCTCGTTGCCCGCCGTACTTCGGACTGTCCCGGCGACGAACTCGTAGGTTATTTCCGCCAGTGATTGCAGGCGGCCCGGAATGAGGGTCTGGCCGCGGGTGGCGAGCAGGATGCCGCCGACGATCACGACAACCGCCGCGATCATGAAGACGGCCGAATTGGTCAGTGCGATTTCGTAGGGGCCGATATGGCCCAGGGTCGCGATCTTCTTGATCTGGAATTGCGCAATCGGATCGGCCATCGCTCTCGTCTCTTTGGGCGCGGAAACGCGCCGCTTCTATTTCCGTCCGCCGAAGCCCGGCATGACGCCGAGCGTGCGGAGCACATTCAGGACACCTGCCGCGAAACCGAGGAGGAGGAAAACGATCATCCCCCACGGCGACCAGCCGGTCAGCTTGTCGAAACCCCACCCGACGGCGAACCCCGCAACCACGCCTCCGACGAAATCGCCGGAAAGTCTCAGTCCCTGGGAAAAGCCCTTGCGTTCCGCTGCGGTCTGCTGAGGTGCGGGGTTTTTCCGCCGCTCCTCGGCTTCGCGCGCGTCGAGTTTTTCGTCGAGACGTCGCAGCCTGCCGGAAAGATCGCCCCCGCCGTTCTCGTCTCTCGGATCGCTCATAGGAAACGTCTCGAAAGAGCAATGAAACTGCGGCTTCTCTCCAAAGCCGCGCGGACCATAGTGAGGGGGTCTATGGGTGTCAAGAAACGTAAACGCCTCTTAACACCATGTTTTTGTTGAGAAAATCGCCGCTCCGGAGAGGTGCGGCGGCGAGTCTCGGTACTCCGCGAAGAGTCGCCGGAGACACGCCGGAAACTAGCCCGCTTCGCGGTAGCTTTGTGCGGTCTGGAGGTCGACCGAGACCAGTTGCGAGACGCCGCGCTCGGCCATGGTGACGCCGAACAGGCGGTTCATCCGCGCCATCGTGATCGGGTTGTGGGTCACCACGATGAAGCGCGTGTCGGTTTCCTGCGACATGCGCTCCAGCAGGCCGCAGAAGCGCTCCACGTTCGAGTCGTCGAGCGGCGCATCGACTTCGTCCAGCACGCAGATCGGGGCCGGATTGGTCAAAAACACCGCGAAAATCAGGGACATGGCCGTCAGCGCCTGCTCGCCGCCCGAAAGGAGCGACAGCGACTGCGCCTTCTTTCCGGGGGGCTTGGCGATGATGTCGAGGCCGGCCTCCAGCGGGTCGTCTGAGCCGGTCAGGACCAGCTCGGCGGTGCCGCCGGAGAACAGGCCGGTGAACAGCTTCTGGAAATGCTCGTTCACGGTCGCGAACGACGCCCGCAGCCGCTCGCGGGCTTCCTTGTCGAGGCTCTGGATGCCCTGCCGCAGCCGCTTGATGGCTTCCACCAGGTCGTCGCGTTCGGAGGTGAGGCCGAAGTGCTGTTTCTCGACTTCGGTCAGTTCCTCGTCGGCGCGCAGGTTCACGGCGCCGAGCCGCTCGCGCTCGCGCTCGAGCTTTTCGATCCTCTCGGCCACCAGTGCGGGATCGGATTCCTCGCCCTTGGTGTCGAGCGCTTCCGCGATCCGTTCCTCGGTCGGCTCGCCGCCGAGGACTTCCGAGACTTCGCGGGTGAGGTCTTCCTTGCGGGTGCGGGCGGCGTCGAGACGCGCCTCGTCGCGGGCGGAGACTTCGCGCGCCGCGGAGAGCGCCTCGCGGGCCTCGCGCTCCTGCTTGCCGATCTCGGTCACGACTTGCTCGGCCGCGACCAGCTTGTCGTCGGCCTCGCGCTTCTTCGCTTCCGCCGCGTTGATCTCGGTGAGCAGCTTCGAGCGCGTTTCCGCGAACTGCGCGGGCGCGGAGTCGAGCGAGGTGCGCTCCTCGCGGGTTTCGGTGACGCGGGTTTCGATGGCGGCGACCTGCGTGACTGCGCGCTCCTCGCGCTCGCGCCACGAAGCGCGTTCCGCCCCGATGGTGGAGAGCCGCTGCGCGCGCGCGGCGCGTTCGCGTTCGATGCCGTCCACGTCGGCGCGGGCGGAGGCCAGCGTGTGCCGTTCGCCGGAAAGCCGGGTGCGGATGGCGGCGAGTGCTGCTTCGGCTGCCGCCATGTCGCCCAGCGCCGCGAGTGCATTCGCGGTGTCGGTCACTGCAGTCGCGGTTTCTTCCTTGCTCGCGAGAAGGCGCGCACGCGCTTCCGAAAGCGCGGAGAGGCGCGATTGCTGTTCGCCCGCGCCGCGTTCGGCATCGGCGAGTGCTTGTAACGCAGCGTCGTAGGCGCTCTGCGCGTTGCGCCACAAACCGCGTGCGCTGAGTTCTGCGCTTTCGGCAGCCTGTTGTTCGGCGAGCGCCCGGTCGTTTTCGGCTTTTGCCTTGGCAAGCGCTTCGCGCGCGCTCGCGGTTTCCTGGTCGATTTCCGAGAGCCGGTTGCGCGCGGCGAGGCGGCGCGCGGCGGCGGTCGGCGCGTCGGCGGTGACGGTGTAGCCGTCCCAGCGCCACAGGTCGCCTTCCTGCGAAACAAGACGCTGGCCGACGCTGAGCTGCTTGCGCAGCACCGCACCCTGTCCACGCGCGACCACGCCGATTTGTTTCAGGCGGCGGGCGAGCGCTTCCGGCGCGTTCACATGAACGGTGAGCGGTTCGGCGCCTTCCGGCAGCGCCGGGTCGCTTTCGCTCGCATCCGCGCCGGCCCAGTGCATGGGCGAGGCGGCATCGAGCGGCGCATCGAGTTCGTCGCCGAGCGCGGCGGCGAGGGCCGCTTCGTATCCGGCCGCGACCGTGACCTGATCGACGGCGGGCGGGAACAGCGATTTCGACTGTTCTCCCAGCATCTTGGCGAGGGTGCGCGCTTCGGTTTCCAGTCGGTGCAGGTTCTGCTCGGCGAGCGCCAGCGGCTTGCGGGCGACATCGAGCGCCTGCAATGCCGCCGAGCGAGCGGCTTCCGCGCGCAGCGCGTCGGCATCGGTCTTGGCGAGATGTTCCTGTGCGGCGGTCGAGGCATCGCGGAGCTTCGCGAGTTCGCCGCCGTTTTCGGGAAGCACGGCACCGGCTTCCGTCTCGATCTTGGTGATCTCTGCATCGAGCCGCGCGAGGCGGTCGCGGTGCGTACTGGCCGCGCTTTCCAGCGCGCCGCGTTTCGCGACGAGGGCCGCGAGTGTCGCGGTGGATTCGTCGAACGCGCGCTCGGTTTGTGCGACCAGCGCTTCCGCCGCCACGAGGCGCTCGCGGGCGGCAGCTTCGCCGCCGGCGACCGAGTTCTCTTCCGCTGCAAGGGCTTCTTCTTCGCGGGCGAGACGGGCCAGCACTTCGGCCGCGTCGTTCGCGAGCGCGCGCTCGCGTTCGATGTCGGCGGCGAGTTGCGCAAGACGGCGGTCGAGTTCCTCGGCGCGGCTCTTTGCGCGGGCTTCTTCCTTGTCGAGGTCGGCGCTCGCGAGTTGCAGGCGATGCAGGGCAGCGCCGGTAATGGCGGCCTGTTCGCGCGCGGGATTCAACGTTTCGGCGGCTTCCGCCTGCTTGCGGCTCGCTTCGGCATGGGCCTGCGTCTTGTCGGCGACGTCGCGCACCGCGAGGTCGCGGGTGCGCTCGGCTTCGGCGATCTGCGCTTCCGCTTCGCGCCAGCGCAGCGCCATGAGGAGCGCCTGACGGCGGCGGATTTCCGCCGACACATTTTTGTAGCGAACCGTCTGCCGCGCCTGCCGCTTCAGGCTGTCCATCTGGGTCGCGATCTGGCCGATCACGTCTTCGAGGCGTTGCAGGTTGGTTTCGGCTGCTTTCAGGCGCGTTTCCGCTTCATGCTTGCGCGCGTGAAGGCCGGAAATACCGGCGGCTTCCTCAAGGATGCGGCGGCGCGATTCCGGCTTCGCATTGATGATCTCGCCGATCTGGCCCTGCTTCACGAGTGCCGGCGAACGCGCGCCGGTGGAAGCGTCGGCGAACAGCAACTGCACGTCGCGGGCGCGGACTTCGCGGCCGTTAATGCGGTAGGCCGAACCCGCTTCGCGCTCGATGCGGCGCGAGACTTCGATCACGTCGTGCTCGTTGAACTGGGCGGGCGCTTTGTGCTCCGAATTGTCGACCACGATGGTGACTTCCGCGGTATTGCGCGCGGGCCGGTGCGCGGAACCGGCGAAGATCACCTGATCCATGTCCTGCGCGCGCATGGCCTTGGTCGAGCTTTCGCCCATCGCCCAGCGCAGCGCCTCGACGATGTTGGACTTGCCGCAGCCGTTCGGACCGACGACGCCGGTCAGCCCCGGTTCGATGACGAACTCCGAGGGTTCGACGAAGGACTTGAATCCGAGCAGCTTGATACGGGTAAATTGCATGATCTTTCCGGCCTTTGGACGCGGTTACGCGCACGATTCGCTAGCCCGCAACGATGCGGTGCGGCGCACCCAGCGGCAAGCCCGCGCTCGGCAATTCACAAGCGTCTGTTGGGGATGGCGGCGGAGTTTTCCGCGGCTTTTCCCCGGCTGCTTACTTCAACAGCGGGTCGATGACCTTGGACAGTTCCTCGATGGAGGTGTCGCCCTCGATCCGGGTACCGTTGACAAAGATGGTCGGCGTCGCGTTGACGCCGAACGTCTCGAAGCCGCGCACGGCGACCTGCTGGATTTCCTGCGCGAGCGCTTTGTCGCTGAGGCAGGACTTGAATTTCTCTTCCGAGATGCCGGCCTGGTTCGCGAGCTTTTGCAGGACCGGCACCGCGTTCGCGGTCATCCAGGTGCGCTGCGTTTCGAACAGCGCCGAGGTCAGCGCGAAGTAACGGTCTTCGCCCGCGCAATGCGCGATCATGCCAGCGGCAATCGAGAGTTCGGCAGGCGCGGTCGGGAATACGCGGAAGATCAGCTTCACCTTGCCGGTGTCGATGTACTTCTCTTTCAGCTTCGGAAAGGTGTTCTGGTGGAACGACGCGCAGTGGCCGCAGGTGAAGGACGCATATTCCACTACCGTCACCTTGGCGTCCTTGTTGCCGAGGATGTGGTCGCCGAGCGCGCCCGGCTTGTGGAGTTCGGCCTCGTTGACTTTTTTCGCCTGTGCGAATGCGGGCATCGGGAGCGCAGCCAGCAACGCAATCGTGCTGATACCGGCGAGGATTTCGCGGCGCGAGAAGTGCAAGGTCGGCCTCCGGGGCAATAGGGATCGGGCAGGGAAGTAGACTGCGCGTCCGATTGTGGCAAGCGTGGGTCAGGCCCGCGGCCTATTTGCCGCGACGTTGTCCGATCAGCGCGCCGAGCCGGGCAACCGCCCGTCCCAGCGGCTCGTCCTCGAACCGGCCGATGGTTTTGCGCGTCTCCTCGACCTGTTCCGCGGAAGGCTCTTTCGGCTTGGGCGGCTTGGACCGCCGTAGCGAAACCGGCCCTTGCCGGATTGCAATGCGCCCGACGCAGCGCCAGCCGAAATAACGGTTCACCCGTTCGATGATGACAGGTTGAAGATGTTGCACTTCGAGGGCGTAAGCCCCCTCGACGCGAACCTGAAGGATACCCACCGAATCCGGATCGTCGCGGCGCGGCCATGTAAGCGCTAGCGGTTCCGAACGGCGCGCGAGGCTCTCGCCGACGATCTCCTCCCAGCGCGTCACGATTTCGATGGAAGCGAAGCCCTGCTTTGAAAACGCGTCGCCCACCGCCTTGCCGACGAGGTCGGCGAGCGGCGCGGCGAAGCGGGGGCGTCTGGGCGTGGAAGCCATTTTGCAGTTCCTGCCGGAGTCGGCGTAGAGCTTCCGGATGCGCGAGACAAGCCGGGCAGGGAGTGAACAGCGGGCAAAGCCGAAGGTTGCGCCGGAAGCCGCCACGCTGCTCGCATGGTACGATGTTTCCGCCCGCGTATTGCCGTGGCGCGCGCGTGGCGGCGCGAAGCCGGACCCGTATCGCGTCTGGCTTTCCGAAATCATGCTGCAGCAGACGCGCGTCGAAACCGTACTTCCTTATTATGCGAAGTTTCTCGCGCGCTGGCCGGACATTGCAGCACTCGCGAACGCGCGGCAGGAAGAAGTGCTCTCCGCATGGGCGGGTCTCGGCTATTACGCGCGCGCGCGAAACCTACACGCCTGCGCAAAAACGGTGGTGGGTGAATTCGCGGGACGCTTTCCCGAAGGCGAAGATGAACTACGCCGCCTTCCCGGCATCGGCGCGTATACTTCCGCGGCGATTTCCGCCATCGCGTTCAGGCGCAAGGCGACCCCCGTGGACGGCAACATCGAGCGCGTGATGTCGCGCTTGTTTGCTATCGAGGAAAAACTTCCCACTGCGAAGAAGACGCTCGCGCGGCTCGCCGCCGAAATGACGCCGGCACATCGCGCCGGAGATTTTGCGCAGGCGCTGATGGATCTGGGTGCCACGATCTGCACGCCGAAGCGTCCCGCCTGTGCGATCTGCCCGTGGGCCGATGCCTGCACGGCGCGCGAGCGCGGCGATCAGGAGACGTTTCCGCGCAAGACGGAAAAAGCGGAAGGCGCGTTGCGCAAGGGCGCTGCTTTCGTCGTACTGCGCGAGGACGATCACATCCTTCTGCGCACGAGGCCGGACAAAGGATTGCTTGCGAGCATGACCGAAGTGCCGGGCAGCGAATGGAGCGCTACATATAAAGAGAAGGAAGCGCTGGAATCCGCGCCACCCCGCATCGCGAAAGGCGATGAGCAATGGCAAAAGCTCCCCGGCGTGGTGCGCCACGTTTTCACGCATTTTCCGCTGGAACTGACCGTCTATTCCGCAAGCGTTCCGCGAAGCACGCGCGCGCCGAAAGGCATGCGCTTCGTGCCGCTCGCCGCGCTGGACGAGGAAGCCTTGCCGAGCGTGATGCGAAAGGTTATCGCCCACGCACTCGAATTCACTCACGAACGAAAAGCGAGAGGGAGAAGGAAATGAACATCCAGCGTATCGAGCCGGGTCCGCGCATGGCGCAGGCCGTGGTCCACAACAACACCGTCTATCTCGCCGGTCAGGTCGCCGATAAGGCCAAGGGCAAGAGCGTCACCGAGCAGACCAAGGAAATCCTCGAAATCATCGACGATCTGCTGAAGCAGGCCGGCACCGACAAGTCGAAGCTGCTCCAGACCCAGATTTTCCTTCCGGACATTTCGAACTTCGCGGAAATGAACAAGGCCTGGGAAGCGTGGGTATCGCAGGGCAATGTGCCTGCACGCGCGACAATCGAGGCCAAACTTGCCTCTCCCGACTACAAAGTCGAGATCATGGTCGTCGCGGCGCGATGAAATTATAGGCTTTGCGCCCGTCATATTGAGGGGAACTATTAGCGCGGTGGCGGCTTCCATAGAGCCGCTGCCGCGTTTTCATTTGAGTCCCCTTTCGTGCAGATCAGAATTGGCTTCGACATAATATATGAGTGCGGGCAACCGACACCGATGGTGTTGATGTTGAACGTTCACCCATCGCGGCAGGCCGATCTGGAAAAGCCGGATACTTTACAATTCACCCCCGCCGTTCCCGCGCGAAGTTATCTGGACATCTTCGGCAATACCTGCACCCGCATCGTTGCGCCCGCGGGCCAGCTCCGTATCTTTACCGACACCATCGTCAACGATGTGGGCACGCCCGAGCCGGTCGTACCGGAAGCGAAGCAGCACGCCATCGCCGACCTACCGGATGAAGCGCTGATGTTCCTGCTCGCGTCGCGCTACTGCGAGACCGACAAGCTGGTGAACATGGCCTGGGCGATGTTCGGCAACACGCCTGAAGGTTGGCCAAGAGTGCAGGCGATCTGCGATTTCGTGAATTCGAAAATCAGCTTCGGTTATCCGCATGCCTCGGCGACCCGCACCGCCGCCGATGCGCTCTCGGACCAGCGCGGGGTCTGCCGCGACTTCGCGCATCTCGCGATCACGCTTTGCCGCTGCATGAACATTCCGGCGCGCTACTGCACCGGGTATCTCGGCGATATCGGGGTGCCGCTCGACCCGGCGCCGATGGATTTCTCGGCATGGTTCGAAGTCTACCTCGGCGGCCGGTGGTATTCGTTTGACGCCCGTCACAACATGCCCCGGATCGCGCGAATCCTGATCGGCCGCGGCCGCGATGCGGCCGACGTCGCGATTTCCACCACGTTCGGTCACAACATTCTCCGCAAATTCACGGTGTGGACCGACGAGCTTCCCGGTCCCGATGGCACGAAGGCGCCGATTGTCGAGCCGCCTTCGGCAAACTCGTTCGGCTTGCCGATTTCGTTGTAACCCCGGCTACGTTTTCGTTTGCAGAATCCGGACCGGTTCCTTTATTTGAATGGAACAGGCACGGGGACGCCTGCCAACGAGGAACAATGCCGCATTACACGCCGCTGATCGCTACCATTGTCGCCGGTCTGGTTCTGGCCTTCATTCTTGGCTCTATCGCGCACCGGCTGCGCATTTCCCCCATCGTCGGTTATCTTCTGGCAGGCGTGCTTGCGGGTCCTTACACGCCGGGCTTTGTCGCCGATCAGGCGCTTGCGAACGAACTGGCCGAACTTGGCGTCATCCTGCTGATGTTCGGCGTCGGCCTGCACTTCTCACTGAAAGACCTGCTCTCGGTGCGCGCCATCGCGATCCCCGGTGCTATCGCTCAGATCGGCGCGGCGACGCTGATGGGCATGGGCATGGTCTATTTCCTCGGCTGGGGCTGGACCGCGGGTTTCGTGTTCGGTCTCGCGCTCTCCGTCGCGTCAACCGTCGTGCTGCTTCGTGCGCTACAGGAGCGCCGCCTTGTTGAAACCGAGCGCGGGCGCATCGCGGTCGGCTGGCTGATCGTCGAAGACCTCGCGATGGTGCTGGCGCTGGTGCTGCTGCCGGCGATGGCCACCGTCATCATGGCGAAAGATGCCGTCTCCAATCCTGCCATGTGGCAGCCGATTGCGATCACGCTCGGCAAGGTTACGGCCTTCGTGATCGTCATGCTGGTGATCGGGCAGCGTGTCGTGCCGTGGGCGCTGCACTGGGTCGCGCATACGGGTTCGCGCGAACTGTTCCGGCTGTCCGTTCTGGCAATCGCGCTCGGCATCGCCTACGCGGCATCGACGTGGTTCGGTGCATCCTTTGCGCTCGGCGCGTTCTTCGCGGGCATGGTGATGAGCGAGTCGCCGCTCTCGCAGCGCGCGGCGGAAGAAACGCTGCCGCTGCGCGACGCTTTCGCGGTGCTGTTCTTCGTCTCCGTCGGCATGTTGTTCAACCCGAATATCGTCGTGCAGCATCCATGGCTGCTGGCGGGAACGATCTTCATCATCGTTTTTGGCAAGTCGGTCGCGGCGTTCCTCATCGTGCGCGCGTTCAAGTATCCTACTTCGACCGCGCTGGTTATTTCCGCTTCGCTTGCGCAGATCGGCGAGTTCTCGTTCATCCTCGCGGGCCTCGGCGTATCGCTGAAGCTGATGCCGCAGACCGGCCTCGACTTCATTCTCGCGGGCGCGATGATTTCGATCATGCTGAACCCGTTCGCGTTTCAGGCAATCGATTGGATCAAGCCGAAGCTTGAGAAGAAAACGGGCGGAGAGGAAATTGCGACAGCAGCACCCGTACCGGAGGAGCCTGCCGCGATTCTGGAACCGACCAAGCTGGAGAACCACGCGGTGATCGTTGGTTACGGCCGTGTCGGCTCGCATATCGGCGACGGGCTTCGGCAGCAGGGCATCCCCTATGTCGTGATCGAGGATCGTCCCGACGTGGCAAAGCAGTTGCGCGCGCGCGGGATCGAGGTGTTCTTCGGCAACGCCGCCACGCCGGAATTGCTGGCGGCTGCCAATCTTGGACACGCCAGAACGCTGTTCGTTGCGATTCCCGAAAGTTTCGAAGCGGGACAGGTTGTGCAGCAGGCGCGCAAGGCGAACCATTCGCTAGAGATCATCGCACGCGCACATTCCGATGCGGAGCAAAGCAACCTCGACCGCCTCGGCGCGAGCCATACCGTGATGGGCGAGCGCGAAATCGCGCAGGGCATGCTGGATTTTGCGAACCGCACATCCGTCACGCCGGGCCCGGTGACCAGCGCGGACGAGCGCAAAATCGCCGAGAAGGTGATTCCGCCGGAAGCGACGTAACGCGGTTTATTCCGCGGCCTGCAATTCGCCGCGAATAATCGCGCGCAGCGCGTCGATCGGTTTCTTCGCCTTGCCGTCCTCGAAGTGCCAGTAGGTCCAGCCGTTGCAGGCTTCAAGATTTTGCGCGAGCGCGCCCATCTTGTGGATCGAGCCGGCATGCGGTCCCAACTGGATCGAACCGTCGGGGCGTACCGTTGCCCGCACCTTGCCCTTGGCGTCGGTGAGGGTCGCGCCCGCATCCAGCAATCCGCGTTCGACGATGCTCGCGAAGGCCACGCGCGGCGCTTCGCGTGCGGTCATGAAGGGCACCAGTGTCGCTTCGGGATAGGGTTCGACATTCGCGATGCGCGCTTCCGCGGCTTTCGCATAGGTGGTTTCGCGCTCGATGCCGATGAAGCGGCGCGAGAGCTTTTTCGCCACCGCGCCGGTGGTGCCGGAGCCGAAGAACGGGTCGAGCACGACGTCGCCCGGCCTGGTCGAGGAAAGCAACACGCGCGCCAGCAGCGATTCCGGTTTCTGCGTGGGATGCACCTTGTCGCCGTCTTTATCTTTCAGGCGTTCCGCGCCGGTGCAGAGCGGCAGCGTCCAGTCGGAGCGCACCTGCACGTCTTCGTTGCCGGCTTTCAGCGCTTCGTAGTTGAAGACGTATTTGCGCGCCTTCTCGTCGCGTGCGGCCCAGATCAGCGTTTCGTGTGCGTTGGTGAAACGGCGGCCGCGGAAGTTCGGCATCGGGTTCACTTTCCGCCACACGACATCGTTCAGGATCCAGAAGCCGATGTCCTGCAACGCGGTGCCGACGCGGAAAATGTTGTGATACGAGCCGATCACCCACAGCGTCGCGTTCGGTTTCATCGCGCGGCGCGCGGCTTTCAGCCACTCACGCGTGAAGTTGTCGTAGGCCTCGAAGCTGGAGAACTGGTCCCAGGCGTCGTCTACCGCATCGACCTTGGACTGGTCGGGCCGCGAAAGATCGCCGCGAAGTTGCAGATTGTAGGGCGGGTCCGCGAATACGAGATCGACGGATGCTTCGGGGAGCCTGTTCAATTCCTCGATGCAATCGCCGACGATGATGCGATTGTGCTCCAGCCCCGGAAGGTCTGGCCGTTTCGCCGAAGCTGAACGGGGCGCCCTACTGGGCGCCCCGAGACGCGAGACTCGCATACGCAATACCGGTACTCGTTACGCAACGAAACACAGTGCGCAGCATCGCCGCTCACGGTAAAAAACCCATTAAATATAAAGTGTTAACGGCCGTTAGGAATTGACCCTGCGAGACCGTGGACGAAGTTCATTCGCCGCGAAGCAAAGCAGGCTCAAGCCGCGAACAGGTCCATCTGGTCGCCCTTCATCGGCGGGTGCCTGAACAGCGAAGTGGTCATCGGCCAGCGGCGTTTGTTCAGGCCGAACTTGTTGCAGGCGAGTTCAAAGCGCCGCGCCACCGACCACGCATAAGGGCCGGTGCCGCGCTGGCGCAAACCCCAGGTCGAGTCGTAGTCCTTGCCGCCGTGGATGTCGCGGATGAGCGAGATGACGTGCTTCTCCTTGTCAGGGAAATGCTCGCGCAGCCATTCGCGGAACAGGTCCTTGATCTCGAGCGGCATCCTCAGCATCACGAAGCCCGCTTCCGTCGCGCCTGCGGCAGCACCCGCATCGAGCAGACGCTCGATTTCGGAGTCGTTGATCGCCGGTACGATGGGTGCGGTCATGATCGCGGTCGGGATGCCGGCGCGCGACAGTTCGCGGATAGCTTCGAGGCGGCGCGGCGGCGTCGGCGCGCGCGGCTCCATCGCGCGCGCGAGTTTCGGGTCGAGCGTGGTGATCGAGATCGCGACCTTGGCCAGCCCTTTCGCCGCCATCGGCGCGAGGATGTCGAGGTCGCGCAACACCAGGTTCGACTTCGTGACGATGCCGACCGGATGGTTGGTCTCGCTCAGCACTTCGAGAATGCGCCGCGTCAGCTTCCACTTCCGCTCGATCGGCTGGTAGGGATCGGTATTCGTGCCCATCGCCATCACGCGCGGCGAATAGCCGGGCGCAGCCAGTTCCTTGCGGAGCAATTCCGGCGCGTCCGGCTTCACGAACAACTGCGTTTCGAAATCGAGGCCCGGCGACATGCCGTGATAGGCGTGGGTCGGCCGCGCGAAACAGTAGATGCAGCCGTGCTCGCAGCCGCGATACGGATTGATCGAGCGGTCGAAGCCGATATCCGGCGAGTCGTTCCGCGTAATGATTTTGCGCGCGCGCTCCTCGCGCGTCACGGTCTTGAGCGGCGGAAGGTCTTCGAGGGACTGCCAGCCGTCGTCGAACGGAATACGTGCTTCCGCGTCGTAGCGGCTGCTGGCGTTGGATACCGCGCCGCGGCCCCGGCGGCGCTCGCCGCCGACCGATGTATCGAGCAGCCCGTCCGCGTGTTCCGGGGCGGGTGCGAAGTCGCTGTTCTGAAGGTCCTTTTCAAATCCGTGGTCCACGGCCGACTCTCCTGCTTGGAATGAAATCCTAGGCGGGAAATGAGAACAAAACAAGAACAAGATATGGGGCAGAAATCGCGGTTGCTCCAAGGTCTTGCGATGTGAGGAACGCCCAACGGTACGCGGACACACGCATAACCGCCGAAAGAGCAGGTGGTTGCAGGATAGTCCCTGCGCAAGCGGGGCCGCCCGGTAGAAGCGCGGGGTGATTCGCGCGCGCTTGCGTGGTCTTCGGCGGAAACGTCTAATCGCAGCGTAAAAATCGGAAACGGAGGAATAAATGAACTATCTCAAGGCGGCTCTGGCAGGCGTGGCCGTATTGGCTTTCGCGGGCATCGTGAACGCGCAGCAGGGCGGAAAGGTCGTGATCTCCACGCCGAACGCGCCGGAGGCGATCGGTCCCTACTCGCAGGCGATTCAGGTCGGCAACACGCTTTATCTCGCCGGGCAGGTCGCGATCGATCCGAAGACCAAGAAGATGATGAAAGATGCTTCGATCGAGGAGCAGACCAAGCAGGTGCTTGAAAACCTGAAAGCCGTGCTGGAGGCCGCCGGCATGACGATGGATAACGTCGTTTCGTCCTCGGTCTTTATGCAGGATCTGAACGACTTCAAGGCCATGAACGGCGTTTACGCGACCTACTTCACCAAGATGCCGCCTGCGCGCGCGACTGTGCAGGTGGCACGCCTTCCGCTCGACGCGAAAATCGAGATTTCCTTGATTGCGGTGAAATAAGGTACAAGACGGCGCCACGCTCCCAACGGTTGCGGAGCGTGGCGTAACCGCCGAAACGTCACGTGATGCAGTATCCGCTTTGATCAGCGTTGTGATTCCCACGCTCGACTCGGAGCGCCAGATCGTGCCGACGCTTGCCGCGCTGGTTTCCGGCGCGGCTGCCGGGATTGTTCGCGATGTCGTACTTGCCGACGGCGGCTCGAACGACGAAACCGAAGCCATCGCGGATGCGGCGGGCTGCATTTTCCTGAAAGGCGGCGAAGATCTCGGCCTGCGGCTGCGCGAGGGCGCGCGCGCCGCGGTACGCGGTGAGTGGCTCTTGTTTCTCGATCCGGGCGGGAGGCTCGAAGAGGGCTGGACACGCGAAGTGCGAAAATTCCTCGACACCGTTGGCCGCTCCGGCAAGCTGCGCGCGGCGACCTTCCGGCTCGCCTATGAAGGCTTCGGTATGCGCCCACGGTTCGCGGAAGCCGCAGCCAGTGCGCGGCTCGCGCTCACCGGCCGTCCGCGCGCGGAGCAGGGGCTGCTGATCTCGAAAACCATGTACCAGCAAAGCGGCGGCCACCAGAAAGGCGCGAACGCGCATCGCCGCCTGATCGCGAAACTGGGCCGCATGCGCATCGTGAAGCTGCGGACGCGGGTGCTGCTGGCCGATCCTGCGGAATAGTTGACTCCGTCAAGTATCTGGCCGAACCTGTGGCCATGCCCAATTTCAGCCGCACGAAGGTTGACGCCGTTCGCCGTTTCAACCGCGCCTATACGCGAACGCTCGGCGTGCTGGACGAAGCCTTCCTCGATACGCCGTTCTCGCTGACCGAGGCGCGCGTGCTCTACGAACTTTCCGAAGGCGAAAAAACCGCGAAGGAAATCGCGCTCACGCTGGCGCTGGATGCCGGGTACCTGAGCCGGATACTCGACCGTTTCGAGAAGGCGAAGCTGATCGTGCGAAACGCCTCGGCGGAGGATCGCAGGAGCGCTCTCGTTTCACTGACGCGGCTTGGCTACAGCGCCTATGCGCCGCTCGAACTGCGCTCGCGTGACCGCGTCGGCGCGATGATCGGCGCGCTTCCCGCAAGCGCGCAAACGCAATTACTGGACGCAATGCGGATTGTCGGCGCGCTGACCGCGGCGGACGAGGATGCGGCAAAGGTAACGCTGCGCACGCACCGCCCCGGAGACATGGGCTGGATCACCCTGCGCCACGCGGCGCTCTACGACGAGGAATATGGCTACGGTCCGCAATTCGAGGCGCTGGTCGCGGACATCTGCGCGCAGTTTCTGAAAAACTACGACGCGAAGTCGGAGCGTTGCTGGATCGCGGAGTTGAACGGCGTGCCGGCTGGCTCCGTCTGCCTCGTGCGCGCGGATAAGAAGACCGCCAAGCTGCGCCTGATGTTTCTGGAGCCATGGGCGCGCGGGAAGGGTGCGGCGCAGAAACTCGTCGATGCCTGCATCGCCTTCGCGCGGGCGTGCCGCTACGAAAAGATCGTGCTCTGGACGCAAAGCGAACTGCTCGCCGCGCGAAAATTATACGCGAACGTCGGGTTCAGACTGACCGGCACCAAACCCCACGCCGATTTCGGAAAGAAGCTGACCGGCGAGACGTGGGAACTGAAGTTGTGACAAGGCCGTTCCGGGTCGCCGCCTCGCAGCGCCCGGATCGGCAAGTAATATTCTCCAAGGTCAGTGGCTGTTCTTCACCCACACCTTCTTTGCGAGCGGGCCGGTGTCGCCGTCTTCCTCGACGTAATGAACCTCGACGCCGCGCACGAGGTAATCGAAATCGCCGGAAAGGATGGCGTTGCGGTGGAAGTAAAGCAGTGCGCCCTCCTTGCCGAGCAGGTAGCCGTAATCCTGTAGCGGATAGATTTCCGCGACCTGTCCGAGGAAGCGCTCTTCGCTGCCTTCGGCCTGCACGCGCCCATTCGACTTCCGCGTTTCTTTCAGCGCTTGCAGCCGCCGCTCTGCGATCCGGAACGCTTCGTTGATGGCGTTGCCGAGATCCGGCGACTGGTACTTGCGTTGCAGGTGATCCGGCTCGTGCGCGACCACGAGATTCTTCCGGCCCGGAATTTCCAGCTCGATCCGCACCACCGGCGGAATCGAGTGGTTCGCATTGTCCGCGCGCCGGTCTACGCGCACATGGCACGAAGTAATGCGGTCGTAGATTTCCTCCAGCTCCGCGACATGGGCGCGGATGATTTCCTCCGCAGCCTGCGATTTGTCGATGTTGCGATAAGAGATTTCGAGCGGAACTTGCATGGCTTCCTCATTCGTCGCCCCAAAGCCCGTGGGTAAACGCTAACAGGGAAGTTGGTTCCGAAATGCGGCGGCGTGGAACTTGCGCTATCCCGGCCGGTCGTCGCGCGTGATCAGCCGCGCGCCGCGCTGGTAGGTGATGTAGCTCCACAGCCATGTCATCGCGACCATGAGCCGGTTACGCAACCCGATCAGGAAATAAATGTGCGCGACCGACCAGAACAGCCAGCCGATAAAACCCGTCAATTTGAAACGCTTCAGTTTCACCACTGCCGATTTTCTGCCGATGGTCGCGAGGTCGCCTGCGTGGCGATAGACGAACGGGGCGGGAGCCGCTTCGCCTTTGATGCGCGCGGCGATCAGGCGGCCCACATATTTTCCCATCTGTTTCGCGGCAGGTGCGATTCCCGGAATCGGCGCCGCCAATGTTGCGGTATCTCCAACGGCGAAGATTTCCGGATGACCGGGCACGCTTAAATCCGCTGCGACCTTGATGCGTCCGGCACGGTCGGCCTCCGCGCCGATCCATTCCGCGGCAGGCGAAGCCTTCACGCCCGCGGCCCAGACGATCGCTTCCGAGTCGATGTTGCGTTCGCCC
The DNA here is from genome assembly GCA_019454205.1 of Xanthobacteraceae bacterium. Lineage (NCBI taxonomy): Bacteria > Pseudomonadati > Pseudomonadota > Alphaproteobacteria > Hyphomicrobiales > Xanthobacteraceae > Xanthobacteraceae bacterium. The sequence continues at coordinate 447,665 of CP075369.1, forward strand.
AGCGAAACGCCGGTGCGGCGCACGTCGGTTACCAGCGTCGAGGTCAGCACCTCGACGCCCATCTTCTTCAGCGAGCGCTCCGCATAGGCGGAAAGGTCTTCCGGAAATGCGGGCAGGATGCGTGGCCCGGCTTCGATCAGCAGGATGCGCGCCTCGCTGGGGTCGATCTTGCGAAAGTCCATGCGCAGCGCATGCCGCGCGATTTCGGCGATGGCGCCCGCCATTTCGACGCCGGTCGGCCCGCCGCCGACCACGACGAAGGTGAGGAGGCGCTTGCGGTCCTCGTTATTTTGCGCGGTCTCCGCGCGCTCGAAGGAGAGCAAGACGCGGCTGCGGATTTTTGTGGCGTCGGTGAGCGTCTTCAATCCCGGCGCGGCATTCTGCCAGTCGTCGTGCCCGAAATAGGAGTGGGTCACGCCGGTCGCCAGCACCAGATAGTCATAAGGAAGATCGACCGTGTCGGCATGGACGATGCGCGCCTTCGTGTCGATGCTGCGGATTGAGCCGAGCATCACGGTGGCGTTCTGCTGTTTGCGCAAGATGCTGCGCACCGGCCACGCAATATCCGCCGGCGAGATTACCGCGGTTGCGACCTGATAGAGCAGGGGCTGGAAGGTGTGATGGTTGTGGCGGTCGATGACCGTGATGTCGGCGTGCGCCTTGCGCAACGCGCGTGCCGCTTCCAGCCCGCCAAAGCCCGCGCCGATGATGACGATACGCGGCTTCCCGGCGGCTGGCGTCATGGCTGGCCTTTCTGTTTGTATTTACTTCGTCTTTTTTATCTTCGAGCGTTTCAGATGCTCGTCAAGCCGCGGCATGATCTCGACGAAGTTGCACGGCTTGTGCCGCAGGTCGAACTGGTGGACGAGGATTTCGTCCCATGCGTCGCGGCATGCGCCGGGCGAACCCGGCAGGCAGAAGATGTAGGTCGCATTCGCGACGCCCGCCGTCGCGCGGCTCTGGATCGTCGAGGATTTGATCTTCGCGAACGAGATCTGGTGAAAAACGATGGAGAAGCCGTCCATCCGTTTTTCGAATAGCGGTTCGACCGCTTCCGGCGTCACGTCGCGCCCGGTGAAGCCGGTGCCGCCGGTGGTGATCACCACGTCGATTTTCTTGTCCTTGATCCACGCGCGCACCTTGGCGCGGATCGCACGCACTTCGTCCTTCACGATGGCGCGCACGGCGAGGGCGTGCCCCGCCGCGGCGATGCGATCGGCAAGCGTGCTGCCGGATTTGTCTTCCGCGAGATCGCGCGTGTCGGAAACGGTCAGTACCGCGATATTCAGCGGAACGAACGGTTTGTCTTCCACGAACGCTGCTTCAGATCGACGAGGCCGAGAACGTGTTGCAGGCCGAAAGCGAGCCGCTCTCGAAGCCGGTCTGGAACCAGCGTTTGCGTTGCGCCGACGAGCCGTGCGTGAACGAGTCCGGCACCACATAGCCCTGCGAGCGCCGCTGCAGCATGTCGTCGCCGATGGCGCTTGCGGTTTGCAATGCCGCGTCCACGTCGCCCGGATCGAGGAATGCGCGCTTCTTCTGCTGGCGGTTGGCCCAGACGCCCGCGAAGCAGTCCGCCTGCAATTCGACGCGCACCTGCAACGCGTTGCGCTCGCGCTGGCCGACGCCGCGCTGCGCCTGCTGCACTTTCGGCAACACGCCGAGCAGGTTCTGGACGTGATGGCCGATCTCGTGCGCGATTACGTAGGCCTGCGAGAATTCGCAGGTCTTCGATCCTGCCGGACACGCGCCGAGCTTGCGCTGCAAGTCCTGGAAGAACGAGGTGTCGAGATAGACCGCCTGTTCCGGCGGGCAATAGAACGGACCCATCGCCGACTGCGCATAGCCGCAGGCCGAGCGCGTCGCGTTCCGGAAGATCACAAGCCGGGGCGCGCGGTAGCGCTGGCCGCCTTCGGCGAAAATTTCCGACCAGCGGTCTTCGGTTTCGCCGAGCACGCCCGCGACGAAGCGGCCGAGTTCGTCGGTCGGCGCGCCCTTCTTGCGGATATTCGGCTGGTTCGGGACTTGTTGCTCGTAGCCCTGCCGCGGTCCCTGCGCCATTTCGATACCGCCGAGGATCACGCGAGGATCGATACCGATCGCCCATGCCAGCAGGCCGAGAATGATGATCGTGCCGATACCGAGGCCGCCCTGGCCGGTCGGCAACGGGAAGCCGGGACCGGCAAGGATGTTGCCGTTATCGTCGCGGCGGTCTTCGACGTTGTCGCTCTGGCGGAAATCGTCCCAACGCATCTTTGTCTTGCCTCCGTGGCTCCACGGTGAATTCTTCGCCGATTGTGGCGAACCTTGGGGCGCGCCGCAAATCCATAGGTTTCGATAGCAGGAGGAGGGGCCTCGTGCCATGTTGTCCCGCCCAAAACCCGAAACAGCCGCTAAAGTTCAGTCATGATTCTCGCGCGCCGTGGCCCGACCTTCGCCCGCGAAGCCAACGCCTATCGCCGCGGCTTTGCGCCGGTCGCCGGTTGTGACGAGGCAGGCCGGGGACCGCTGGCGGGTCCCGTTGTTGCTGCCGCGGTGATCCTGGACCCGCTGAACGTGCCGAAGGGCCTCGATGACTCGAAGGCGCTACGCGCGGACAAGCGGGAAATCCTGTTCTCCGAAATCTGTGCGACAGCGGAAGTTGCAGTCGCCGTCGCGCCGCCGTCGCGCATCGACCGCGACAACATTCTGCGCGCGAGCTTGTGGGCGCTCGCGCGCGCGGTGCGCGCGCTGCCGCGTGCGCCGCAATTCGTATTCGTGGATGGACGCGACACCCTGCCGCTGCAATGTGAAGTGGAAGCCGTTATCGGCGGCGATGGCATTGTGGCGTCGGTTGCCGCCGCTTCCATCGTCGCGAAAGTGACGCGTGACCGCATGATGATGCAGCTCGGCCTCGCGTTCCCCGATTACGGTTTCGAGTCGCACAAGGGCTACGGCACGGCGCTACATTCGCGCTGCTTGCAGATGCATGGTCCGACCGTGCATCACCGCAATTCGTTCGCGCCGGTCCGCAACGCCGCCGAAGCCCGCGCCCGCGCCGTCTACGAAACCGCGCAAGCCTCCGCCTGATGAAAATTCTGGACAGCGCCGCCGGCCCGCTTGAGGCATCGATTTTGGTCGAGGGTCTTCGGGCAAGGCCCGGATGGTTCGTCGGCTTGTCGCTGATTTGCTATGTGATCGTCTGGAGCATCACGTTGCAGATCGTCGAGAGTGCGCCCGCACCGGAGCTTGCGGTCGCGCTCGCGCTCGGCCGCGAATGGCAGAGCGGTTATGCGGGTGCCGCGCCGCTGCCGCTCTGGATTGCGGAAAGCGTGTTCCGTTTCACCCATTCGTTTTTTCTGCTGCGTCTGCTCGCGGTGATCTGCGTCGCCCTCGCGGGCTGGATCGTTTTTTTATTCGCGCGAAGGATCATCGGCGCACGCCACGCGGCAATCGCTTCGCTGTTGATGATCGGTGTGTATCCCGTGGCATGGCCCGCGGAGACGTGGAGCGCGCAGGTTTTGCAAATGCCGCTGATCGCCGCTGCGATCTATCTCTGGTGGCGCGGCGTCGGCGAACGCAATCCGTACTGTCTCGCTGCGCTCGGCATCGCGCTGGCGGCAACACTCTATACCGGCCCGCAGGGGATCGTGCTGTTCGTGGTGTTCGTGCTCGCGACACTCGTCAGTCCCCGTGCGCGCGCTGCGTTCACGCGCTTCGAGATGCAGATCGGCGGCGGTTTCTTTGCTTTCTTTTTCATGTTGCTTTCGTTGCCGCGTTTGTTCTGGCTGACGCGAAACGGCTGGAGAAATCTGCTTCCCGGAATCGAGTCCGGAATTCCGGAGAGCGATTTGCTGCGTGTGAAAGAACTTTTGCTGCCGCTCGCGGCCGGTCACGCGGGATTGCTGGCGCTGGTCTGTCTCGCCGCCGTCTATGCGGTACGCGCTAAGCAGAACGCGCCGGTGTTCGTGCGTGAACCGGAAAGCATGCTTGCTCGCCGCAGCACATTCGCGCTTGCTTTGCTTCCGTTGCCGCTTGCTCTCCTCTGGTTGTGGTGGCGCAACGCGCAAACTGTTCCAGCCGCCGCGAGCAGTTTATTGCTGTTATCCGGAGTGGCCGTCATCATGTTCGCCGGGCAGCGCGTGCGTATCCGCCGCCAGCAGGCGATTGCCGGCGTGATGGCGGGATTTTTATTCTTCCCTGCCGCCGTGCAGATCGCCGCGGCGTATACATCTTCATGGCTCTGGCAGGACAAGCGCAGCGTCAACTGGCCCGCGGAGCCGGCTGCGCGAACCTTCACCGAGATATTCCGGACCAGAACCGGCGAGCCGCTTGCGTATATTATCGGCGAGCGCATCCCTGCGTCGCAGATCGCTGCACTGAGCCGCGAGCGGCCGCGCGTTTTCATCGACGCGGACATTTCGCAGAACCCGTGGGTCGACATCGAAGAGTTCAAACGCCGCGGTGGTGTGGTGTTCTGGGAAGTGCGCGGCGTGGATGTCGATCCGCCTGCGTGGTTGCGCGCATGGTTGCCGCCGTTCATACCGGAGGCGCCGCTGCGATTGCCATGGACTCGCGGAGGTGGCGATCCCGTGCGGCTCGGTTGGGCCATCGTATTGCCTGCCGCGCAGATGCCGAAACCGGTGGAGCAACCCAAGACCGAAGAGCAGCCGAAAACCGAGCCGCAGCCGCAAGGACCTGCGTCTGCCCCGCAATAACTGAATCGATACTTTAAGAGTAAGCCCGGAATCCGCTTCTGAGGCGCACGATTCAGCCGCTTGAAATGACTCGCGTTTTTCCTGAACTGCTTTGTGAGCGTGTAAACGCGTGCCTTGCGGCTTCGTCTTAACGTAAGCGGCGCGCGAAGAGCGTGGAAGGCTCAGTGATAGCCTTCGCCTTCCTTCAGCTTGCCGCGGAACACCCAGTAGATGAACACGGTGTAGCCCACCAGGATCGGGAACATGAAGAGCGTTCCCATCAGCGCGAACAGCAGGCTCGCGGGCGCGGCAGCCGTTTGCCAGACATCGAGCATGGGCGGCACGAGATAGGGGAAGTTGGAAATCACCAGTCCCGAATAGCCCATGAAGAACAGACCGATCGCGCAAACGAACGGCAGGTAATCGTTCTTCGTGCGCAACCAGTGCCAGCATGCGTACGACAGGATCGCAGTCACCAGTGGTACCGGCCAGAAGAAAAGAAAATTGGGCAGCGTGAACCAACGCGCCGCGATGCGCGGATGTGCGACCGGCGTCCACAGCGAAACGACTGCAATGAAGAAGAGAACCGCATACAGCGCGATCATCGCGTGTTCGCGCGCACGTTTCGCGACATCGCCTTCGGTTTTCATGATCAGCCACGTCGCGCCGAGCAGGGCGTAGCCTGACAACACGGCGAAGCCGCACATTAGGTTGAAAGGCGTAAACCAGTCGAACGCGCCGCCCGCATATTGCGTGCCTTGCACTTTCACGCCGGAGATCATGCCGCCGAGCACGATGCCCTGCATGAAGCCGGCGACGATTGAGCCACCGGCGAAAGCGAGATTCCAGAGATACTTGCTGCTCTGCGCGATCCAGCGGAATTCGAACGACACGCCGCGCAGCACGAGGCCGAGCAGCATCAGTGTTACGGGAAGATAGAATGCAGGCATCAGGATTGCGTAGGCTTTCGGAAACGCCACCAGCAATCCCGCGCCGCCGAGCACCAGCCAGGTTTCGTTGCCGTCCCAGAACGGCGCGACCGTATTCATCATCTGGTCGCGCTCTTTTTCCGTCTTCGTGAAGGGAAAGAGAATACCGATACCGAGATCGAAGCCGTCGAGGATGACGTACATCGCGACGGCAAAGCCGATCACCAGCGCCCAGATCAATGGCAGATACCATTCCATCTCGAACTCCCTAGGATTTCGGTTCGCCGAAGCGAAGTTTGTTGCCGGACGGGTCGGAGATCATGATTTCGCGCATGCCCCATTCCTGATCGAGAATACCGGGACGTGCGTGGCGGTAATTCTTCGCGGTCAGCTCGCGATGAAATTCCTCGATGCCCTTCATGGAGAAGTAGACCGCCGAACCCGGAACGCCGTCGCCGAAATGTTCGCTCAGGTGCAGCGTGGCACCTGCGCGCGAGATTTGCATATAGAGCGGCGCATCTTTCTCGAAGCGGTGTTCCCAATCGAGCTTGAATCCGAGAAACTCGAAATAGAATTCCTTCGTCTTCTCGACCGAGAACATCCGCAGGATGGGAGCGGTGCGTTCGAAGGAGACGGTCATTGCTGTTCGACGCCCGCTGCGAGCGGCCGGTTCGGCACGCCGGATTTCGGCGCGAGCGACTTCGCCTGCGGTCCCTTCGAGATCAGCCGGTTGATGTAATAGATGCCCATCGAGAACACGATGCCGTACACGATGATGTAGAGCGCGAGCGTGGTTCCGACCGAGCCGCCCGGCACCGGCGAGATGCCGTCCGCGGTGCGCAGCAGTCCATGGACGAGCCAAGGTTGCCGCCCGCTCTCCGTCACCACCCATCCCGCGACTACCGCGACGAATCCGCTCCACCACATGTGCTGCATCGGCCAGAGATACCAGCGCGAGTTCAGAATCCTGTCGCGGCGAAGCAGCCAGAGACCGACGAACGACGATGCGATCATGAACAGGCCGATGCCGACCATGATGCGGAAGGAGAAGAAGACGTTCTTCACCGGCGGACGATCCTGTGGCGGCACGCTTTTCAGGCCGGGAAACAGTGCGTTCGGATCGTGCTTCAGAATCAGCGATGCGCCGTTGGGAATGGAAATCTCGAACAGGTTGCGCTCGTTCTTTTCATCCGGCCACGCGAACAGGATGAGTGCGCCGGGTTTCGAGCCATCCCAGTGGCCTTCCATCGCCGCGACCTTGATCGGCTGGTGCTTGAGCGTGTTCAGGCCGTGCTGGTCGCCGATGAAGAGTTGCAGCGGCGCGACAATGGCGGCGAAGGCGATGCCCATGCGCAGCATGGTCTTCGCCTCGTCGGGATATTGCTTCGCCAGCATGTAACGCGCGCCGACCGCGAGTACGACGAACGAGGTCGTGAGGTAGGCGGCGGTCGTCATGTGCGCGAGGCGATAGAGAAAGCTCGGATTGAAGATGATCGCGAGCCAGTCTTGCGGAACCGCAACGCCGTTCTGGATGACATGGCCTTGCGGCGTGTGCATCCAGCTATTCGCGGCAAGAATCCAGAACGCCGACATCAGCGTGCCGGCCGCGACGGCAATACACGCGAACACATGCAACGGCTTCGGCACGCGGTCCCAGCCGAACAACATGACGCCAAGGAAGGTTGCTTCGAGGAAGAACGCGGTCAGCACTTCGTAGCCCATCAGCGGGCCGATGATGTTGCCGGCGAATTCCGAGAAGCGGCTCCAGTTTGTGCCGAACTGGTAAGAGAGCACGATGCCGGAGACGACTCCCATCGCGAAGGAGACGGCGAAGATCTTGGTCCAGAACCGGGCGAGGCGGTGATAATGCTCGCGGCCCGACCACAGCCACATCACTTCCAGCGTCGCGATATAGGCCGACAGCCCGATGGTGAAGGTCGGAAAGATGATGTGGAAGGTGACCGTGAAGGCGAACTGAAATCTGGCGAGCACTACCGGATCGAAATCCATCGAAACGCTCCGCGGTTCTGCTTTGTTATAATTATTCTAGCATAGATGCGGATGCGCAAGCGCGCGGCATTGCAGCGCAATAGTATCGGCGGAGGAGATATGCGTTGCGCGCGAAACGCGGATATTCAGTTCGCCAGCGCTTTCTTGATCGCCAGCAAATCCTGCCACGCGAGTTTCTTGTGCGCGGGCGAGCGCAGCAGGTACGCCGGATGGAACAGGGCGATCGCCTTGATTCTCCGCGTGCCGGTATCGAACTCGAACCAGCGGCCGCGCGTGCGCGTGATTCCCTCTTTCAGTTCCAGCAGCGTCGAAGCGGATGGCCCGCCGAGGCAAACCAGAATATCCGGATTCGCAAGTTCGATCTGCCGCCGGATGAAGGGCAAGCAGATCGCGGACTCCTGCGGCGTCGGTGTGCGGTTTCCCGGCGGCCGCCACGGGATGATGTTCGCGATGTAGCTGTTGGTGCGGTCCAGCCCGATCGACTTCATCATGAGGTCGAGCAGCTTTCCCGAACGGCCGACGAAGGGCAGGCCCTCGCGGTCTTCTTCCGCGCCCGGTCCTTCGCCGACAAACATGACGCGGGACTGCGGGTTGCCGTCCGCGAATACGGTTTTCATTGCGGTCGTTTTCAGCGCGCAGCCGTCGAAACTCTCAAGGGCTAGACGGAGTTCGTCGAGCGTGTTCGCCGCGCGCGCGAGTTCGGAGGCCTGCCGCACTGCGACTTCCGGCACGGCGGGAGCAATGTCACGGCTCTGCGATGCGCCAGGTGGCGCGCCGAATGGACGGGCAAGTGGTTCGCGCACCGGAACCTTCTCCGGCACCGTGACGAAGGGTTCCGCCAGACGGTGCGGCGCGATCTCGTCGAGCGCGATGTCCACGCCGTTTTCGGCATAGAAGCGCAGGACTTCGAACGGATGCGGGCGCGGCTCGGTCATAGGGTATGAAATGAAATCCAAAGCGCCGCGACGTCAACGACAAGCACGTTGTAATCGGTCCAAAAAACAGGGAAAACACCTGAAATCCCAAGGATGAGCGCCATGACCGACGAAAATCAGGAACTCCCCGCCCGCGAGGCAATGGAATTCGATGTCGTGATCGTCGGTGCCGGCCCGTCCGGTCTCGCTGCCGCGATCAAGCTCAAGCAGCTTTCGCCTGAGACCACCGTGGTCGTGCTTGAAAAGGGTTCGGAAGTCGGCGCGCATATTTTGTCTGGCGCTGTCGTCGATCCGGTCGGTATCAATGCGCTGATCCCCGACTGGAAAACCGACGACACCCATCCCTTCAAGACCGAAGTGAAGGACGATCACTTCTATTATATGACGAAGACCGGCGCTTTCCGGCTGCCGAATTTCCTCATGCCGCCGCTGATGAACAATCACGGCAACTACATCGTCTCGCTCGGCAACGTCTGCCGCTGGCTGGCGACGCGCGCCGAAGCGCTCGGCGTTGAAATCTATCCGACATTCGCCGCCGCCGAAGTGCTGTTCGACGAGAACGGCGCGGTGAAGGGGGTCGCGACCGGCGACAAGGGCATCGGCCGCGACGGCAAGCCGACCTCGCATTACGAGCGCGGTATCGAACTGCACGGCAAGTACACCTTCTTCGCGGAAGGCGCGCGCGGTTCGCTCTCGAAGCAACTGATCGCGAAGTTCGGTCTCGATAAAAACTCCGAGCCGCAGAAATACGGCATCGGCCTGAAAGAACTCTGGAAGGTGGCGCCGGAAAAGCACAAGCCCGGCCTTGTGCAACATTCCTTCGGCTGGCCGCTCGACAACCAGACCGGCGGCGGCTCGTTCCTCTATCACATGGAAGACGAGCAGGTGATGGTCGGCTTCGTCGTCCATCTGAATTACAAGAATCCCTACATCGCGCCGTTCGAGGAATTCCAGCGCTTCAAGACGCATCCGTCCGTGCGCGGCACCTTCGAGGGCGGCAAGCGTCTCTCGTATGGCGCGCGCGCGATCACCGAAGGCGGCTTCCAGTCGGTGCCGAAACTTGTTTTCCCGGGCGGCGCGCTGGTCGGTTGTGCGGCGGGTTTCGTCAACGTCCCGCGCATCAAGGGTTCGCACAACGCAGTGCTCACCGGCATCATGGCTGCGGAAGAAGTCGCGAAGGCGCTGGCCGCGGGCCGTACGCGCGACGAATTGCTGGAATACGAGAACGGCTGGCGCGCATCGCAGGTCGGCAAGGATCTTGCGAAGGTCCGTAACGTGAAGCCGTTGTGGTCGAAGTTCGGCCTCTATCTGGGCATGGCGCTCGGCGGTTTCGACATGTGGATGAACCAGCTATTCGGCATCTCGCTGTTCGGCACGCTCGGCCACGGCAAGACCGATGCGCAATCGCTCGATCCTGCATCGAAGCACCAGAAGATCGACTATCCGAGGCCGGACGGCGTGATCTCGTTCGATAAATTGGGTTCGGTGTTCATCTCGAACACGAACCACGAAGAGAACCAGCCGATCCATCTCAAGGTGAAGGACATGGAGCTTCAGAAAAAATCTGAGCACGATGTCTATGCCGGCCCGTCGAACCGCTATTGTCCGGCGGGCGTCTATGAATGGGTCGAGGAAGCAGGCGGGCCGCGTTTCCAGATCAACGCGCAGAACTGCGTCCACTGCAAAACCTGCGACATCAAGGATCCAAACCAGAACATCAACTGGACCACGCCGGAAGGCGGCGGCGGGCCGAACTATCCGAATATGTGAGCGGACCACGCGATGCTCTGGCTCGCCTCTGCTTTGATGATCGTCGCAGGCATCGCGCATTCATATTTGGGCGAGCGCGGATTTCTGCCGAGACTGCTTGCACTGCCGAACCTGCCGTTGTTGCGCCGCGGCGATCGCGGTTTCACCGAGCGCGTCATCCGCGCGGTCTGGCATCTGGCAAGCCTGTATTGGTGGTGCGCGGCGGTCATCCTCGCCGTCATCGCGGTGCAGCCTGCGAATCCTTTGCGCGCCATCGCGCTGACGCTCGCGGGAACGATTTTGCTGACCGGCCTCGCCTGCATTTATTGCGGCTGGCGGCATCCGGCGATAGCGGTTTTTCTGGCCGCTGCCGCGCTTACCGCTTACGCCGTCTGGTGATTCAGCCGAACAAATAATCTTCCGGCTTCATCGCGTGCCGGAAGCCTTCGACAATTAAAAAGCCGAGCACGACGCCGAGAAAATCCGGAATGAGATCGGTGAGCCGCGCGTAATGCCCGGCGACCGTCATCTGCGAGATTTCCCACGACAGCCCGATCAGCATGGTGAGGATCGCCGCGACCCACCAGCGCTTCCATTTGTAAGCGATGACGCCGAGTACCATCAGGGTCGCGCAGGCGAGGATGTGGATTGGTTTCAGCGTGGAATACGCGATCGAATCCCAGCTTATGTCGAAATTGAATTCCGCCGGCTTGCGTCCATAGGGCTTGCGGTTCGCAAGGATGATGGTGACGAAAGCGAGCATCCAGAACGGAAACTGGCGAATGAATTCGAGGTCGAACGCCTGCTTCCACCATGACCGCGCGTCGCGCGGTGTATTCGTTTTTCTTTGTTTCCGTTGCGGCATTTCGCTTGCAGTAGACTTGTCCCTGATTTCGCGGTGTAGAATAGCGCAAAAGGATACGCCCAAAAGGTACGCCATGAACTTAACGCCCGCCGCCGCCAAATCGCTCCATAAATGGCACGACATGATCGCGAAAGTGGACCTTTCCGATCTCGAGAGCATCGTGGCAGAGGAAGCCGTGTTCCGCTCGCCGGTGGCTAATTCGCCTTATCCCGGGAAGAAAGTGGTTTGCATCGTACTGCGCGGCGCGATGAAAGTGTTTCAGGATTTCGCGTATCACCGCGAACTGTTCGATTCAGCCAACAGCGCGTGCCTCGAATTTTCAGCCCGCGTTGGCGACAAGACGCTGAAAGGCATCGACCTCATCAAGTTCGATGCCGACGGCAGGATCGCCGAATTTGAGGTCATGGTCCGTCCCGCTACCGGAGTCATGGCGCTGGGCGAGGCGATGAAGGCGGCCGTAGGCCCGGCGATCAAGGCCACGCTTGAGGAGCGCGCGAGCGCATAAACCCTGCCTTTCTTCTGTGCTTGGCACGGCGGGAGCGCTTCCCTAGATTTCCGCCGGATTAAATTGAGGCCGCGCGCGTCAGCGCGGGATGAACCATTCCCGATCTCAAAGAAGTGGTGAAGGAAATTGCCGCCGAAATGGCCGAGAGGCCGGAGCGCGGCAAGGTCGCTTCCTATATTCCGGAGCTTGCCAAGGTCGATCCGAAGAAGTTCGGCATCGTCGTGGTGGGCAATGACGGTGAGGTGGTTACCGGCGGCGACAGCGACGTGGCGTTTTCGATCCAGAGCATCTCGAAGGTGTTCACGCTGACGCTCGCGCTCGGCAAGATCGGCGACCTGCTGTGGCAGCGGGTAGGGCGCGAGCCTTCGGGCAGCGCGTTCAACTCCATCGTCCAGCTCGAATACGAGAAGGGAAAGCCGCGAAACCCCTTCATCAATTCCGGCGCAATCGCGGTGACCGACGTCATCCTCTCAGGCCAGCCACGCGAGGCACTCGGCGAAATCGTGCGCTTCATGCAATTCGTCGCCGACGACGAGAAGATCACGATTGACGATGCGGTGGCGGCTTCCGAGCAGCGCACGGGTTTCCGCAACGCCGCGCTCGCGAACTATATGAAGTCGTTCGACGTGCTCACCAACCCCGTACATTTCACGCTGGGCGTTTATTTCCACCACTGCGCGATTGCGATGTCTTGCCGCCAGCTTGCGATGGCGGGGCGCTTTCTCGCGAATAACGGTGTGAACCCGACGACCGGGATGAGTGTAGTCACGCCGGAGCGGGCGAAGCGCATCAACTCGATCATGATGATGTGCGGCCACTACGACGGTTCGGGCGAGTTCGCCTATCGCGTCGGTCTGCCGGGCAAGAGTGGGGTCGGGGGTGGCATACTCGCGATCGCGCCCGGTAAGGCGTCGATCGCGGTATGGTCTCCAGGGCTGGACGAAAACGGGAATTCGTATCTGGGGCGGGTCTCCCTCGAACAGCTTACCCGCCGCATGGGCTGGTCGGTGTTCGGGGCGTAAGTCTGCTTCCGACACCCCGGATGCACCGCCCGGTGCGATCCGGAATGACAGCAATCAGTGCCGCGCCTTGGCCTTCTGTTCTTCTTTCATTGCATCGTCGTGGTACCAGGCGTCGCCGATCGAATTGGTCGGCAGCGCGTTGTCCTGCCGGAAATTGCCGTTCGGGTTGGCGAAACGGCCCCGGACCGGAAACTGGTAGACCTTCGCCGATGTGCGTTCGTTTTGTGCAGCCATCTTCGAAATCTCCTCGCATTGGGTTCGCTTGCTTGAAGCGGATATGGGGTGATTTCGTTCCGTTTGCTCGCTTTTGTCTACGTTTGCCCGACAAAAAAGCAGCGTTTGCATAACATTTGCTCAAATAACAGGCTGCTTTTGTGGCCGTCATTTTCGGCTCTCGGTATGACTCTCCGGCTGACATTCGTGCCGTTTTCGTGAGCGTGCCTTTTTAGGGGCAGTCGAAAATGCCTCTCAGGTCCTCCGCGGGCGGTTCGGGTGTGCCCTGGACAGTCACTAACCTGAGAGAAACATCCCTATGACCAAGTATCGTCTCGAGTACATCTGGCTCGACGGCTACACGCCGGTGCCGAACCTGCGCGGCAAAACGCAGATCAAGGAATACGCTTCGTTTCCGAAGCTGGAAGAACTGCCGCTGTGGGGCTTCGACGGCTCCTCGACGATGCAGGCCGAAGGCCACTCGTCGGATTGCGTGCTGAAGCCCGTCGCGATTTACAAGGATGCCGCGCGCAAGAACGGCGCGCTTGTCATGTGCGAAGTCATGATGCCGGATGGCGTCACGCCGCACGCCTCGAACACGCGCGCAACGATCCTCGACGATGCCGACGCATGGTTCGGCTTCGAGCAGGAATACTTCTTTTATAAGGACGGCCGTCCGCTCGGCTTCCCGGCGGAAGGTTATCCGGCGCCGCAAGGCCCGTACTACACCGGCGTCGGCTACAAGAATGTCGGCTCGGTCGCGCGCGAGATCGTCGAGGAGCATCTCGACCTCTGCCTTGAAGCCGGCATCAACCACGAAGGCATCAACGCGGAAGTCGCGAAGGGCCAGTGGGAATTCCAGATCTTCGGCAAGGGTTCGAAGACCGCCGCCGACCAGATGTGGATCGCCCGCTACCTGATGATGAGGCTCACCGAAAAGTACGGCATCGATATCGAGTGGCACTGCAAGCCGCTCGGCGACACCGACTGGAACGGTTCGGGCATGCACTCCAACTTCTCGACGAAGTACATGCGTGAAGTCGGTGGCAAGGAATATTTCGAGGCGCTGATGGCGCAGTTCGAAAAGAACCTGATGGATCACATCAAGGTCTACGGCCCGGACAACGACAAGCGCCTAACCGGCAAGCACGAGACCGCGCCGTGGAACAAGTTCTCCTACGGTGTTGCTGATCGCGGCGCTTCGATCCGCGTTCCGCACTCTTTCGCGAACAACGGCTACAAGGGCTATCTCGAAGACCGCCGTCCGAACTCGCAGGGCGATCCGTACGCGATCGCTTCGCAGATCCTGAAGACGATCTCGGAAGTCCCGACCGGCGCCAAAAAGGCTGCGTAAGCCGGCTGCGCAAGCAGTCCGCGCAAGCATAGCGACCGGAAGCCCGCGTTTTCTTCCTCCCCGCGGGCTTCCGGAATTTCTTGAGGCTCACAAGACAGGAATTGCGCTGTCGCGAAAGCGGCAAGCAATCGGCGTCGGTCTCCAGGGCCAATAGGGACGATGTCGTGGGGGAGGTTCGCGGTAGTTCCTCCCCCAACTTCCCTTTGTAACTGTCATTCCGGACGCGCGAAGCGCGATCCGGAATCCAGGGCAAAGAACTACGACGGTGCTGCTTTGCTGTGGATTCCGGGTTCGCTCGCTCGCGCTCGCGCCCCGGAATGACGGATTATTGGACTGCCGCTTGACGCCACCCGCGAAAGGGTGGCGTTCTGCCTTTCATGATTGACCCGGACATGAATCCGCGCCGGCCCTTGGAAAAGGGCGAGCGCAAGCGCGTTGGAATTTTCGAGCCCTTCAAGTTCGGCAAGCTGCCGGGCTTCTATCTCTGGCTGTTTGGCTCGATCATGGTGACCGCCGCCGTCGCCATCGGCGGCGCATGGGCGCTGATGCGGCTGGGGGTCAACTGAAATTTATATAGTCAACCCACTCGCAAAACAGCGGGGGCAACAGGTTAGTTCACGTTGACGGATTCGGAACAAATATAGAACATATTCACTGGACGAATCGCCTTAGTCAAGCGGCAACAGTGAAATGCAAAATAAGTCTCACGCAGTAATGGCCCAACGCACTGAGGCCTTGGACAGTCCGGATGATTTCCCGACTCCGCCTTGGGCAACACGCGCGCTTTTGGAGCACGCAGTTCAAGATCGATGGGCGTTGTCAAAAATGTCGTGCTTGGAGCCGGCTTGCGGGGCTGGCCACATGTCAAAGGTTCTGAGTGAATATTTTGCGGATGTGGCGTCGTCTGACGCATACGACTATGGCTACGGCGAAGTACGAGATTTTTCAAAGTTTCCTTACGAGAAGAATTCATTTGATTGGGTAATTACCAATCCTCCATTTCGTTTAGGAGAGGAGTTCATAGCGAAAGGGTTGAGCATTGCTCGTCATGGCGTTGCTATGCTCGCGAGAACGGTCTTTGTTGAAAGCGTAGGTCGCTACGATCGAATATTCAGTAAAACACCGCCCACAAAGTTCGCGCAGTTCACTGAGCGTGTCCCAATGGTAAAGGGCCGCCTCGACAAAAAAGCATCCACCGCGACCGGTTATGGGTGGCTTATTTGGGAGAAAACTGTAGTTGCTGGAACCCAGCTTATTTGGATACCTCCTTGCCGTAAATCGCTCGAGCGAGAAGGCGATTACGAGTTACCGAAGAAGCCCAGTATTCAAGCTGGAGAGACTTCTGCTACGATTATTTCCGATCCAAGATTTCGGGGTGACTTGTTCGGAACGTGAGTAATGCCAATTCTGGATGTTTTAACACCAGAAATTGAGGCCACG
The DNA here is from genome assembly GCA_019454205.1 of Xanthobacteraceae bacterium. Classification (NCBI taxonomy): domain Bacteria; kingdom Pseudomonadati; phylum Pseudomonadota; class Alphaproteobacteria; order Hyphomicrobiales; family Xanthobacteraceae; species Xanthobacteraceae bacterium. The sequence goes on from CP075369.1 coordinate 463,363, forward strand.
ATAGGTCGATTAGTTCGGAAGAGATTTGCTCCAGACCCTATTGCCGGTCAAAATTTCTCTAGAATTACTAGTATCGTTAGTTCTGCGTACAAGCGGCATGGCCATATTATTGAGCGTGCAATACTTGAGCAGCTCAAAACATGCGAAGACTTGGAAGTTTGGACTGATCCAGTCTTTGCTATTTCACGGGATGCGGATGGGCTAGCCAACAATGCGCTTGGAAATCCTGCGTCTATTATTGGCAACAACATTAATTACGGTGAAAGCGTACGAACACTTCAAGTAGATTTGCTTGTTTATGATCGACGCAAGCGGTCGTTGCGATGTTACGAAATCAAACGAGGTTTCGGGATTCATGATTCAGGCAAAAAAAGACAAATTCTTCGCGATGTGTTGTGCCTTCAGGCGCTTTTAAGGTCATACGGCGCTCGTCGTGAACTGGATATTGTAGACTCAAGTAGTCATGTAATTTTCTACTACGGTCGAAGATCGGTTCCTGCACCATTCAGTATTATTGGGGATGAAGTAGACGCACACTTTGACTGGCCGGTGAAGGATGCTGTTGAAGAGGTAAATGGGCAGTTTCAGAAAAGGCTTTTCGAAATTTTAGAGGCTGCGCCTGATTAGCGGCTCAAAACTCCACATCTAGTTCTTCCAGCTCCTCCGGCTCTTGCTTCGCAGCCGAAATCCATTCCTGCATGAAGGGCGTCGCGAGCATCGTCTTCACATAGGCCGCGCAAACGTCGTCAAGCTTCACCGAATAGGTCGTAAACCGCGAGCAGACCGGCGCGTACATCGCGTCCGCGAGCGTCAGCGATTTCCCGAACAAATACGGCCCGCCGTATTTTGCGAGACACTCGCGCCAGATCTCAAGGACGCGCTCGATGTCGGCCTGCGCGCCGGCCCAGACCTTGAAGCCCGGATAGCTCGCCTTGATGTTCATCGGCAGCGCCGAACGCAGGTTGGAAAATCCGGAATGCATCTCGCCCGCAATCGCGCGGCAGTGCGCGCGCGCGGCCGCGTCCTTCGGTAGCAGGCCCGCACCGGGCTTGGTCTCGTGCAGATATTCGGCGATGGCCAGCGTGTCCCAGACTTTCACCGAACCATTCTTCAGGGACGGGACGAGAAAGGATGGCGATAAAAGCAGCAATTCCGCGCGGGCGGAGGGGTCATCGGCTGAAACGATGTGCTCGTCGAAGTCGATTCCCGCGATTTTGCACAATAACCAGCCTCGCAAGGACCACGAGCCGTAGTTTTTGCTCGCAATCGTCAGCGTGACCCCAGCCATAAGACCCCCTTGGGCGACCGGAGGAACTTATCCAGACGCCGCAGCGTTAGACCGAAGTAGACTATCGCACCGCAGCAAGGAATCCGCTAGCCTGTTGCGGTGCCTAAGTGGCTGGGTAACGGGGCTGGGACTGAATGATCTATTCCGCATATCAGGCGCAGTCTGACCTGACCGATCCGTTTCGCGCTTTCGCGGAGCAGGCACTCGCCAATGTACGCGGCATCGTCACCGGCCTGAACGGTTATGCGGGGCACACGCCCTTCGGCGCCATCGCTGCCGGGTTCGAGATGGTGTCACGCGCGAAGCTCACCCACGCGCGTCCTTCGTTCAATATTCCTTCCGTGATGGTCGGCAACCGCGAAGTCGCGGTGGTCGAGCAGCCGGCGATGCAGACCCCGTTCGGCACGCTCCTGCATTTCAAGAAAGACATCGAGACGGCGCAGCCACGCGTGCTCGTCGTCGCGCCGCTCTCCGGTCATTTCGCGACGCTGTTGCGCGAAACCGTGAAGACCCTGCTTACCGATCACGATGTCTACATCACCGACTGGCACAACGCGCGCGACGTTCCGGTTTCCGCGGGCCGCTTCGGCTTCGACGAATATGTCGATCACCTGATGCGCTTTCTGGAGACGATGGGTCCGGGCGCGCATGTGGTCGCGGTTTGCCAGCCCTGCGTCGCCGCGCTGGTTGCGGCCTCCGTCATGGCGAAGAACGGCATGAAGGCGCTGCCGAAAAGCCTGACGTTGATGGCGGGGCCGATCGACTGCCGCATCAACCCGACCAAGGTGAACGATCTTGCGACCGGCAAGTCCATCGACTGGTTCGAGAAGAACCTGATCTCGGTGGTGCCGCCGCAACACAAGGGTTCGGGCCGCCGCGTCTATCCGGGCTTCGTGCAGTTGTCCGCGTTCATGTCGATGAACATGGATCGCCATGTGAAGGCGCACATGGACCTTTACCAGAACCTCGCGCGCGGCGAGTTCGAGAAGGCGAAGGCGACCAAGGATTTCTACGACGAGTATTTCGCCGTGCTCGACCTCACCGCCGAATTTTATCTCGAAACGGTGCAATACATCTTTCAGGAGTTTCGCCTGCCGAAGGGCGAACTGACCTTCCAGGGCGAGAAGGTCGAGCCGAAGGCGATCCGCAAGATGTCGCTCCTCACCGTCGAGGGCGAGCGCGACGACATCTGCGCGCTTGGCCAGACCATGGCGGCACAGGAGCTTTGCTCCGGCCTCAAGCCGTACCGCAAGCGTCACCACATGCAGGCCGGTGTCGGCCATTACGGCGTATTCTCCGGCAAGCGCTGGAATACGCAGATCTATCCGATTTTGCGGAACACGATTCTCGCCGCAGAATAGCGGCCGGGAGTCGGCCGCATGTTTTCTATCGCCATCTTCGCGCTGACCGCGCTCTGCGAGATCGCGGGCTGCTTCGCCTTCTGGGCGTGGCTCCGGCTCGGCAAGTCCGCGCTCTGGCTGATCCCCGGCACGCTGTCGCTGGTCGCCTTCGCCTGGCTGCTTACTTACGTTGAGAGTGAAGCTGCCGGCCGGACGTATGCCGCCTATGGCGGGGTCTATATCGTGGCCTCGCTGCTGTGGCTGTGGACCGTGGAAGGCGCGCGTCCCGACCGCTGGGATGCGATCGGCGCGGCGGTCTGCCTGATCGGGGCCGGGATCATCCTGTTCGGACCCCGCGCCGCCGGGGCTTGAAGCCCGACCCGACGAAATACAACCGCTTACCCCTCCGGGACTCGCATAGGTTGATTGCGATTTATCGCGCCCGGATTCACTTTCTTCCTTTCAGGACGATTCGCGTTCTTGGGCGGGAGCACGTGAATGGCGTCGGTAAGCAAGATTACTCCGAGGCGTAAATCGGAGGGTGCGGGCAATTTCGGCATCCTGATGGGTGCGGTCGGCGGAACGGTTCTGTTCCTGGTCGGCGGTTTTGCGCTGCTCGGTGCGCTCTCGCCCGGCGACCATACCCAGGCGCAGTTCTTCCGTAACGACTTCGATAAGGCTCCGCCGGTCGTGGCGGAAAAAACCGTTCCGCAGCAGCAGACGGCGGTGCCTAAGCGGCAGGAAACGGTCGTACCGAAACAACCTGCGCTGCCGCCGATGCAAGCATCCGCATCGCGCATGGAACTTACCGCACCTCCGAAGGAACAAACCGCAACGGTTCCCGAAGAAAAAGTGCAGGAACAACCGCTGCAACAGGAAGCGCAGCAGCCTGCTACGCCGGACAACGATCCCGTCACGACCGGCGCCATCGAGAACCAGCAGACCGAGCCGGTAACGCAAGCACCCGCGCCGAAGGCGAAGCGCGTTCGCCACTATCGCCAGCCTGTACGTCCTTCCACGAAACGGGCGGCGCCGAAAAACACGACCAATCCGCTGCTGCAACTTTTCGGCGGCTAGTTCTTCAACCGCATTAACGGAACCAAGCGATTCCCGGCCGGTTGCCTTCTCAGGGAGTGAGGGCAATTAGGGAGAGTTCCATCATGCGTTATGCAATCGCCATCGCCGCTACGCTGTTCGCCGTCACCAGCGCTTCTGCGCAGGCGCCGCAAATCGTCGGCACCAGCGCGTTCTGTCTGAAGACCGGATCGAAGGCGGACTGCAAGTTCCCGACCGCCGCTGCGTGTCAGAAGATGCTGAAGGAAACGCAGACCACCGGTTCGGAAACCGGCTCCTGCGTTCCGCGCGGCGACGTTCGCTAACGGCAATTCGTCTCGTCAGAAAAACGGGAGCTTCGCGCTCCCGTTTTTTTAGAATCGCGTTGTGAAGTTGATCAGCCAGTTCGGCATCAGGCCGACGAGCAGCGCCTCGATCTGCTTGTCGAGGCCGCTCAGCATCAGAATGCCGACCAGAAGAAACGCCGCGCCGGCGATTTTCTTCGCATAGGGCGCGAACTTCGCAACCCCGCCGCCGCGCGTGGCCAGCGACCGCGCGCCAATGGCAACGAGAAACAGAACCAGCGCCGCGCCGAGCGCGAACGCGGTCATGCGTAGTGCGGCTTGCAGATAGCCGCCCGCTTCTGCCGCGAGCGACAATGCCGCGCCGACCGAAGGTCCTGAGCACGGCGCCCAGATCGCGCCGAGCAGGATGCCGACCGCGAATTGTCCGGCGATGCCGTAGCGGTTCGCTTTCGCGGCGAGGTTCGCGCCCGCCGCGCCCACCGGTGCGACCAGATTCGAGAAGCGGCGCTCAAGCGGCGGGATCAGCAGGATTGCCGCGAATACGATCAGGAGGCCGGCAACGAAGACTTGCAGCGTGCGTTCGCCGACACCAAACAGCGAGCCGGTCGCATTGACGATGATGCCGAGCGTCGCAAATCCCGCGACAAGGCCCGCCAGCAGGGCGAGCGCGCCGAGTCTGCCATTCGCGAAGGCTGCCGCGATCACAACGGGAAGGAGCGGCAGGATGCAGGGATTGATGACCGTCAGCGTACCGGCGAAGAACGCGAGTGCGATTGCAGTCACGGTGTATTACCTCCCCCTTTGAGATTACAGTCGTCGAACCGTTGCGCGTCCTACGAAATGGCGCGTTCCAGTGTCTGCTCGATGCGTGCAGGATCGGTGTCGTAGGAAAGCCGCGCGATTTCCTTGCCGCCTTTGTAGATCACGATGGTCGACTGCCGGACCACCTTGAAGTCGGTCAGGAACATCTTGTCCGTATCGAAGTTCACGCGCACCGCCTGCACGTTCCTGTAGGCAGGCTGCGCCAGCACGCGAGCCATCACCGGAATCTGCGCATGGCAGACCGGGCACCACTCGGCATGGACATGAACGACCACAGGGCCGCCTGCGGCGAGCAGCTTTTTGAAGCTCTCGGCCTGATAGGCACTGAAGGCTTTTGCGAGAACGTTGGTTGCCCCGAATAGTGGGGCAGCGGTTGCCGCGGCGGCGAGAAGCACGAAAGCCCGGCGATGCATTGGCGGAACTCCTTCACTTGCATAGTGAACGGTCAGTTACTCGTTACCCCAGCCGCTTCCCGTGAGGCAGCCCCAATTCCTTTGCCGGCGATCACAAGGCTGCGAGGCAAAGGATCTGTTGCAGTTAACCGGGTCTTATCCAGACCGCCGGATTTCCGGGCCACCAGTAACCGCATACTACGGTTTCGGGGATAAAACCGGCCCCTTGCAGAGCGCAAAAAGCGCCGCACGGGGACGTCAATTGCTAAGGCGCATACGAAACCGGATCTGGGCCATCGAGGACCGTCTGACGGTCCGCGAACAGATCGCGGCTGCAACCGCCGGGCTATGTCTTGTCGTAGCTTTCGCGATTGCGTTCGGCGCCGCCTATGTCGGCCGGATCGAAGCGACGCGGCTCATCAACCGGGAAATGATCCAGATCGCGGAGATGACCTCCGATCGCCTGGACCGGTATTTTTACAGCGTCTTTCATCGCGTTTCTTCTTATACGTCGTTCGACGTAATTCGCAGCCATATCGACACTCCCGAAAAGCTCAACCCTATTTTTGACCGGCTCAACGCGAGTTTCCCCGATTTCAACTGGATCGCTTATGTATCCGCCGACGGCACCGTGCGCGCAGCATCCGATGGCGTGCGGGTTGGAGAGAGCGTTGTCGAGGAAGCGTGGTTTCTGCGCGGTCTGCAAGGCGCGGTTAGCGAAGACCGCCCGGATTTTGCCGCGCTTGAAGTTGCGACGCGTGGGAGCGGCGACGAACCGTTGCGTTTCGTGAAGTTCGCTTTCCCGGTTCGCAATGCGAACGGCGTCGCTGCGGGTGTTCTCGTCGTCAACGTGCATTGGCGCGAGCCGGAAGAGATTCGTGTCGCGATGCAACGCGCCGGAGAAGAGATCGTAATCGTGACACCATCCGGCGAGGTGGTGCTGGGACCGAAAGGTTTCCGCAATCACTATCCGCAGACAAAGGTCGCGGAGATGCAGAAGCGCAAGCACGGTGCGTTTCTAGAAGAAAATACCGGTAGGGAAATGCTCTCTGCCTACGCATTCATGGATGGTCACCGCGAATTTTCCGGTCTGGGCTGGGTCGTGATCGCGCGGCAGCCGGCTGCGGCTGCTTTCGCGCCGCTGCGCGAGACGTTCTGGACCATTGTAGGAATCGGCACCCTCGTCGCGGTGATCGGCATGATGGTCGCCGGCGTGATCGCGAACCGCATCTCCAGTCCACTTCGCGCGCTTGCTTTCGACGCCGACCGCATTGGCCGCGAGAGCGGTCCCGCGATGCTGCCGCGGCAGCGCGGCTCGTTCGAAGTCATTTATTTGTCAACTGCCTTGCGCTCGCTGCTACTGCGGCTCGGTTTCGTCGAGCGAATGACGCAGGAGGCCGAAGCAAAGGCCGCAGAGGATGCGAAGAAATTCGAGAGCGATCTCGCGAGCCTGCGCAAGCTCGCGGAAACAGATCCGCTCACGAACCTGCTCAACCGCCGCGCCTTCATAACTTCAGCGGACGATGCGATGCGCTACTTCCAGCGCTACAGCCGCCCGATTGCGATGCTGGTGGTGGACATCGACCATTTCAAGAACGTGAACGACAGCTACGGCCACGCCGGGGGCGACGCGGTGATCCGCAAGATCGGCGCACTGATCGCGCAGACCATCCGCGAAACCGACAAGGTGGCGCGTTTCGGCGGCGAGGAATTCGTTGTCCTGCTCCGCGAGGTCGACGAACACGGCGCTCACGAACTGGCCGAGCGCATCCGTATGATTGTCGCCGAGTCGGTGACGCCTTTCGACGGCCGCGAAATCGCGGTGACCATCAGCATCGGCTGCGCTGCGATCACCGCCCACGACCGCGATGTCGAAGAATTGATCGAGCGTGCCGACCGGGCGCTCTACGCGGCCAAATCGGCGGGCCGCAATTGCATCCGGCTGGCTCCGGCGCCTGCGCCGCGCCAGACGCGCGCCGCATAAGCTGCGGGTTCCCTCTCGCAAATCGACCACAAACACCCTAGAGTCTTGCCCACGGCAAAACCGCCGCCAGGGAGTTGTGCATGGCCACCGGTCTTTTGATGTTCTTGGGGATTATCGTCGTCCTCGTTCTTTATATCGTTTTCGTCTACAACGGCCTTGTCGCGCTCCGGCAGCGCGCCAATCAGGCATTCGCCGACGTAGACGTGCAGCTCAAGCAACGTCACGACCTGATCCCAAACCTCGTCGAGACGGTGAAGGGCTACGCCACCCACGAACGCGGGACGCTGGAGGCGGTAATTGCTGCGCGTAACGCCGCGATGGCAGCGCGCGGTCCCGGCCAGCAGGCGCAGGCGGAGAACATGCTGACCAAGGCCCTCGGCGGCCTGATCGCGTTGGCCGAGGCCTATCCGGACCTCAAGGCCAACACGAACTTCCAACAGTTGCAGACCGAGCTGGCCGACATCGAGAACAAGCTCGCTGCCGCCCGCCGCTTCTTCAACAACGCGGTCCAGGAATACAACACCGCGATCGAGCAGCTTCCGGCCGCGCTGTTTGCCGGTGCGCTCGGCTTCCGTCATCGCGAGTTCTTCGATGTGGGCGATGCGCGCCCGCAACTCGAAGTCGCTCCGAACGTGAAGTTCTGACCATAAGCAAAGCCGGTCCGGCGAAGGCGAATACGCTTTCGCCGGGCCGCATTTTGTAAGGGAAGGTCCGGGGTTCGATGGCCGCCTACGGTCTCTACACCCATATCCGCGGCAACCGCCTGCGCTCGACGGCACTGATCGTCGGCCTGTTCTTCCTCGTTTATCTGCTGACCTTCGCTGGCGCGATCCTGTTCGAGGCGTTCACCAACATGAACGCGCCGCTCGACTACATAATGTATCGCGCGTGGCGCGATCTGCTTCCCGCAGTTCCTTTCGCGACCGTAGGCACGGTAATCTGGCTACTGATCGGTTACAAATTCCATCAGAGCATCATCGACAGTCAGACCGGCGCGGTCGGCGTGACGCGGCAGGAGGAGCCGAAGCTCTACAATCTGCTCGAAAATCTCTGCATCTCGCGCGGCATCCCGATGCCGAAGCTCAAAATCACGGAAGACACGGCCCTCAACGCATACGCCACCGGCCTGAACCAGAAACAGTACACCATCGCGGTCACGCGCGGCCTGCTGGAGAAGCTGAACGACGACGAGATCGAAGCGGTACTCGCCCACGAACTGACCCACATCCGCAACGGCGACGTGAAGCTGCTCGTCACCGCCGTGGTGCTGGCCGGCATCATTTCCTTCATCGGCGAACTGACGTTCCGTTTCGTCTTCAATTCCGGAAGCTCCGGCCGCAGCACCTACCGCTCCGGTTCGTCGAGCGACAAGAAAGGCGGCGGCGCGGTAGCCGCGATTCTGATTGCGCTCGCCATCATTGCGGTCGCGTGGATATTTTCCATCGTGATCCGCTTTGCGCTCTCGCGCTCGCGCGAATATCTGGCGGATGCCGGCGCGGTCGAACTGACGAAAAATCCGGACGCCATGATCATGGCGCTGCGCAAGATCGAAAACCGCGGCGAATTGCAGAAAGCCACCTCCGCGATCATGGAGATGTGCTTCGACAATCCGTATTCGGGTTTCGCGGACCTGTTCTCGACGCATCCTTCCATCGACAAGCGCGTCGAAGCGCTGGTGCGCACGGCCGGCGGCCGCGATCCCGGCGTGATCGACATGCCCGAAAGCGAAGGCTCGCATACCGCGAGCGAGGAAGATTACGCGGCGCCCTCGCAGGAGCAGTTACCCGATCAAGGCGCGCAGCCGCAGCCGGGGCCGTGGGGAACGCCGCAGCCCGTGCCGCAACAGCCGCAGCCGCAGGCCGGATGGATACCCGGACCCGGCAAGCCCAATCCCTGGCGCTGATGGCGCGGGCAGGGTGTGCGGAACATTCCGCGCATCTGAAGGTTAAGGCTGTCAGATCACGAGGACGCGGCGAATTCGCCGTCTGCCGCCATCATGCAAACACCCTATCGCATCCATGAGACGCACTCCGCACCGCCGGAGTTCCCCGGCATCGCCGTATTGGCAATGCTTGGCATGGCGCTGGTGCTGGCGATCGCGCTGCTAGGCGCGGAGATTTCCCGCTTCGACGTGCTGGCGTCGCTATAACGTCAGTTCGCGTTTGCGACAGCCGGCGGCTCGTTCAGTTCCCACTGACGCGGATAGTAGAAGGTGTGCGCGCCGATCCGCGCCATCTTGCGCATGCTGCGCGCCCAGTACGGGCTGACGTAATAGGCGTGATAGTGCGTCGCCTTGCCCACATCCTCCAGATACAGCTTGCCGTCGAGCACTTCGTTCGCGATGCGCTCCGCGACCGCCCATGACGGCTTGTCGTTCACGATATCGGGGATACCGTCGCAGGCGAAGGTGAACTGGCACGAGAGATGGCGGTGCTTGTTCTGGTAGACGACGCCGCAGATGTCGTTCGGGTAGTAGCCGGAGAACGCGCGGTTCACGACCACTTGCGCCACCGCAATCTGGCCCTTTTCGGGTTCAGAGCGGGCTTCGAAGTAAATCGCATTCGCAAGACAGAGGTGCGCTTTTGCGCGGGCTGGGCCGTTCAGGCCGAGACGTTCTGCGGGCGTGCGCTTGCGGTTGATATTCTTTTCGGGCTGCTCGCCGTTCGCCGACAGGGAGGCTTCCTGAGCCGCCGCGGGCGGTACAGGTTGCTTGTGGCGGAAGGCGCCGGGAGGCAGCGCGGCGTCGTCTACATCGAAGAAAATGCGGCCGTCCATGCGAAACATGCCGTCGGGATTGGCTTGCGGCAGGTCGGTGGCGTGGGCGAGGTGGCCGGGCGCATCGGCGCGCGGTTCGTCCACGTCGAACAGGCGATTTGCCTGCGGCACATTCGGGTCGAGTTCAAGCGAGAGCGCGACGTCGTACAGCGGGAAGCTGAGCGGATTTTCTTCGCGGATGCCGATGCGGTTGGTCTTGTTGGTGCGGTCCACGTTAAGTGGATTGCGCTCCGGCGGGATCGAGCCGGTGATTTCCGGATCCGGGTTCAGCGCCGCGCGCACCGGCACTTCCGGGAGCGCAAACAGGTTCCGCTGCGGGAACGAGAAGGTCGCCGTACGCAGCGAAACCATGCCGCCTTCGCGCAGATGCGCGCGCGCGCGGTCGGCCACGCCGGGCGCCTGCGCGAACAGGCTGCCGATGTCCTGCCGGGCGACGTGGGTGCTGCCGAGAAGAAAAAAGGAAATGACGAGCGCAGGGCGCAAATATGGAACGCGGCGGGCGTTCGCTCGCTGGATACGCATGACACCTACGCAACGCTACAAAACAAACGGCTGACCGGCACGATGCCGCAAGCCGCCGGAATTTATCGCGTAGGTACGGTTACTTGCCGGTTAACGGAAACAGCCGCTTTCTAAGCTCTCCGGCCAGCCGCAGTTCGCGGGTAAAGGGACCGCCGGGCGAGGTCTGCACGGTTCCGGCGGCATCGAGGCCTTCGCTCCCGAAGCGCGCGCGGATTGCTTCCGCGACCCAGGCCGCTTCCTGCTCGTGGCGCTTTTTCGCGCGCCTTTGCTCCGCATCCAGAAACGCAAGGTGCCGTCCCATCGCTTCGTCGAGTGCATCGAGGCCGTCGCCGGTGCTGGCCGAGATCACCACGACCGGCGCGGTCCATTCGCCATGCGCGGAGAGGCCGAGCGCGCCCTCGACATCCGCGCGCGCACGGCGCGCAGCCGCTCCCATGTCGCCCTTGGTCACGGCGATCACGTCCGGTAATTCCATCACGCCGGCTTTCATGAATTGCAGGCTGTCGCCCGCGCCGGGCTGGATGCAGAGCAGCACCGTATCGGCAATGCTTGCGATGTCGGACTCCGACTGGCCGACGCCGACCGTCTCGACGATCACGATGTCATAGAGCGCGCGCATCAGCACGGCGGCGGCGATGGTCTCGTTGGAAATGCCGCCGAGCCGGTCGCGCGCGGCCATCGAGCGCACGAATACGCCCTTGTCATCCGGGTTCGTGGTCATGCGCGCGCGGTCGCCGAGCAGCGCGCCGCGTGTTGCTTTCGACGAAGGGTCGACGGCGATAATGGCAATCGTCCTGTCCGCCGTGCGCGCCCGCGAGATCATCGCGTTGATGAGCGTCGATTTGCCGACGCCCGGCGTGCCGGTGAGACCGATCACGTGCGCCTTGGGATGCGCGCAGGCTTCGTCGAGCAGCGCTGCGAGGGCTTGCGAATTCGCCTCGGTTTCGATCGCGGCGAGTGCGCGCGCGAGGGCCGCCTTGCCGCCACTGCGCAGCTCCTGAAGGGAAGGGACGCCCATCCGCCGCGTAGCTTCTAGCCGCCGGCGACCAGCGGAAGCGTGTAAGAAACGAAGAGATAAGCGGCGATGCCGAGCGCCAGCGCGATGAAGCGGATATTGAGCGGCATCGGGCCGGTCAGTTTGCCGGTAAACATGACGCCAAGTTCAAGCACGCCCATGCACGCGAAGATGGTGACGTAGGGCATGAAGTCGAAGGCGTTGAAGTGCGGCCAGATCTTCAGCACCACCGCGACGGTGACGCCGACTGCGATCATTCCGGCAAAAAACCAGGAAAAAACATTCATCGTTCAAGCCTCGCTGACGAAATCTTTGCCGAGCGCGGCCTGCGCCGCGGCAAGCCGCGCAATGGGTACGCGAAACGGCGAGCAGGAAACATAATCGAGTCCCGTTTCGTGGCAGAACGCGACGGAAGCCGGATCGCCGCCATGCTCGCCGCAGATGCCGAGCTTGATGTCCGGGCGCGATTTGCGTCCGCGCTCCACGCCGATCTTTACCAGTTCGCCGACGCCGCCGCGGTCGATGGAAACGAACGGGTCGATCGGGAGGATGCCCTTCGCCAGATAAGTGTTGAGGAAGATCGCTGCATCATCGCGCGAAATGCCGAACGCGGTCTGGGTCAGGTCGTTGGTGCCGAACGAGAAGAACTCGGCCGTCTCCGCGATTTCCTCCGCGCGCAGGCACGCCCGCGGCAACTCGATCATGGTGCCGACCTGATATTCGATCTTCGATTTGGTTTCCGCCATCACCGCTTCGGCCATCGCGTCGATGCGCGCCTTCACGATGTCGAACTCGGCTTTGGTGGTGATGAGCGGCACCATGACTTCCGGCACCACCGGCGCGCCGGTGGTTTTCGCCGCGTGGACCGCGGCTTCGAAAATCGCACGCGCCTGCATCTCCGCAATTTCGGGGAAGGCGATGGCGAGGCGGCAGCCGCGGAAACCGAGCATCGGGTTGAATTCGGAAAGCTCCGCCGCGCGCCCCGCCAGCTTCTTCGGATCGGTGCCGAGCGCCGCCGCGACTTCGCGGATTTCCGCGTCGCCGTGCGGCAGAAATTCATGCAGCGGCGGGTCGAGCAGGCGGATGGTGACCGGCAGGCCCTTCATGGTTTCGAACAGCGCGACGAAATCGCTGCGCTGCGCGGGCAGCAGTTTGTCCAGCGCCTTGCGGCGGCTCTTTTCGTCGTCGGCGAGGATCATCTCGCGCACCGCGAGGATGCGGTCCTCGTCGAAGAACATATGCTCGGTGCGGCACAGGCCGATGCCTTCCGCGCCGAAATTGCGCGCGGCGCGCGCGTCGTTCGGCGTATCGGCATTGGCGCGCACTTTCAGCACCCGCGCCTTGTCGGCCCATTCCATCAGCGTCGCGAATTCGCCGGTCAGTTCCGGCTCGATCATCGGCACCTTGCCGTTGAGCACCTGGCCCTGCGCGCCGTCGATGGTGATTACGTCGCCCGCCTTCAGCGTGACGGGACCGACCGTCATCGTCTTCGCGCCGTAGTCGATGCGGATCGAGCCTGCGCCGGAGACGCAGGGCTTGCCCATGCCGCGCGCGACCACGGCCGCGTGCGAGGTCATGCCGCCGCGCGTGGTGAGGATGCCTTCCGCCGCGTGCATGCCGTGAATGTCTTCCGGCGAGGTTTCGACGCGAACCAGAATGACCTTGCGGCCCGCGCCCTTCGCGGCTTCCGCTTCGTCCGCCGAGAAAACGATCTCGCCCGAAGCCGCGCCCGGCGAAGCGGGCAGGCCGGTCGCGATGATCTTGCGCTCGGCCTTCGGGTCGATGGTCGGGTGCAGCAACTGATCGAGCGCACCCGGCTCGACGCGGCACACCGCCTGTTCTTTCGTGATCACGCCCTCGTTCGCCATCTCGACCGCGATACGCAATGCCGCGCGCACGGTGCGCTTGCCGGAGCGAGTCTGGAGCATCCAGAGCTTGCCCTTCTCGACCGTGAACTCGATGTCCTGCATGTCGGCGTAATGCTTCTCTAGCGTGCGGTAGATTTTCTCAAGCTCCGCGAACGTCTTCGGCATCAGCGCTTCGAGCGAAGGCTTGTCGGAACCGGCCGCCTTGCGCGCATCTTCGGTGAGGTTCTGCGGCGTGCGGATGCCGGCCACCACGTCCTCGCCTTGCGCGTTGACGAGAAACTCGCCGTAAAACTCTTTCGCGCCGGTCGAAGGATTGCGGGTGAAGGCGACGCCGGTGGCGGAGTCTTCGCCCATGTTGCCGAACACCATCGCCTGCACGTTGACGGCGGTGCCCCACGATTCCGGAATGTTGTGCAGGCGGCGATAGGTGACCGCGCGCGCGTTCATCCACGAGCCGAACACCGCGCCGATCGCGCCCCAAAGCTGTTCGTGCGGGTCCTGCGGGAACGGCTTGCCCGTCTCCTCCTGCACGCGCACCTTGTAGCGCTTGACCATCTCGATCCAGTCGTCCGCTTCGAGATCGGTGTCGAGCGTGTAGCCCTTCTGGTCCTTGTAGTCTTCGAGGATGTCTTCGAAGTTGTGGTGGTCCACTTCGAGCACGACATTCGAATACATCTGGATGAAGCGGCGATACGAATCGTAGGCGAAGCGCCGGTCGTTCGCGGATTTCGCGAGCGCCTCGACCGTCTTGTCGTTGAGGCCGAGGTTCAGCACCGTGTCCATCATGCCGGGCATCGACGCGCGCGCGCCGGAGCGCACCGAGACCAGCAGCGGCGCGCTATCGCTGCCGAACTTGCGGCCGGTGATTTTCTCTACCGCGCCGAGCGCGGCTTCCACCTCGCCCTTCAGCGCGGGCGGGTAGGCGTTCTTGTTGGAGTAGTAATAAACGCAGGCTTCGGTCGTGATGGTGAAACCGGGCGGAACGGGCAGCCCGATGTTCGACATCTCGGCGAGGTTCGCGCCCTTGCCGCCGAGTAGCTCCTTCATGCCGCTTTTACCCTCGGCCTTGCCGTCGCCGAATCCGTAAACCCATTTCGTCATGAGGAATTACCAGAAGCTATTTTGCGGTGCGGGAAGGCTTAGCGCTTCGCACCACATGCCGCAACAGGCACGCCGAGGCGCATGCGTGCGTCATGACGCGCATGCCCGACTCGGCGCATATTTGGCTTGGCCCCGGACGGGACCGCATAAACATGGGGTTCTTATGAACTTAAGCGCACCGACCATGCCGGTTTTTATCGTCTCGGTGATTCTCGCTGTGCTGGCGCTCGCCAGTTATTTTGTTTTCATTCCGGTCGTGACGCCGAATGCATACTGGTTCGCGCTCCGCGCCTATGTCGTGCTTTTCGTCGGCAACGTCGCCAAGGGCTTGTAAGGCCTGCGCACGGAATTAAGCGGGCGGCCGTGGGGCCGCCCGTTTTGCTTTCAGGTCTGGGAAATGAGTTAGCGGAGCAGGCCCGTGATTCCGATCACGATCAGGTAGATCGCGACGATGAAATTCAGCAGCCGCGGCATGATGAGAATGAGGATGCCCGCTACCAGCGCGATGATCGGCTGGAGCTGGATCAGATTGATGGTCATGGATTGCGCCTCCGAACGGCCCGTGCTCACGGGCCACCGGAGTGCATAACGCGCGAAGCGAGGAGAAGTTTCGTTTTCCCTCTCCCCGCAAATAGGGAAAGGGATTTGGTTCAGCCCTCGATCCGCGAGAAATCCGCGACGTTGCGGGTGGCTTCGCGGATGCGGTTCAGCAGCCGGAGCCGGTTTTCGCGGACCGCCTTGTCGTCGGCGTTCACGATCA
This sequence comes from Xanthobacteraceae bacterium, assembly GCA_019454205.1. Classification (NCBI taxonomy): domain Bacteria; kingdom Pseudomonadati; phylum Pseudomonadota; class Alphaproteobacteria; order Hyphomicrobiales; family Xanthobacteraceae; species Xanthobacteraceae bacterium. The sequence continues at coordinate 478,588 of CP075369.1, forward strand.
CCTTGTCGAAGAACGCATCCACCGGCGCACGCAGCTTCGCCATCGCGCGCATCGCGGCTTCGAAGTCTTCTTTCTTCAGTGCGGCTTCGATTTCCGGCGCGGAAGTTCTGATCGCTTCCGCAAGCGCTTTTTCTTCCGGCGCAGTCAGCTTTGCGGCATCCGGTTCGCCGGAATAGGTGGTTTTGTCTTTCTTCTCCTCGATCGCGAGGATGTTCGCCGCGCGCTTGTATCCGGCGAGCAGGTTCTTGCCGTCCTCGGTGTCGAGGAATTTGCCGAGCGCTTCCACGCGGCGGACGATGAGCAGGAGATCATCCTGTCCTTCGAGTGCGAACACCGCGTCTACGAGGTCATGCCGCGCGCCGGAGTCGCGCAGATACACTTTCAGGCGGTCGGCGAAGAAGGAGAGGAGGTCATCACATACTTTTCGCGCAGTGACTTGTTCTTCGTCCTTTAACTCAAGCCCTCGCTCTCTTATGTATGCGCCCCATTCTTTCTGTATATTGGTGACGTTAATACGAGAGGACATCTCTGCTAAGAGTTCTCTATTTGCTACAGCTTCCTTTCTAATTCTTGTGAGTGTGTAAGGAAGCAGAGCGTTTAGTAAGTTCGGCCAAATCCGAATACGCAATGAGTTTTCTAGTATAAGTCTAATCACACCGAGCGCCGCACGTCGCAATGCATAGGGGTCTTTAGAGCCCGTCGGCTTCTCGTCGATGGCCCAGAAGCCAACGAGCGTGTCGATCTTGTCCGCCAGTGCGACCGCAACGGAAACCGGCGCTGTCGGCACGCGGTCGGCCGGGCCTTGCGGCTTGTAGTGGTCTTCGCTGGCAGCCGCGATTTCCGGGTCGATGCCTTCGGCAAGCGCGTAATACTTGCCCATCAGGCCCTGCACTTCGGGAAACTCGCCTACGACTTCGGTGAGCAAATCCGCTTTCGCAAGGCGCGCAGCTTTCTCGGCCTTCGCCGGATCGGCCTTCACGACTGGCGCAAGCTCCTTTGCAAGCCGCGCGATGCGCTCGATGCGTTCCGCCTGCGTGCCGAGCTTTTCGTGGAAGGTGATCTGCGCGAATTTCGGCAGCCGTGCTTCCAGCTTCGTCTTGCGGTCGGTGTCCCAGAAGAACTTGGCGTCGGAGAGCCGCGCGCGGATCACGCGCGCATTGCCGGCCTTGATCGCTTCGCCGCCGTCGGTGGCTTCGAGATTCGAGGTCAGCACGAACTTATTGGCGAGCTTGCCGGTCTTCGGATCGCGCAGAACGAAACATTTCTGGTTCGCGCGAATGGTGGCGCGGATCACTTCCGGCGGAATGTCGAGAAACTCTTTCTCGAATTCGCCGATCAATACCACCGGCCATTCCACCAGTCCGGCGACTTCCTCCAGCAGTCCTTCGTCCTCGACCAGTTCAAGCCCCTGTGCGAGCGCGAGGTCCTTCGCGTCGGCGAGGATGATGGCCTTGCGGCGGTCGGCATCGAGCACGACCTTCGCCTGTTCCAGTTTCGCTGCGTAATCGTCGAAGCGCTTCACGGAGATTTCGCCGGAAGACAGCACGCGATGCCCGCGCGTGGTATTGCCGGACTTCACGCCTTCGATGTCGAAATGCACGACTTCGGGTTCTTCCGTTTCCGGCCCGAAGGTGCAGACGATGGAGTGGAGCGGGCGCACCCAGGTCAACGAACCCGAACCCCAGCGCATCGACTTCGGCCACGGGAAACCGCGCACGATCTGCGGCACCAGCTCCGCGATCACGTCCTGTGTAGCGCGGCCCTTGCGCTCGGTGACGGCGATGTAGAAATCGCCTTTCTTGTCGTTCTGGATTTTTGCTTCCGAGATCGACTTCAGGCCCGCGGCTTTCAAGAATCCCTGGATTGCGCCGTCCGGCGCGCCGACGCGCGGGCCTTTCTTTTCTTCCTTCAGGTCCGGTTGCTTCGCCGGCAAATCCTGCACGGTGAGCGCGAGGCGGCGCGGCGTGACGAATGCTTTCGCGCCCGCATAGGTAAGGCCGCCGTTCACCAGCGCATCGGTGACGAGTTTTTTCAGGTTCTCCGAAGCCGTGCGCTGCATGCGCGCGGGAATTTCCTCGGAGAACAGTTCGAGCAGAAGATCGGGCATATAGGATCCGTGATTCTATTTCGTCGAGGTGGTGCCGCGATCGGTACGGCTCATGACCCACCAGAAATCGTTCCGGAAGTTGTAATAGAGCCAATCCGCGCCATACGGAACCGTTATGTGGTTCTCGTCGGCCATGAGCGCCGCGCCGTTGGTATAGGGGCGGCAAAGCCGCGCATCGCAGAACAGGCCGACCGGCTCGGCGTAGCGCACGTTCGGGTTTCCGGCCGTGGCGCGCAGCAGCCGGGCTACCGCCGCCTGCCGTTCCGCGTCCACCTTCGCGCGCGGCACAGCGCAGCGATCCATGGGATAGCCGAAGCGCTCGGCGCGCATCAGGCAGTTCACCCCCTTCCACGGATATTCCGGCACCGGGCCGATGATGAGGACTCGCCGCCCGTCCGCGGCGAGAGCGGGGAGATATTTTTCGAGCTGATCCAGATGATGCAGACCGGCCGCGCGCAATGTGGACCAGCGGAATACGACAACCGCGAAGTCTTCCTTCGTTTCGGCGAGCGTTTTGCGCGGCACCAATGCGATGCCGTATCTTGCAGTCTCTCTCGTCATCACGGCAAGGAAGCGGTCGGAATGGGAGTCGCCGACCAGCGCACCGCGCAGGCCGTTCGAAGCGCCGCATAACTCCTGCGGACAGGCGCTCTGTGCGACCAGATCGTCGCTGGACGTTGCAACCAGCGGATTCTCTCTCGCCTTTACATAGGCGTAGCGCGCAGCACCGCCGGTAAGCGCCGCGAGCGCGATGCAGGCAGCGACGCCGGTCGCGAATACACGCGCGCCTATTCTGCGAAGATCGCTCCGCTCGCGCCAACGCCGCGCGGGCAATTCGACAAGCCGATAGCTGAACCATGCGAACAGCAGCGCAAGTGCGGCCATCGCGATATCGCGCGCCAGCCACGCCTCGCCGAATTGCGCGATGCGCGCGAACGAGATCAGCGGCCAGTGCCACAGATACCAGCTGTAGGAGAGCAAACCGATCCAGACCAGCGGCGCGGGTGAGAGCAGCCGCGCGGGCAGTGAGTCCGGATGCGTGCGGCCTGCATAGATCGCAAGCGCGGTGCCGATCACGGGGATTACCGCGAGATAACTCGGATACGCCACGCCGTCGCGCAGCAAGACGATGGAGAGAAAAACGAGTGCGATCCCGGCGATGCCCGCCAGTGTCGCGGTAGTCTTTTGTCGCGCCGTGATGGCGGCGCCGAGAAAACCGAGCATTCCGCCTGCGGCGAATTCCCACGCACGCCAGTGCGTCAGATAGAATGCGTAATTCCGCTCGCCGCCGGAATAGCGGATGCTTCCTGCAAGGCTTGCGATGAAAACCAGCGCACCCGCCGCCGCGAGCACCTTGTACGGATTTGCCTTCATGCGCTTCGCCAGCACGAAGCAAAGCATCAGAAGCAGCGGCACGACGAGATAGAACTGCTCCTCGACCGAGAGCGACCATGTGTGCAGCAGCGGCTTCTCGTAGGCGTCGATGTCGAAATAGCCCTGCTTCGACAGGAAATAGATGTTGGAAACCGAGAGCGCGGCCGCGGCGGCGGAAGCGCCGTACCACTGCCATTCGTACGGCGACACCAGCAGGATCGCGGCGACCGGCAGCGTCACCGCGATCATGACGAGCAGCGGCGGCAGCAGCCGGATCGTGCGCCGCGCGTAGAATTGCGCGAACGAAAATTTTCCGGCCGCAAGTTCGGCGACGATATGATTGATGATCAGGTAGCCGGAGATGACGAAGAAGACGTCCACGCCAACGAAGCCGCCGCTGAAGCCCGGTACGCCTGCGTGATAGCCGACCACGGCGATGATCGCGATGGCGCGCAGTCCGTCGATATAGGCAACGCGGTTGTCCGCCATCGGTTATGCCGGAAGTTGTCCCGGCGAGTGCCTATCAAGCTCCGTTAGGCTTGTCACGCGGCGGCTGGCGCATCGGCACGAGATGCCAGCGCCTGCAATGCGGACAACGCTCGTAGCGCTTCGTGAGCAGGTTCAGCGCGAACAGCGAACGCGGATAAATCTCGCCGCAGCCCGGGCAGGTGGCCGAGCCGAGCAGGCCTTCGCGTGCCTTTCCGCTCGCAAGCCGGTTTACGAATAGGAACATCGCTATCGTGAAGGTCACGATGTAGAGCACCAGAAGCTGCCCCCAGATTTGCGGGCCGAGCCGGAACAGATTGATCTGGGAAAAATAGATCGGGAAGTTGAGTGCGAAATGCAGCGCGATGCCGAGTAGCGCGGCAGGCCAAAGCGAGCGGCCTTCGGCAAAGCGCCTGAAGAACCATGCGATCATCGCGCCGTGCAGGAAGCACACCATCAGTCGTTCGGTGAGAAAGCCGCCGAAATAATAAAATGGCAGCGACGCGAATTGCGGCGCGCGCGACAGCCGTTCCGCGATGAACCACAATTCGCCGACGCCGAATCCGAGGCCGACAGCCAGCGCGATAGCAACCGCGTTCTCGCGCGTTATGGCCTTTCTTACCGAAGGCACGCCGAGCGCAAACCACTTCGCCGGTTCTTCCGTGAGCGGCGCATAGAACAAGGTGATCGCGGTCAGGACCGCTCCGGCGCCGAGCCAGCCGCTCAGCAGTTCATGCAGCGGCAGGCGAATGAAATAGAAGGCCAGCGGCTGTAGCGGCAGCGCGAAGAAAAACGCGAGAAGAAGAACGCTGCGGTCGGAGCGCTGCGAAGTTCTCCGTATCATCGCGCCGACAGTCAAGATCGCGAGGACCGTAGTGATGACCGCCGCAATCAGGAGGCCCATCGGATTGGTTATGCCTTGAGCGCGGCGAGGGGCGTGACGATGGCGAAGCGGTCGGCAAGGCCCGCGAGCGCTGCGCGGTGCAGTTCCGTGGCCGGAATGAAATTGCCACCGGTCGGATCGGGCAGGTCGCGCGTGCCGGAAGCGTCCGCGATTACAGTGGAGCGGTAGCCGAGATCGAGCGCCGCGCGCACCGTGGAAGAGATGCACATGTGCGTCATGAATCCGGCGACGATCAACGACTTGCGCCCGGTCTTCATCAGCACGTCCTGCAGGTTCGTTCCCGCAAACGAATTCGGCAATGCCTTCTCGACACGCGCCTCGGAGGAAACGGCGGCTGCTTGCGGTGCGAGATCGAACGCGGGCGTGTCCGGATCGAATAATCCGCCGGTGCGCCCTTTATGCTGCACATGCACGACCGGCGTATTCGCGAGCCGCGCAGCCTTCAGGAGAAAGTCGATGTTGCGAAGCGCATTCTCGACGCCCGGCAACGGCAGCTTGCCGGTCACATATTCGTTCTGCGCATCGATGATGAGCACGACGCTTTCGGAGAAGCGCCCCGGTTCGTTCGGCGCGCCAGCCATCTGCAACAGGGTCTTTGGGTTGCTCACGCGCGCCCTCCCGCCGTCTTCAGCCACGCTTCGCCACAGGCCTTCGCTAGTTCGCGCACGCGGAGGATGTAGCTCTGTCGCTCGGTGACCGAGATCACGCCGCGCGCATCGAGCAGGTTGAAGACGTGGCTCGCCTTGATGCACTGGTCGTAGGCGGGCAGCGCCATCAGATGATCTTCGCCGCGCAATCCATCGGCGAGATATTTCTTGCAGGCACCCTCGGCCATCTTGAACTGCTCGAACAGCATGGCGGTGTCGGCATATTCGAAATTGTGCCGCGAATATTCCTGCTCGGCCTGCTTGAACACATCGCCGTAGGTGACCTTCTTATCGCCGTCGAGCCCGTTGAAGTTGAGGTCGTAGACGTTCTCGACGCCTTGCACATACATGGCGAGACGCTCAAGACCGTAGGTGAGTTCGCCGGAGACCGGCGCGCACTCGAAGCCCGCGACCTGCTGGAAATAAGTGAACTGCGAAACTTCCATGCCGTCGCACCAGCATTCCCAGCCGAGACCCCATGCGCCGAGTGTGGGGCTTTCCCAGTCGTCCTCGACGAAGCGGATGTCGTGTACTTTCGAGGCGACGCCGATCGCGGCGAGCGACTGGAGATACAAGTCCTGCAAGTCGGGCGGCGAGGGCTTCAGGATCACCTGATACTGATAATAGTGCTGCAGCCGGTTCGGGTTTTCACCGTAGCGCCCATCCTTCGGGCGGCGCGAGGGCTGCACATAGGCGGCGTTCCACGGCTTCGGGCCGAGCGCGCGCAGCGTTGTCGCCGGGTGAAACGTGCCCGCGCCCATTTCCATATCGTAGGGCTGCAGGATCACGCAGCCGCGCGACGCCCAGAAATTCTGGAGCGTCAGGATCAGGCCCTGAAACGAGCGGGAAGGGTCGAGCGATTTGTTCGAGTCGGACATGCGGGAGGGCTTTGCGAAAATCGGCGCGACCCTAGGCAGGAGAGGCAGGGAAGGCAAGCACGCCTTGTTATTCGTAGGACAGCGCCACCACCGGGTCCATGCGCGCGGCGTTGCGGGCTGGCAGGTAGCCGAACAACAGGCCGGTCAGGAACGCGCAGGAGAACGCGAGGATCGCAGGCAGCGGCGACAACACGACCGATACTCCGAAGGATTGCACCACCAACGCGACGACGATGCCGAGCGCGACGCCGATCAACCCCCCGATTCCGCACACCACCAGCGCCTCGGTGTTGAATTGCAGCAGAATGTTTCCCTGCCGCGCGCCGGTCGCCATCCGCACGCCGATTTCGCGCGTTCGCTCGGTGACGGAAACCAGCATGATATTCATGACGCCGATGCCGCCGACAAGCAACGAAATCGCGGCGACGGAGGCGAGCAATAGCGTGAGCGTTTCCTGTGTCGCGATTGCCGCTTCGAGAATGGAAGCTGTGTTGCGGATCGAGAAATCCATCACGCCGCGATGCCGCTCGGTGACGAGTTTCTCGATATCGGCTTCCGTCTGCTTGATCTCGTCGGCATTGGCGACCAGTACGGTGATGGATTGCAGGTAGCGCTTGCCGAATACGCGCATGTAGCCGGTGGAAAGCGGCATCACGACCACGTCGTCCTGATCCTGTCCCCATGGTGTCGCGCCGCGCGCGCTAAGCACGCCGACGATCTCGAACGGCACGTTGCGCACCAGAAGATAGCGGCCGACCGGGTTTTCGCCGTCCGGGAACAACGCGTTGACCACGGTCTGTCCCAGCACGACCACGGGTGCGTAACCCTTCACATCGTCATCGCTGATGAAGCTGCCCTGCGCCACCGGCCAGTCGCGCGCCTGCGCGTAACCGGGCCATGCGCCGAGGATGACGGTCTGGTAATCGGTATTGCCGAAACGCACGGTTGCCCGCGATTGCCGCTCCGGCGAAACCACGGTGACGGCGGGCAATTCCGAAATCGCTTTCGCGTCTTCTTCCACCAGCGTTGCGATATCGCCGGTTGCGCGCACGCGTCGCGCGCCGGGGCGCACGACAAGCAGGTTCGTGCCCATCGACGAAATGCGCTCCAGCACCTGCTGCTTCGAGCCGTCGCCAATGCCGAGCATCGCGACAACGGCCGCGACGCCGATCACGACACCGAGCAAGGTGAGCGCGGTGCGGAACAGGTTCACGCGCATGGAGTTGAGCGCCATTTTACCCGCCTCGACCAGGTCGGGCAGCCAGTGATTGCGCGTGTTCAGATCAATTTGAAAGTTTTGTTTTGTTGCCTGCGCTCCGGGCTTGCGCTCGTCGGATTGAATCTTGCCGTCGGCAATGCGGATCACGCGCTCGGCATGTTCCGCGATCTCCGGGTTGTGGGTGATGATGATGACGGTGTGGCCTTCGGCGTGCAGCTCTTTCAGGAGCGCCAGCACTTCCTCGCCGGAGCGCGTATCGAGTGCGCCGGTCGGCTCGTCGGCGAGCACGACGGGCGCTTCGTTCATCAGCGCACGTGCGATGGAGACGCGCTGCTGCTGGCCGCCGGAAAGTTCGGTCGGCTTGTGATGCCAGCGCTCACCGAGGCCGAGCCGCGCGAGCAGCTTTTTCGCGCGCTCCATGCGGTCGCGTTTAGAACGGCCCGCATAGGCGGCGGGGATTTCCACGTTCTCGGAGGCCGTGATTGCGGGCAGCAGGTTGAAGCGCTGGAATACGAAGCCGAAGGTGCGGCAACGCAGCGCCGCGAGCTGGTCGCTGGTCAGCGTTTCCACGTCGATGCCCGCGACGCGATACGTCCCGCTGCTCGGCCGGTCGAGGCAGCCGATGATGTTCATCAGCGTCGATTTGCCGGAGCCGCTTTGTCCCATGATCGCGACCAGTTCGCCTGCTTCGATGGTGAGCGATACGCCGTCGAGCGCGCGCACCGTGCTGGTGCCCTGCTGGTAGTGCTTGTGAATATCAGTGAGTTCGACTAGCGGCGCGGACGGCGCTTCCGCGCGGGCGGATTGCGTGCGTTTCTGGTACTGCGCGGCGTTCATTTGAACTTCGGCACGCCAATGCCGGTGCGCTGCTTGTCGCTTCCCGACCGCTGCACCTGGCCGATGACGACGCTTTCGCCTTCTTTAAGCCCGCTCAGCACTTCCGCGACGTTGCGATCCTGCAATCCGACCTTGACGCGCCGGTTCTTTACCTCGCCGTTTTCGATCACGCGTACGAAGTAGGTATCTTTATCGCGCTGCGAGGGCCGCAACGCCTGCACCGGCACCAGCACTGCGTCCTTCACTGCACCGAGCACGAAGAAAACCTGCGCGGTCATGTTGGTCATGAGTTCACGTTCCTTGTTCGGAACGTCGATCAGCACGTTATAGAGAATGACGTCGTTGACGATTTCCGGCGTCGGATAGATTTGCCTCACGGTGGCATTGAAGCGGCGGTCCGGCATGCCGAGCGTGGTGAAGTAGACCGGCATGCCGACGGTGATGCGCGGAATGTCCGCTTCCGCGACCTGCGCCCACACCGTCATCACGTCGAGGTCGGCGATGCGCACGATGATCGGCGCGGTTTGGTTTGCGTTCAGCGTCTGGCCTTCGAACGCGATCTGGTTGACGATAGTGCCGGGCAGCGGCGCGAAAATCTTAGTGTAGTTCAGGTTCGCGACATCACCCTCCAGCGTCGCTTCCATTTCCTTGATTTGCGCTTCGAACGAGGAAATTTTCGCTTCGTCGATTTTCAGCGTGGCGAGTGCGGCGTCGTAGGCATCCCTGCTGGTCGAGTTGGTCGCGAGCAATTGCCGTGAGCGTTCTTCGCGCGTGCGATCCAGCATCAGTTGCGCGCGCGCCTGTTCGAGTTGCGCGCGCAGATTGTCGATCTTGGCACGGCCCGCGAGCACGCGGGTCTGATAGACGGTCGGATCGATTTCCGCGAGCAGCTTTCCCTGCGGAACGTTGTCGCCGATCTCGACATGAACCTTGCGAAGCTGGCCGGAAACCTGCGTGCCGATGTCGACCCAATTCTTGGGACGCACCTGCGCCAGCGCAGTCACGGTTTTTTCGAGGTCGCCTTTCGTCACCGGCTCGGTGCGGAATGACGCTGCATCCTGTCCGCTGCCGGAAAAGAAGTAATAGCCACCCGCGAGCAATAGCGTGGCTGCGATCAGCGAACCGAGCAGGAAACGCCGGTCGCGAAAACGTCCGCGCAGCGATTCCAGCTTCGAGAGGTTGTCGGGCTTCTGCAACATGTCAGCGTTTCTGCGGACGATAGTTTCCGGTTTCGGGATCGCGTTCGAGCTTCGCAATGTCGCCGTGGTTATCGAGGCCCTCGCGGCGCACGCGCTCCAGGTCGGCATTCGCCTTTTCCGAAGCGAGCGAGAAAATCTTCACGGCGGCAGCCGCGCCGACGGCGCCCAGAACCCAGATCAGCAGCGGAGGCATCGGACTCTCCTTCGGTTCGGACGTTACAGGCCGTAGCGGCCCCAGAGTGCGCGCTCTTCCAGCGCGCCGAGTAGCGACTTCGCGCCATCCGGACCCAGTATAGCCTGTGACAGGCCGGGGATGCGACGGCTGAGCAATCCGCCCGGCGGCGCTATCAGCGGCAGCGCGACATTGGCGCCATAGCGCTTTTGCAGGGTGCCGCGCACGTCGCCGACGCCATCGATCAGGCCGTATGCGGTGGCCTGTTCCGCCAGCCAGTATTCGCCATTGAACAATGTCTTGTCGGATTCGGCGAGGCGCTTGCCGCGGCTGCGCTTCACCAGCGCGATGAACTCGGCATGGATCGTGGTTTGCAGCGCCTTGAGGCGGCGGATGTCTTCCGGCTTCGCGGGCAGGAAAGCATCGAGCTGCCGCTTGTTGTCGCCCGCCGTATACACGCGCCGTTCGATGCCGGCTTTCTTCAGCATCTTCTCGAAGCCGAAACTCGCGCTGACCACTCCAACCGAGCCGACGATGGAATAGGGGTCCGCGAAAATCTCGTCGGCAGCGCAGGCGATCATGTAGCCGCCGCTGGCCGCCACGTCCTCGACGAACACGAACACCTTCTTCTTGTTCTTCTCGGCAAGCTGGCGGATGCGCTGATAAATAAGGTGCGATTGCGCGGGCGCGCCGCCCGGCGAATTGACGACCAGCGCAACCGCGGGTGCGCGGCGATACGCGAAGGCGCGATCGAGCTGTTTCGAAACGGAAGCGAGCGACATCGAAGAAACCAACGGCATGGAAATGCCGATTGCGCCGGAGAGGCGCACCACCGGCACCACCGGACGGCGGCGAAACAACCGCGAGAAGAATCCGTTTTGTTCCTTTTCTTTGCGTACCATTTCTTTGTTGCCTTGAACTAGTCCGTCAGTAGCGGCGCGCCGTCGCGCAGGATTGCTTCCGCCTGCGCCGAAGGTTTGCCGCTCGCGTCGTTGAGAATGAATCCGGGCTGCAAGGTGGAAGGGGTCTTTCGTCCCTTGATGGCGCGCACAATCACGCGGATCGCTTCCGTATCCGGCTTCGGATAGACCGGGATGATCTCGATAGCACCGAAGCGCCCGTCCAGCGACTTAAGGATTGGTAATGTCGAATCCGGCCGGTGAATCGCGACCAGCGTGCCGTTCGATTTCAGGTGGCGGATGGCGCAGGCGATCCAGCGCTCGAACGTCGCCGGTTCCGCGACATGCGCCTTTGCTTTTGCCGCATCGGGCGAGGTTCGCATTGCCGTCGCGTCGTTGAACGGCGGATTCATGATGACGAGATCGCAGGCATCGTTCTGAAGCGGCAGTCCTGTGGTGACATCGCCGCATACAGCGGTGACGACGTCGGCAAAGCCGTTGCGCCGCGCATTCTCCAAAGACAGCTCGGACAAGCGCGGGTCGATTTCGACGAGCGTGACTCGCTTCGCACGCCCCCGCGCGAGCAGCGCCAGCCCGGCGGTGCCGACGCCCGCGCCGAGATCGAGTGCGTGATGGGATTTTGGTGCCGCCGCTGCCAGAAGGATGGCGTCGTGTCCGGCGCGATGGCCGTCACGCGGCTGGAGCAATTTCAGTTTGCCGCCGAGCGCCGTGTCGTCGGTGGTTTCCATCTCAGTCGGACTTCAGCGTATTGCCGAGGTCGGCGTCGATCATCAGGCGCTTCGCGCGCTCGAAATAATCTTCCTTCACCAGCACGCGGCGCGGCAGAAAACCGAGCGACCCATCCATGACGCTCATGTGCTGGTCGGCGATGAAATAGGGAATGTCCGCGGACTTGAACAGCGCTTCGATGGCGGTGATCAGCACAACATCGTTGGTGCGGACGATCTCTTTCATACGTCAGCGTTCGTTTCCGGGCGCGGGATAGGAAAGATAGGTGAGCCGCTTCAGTTCGCGCCGCCCGCGCGTCACCGTGTCGAGGATCAGGCCCGACATCAGCGAGAGGAACGAGAGCAGCATCAGCGCGGTCGCAAGAATGGCGGTCGGTAGCCGCGGCACCAGCCCAGTTTCGAAGAAGGTGCGAAACACCGGAATCGAGATCAGCACCGACAGGATGAAAAAGAACGCGGAGATGATCGAGAAGAATTGCATCGGCCGCTCGGTGCGGAACAGCTTGCCGATGGTCCAGAGAATCCGGATGCCGTCGCGGTAGGTGTTCAGCTTCGAGGTCGAGCCTTCGGGCCGCGCATAATAAGGAGTCTCGATTTCCGCGACCGGCATGCCGAGTTGCAGCGAATGCACTGTCAACTCGGTCTCGATCTCGAAGCCGGTGGAAAGTGCCGGGAACGATTTCACGAAACGCCGCGAGAAGATGCGATAGCCGGAAAGAATGTCGGAGAAGCTCTTGCCGAACACGCGCGTGACGAAGGTCGTGAGCACCCAGTTGCCGAAGCGGTGGCCGGGACGGTAGGCGGCTTCTTCCTGATCGACGCGCGAGCCGACCACCATATCGAGTTTTTCCTCTATCAGGGTCGCAATCATCTTCGGCGCGCTCGGTGCGTCGTAGGTCGCGTCGCCGTCGATCATCACATAGACGTCGGCGTCGATGTCGCCGAACATGCGCCGCACGACATGGCCCTTGCCCTGCCGCGTCTCGATGCCGACGATCGCGCCGGCCTTCTTCGCTTCCGCGACCGTGTTGTCCTTCGAATTGTTGTCGTAGACATAAATGTCGGCGGAGGGCAGCGCCGCGCGGAATTGCTTCACCACCGTGCCGATGGCGGCTTCCTCGTTGTAGCAGGGCACGATCACCGCGATTTTCAGGCCCGCCGGCAGCTTCGTGCGCGTGGCCGTCTTCGATTTCGCGGTCGTCCGGGTGAGCATCCGTCTCTCCAAAAAAATGGGCGCCCGGTGGCGCCGCTATCTATGCCGCAAGCCTGTCGCGCGGGAAAGCGGCGACGCCATGGCAGGTTGCCGGGGGTAGGGGGCAATCTCTATGGTGAGGACGAACGGAGTATGAAGAAGTGGCCGTAGTCCTGCCTTTCGAGGCGCCCGAACCCTCCATCGAACGCCTCAGCACGCTGGTTCGTTCCGATCTCGGCAAGGTCAATGCGTTGATCCTGCGCCGGACCGGCTCGGAAGTAACCATGATCCCGGAGGTCGCGAACCACCTGATCTCCTCGGGCGGCAAGCGCCTGCGGCCGATGCTGACGCTCGCCACCGCCGCCTTCACTGGCTACCGGGGCGAGGGGCATATCAACCTCGCGGCTTCGGTCGAATTCATGCACACCGCCACGCTCCTCCACGACGACGTGGTGGACGAGAGCGAGCTTCGCCGCGGCAAACCGTCCGCGCGCATGGTCTGGGGCAACGAGGCGAGCGTGCTGGTCGGCGATTTCCTGCTCGGCCAGGCGTTCCAGATGATGGTCGAGGTCGGCAACCTGCGGGCGCTGGAGATTCTCGCGAACGCGGCTGCTGTGATCGCGGAAGGCGAGGTGATGCAACTCGCCGCCGCGAAGAACATGGACACGACCGAAGACGCCTACCTCGCCGTGATCCGCGCCAAGACTGCCGAACTTTTCGCCGCCGCCTGCGAAGTCGGCCCGGTGATCGCGCAGCGCCCGAAGGCGGAGCATGAAGCCTGCCGCTCGTTCGGCACCAATCTCGGCATTGCGTTCCAGCTTGTCGACGATGCGCTCGATTACGGCGGTAGCCGCGCCAAGATCGGCAAGAACACCGGTGACGATTTCCGCGAAGGCAAGATCACGCTGCCCGTCATCCTCGCGTTCCGCCGCGGCAACGAAAGCGAGCGCGCGTTCTGGCGCAAGTGCATCGAGACCGCCGAAATCGCCGACGGCGATCTGGAGCGCGCCATCGAGCTGATGCAGAAGCACCGCGCACTGGAAGACACGGTCGAGCGCGCGCGCCACTACGGCAAGATCGCGAAAGACGCGCTGGCCCTTTTTCCGGACGGTGATGGCAAGCAGGCGTTGCTCGACGTGGTCGATTTCTGCGTCTCGCGCGCGCACTAATCTCTTCAGTAAGCGCTGGCTACCGTAGCGTCGCTACCGCGACCCACCACGCCGCGCGTTCTTCCTTGATCGACTCCGCGGCTTCGCGCGCTTCGCTTTTGGTTTCGTACAGCGCGAACACCGCCGAACCGGAGCCGGTCATGCGGATCAGCGTGGCGTCGCCCACTTCGTCGATCAGTTGCTCGGCCGATGCGATCAGCGGCGTGATGCTGCGCGCCGCTTTCGCGAGATCGTTGGCGTAAAGGTGCAGGAAATTGGCGAAGTCTTTTTTCTTCGAAGGGATCGAGGCAGCATCGATACCGAGTTCGGATGGCGGATCGCGGAAGCCGTCATGCGCGCCGTAAACCAGCGGCGTCGGCACCGGCACGCCGGGCCAGACCAGCGTAGCGTACATCACCGGCAGCTTCAGCGGTTTCGAAAGCACGTCGCCGATGCCGCCGATCAGCCGCGCTTTCGGATCGAGGCATACGGCGACATCCGCGCCGGTTTCCTTCGCTGCGGCGAGCAGGCGAGGGTCGTCCGCTTTGATCTTGTTCGCGCGCGCCAGCAGCCGTAGCGCAGCCGCCGCATCCGACGAGCCGCCGCCAAGGCCTGCGCCGGATGGAAGATTTTTCACGAGGCGGAAATGTCCGCGCTTCAGCCCCGGAACTTTTTTTGCGAGCGCGCGCGCTGCCTTGAGCACGAGGTTGTCTTTATCCGGTCCCGCGCCCTCCGCGGTCGGTCCTTCCACCTCGAGCGAGTAAGCATTGTCCGTACCCGGCGTGAAGAACACCTTGTCGCCCTTGTCGGCGAAAGCGATCAGGCTCTCGATTTCGTGATAGCCGTCGGCGCGCTTTTCTCCGACCCGCAGCATCAGATTGACCTTGGCGGGCGCGCTTTCTTCATACGTCGGCATGGGATTGGGGGCCGTTGTTTAGGGTGCGGTTATGCAGCCTGATTCTGCCTGATTTGCGGGCGGCGGGCATCCTTGCGATGGCCATGAATCGGGGGCATGGTGCCGCGCAACCGGCAAATGCGGAATAGCCGGATTTCACAAGGAGCCAGCGTTTTGAGCCATTGCCGGGCGTTCGTGCGGCGTCTCCGCCGTGCCACTTTCGCAGCCGTGCTGGTCGCGGCCGGAACCGTCACCGCGCATGCGGAGGTTCCGCGTGTATTCGAACTCGCGAGCACCTCGCCCGCCGGCAATTATCTCGCCGCGCGCATCGCCGGAACCGCTCGCGATATGGCGGCGGCTTCCGCCTATTACCGTGCCGCGCTCCGCGCCGACCCCGCCAATCCCGAACTGATCGAACGCACGTTCATCGTGACCGTCGCCGCCGGCAACATCGACGATGCTGCGCCGCTCGCCGAGCGCCTCGTGCTGCTCGACAAGAACCACCGCATCGCGCGGCTCATTCTCGCAGCGCGCGCAATCAAGCAGAACCAGTTCGCACAAGCGCGCACGCATCTCTCACAGGCGGTGCGCGGTCCGATCGCGGATCTTACCGCGACCTTGCTCACCGGCTGGACCTATTACGGCAATAATCAGTTCAAGAACGGCGTTGCCGCCATCGACCGGCTGCAAGGCCCCGAATGGTACGCACTGTTTAAGGAACTGCACGCCGGGCTGATCCTCGATCTAGCCAACCAGCGCAAGGAAGCGCTCAAGCGCATCGAGAACGCGCGTAAGCTCGACGCAACCAACCTGCGCACGGTGGATGCCTATGGCCGCGTGCTCTCTCGCGCCGACCGCCGCAACGATGCGCTGAAGGTCTACGGCGAATATGCGAAGTCGCTCTCTCCGCATCCGCTGGTGCAGGCTGCGTTGCAGGAACTCGAGTCCGGCAAGAAGCTTGCGCCTGTTGTCGCCAATGCGCAGACGGGGGCAGCGGAAGTGCTGTTCGGTCTTGGCGCTGCGCTGGCGCGGCAGGGCGGCGAGGATCTCGGCCTCGTCTACCTCCAGGTTGCGATCTATCTCGCCCCCGAACACCCGCTCGCCACTGTCGCGCTGGGTGATCTTTATGAAACCATGAAGCGCTATGAACTGGCGGCGGAAACCTACGACCGCGTTCCGAATTCTTCGCCGCTGAAGCGCAATGCCGAAATCCAGCGCGCGCTCAATCTCGACGTTATCGACAAGAAGGACGAAGCGCGCGAGAAGCTCGATGCGCTGGTGAAGGAGAATCCGAAAGACCTCACCGCGCTGATCGCCTATGGCAACGTGCTTCGTGCCAGCAAGAAATTCGCCGAAGCCGCCGTCGTCTATTCCAAAATCGTCGATCTGATCGGCGAACCGCAGCGCGAGCACTGGACCGTCTTCTATTTCCGCGGCATCTGCTACGAGCGCTCGAAGCAGTGGGCGCTCGCGGAGAAGGATTTCGAACTCGCGTTGAAACTGATGCCGGACGAGCCGCAGGTCCTGAACTATCTCGGCTATTCCTGGGTCGATCAGGGCGTGAACCTCGACCGCGCACTGGACATGATCCGTAAGGCCGTCGCGCTGCGCCCGAAGGACGGTTACATCGTCGATAGCCTCGGCTGGGCCTACTACCGCCTCGGCCGTCTTCAGGAGGCCTCCGACGAACTCGAACGCGCGGTGGAACTTCGTCCGGACGATCCGACCATCAACGACCACCTTGGCGACGTGTATTGGAAGACCGACCGCAAGCTGGAAGCGACCTTCCAGTGGCGCCGCGCGAAGGATTTGAAGCCGGAACCCGAGGACCTCTCGAAGATCGAGCAGAAGCTCAAAGAGGGCCTGGCCGACGATCCAAAGCCGCAGCCGGCTGAGAAAACCGAAGAAAAGAAGAACCCGGACAAGGGCTAGACCCACTGGCGTTTGATAAATCGCAAGGCCATACTGCCCGCGCAAAGCGTGAGTTGCGTGGGCGCATATGGCCGATATTGCGTGGGATGAGTTCCGGCTGGTCAAGGCAATTGCCGAAACCAAGTCGTTGGCCGGCGCGGCCGATACTTTAGGCATCAATCATTCAACTGTTTTCCGCCGTCTCGGCGCGCTGGAAAAAGCGATCGGCGCGCGCCTGTTCGAGCGCAGCCGTACCGGCTATGCGCCGACCGCAGCGGGCGAGAAGATGGTCGAACTCGCGTTCCGCATTGCCGACGATGTGGTCGATCTGGAGCGCAAAATCACCGGACAGGATCTTCGTCCGTCGGGAGAGTTGCGCGTCACCACCAATGACACGCTGCTTGTACACCTACTCTCGGATGTCTTTGTCGGGTTTCGCAAGACCTATCCCGAAATCAATCTCGACATCGTGGTCGCGAACGAGTCGCTCAATCTCTCCAAGCGCGATGCCGACATCGCGATCCGCGCGACCGACAGGCCGCCGGAAGCGCTGATTGGCCGCCGCCTCGCCAGCATCCGTTGGGGCGTGTTCGCGCCTGCCGCTGACAAGCCGAAGCCTTTCTTGCAGGCAGACGCACGCCGCTATCACTGGATCGGACTGTCCGACGGTATCGGCGGACCGAAGCCGAACAAGTGGCTGATGGAAAACGCGGGGCCGGACCGCATCGTATACAAGATCAATACCGTACTCGGTCTCGCCGAAGCGGTCGCTGCGGGCGGCGGTCATGCGCTTCTTCCCTGCTTCATCGGCGCGGCGGTGGAAGGCGCAGAGCGTGTCGGTTTTCCGGAGCCGGACATCGAGGCCGGCCTCTGGCTGCTGACGCATCCGGATTTGAAGAATTCCGCGCGCGTTCGTGCGTTTCTGGATTACACCGCGCAGGAAGTTGGAAAACGCCGCCACATCATCGAATGCGCGGACGATCCGGTGAAGGCGCAAAAGTAGCCGGTGCTATTTCTTGGTCTTGCGTCCGGCAACGATCGGACGGCCGCCGCGCACGAAATCGCAATACATGAAGCCAAGCCCCGCGATTGCGCCGCGGAAACTGTTGTGGCTCGTCTTGGTGATGGTGAAGCAGGGCGAGAACCGTGCGCCGCGCAACGTTGCGCAGATCTGGTCGCCGCTTTCGTATACTGTATTCACGGGCAGGCGGATGTAGCGCGAGGGCTTGTCTTCGCCTGGACGAATGGTACCCGCGACCGAGCCGTCATGGTCGATACGGCCGATACCAGTGGTGCCGTCAAAGCAGCGATAGCCGAATATTTTACCCGCGATGAAGGCACGGGCTTGCTTCGCACCGAGCACGGTTTCCTGAGCGCTTGCCGGGAAGGCAATCGCGAAGGCCAGCAGAATGAGGCTCAAGCGAATCATGGTGGAACCGGTGCCCCGGGGCTTGTACGATAGCTACCGCAGAAACCCCGGCTTCTTGTCAAGTTCGAGGCAAGGCGGCCTGTCAGCCAATCTTCACAACCGTACGCCCGCGAACTTGTCCCGCAAGGATTTTCGGCGCCACTTCCATCACGCCTTCCAGCGGTATTTCAGTGGTCATCGCTTCCAGCTTCTTGCGGTCGAGGTCCTTGGCGAGCCGTTCCCAGGCCTCGCGGCGGCGCGGCTGCGGGCACATCACGGAGTCGATGCCGAGCAACGATACGCCACGCAGGATGAAGGGCGCGACCGACGCGGGAAGGTCCATGCCGGCGGCCAGACCACAAGCCGCGACCGCGCCGCCGTATTTTGTCATGGAGAGCACGTTCGCAAGCGTATGCGAGCCGACCGAGTCGACGCCGCCGGCGAAGCGTTCCTTGCCAAGCGGCTTCGCGGGCTGGGAAAATTCAGCGCGGTCGATGATCTCGGCGGCGCCGAGCGATTTCAGATAGTCCGCTTCCGATGCGCGTCCGGTGGAAGCGGTGACGCTGTAGCCGAGTTTCGAGAGTACGGCGATTGCAACCGAGCCGACGCCCCCGGCGGCGCCGGTGACGACGATCGTTCCGTCGGAGGGTTTCACGCCCGCTTTTTCCAGCGCGATGACGCAAAGCATGGCGGTATAGCCCGCGGTGCCGATGGCCATTGCCTCGCGCGCGGTCATTCCGGCGGGAAGCTTCACCAGCCAGTCGCCTTTCACGCGGGACTTCGCACCGTACGCACCGAGATGGGTTTCGCCGGTTCCCCAACCGTTGAGGACAACGCTATCGCCTGTCTTGAAATCCGGGTGCGACGAGCTTTCCACTTTGCCGGCGAAATCTATGCCGGGGATCATCGGGAAGCGGCGCACCACCGGCGCCTTGCCGGTGATGGCGAGGCCATCCTTGTAGTTCACGGTGGAATATTCGACCGCGACGGTGACGTCGCCGTCCATGAACGCCGCTTCGTCGAATTCGCCGAGCGCGGCGGGCTGGCCCTTTTCAGGGACGATGATGGCTTTGAATTTTCCCATGCGCGGTTTCTAGACGAGTTTACGAAGGCGCGGCAACCGCGCGCGTGACAGGTTTCTCGACGATGGGCAGGTTGATGACAGCTGCGAACAGGCCGAGCAAGATAGTGAGATACCAGACCACATCGTAGGAGCCGGTGCGCTCGTACAGGATGCCCCCCAGCCAGACGCCGAGAAAGCCGCCAACCTGATGGCTGAAGAAGGCGAGGCCCGCCAGCATCGTCAGCCAGCGCGTGCCGAACATTACCGCGACCAGTGCCTGCGTCGGCGGCACGCTCGAAAGCCACAGCACGCCCATCACCGCGCCGAAAAGCATCGAGGTCAGTGGCGTCGGCGGGACGAGAATGAAAACGAGGATGACCACCGAACGCAGCGCATAGATCGCCGCAAGCAGGAAGCGTTTCGGCATCCTGTTGGCGAGCCAGCCGGAGCCGATCGAGCCGAGAATGTTGAACAGGCCGATTATGCCGATCGTCCAGGCTCCGACCTCGACCGAAAGTCCGCGGTCCACCAGATAGGTCGGCAGATGGATGGTGATGAAGAACAACTGGAAGCCGCAGGTGAAGTAGCCGAGCACGAGCAGCATATAGCTGCGATGGCTCATCGCCTCGCGCAGCGCTTCGCGCACCGATTGCGCCGGCGCGGCGGGACCGCTTTCGGAAAGTTCGCGAGGACGCGCTAGTGCGAGCGAGAGCGGCATCATGACGAGTACGATGCCAGCGAAGATCAGCAGCGTCGTGTGCCAGTTCAGTGCCTGATTCAATCCGATCGCGAGCGGCGAGAACATGAATTGTCCGAACGAACTCGCACCCGTGCCGAGTCCGAACGAAATCGAGCGCCAGTGTACCGGCAGCAATTTTCCGAATGCGCCGATCACGACCGTGAACGAAGTACCTGCAAGCCCGAAGCCGATCAGAAAACCCGCCGATAAAATCAGCGCGCCCTGCGAGGTCGCGAAGGCCATGCCGGCAAGGCCAACTGCGTAAAAGGCGGCACCCACCCACACCACGCGCACCGCGCCATAGCGGTCGGCGATTCCGCCTGCGAACGGTTGCGCAACGCCCCACAGCAACATCTGCAAGGCGAGCGCGAAAGCATAAACGTCGCGGCCCCAGCCTTTCTCCTGCGTGATCGGGGATAGAAACAGTCCCAACGTTGAACGCGGGCCGAAACCTATCAGCGCGACCAGGCAGCCGAAGATCAGGATAACGAGCGGCGTGCGCCAGCCATGCGAACGCGGCGTATCGGCTGTTGTCATTGCGTCATGCGGCCGGAGCGGCGAGGCGTGCGACCGGCTTCTCCACGATCGGCAGGTTGATGAGTGCGGATAATACGCCGAACGTCACCGAGAGCCACCACACCATGTCGTAGGAGCCGAATTTCTCGAACGCGATGCCGCCGAGCCAGACACCGAGAAAGCTGCCGACCTGATGGCTGAAGAAGACAAAACCATACAGCATCGCGAACCAGCGCGTGCCGAACATAATTGCAACCAGCGATGAAGTCGGCGGCACGGTGGAGAGCCAGGTCAGACCGGTGATGACCGCGAAGATCAGCGTGGCTTCCACGCTCGGCGGGATCGAGATGAAGATCGCAATCGAGATCGCACGCGTCAGGTAAATTGCGGACAGGATGTAGCGCTTCGGAACCCTGTTTCCGAGCCAGCCTGCGGTGAACGAGCCGACGATGTTGCACAACCCAATGATCGCGAGTGTCCATCCGCCGACCTGCGCCGAGAGTCCGCGGTCAAGCAGATAGGACGGCAAGTGCGCCGTAACGAATGCGAGCTGGAAGCCGCAGGTGAAGAAGCCGGTGACGAGCAGGACATAGGACTTGTGGCCGAATGCCTCCGCCAGCGCTTCGCGAAGCGATTGCGCCTGTTCAGGCGTCGCGTTTTGCGAAGTCACCGCTGCCTTGTTGGTCGCCGTCATCAGCGCGGTCGCGAGCGGAATGACCAGCAGCACCAGCGCCGAGAATACGAGCAGCGCATACTGCCAGCCGAAGTTCTGGATCAGCGCGACGCCGAACGGCGCGAACAGGAATTGCCCGAACGAACCGGCCGCCGTACCCGCGCCGAAGGCGAGGCCCTGCCATTCCTTCGACACCAGCTTGCCGAAGGCGGTGAGCACGATGTTGAACGAGCAGGCCGACAGCCCGAAGCCGATCAACACGCCACCGGTGATGTTCAGCGTCAGCGGGTTTGTCGCGTAGGCCATCAGCGCGAGGCCGAGCGAGTAGAGCACCGCGCCGCCAGCCAGCACCTTGGCGGTGCCGAAGCGGTCGGCGATTGCGCCCGCGAACGGCGTGCCCATGCCCCAGAGCAGGTTCTGGACCGCGAAGGCGAGGGCGAACACGTCGCGTCCCCAGCCGTACTGCGCCGACATCGGCGTCAGGAAGAAGCCGAAGGAGGAGCGTGGCCCGAAGGTCACGATCGCGATCAGGCATCCGAAAATGACGATAACCAGCGGGTTCTTCAGGAAAGAAAGCAGCGGCGCAGGCGCGGCGGGCGCGGGTGTCGTGGACATCGGTGTTCCCCGGCTGCCGGTATTATTTTGTATGCGGCGCGGGCTGCCTTCGCGCGTGCGAAACCTAGCCGTGAAGTTTATCAAGCGGAAATCGTTTTGCGCTGCGCTGCTATCGAAGCGGCGCATAGGCTGATTGACGAGGGGGACTAGCAAAATCTCCCGGGATGCGTTATATATTTGCTCGAAGTGAGAATAAGTCCCGGTGAGAGCCGGTCTTTTCTGTGCCCTTATATGCTCAATTCGAGCATATAGGCCCGCAGACGAGAGCTTGGGAGGCGCCAATGGTCACTGTCATCGACCGCAACATCCGTCCTGAAGTGGAAGTCGTGACCCCGCCGGTCGCACGCGGCGAGTTCGTCGTGCCTCGTCCGGGCACGGGCGCTGCTGCCCGCAAATACGGCGTGCTGCCGATGCCCAAGCTGGAATGGAACGCCGAGGTCGAGCGCGAGACCGCACACCTCTACGAGAAGGTGAAGCACATCATCCCTTCCGTGGAGTGGCCGTTCCACGCGCCTTACGTTTACGCGATCAACAAGCTGAAAAAGCAGCGCAACGCGGTGCTGCTCGCGCACAACTACCAGACGCCCGAAATCTACAACTGTGTTGCTGACTTCGTCGGCGACAGCCTTCAGCTCGCCAAGGAAGCCGCCAAGTCAAAGTCCGACATCATCATTCAGGGTGGCGTGCACTTCATGGCGGAAACCTCGAAGCTGTTGAACCCGGACAAGACCGTGCTGATCCCCGATCTGCGCGCGGGCTGCTCGCTTGCGCAGTCGATCACCGGCGAGGACGTTCGTTTGCTGCGCGAGCGTTATCCCGGCGTGCCGGTCGTGACCTACGTCAACACCTCCGCCGACGTGAAGGCGGAGAGCGACATCTGCTGCACCTCGTCGAACGCCGTGCAGGTGGTCGAGAGCTTCGGCGTCGACCGCGTGATCTGCATTCCCGACGAATTCCTTGCACGCTGGGTCGCGACCCAGACCAAGGTCAAGATCATCGCGTGGAAGGGCCACTGCGAAGTGCACGAGCGTTTCACGGGTGAAGAGCTTCGCCGCTATCGCGAAGCCGATCCGAGCGTGCAAATCCTCGCGCACCCGGAATGCCCGCCCGACGTAATTGCGGAAGCGGACTTCACCGGCTCGACCTCGGCTTTGCAGAACTATGTGAAGACGAAGAAGCCGAAGCGCGTCGTCATGGTCACCGAATGCTCGATGGCCGACAACGTGCAGCAGGAAGCGCCGGACACCGAGTTCGTGAAGCCGTGCAACCTCTGCCCGCATATGAAGCGCATCACGCTGCCGAAGATTCTCGACAGCCTCGTCTATCTTCGCGAGGAAGTCGAAATCGACCCCGCGGTCGCTGAAAAAGCGCGCCGCGCGGTAGAGCGGATGATTCACCTGAAGTCGTAATGAGAAACTCCCTATCCTCGCAAGCGAGGATAGGGAGAAGAGATTGCAATGTCCGACTCTCCGCGCACCGCTGATACGCTCACGCCACGCTCATGGGGTGGAGTCGATGACGTCGTGATCGTCGGCGGCGGCCTCGCTGGTTTGTTCTGCGCGCTGAAACTCAGCCCCCGTCCCGTGACCATCGTCACTGCCGCGCCGATTGGCGAAGGCGCTTCGTCCGCATGGGCGCAGGGCGGCATCGCAGCTGCGGTCGGCGAGGGCGACACCATCGACAGCCACGTCGCCGACACGCTGGCCGCGGGTGCGGGCACCGTGGACGAGAAGGTCATCCGCGCGATGGCGGAAGAAGCGCCCGCGCGCATCAACGATCTCCTGAAATACGGCGTGCCGTTCGACCGCGACCTCGAAGGCAAGCTGATGCTTTCCCGTGAAGCCGCGCATTCCCACAAGAGAATTGTAAGGGTGCAGGGCGACCGTGCGGGCGCGGCGATCATGGCGGCGCTGGTCGCGGCCGTGCGCAACACGCCGACCATCCGTGTGCTGGAAAGCCTTGTTGTCGATGATCTCTATGTCGATGGCCGGTATGTCACCGGGATTCATGCGCGTCCCGCGGGCCGCGCCGGCAAGCCGATGGCGTTGCCGGCCCGCGCGGTCGTGCTCGCGTCGGGCGGCATCGGCGGTCTCTATGCCATCACCACTAATCCGCGCGAGGCTCGCGGGCGCGGGCTGGCCGCCGCCGCGCGCGCGGGCGCGACGATTGCCGATCCGGAATTCGTGCAGTTTCACCCGACGGCGCTCGATGTCGGCAAGGACCCGGCCCCGCTGGCGACCGAAGCCCTACGCGGCGAGGGCGCGGTGCTCGTCAACAAGAATGGCGAGCGCTTCATGTTGCCGGTTCATCCGAATGCCGAACTTGCGCCGCGCGACATCGTTGCGCGCGCTGTGTTTGCGGAAATCCAGGCCGGGCGCGGCGCGTTCCTCGACCTGCGGCCGGTGGAAAAATTCTCCGAGCGTTTTCCAACGGTGTTTGCCGCTTGCAAGGCTGCCGGCCTCGATCCCGACCGGCAACCAGTGCCGATTGCGCCCGCCGCGCACTATCACATGGGCGGCGTGCTGGTGGATGCGCAGGGCCGCGCGACGCTCGACGGTCTTTGGGCCGCGGGAGAAGTCGCGAGCACCGGCGCGCATGGTGCGAACCGGCTCGCTTCTAACTCTTTGCTCGAAGCCGTGGTCTATGCCGCGCGTATTGCCGAAGACATCGGCGGCCTTCTTGCGCTTCCCAAAACGCTGGCGTGGCCCGCCGACTCCTGCGAAGTGCCGCCGCCGCTTCCCGCCGAAGGCATCGAGGATGCGAAGCGGCTGCGCAACGTGATGAGCAAATATGTAGGCGTGATCCGCGACCGCGCGGGTCTTGTCCACGCGCTCGGCGAGATCCTGAACATCGAGGCGACCGCGAAGCGTCCGTCCGTGCGCGACATGGCGACCACGGCATTGCTGGTTGCGAGCGCCGCGCTGGTCCGCACCGAGAGCCGGGGCGGGCATTACCGTTCGGACTTCCCAAACGCGGATCCCGCGCAGGCGCATCGTACCTTCATCGATCTCGCGGAAGCACGCCGCATTGCGCGGGCCGCAACCGCAAAGGCTGCGTGATGGCCGATCTCGTAGCTCCCGGTGCATTCCTTTCGCCGCTTGTCATTCAGGACGCGGTGAAGCGCGCGCTCGACGAAGACCTCGGCCGTGCGGGCGATGTCACGTCTTCCGCGACGTTGCCCGAAGGGATTCAGGCGAAAGCAAAGCTCGTCGCACGCAACGCTGGAACGATCGCCGGTTTGCCATGCGCCGCGCGCGCGTTCCGTGCGCTTGCACCAAGCATCAAATTCGAGGCGAAAGCCCGCGACGGCGATAGCGTAAAGGCGAACACCACGCTGGCGCTGATCGAAGGTCCGGCCATCGCCATTCTTTCCGGCGAGCGGGTTGCGCTGAACTTTCTCGGTCATCTCTCCGGCATCGCGACGCTAACCGCTGCTTACGCCGCGAAGATCGCGCACACCAAGGCGAAGGTCACCGATACCCGCAAGACCACGCCGGGCCTGCGCGCGCTGGAAAAATACGCCGTGCGCTGTGGCGGCGGCGTCAATCACCGTTTCGGCCTCGACGACGCGGTGCTGATCAAGGACAACCACATCGCCGTCGCGGGCGGTGTTGCGCAAGCACTCGATGCGGCGCGCGCAGCCGTAGGTCATCTTGTGAAGGTCGAGATCGAGGTCGATACACTCGATCAGCTCCGTGAAGTGCTCGCAAACGGCAAGGCCGACGTCGTACTGCTCGACAACATGAAGCCGGAAACGCTTCGCGAAGCGGTCGCACTTTGCAGGGGCAAGATCGTCACCGAGGCTTCCGGTGGCGTCACGCTCGATACCGTTGCCGCCATCGCGGAAAGCGGCGTCGATGTGATTTCGTCCGGTGCGCTGACGCATTCCGCGCCGAGCCTTGATGTGGCGCTGGATATCGAAATTTAATTCTGTCCTTCGAGATGCTGCGCTTCGCGCGGTCCCGGAAGACGAAGTTGTTGTCATTTATGACGTCTCATGGTGAGGAGCGGACGAAGCCCGCGTCTCGAACCATGAGGCAGTCTACCGTCCTCCGAACCGCAGCCCCGGCGCAGGGCGCTCCTTGAGAACCTCGCGCCGGAAGCGATACATCGCCGCCGGACGCCCTCCGGTTTGCGTCGAGACTTCGCCAGTCGGTTCGACCAGCGCGGTGCCTTCCACCAGCCGCCGGAAATTTTGTTTATGCAAATGGCGGCCGGCGATGGCCTCCACCGTGTGCTGCAATTCGGTCAGTGTGAATTCGTCCGGCATCAGTTCGAAAACCACGGGCCTGTATTTGAGTTTTGCGCGCAGCCGCGAGATCGCGGTCGCGAGAATTCTCCGGTGATCGAATTGCATCGGCTCGCCGAGTGTTTCCGGTTTTTCGCGAACCAGCGCACTCTCGCGCCCGTCACGGCGGGATTCCGCGATCAGCCCGGCGGAGTAGAGCAGTTCGTAGCGCTCCAGCACACGCTCCTCGTCCCATGACGTGCCGTCGATGCCGAACGAAAGCCGGATGCGCTCGCGCGGGCCGAACTCCGCGCCCGGTACGGCTTTCGCCGTCTTCGCCCATGCATTCAGTGCGGGCAGGATCGTCGCGTCGAGAACCTTGGGGCGGCCTTCGCGCCAGTCTTCCCACGGAAAGAATTTGTACCACGGCTCAAAACGCGCGCCGTGGGATTTCATTGCGCGCGCGGTAGTGACGCGCGTCAGCGCGAGATAACCGACCGAGACGACATGCGGCACGGTATCGCCCGCCTGTGCGTGCCGCCCGCGGTCGCCGAAGGTGTAGAGCTGCTCGACATAGCCGACCTCTAGCGCGGTCTGCTCCGCGACGAAACGACGAAGGCCGATCTCGAAGGTGCGGTGTTCGAGCGCGTCGAACGGACCGGAGGGGAGGCCGAGGCTGCCGTCGCCCGCAACCAGAATGAGCGGCGTATCGGCGTCGATCGCGACAATCGCAGCCGCGAGACCGATTTCGATTGCGGTGCGCGGATGCGTGTCGTTCGCCATGGTTCAGATTTTGATGACGAAGGGTTCGGCTTCTTCGATCCAGCCGCTGCCGAAGTCCCCCTTGCCGATGGCGCGTACCGCCTCGACCATGCGGCCGCCGCGGCCGAGCAGCTTGTCGCCGAAGCCGACGATGCGCGGGTTCGGTTGCGCGGTGATGGACGCGCTGCGGATCGCGCGTGCGATCTCTGCTTCGTTCTTTTCAGGCTGGATTGCGCAAGCGGTGATGAACGCGGCCGCCGTCGAGCGGCTGATGCCGGCGAAGCAATGTACCACCATCGGCTTACGGCGCTCCCAGCGCTCGACGAAGGTGAGCAGTTCCGCAACATGCGTTTCCGCCGGAGCGATCATCCCTTCGAGTTCGTCCTCGATGTCATCGATGGACAGGATGAGGTGGTTTTCCTCGCGGATGCTCCGCGGCCGCGTCACGCGCGAAGTATCGCGGATAAGCGTGACGACATGCTCGGCGCCGGTGTCGTCGACGACATTGTGCAAGCGAGAAAGCGAGCAGACGTGGATCATGTTTCGTCCGAGAGTTCCTTGAAGCGAGCGAGAAACCGCTTCCCGGCGGTTTCCGCGTTCCACGGCGTGAGGTAGCGCTTCTCCTCCGCTTCGTCGAGGCCCGGCGGCGTGCCGAAAAAGCGCCGCGCTTCCGTTTCCTTGAAACCAGCCAGCCGCGTCGCTTCGAGAAACGCCGCGTGGCGGTCGGCTTTCTTCACATGGTCGTTCAATGTGGCTGGCCAGCGCGCGGGCAAGCCGAAGCGCAGCGAGATCGCATGCAGCAGCCGGTTCTCCACCGCCTTGTAGTCGGCGCGCAGCACCGCCTTGAACGGGCTGATGAGGTCGCCGATCACGTATTCTGGCGCGTCGTGCAGCAGCACCGCGAGCCGCCACTTACGGTCGAGGTTCGGGGAAATCTTCCGCGAGATTGCTTCCACCAGCAGCGAATGTTGCGCGACGGAGAAGATGTGCGTGCCGATGGTCTGGCCGTTCCAGCGCGCGACGCGCGCGAGGCCGTGCGCGATATCCTCGATCTCGACGTCGAGCGGAGAAGGATCGAGCAGATCGAGCCTCCGGCCCGACAGCATGCGTTGCCATGCCCGCGGCGCAGCCTCGCGCTTCGTGGAAGAAGCGCGCGCGGCAGCTTTCGTCACTTCGCGAGTTCCTTGTGACGATAGCAGCTCGTCAGGTGATCGTTCACCATGCCAGTGGCCTGCATGAAGGCATAGACGATGGTCGGTCCGCAGAAATTGAAACCGCGCGCTTTCAGCTCCTTCGACATCGCAAGCGAAATCTTCGTTTCTGCCGGAACGCCGCCATGCGTCTTGATCTTGTTGATCTTCGGTGCGCCGTCCACGAAATCCCAAAGCAGCTTCGAGAAGCCCGGACCTTTTTCCTGAATCTCCAGCCATGCGCGCGCCGATTGCCGCGCGCCCCAGATTTTCATCTTGTTGCGGATGATGCCTTCGTCCTTCATCAGCGCGTTCAATTTCTTTGTGTCGTAGCGCGCAATTTTCTCCGGGTTGAACTTGTCGAAGGCTTTGCGGAAGTTGTCGCGCTTGCGCAAAATCGTGATCCACGAAAGCCCGGCCTGAAACCCGTCGAGGATCAGCTTCTCGAATAGCGCGCGGTCGTCGTATTCCGGCACGCCCCATTCGGTGTCGTGGTAATGCACGTATAATGGATCAACGCCGCACCATACGCAGCGTTTCTTGCCGTCGGCGTGAACGATTCTTTTCATGCGCTGACTATGCGCCGAAATCTGGTTCGCCGGGAAACGGGAAGCGCGCCCATGCCGGTTTCTGCAACGAAATCTCGATGCCGCCCGCGGTGATCTTCTCGCCCTTCGCGAGCGCGGCCTGCACGCGGTCCAGCCGCACCATCGCGATGCCCTTGCCGTTTTCGCCGGAGCCCATGTGTCCCGCCGGTTTGTCTCCGGCTTTCACTTCGACGCCGGGGAACGGCGCGGTGTCGAACGTCACCTGCACGATGCGCGTGCGCGGCAGGGTTTTCCGTTCCATGCGCGAAACGACTTCTTGCCCGATGAAGCAGCCTTTCTTGAAATCGACGCCGTTCAACTGGTCCATGTCCGCTTCGTGCGGATAGGCGTCGCTGTAAACGAAATCCTTGCCGCCATCGGGAACGCCAAGTGCGATGCGCTTAGTGTGATAGGCGTCCGCTGCCGCGATTTTGAAGTCAGCGTTTTCGAGATCGGATTTAGCTTCGGCTGCCGGAAGAATGATCCGCTGGCCAAGCGTCGGGTGCCGCGGGTCGTCGTAAACGATGCCAGTCTCCGATGTCGCCTTGCCTTCGAGCACCGCCGCGACAGCGAGATCGGGCCTGTCCTCGATCGCGACCTTGGCGCGCAACTTGTAGAAGGCGAGCTTCTTCGCGAGATCGTCCGCGATGGCGCGTGGCGCGTCGATCAGGAAACCGCCGCCGTCTTCGTCGTGCGCGCGCACCACCAGAAAGTCCGCGACGATCTTGCCCTGCGGCGTCAGCAATCCCGCAAAACGCGCCTGATCGGGTAGGAGCGAATCGACATCGTTCGTGATGACGTTGTCGAGGAACGTCTTGGCGTCGTCGCCGGTTATGCGCAGGACCGCGCGTTCTTCGAGGATTGCAGCCAGCATGGGGATTTCGTCGATCCTCTCTCCGGAGGCCGCTTGCAAAGGTTTCTCTTTCCGCAGACAAGTAAGGCTGTTCCTGTAGCCCGGCAAGGGCGGGTAATTTCGCGGGGCCGCATGGCCGAAACTTTCGATCTCATCCTCACTGGCGGAACCGTCGTGAACCACGATGGCGCGGTCGCACGCGACATCGGCATCCGCGACGGGCGAATCGTTGCGCTCGGCAGCCTCGCGTCCGCCTCGGCCGCGCAGAAATGGGATTGCCACGGCCTTCATATCCTGCCCGGCGTCATCGACACGCAGGTCCACTTCCGCGAACCGGGCATGACCCACAAGGAAGACCTGGAAAGCGGCTCGCGCGGCGCCGTGATGGGCGGCGTTACGGCGGTGTTCGAAATGCCGAACACCGATCCGCTCACTATCGACGGCGATGCCTTCGCCGACAAGATCGGCCGCGCCATCGGGCGGATGCACTGCGATTTTGCCTTCTTCATCGGAGGCACGGCGGAGAACGCAGGCGAGGTCGCGGAATACGAGCAGTTGCCCGGCTGTGCTGGCATCAAGGTCTTCATGGGTTCTTCGACCGGGAAGCTGCTGATCCCGGACGACAAGGGCCTGCGCGCGATTCTGGAAAACATCCGCCGCCGTGCGTCGTTTCATGCGGAAGACGAGCCGCGCCTGAACGAACGAAAGGGCGAGCGCATCGAAGGCGACCCGCGCTCGCATCCGGTCTGGCGCGATCCGGTTGCGGCGCTGCTCGCGACCACGCGCCTCGTCACGCTGGCGCGCGACACTGGCAGGCGCGTGCACGTGCTGCATGTTTCCACGGCGGAAGAAATCGACTTCCTCGCCGCGCACAAGGATGTCGCGACCGTCGAGGTGACGCCGCATCATCTCACCCTTGTCGCGCCCGAATGTTACGAGCGCCTCGGCACGCGCGCGCAGATGAACCCGCCCGTGCGCGATGCGCGCCACCGCGACGCGATCTGGCGCGGCATCGCGGACGGCACTGTCGATATTCTCGGCTCCGATCACGCGCCGCATACGCTGGAAGAAAAATCGAAGACCTATCCCGCGAGTCCCTCCGGCATGACCGGCGTGCAGACGCTGGTGCCGACCATGCTCGATCATGTGAACGCGGGCCGGCTTACGTTGCAGCGTTTCGTCGATCTCAGCAGTCACGGTCCGGCACGCGTGTTCGGCATTGCCAACAAGGGCCGCATCGCGCACGGCTACGACGCCGACCTCACCATCGTCGATCTGAAACGGCGCGAGACGATCACGAATAAATGGATCGAGTCGAAGGCGGGCTGGACGCCCTATGACGGCGTCACCGTTACCGGCTGGCCGGTGGGAACAGTGCTGCGCGGTACCATCGTGATGCGCGACGGGCAGTTACTTGCGAAGGGGAAAGGTCAGCCGGTCCGCTTTCTCGAAGCGCTGCCCGCGGGGACGTAATCAGTCGCCTGCAATAAAAAACTGCCACGCGCCGTCCGGCGAAATGCCGACGCGGAAAAAATTATACGCGCCGAATTTCTGCATTTCCTTGTAGTCGAACGCCGTGACCAGCCGGAACAGTTCGACCCGCTGCGGGGCGGTGAGCTTCTCCAGCGGGATCGCGTGGAAGTAGGGCCAGACGAAAACTTCGTTCGGCGTGCCCTTTTCGATCAGCACGAACGGGCTTTCCAGCACTTCGATCAGGCTCGACAGGACTTCCAGTCCGTCGCTATCGGGAAAGGAATTTTTCCAGAACTGCACCGGCTCCGGATCGCCGCCGACCGAGAATGTCGGCAGCGATTTCTGCTCCTTCATGATCGCGGCCACCGCGTCGAGATCGCCATTGCGCGCGGCGACGAGAATCCGCTCGTGCAGTTTGCGCACCGGCTCCGGCAGCGCGGAAACGTCGCGCAGGATTTCCGGCAACGTGCCGTTGCGCTTCTGCGCCTTCGCCGGATTGGTCGCCGGTTCCTTGATGGTTTCGGTCTTGACCTTCTTCTGCGCGAGCGTCTGCGGCGCGGCGGCGAGCAGCACGCAAAGCGCAAACGCAAAACCGGCAAGAAGTTTTTCCCTCATGCGGGCAGTGTAGCGGATCGCGGGGAAGGGCGGGAAAATTCGTGGTGGCGAAACCGCCGCCTAGAGCACGGAATACGGCCCCGGAAACGCGTCCACGAACGCGGCATGGCTGACGAGGCCCGCCGCCGCGCTCCATGTGTGGACCAGAAACTGCTGCGGCTCCCGGATGAAATTCAGCGACGGTTTGCTACGCAGGTCGAGTTCGAACGGAAACGAGGACGAGGGGGATAGCAGCACAGGCACGCCCGCGATATTCGCGACGATCATCCGGTGCGCGTGTCCGCAGACGATGGCGGAAATGTTCTTCGCGTGCTCTGCGATAATGGCGCGGAATTCCGCAAGCCCGTGCTTGATGCCGTATTCGTCCATCTTCACGAGGCCAGTCGTGAACGGCGGGTGATGCATCGCAATCAGCGTTGGCTTGTTGCGGTCCGCCGCCAGCGTGGCGCGCAGCCAGCCGAGCCGCGTTTCGCATAATTCGCCATGCACCGCGTTCGGCACGATGGTGTCGAGGCCGATGATGCGAACGTCGTAATCGTCGTTGACGAAACTGAGATGGCCGCCATCCTGCCGCGTGACGCAACGCGGCAGCTTTTGCAGCATTTCTTCGCGCACGTCATGGTTGCCGGGAATGGCGGCAACCGGACAATGCAGCCGCGCGAGTTGCGCGGCGATGAAATCGTATTCCTCGCCCGCACCGGTTTCCGCCACATCACCGGTGAGCAGCACCAGATCGGGTTTCGGTTCGAAAGCGAGTACGCGCGAAACCGCGCGCTCGAATGCCACGCGGCTGTCGACATGCTTGCCGAACAGCTTTCCGGGCACGGAGACATGCATGTCCGACAACTGAACAATCAGCACGGGACGGTGCCCCGTTTTTCCGCATCACGTATCGAGGGTGCAGCGCAACAACACATGCAAGCCGATAATTCTGTTGGCGAACTTCGTGTCGCAGCCATTGTCATAAAACTGTAATATGAATGCTGGAACGACAAAACAGAAAACGCTTCCAGGGACGGCATCAAGGTCGGCATGGCATTCATCGAGTTGCAGGGCGCGACCAAGAAGTGGGCGAGCGCGGTCGGCATTGATAACGTCAACCTTTCGATTTCGAAAGGTTCGTTCGTCGTGCTGCTCGGCCCGTCCGGCTGCGGCAAGTCGACGACGCTGCGTATCATCGCCGGGCTGGAATCGCCGGACCAAGGCCGCGTCCTGATCGGCGGCCGCGACGTCACTTCCGAGCCGCCGTCGAAGCGCGGCATCTCCATGGTGTTTCAGTCCTATGCGCTGTTCCCGCATCTGAGCGTCGCGGAAAACATCGTGTTCGGGTTGAAGGTGCGCGGCACGCCGAAAGCGGAGCGCGCCGAACGCCTCGAAGTCGCGCTCCAGCGCACCGGCCTGAAAGGCTACGAACACCGCAAGCCGGCGCAACTTTCCGGCGGCCAACGCCAGCGCGTCGCGCTCGCCCGCGCGATCATCGCGGATCATCCGATCTGCCTGATGGACGAGCCGCTCTCCAATCTCGACGCCAAGCTGCGTCATTCGGTCCGGCAGGAAATCCGTTCGCTCCAGCGCCAGCTTGACATGACTGTCATCTACGTCACGCACGATCAGACCGAAGCGATGGCGATGGCCGATGTCGTCGTCTTGATGAAGGACGGCCGCATCGAGCAGATGGGCACGCCGCAGGCTTTGTACGAAGAACCGGCAACAGCATTTTCCGCATCTTTCATCGGCACGCCGCCGATGACGTTGCTGCCTGCCGCCGCGTTGCCCGATGGACTTGTGCCGCTTGCAAGCGAAGCGAAACCGGCGAGCGAGCTGACGGTCGGCATCCGCCCCGAAAGCATCCGCGTCGTTGATGTTTCCAAGACGGCGCTGCGCGGCACCGTGCAGAACACGGAGTTCATGGGCGCCGAGACCTTTCTCTACGCGCTGACCGAAGCGGGTCAGTTGATCGCGCGTATTCCGGGCCGCGTCTCGCGCGAGCCGGGCCAGGAAATCTTCATCGAATGGAACCGGCATGACGCGGTGCTGTTCGATCGTGCCTCCGGCGTGCGCCTGCCTGCGAAAGACACGCAGGCCGCCGGACCGAAGTTCGTCACCAACGATCCGGCATTATCCGGCTAGTAAAAGGAGGAGAGGCTGATGTTCAGAAGTCTATGGAAAACGGTTGTCGCGGGGGCGATGCTCCTCGCCGCCAGCGGCGCCGCCCCGGCGCAGCAGACCACGCTCACGATGTATTATCCGATCGCGGTCGGCGGCGCGCTGACCAAGGTGATCGACGGCATGATCGAGGAGTTCCACAAGGCGAACCCGACGATCAAAGTCAACGCGATCTACGCCGGCAACTACGATGAGACGCGCGTGCGCGCACTCTCCGCGATCAAGGGCGGCCAGCCGGCGCAGCTCTCGGTGCTGTTCTCGATCGACGTCTACGACCTGATCGAGCAGAACCTGATCGTGCCGTTCGACGACGCGGTTTCCACCGACGACGAACGCGCGTGGTTGAAGAGCTTCTACCCGGCGCTGATGGAGAACGGTCAGGTCGACGGCAAGACCTGGGGCATTCCGTTCCAGCGCTCGACCATCGTGCTCTACTACAACAAGGACATGTTCAAGGAAGCGGGCCTCGACCCGAACAAGCCGCCGAAGACCTGGGCTGAGCTTGTCGAGGTTTCGAAGAAGCTCACCAAGGACGGCCAGTACGGCATCATGGTGCCGTCCACCGGCTATCCGTACTGGATGTTCCAGGCCTTCGCGATCCAGAACGGTCAGGTGCTGATGAGCGACAACGGCAAGAAGGTTCACTTCGATGCGCCGGCGACCATCGAAGCGCTGACCTTCTGGCGCGATCTCGCCGCCAAGCACAAGGTCTCGCCGGAAGGTGCGATCGAGTGGGGCACGCTCCGTCAGGCGTTCACGCAACGCAAGACCGCGATGATGTGGCACACGACCGGCAACCTCACCGCAGTTCGCGCAGAAGCGAAGTTCGACTTCGGCGTCGCGCTGCTGCCCGCCAACAAGCGGCTCGGTTCGCCGACCGGCGGCGGCAACTTCTATCTCTTCCGCGGTGCGACCAAGGAAGAGCAGAAGGCGGCGCTCACTTTCGTGCGCTTCATGACCGCGCCGGAACGAGCAGCCGCGTGGTCGATTGCGACCGGCTATGTCGGCGTCAGCCCAGCGTCCTACCAGACGGAAGCCCTGAAGAAGTATGCGCAGGACTTCCCGCAGGCAGTGGTCGCGCGCGACCAGCTTGAGCATGCGGTTGCCGAGTTCTCGACCTATGCCACGGCCCGCGTGCGCGAGGCGCTCTCGAACGCGGTGCAGGCCGCGCTCACCGGTAAGCAGACGCCGGAAGCCGCAATGAAAGAGGCGCAGGCCACCGCCGACCGTCTCCTTAAGGAATACAAGTAAGCAAAGGCGGCGGGGGCGTTCGCGTCCCCGCCGGTTTCTTTCTCATGCAGGATCAGGCCGCATACCTCGCCCGTCGCCGTATGGCGCTCTACGGCTGGATGTTGCTCGCACCTGCCTTGATCTTGCTGATTACGTTCGCGTTCATTCCCGCCATCGAAACCTTTTACGCCAGCCTGTTCTCCAAGGGCACGATCCGCCGCCCGTCGCGTTTCGTCGGCTTCGATAATTATCTCACGCTGTTTTCCGATCCCGCATTCCGCAAGGTCGTGGTCAACAACCTGATCTATGCGGGTGTGACGATCCCGGTTTCGATTGCGATGGCGCTCGGCATGGCGCTGTGGGCGAACGCGCAGATCGTCGGGCGCGGCTTCGTGCGCGCGGCGTATTTCACGCCGACCATGCTGCCGATGATAGCGGCGGCGAACCTGTGGCTGTTCTTCTACACGCCCGACCTCGGCGTGATCGACCGCATCACCGCGCTGTTCGGCTTTCCTTCCGTGAACTGGCTCGGCCAGCAGGAGACCGCGCTCTATTCCGTGATTGGCGTGACCATCTGGAAGGAAGCGGGCTTCTACATGATCTTCTATCTCGCGGCATTGCAGACCATCTCGCCCGATCTGCGCGAGGCGGCGACCGTCGAAGGGGCGGGACGCTGGACCTATACGCGCCGCGTGGTGCTGCCGTTGCTCGCACCGACCACGATGTTCGTGCTGGTCAACGCACTCATCAATTCGGTGAAGCTGATCGACCACCTGTTCATTCTGACCAAAGGCGGTCCCGACAACGCCTCCAAGCTCATTCTCTACTGGGTGTGGGAAATGGCGTTCGCGTATTTCGATACGCATCTGGCGGCGACCATGACCGTTCTCATCCTGCTGGTGCTCGGTATTGTCGCGACGATCCAGTTCGCGGTGCTGGAGCGGCGGGTGCATTACCGATGAGCGTCTCCTCCACATATCCCCGCGCGCGGCGTTCGTTCGCGCTGCCGTCGCTCGATACGGTCGGCGCGTGGCTGCTCGCGATCGTGTGGGTGTCGCCGCTGGTATTCGCGGTATGGGCGGCGTTCCATACGCCGGAGGGCGCGCTTTCCTTCAAGTTGAGCGCGCCGCTGACGCTCGAGAATTTCCGCGTTGCGTGGGACAGCGCGCCGTGGCCGCGCTACTTTTTGAATACGAC
This sequence comes from Xanthobacteraceae bacterium, assembly GCA_019454205.1. Classification (NCBI taxonomy): domain Bacteria; kingdom Pseudomonadati; phylum Pseudomonadota; class Alphaproteobacteria; order Hyphomicrobiales; family Xanthobacteraceae; species Xanthobacteraceae bacterium. The sequence continues at coordinate 514,520 of CP075369.1, forward strand.
GCTGCTCGTCACCGTCATCCTCGCCGGGCAGCTCACGCTTTGCACGCTCGCCGGCTACGCTTTTGCCCGCTTCGAGTTTCCGGGCCGGGACGTGATCTTCATTCTCGTACTGCTGCAACTGTTCGTGCTGCCGGAAGTCCTGATCGTCGAGAACTACGCGATGATTTCGCGGCTCGGCCTGTTCGATACGATCTTCGGCATCGGCGTGCCGTACATGGCGAGCGCCTTCGGCATCTTCCTGCTGCGACAGGCATTCAAGTCGGTGCCGCAGGAACTGGAAGAAGCGGCGAGGGTGGAAGGCTGCGGCTGGTTCGGCGTGCTATGGCGCGTCTACATTCCCGCCGCACGCCCGACTTATCTCGCCTACGCGCTGGTTTCGGTCGCGACCCACTGGAATAATTTTCTCTGGCCGCTGATCGTGACCAACTCCACCAGCACGCGGCCGCTGACCGTCGGTCTCTCGCTATTCGGTGCGACCGAGAGCGGCGTGAACATCGCCGTCGTCAGTGCGGCGACGTTGATGGTGATTGCGCCGTTGCTGGCCGGATTTCTGCTGTTCCAGCGGCAATTCATCCAGGCGTTTCTGCGCGCCGGGATTCGCTGACAGACGAACGGAAAATTACTGGCGGTTGCCGGGAATGGTGAACTCGCCGCGGCGGATGCGTTCGCCCAGCCGGTCGGCGTATTCGGCGGTGGCTTCCTCGCCGTAGGTCGAGACCAGTTCGTTGATCGCCGTGAACAGGGCGACCTGCGCGAGACAATCGCCGTCGATGCCGTCGAGGCGCGCTTCTTCCCAGGCTTCGTTGAGATAACCGAAGGCGGCGCGGCGCTCTTCTTCCGGCCGGTCGTCCGAAAGCTTTGTGATTCTGAGCGGAAGGGTATTACGCACGACTTACTTTCCCCGCGGACACTGGTTGCGCCCGTCGTCATTCGTTTACGGACCTTAACGGGCGGAACCTTGGCCGTCGCCACGGACCTTTAAAGAAGGTTAACGGCGGAAAAGGCTTTTATTTCAATTGCCGTAGCGGGTCGCGATCTCGCGCGAGAGCCGCGCGCCCTCGTCCAGGAAGCGTTTGATGGCGACCGCCGCCGCGGGCGTGCAGGAGCGGTAGGTCTGCTCGTAGGCGGTGTAGCCGCGGTTGAAGCTGTTCACGACCATGTCCCGCTGCGGGGGCGGCAGGTTCGCGGAATCGAGAATGGACTGCATCTCGTTGCGCCATTGCGTCGGCTCGTTCGCGCCGCAGAGCGGCCGCAGGTAGTGGAGCGCACCGAGAATCTCGGCAAGCTGATTCAGGTCGTTCTCGTAGGGTGCGCGCGGCGCGGGCGCCTGCGCGAATGCGCTCCCGGCGGCAAGAAAACCGCATGCAATGAGAAAATTTCGGAGCGCCGAAGTCATGACGGCGGAGCCTATGCGCTGCTTTGCGGCTGCTTGCAAGAATCCGCTCTCTAGCCTTTGGAAAGATCGAGCACGCGCGCGGCATCGCGCACGGCTTCCGCAAGCCCGGCGGTGGCGGTGAGTGTTTCGATCTCGTCCGCCGTGAACCAGCCGACCTCCGCCGCTTCGTCGCTCGACGCAGGCTCGCCGGATTTTACGGTCGCGGCGAAGAACGTGATGACGAAACGCTTTTGCAGCACGCCCGCGTCGTGAATATCGACCAGCCGCTCGCCCGCACGGCCAACGATTTCGATTTCGACCGAAACCTCCTCGCGCGTTTCGCGCACGGCGGCCGCTTCCGCGGTTTCGCCCGGCTCCAGTTTGCCGCCCGGCAGGCTCCAGAGTTGCGGCGGCTTCACGCGCTTCGCGAGCAGCACCTTGCCGTCTTCGCGGAAGATCGCGGCGCTGGCTGCGAAAACGGTTTCTATGGTTGCCTCCGCGCGCGCAGCACCTTGCCGGGGTTCAGGATCCCGTTCGGATCGAGCGCCTGCTTGATCGCGCGCATGGTGGAGAGCGCGACCGCATCCTTCGTTTCCGCGAGCAGTTCGCGCTTGAGTACGCCGATCCCGTGCTCGGCTGATACCGAGCCGCCATAACGCAGCACAATGGCATGTACCGTGGCGTTCACGTCGTCCCAGCGCGCGAGGAATTTTGTTTTGTCTGCGCCGACCGGCTGGCTGATGTTAAAGTGAATGTTGCCGTCGCCGAGATGGCCGAAGCCGACCACGCGCGCGCCGGGAATCATTTTCTCTACGGCAGCGGTACCTTCGTTCATGAAAGCAGGCACGCTAGATACCGGCACGGAAATGTCGTGCTTGATCGAGCCGCCTTCAGGCTTCTGTACGTCGGTGATGCCGGTGCGCATCCGCCACAGCGCCGCGCGCTGCTCGCGGTTTGCGGCGATCATGGCGTCGGTGATGAGGCCGTTCTGCGCGCCATCCGCGAGCAGCGTTTCCATTGTCTCCAGCGTGCGTGTTTCGTCGTCGCCGAAAATCTCCGCAAGCACGTACCACGGATGCGGCGAGGACAGCGGATCGCGCGCGCCCGGCAGGTGCCGCAGGTCGAATTCGATGGCGATGCGCGGCATCAGCTCGAAACTGGTCAACGAAGACCCGCAGCGCGCCAGCGCCACGTTGAGCAGCTTCAATGCCGCTTCCGGCGATGGCACGCCGATCCATGCCGTGGAAATCGCGCGCGGCGCGGGGAACAATTTCAGCACCGCCGCGGTGATGATGCCGAGTGTGCCTTCAGCGCCCATGAACAGATGGCGCAGGTCGTAGCCGGTATTGTCTTTCTTCAGTTTGCGAAGTCCGCGCAGGATTTTCCCGCTCGCCAGCACGACTTCGAGGCCGAGCACGAGGTCGCGCGCATTGCCGTAGGCAAGAACCTGCGTACCGCCGGCATTGGTCGAGAGATTGCCGCCGATGGTGCAGCTTCCTTCCGCGCCGAGCGAGAGCGGAAACAGCCGTTCGTGTTTCGCCGCCGCTTCCTGCGCGTTCTGGAGGATGACGCCGGACTCGACCGTCATCGTATTTGCGTCCGCATCTACTTCGCGGATTTTGTTGAGCCGCTGCGTGGAAAGCACGATCGCGCTGGCGTCGAAGGAAATCTGCCCTCCGACGAGGCCCGTATTGCCACCTTGCGGGACAACGGGCGTCTTGGTCTTGCCCGCAAGCTGGAGGATTTTCGCGACTTCCTCCACGCTCCCCGGCCGTAACACCATCGCAGCCTTGCCGCGATAGAGATCGCGCTGTTCCTTTACATAGGGGGCGATTTCGGCCGCGTCGCGAATCGCATTTTTCTCGCCGACGATTTTCGCGAAACGCGCGAGCAATGCGCCATTGGTCTTCGGCGCAGGCTTCTTCTTTTTCTTCTTTGCGGATTTCATTTCGGGGCGGCTGCTCGTTGCAGGCGGTCGCGGATCGCTTCGCCCAAACCTTCCGCCGGAATTGGAGCGACCGCAATACCCCGCGCGCCGGAAGCATCCAGCGTGCGAAGTTGGGCGTAGAGGTTCGCGGCAGCTTCCGTGAGATCGCCGCGCGGCGAAAGGTTCAGGCATTTAACCGCTTGTTCGGCGCCCGCGGGCAGCGGCTCGCCGAAAGCGAGCAGCGCTTCTCCTGCTTGCACGTCGTGCGCGTCCAGCCGCAGTTTCGCATTCGGCGCATAATGCGAAGCCATCATGCCCGGCGCGGAAATCGCGCTCCCGTTTGCAGCGGAGAGCGGCCCCGCGACCTTCTCGATCTCTGCGCGCGGAATGCCGCCGCTGCGTAACAAACGGAGCATATCGCCGGAGCAATCGACGATGGTGGATTCGATCCCGCCCGCGCACGCGCCGCCATCGAGGATGATGTCCACCTTGCCGCCGAGGTCGGCGCTCACATGCTCCGCGCGTGTCGGCGAGACATGGCCGGAGCGGTTCGCGCTCGGGGCGGCGACCGGAAAATCGCAGAGCGCGAGCAGCGCGCGGGCAACCGGGTGCGAAGGTACGCGGATCGCAACCGTATCCAGCCCGGCGCGCGCGAGTTCGCATACCGGAGAATTCTCGTCGGCTTTCACGACCAGCGTGAGCGGTCCCGGCCAGAATGCCGCCGCAAGCGCGTCCGCTTGTGCGCTGAAAACGCCGAGGCGTTTTGCGGCCGCGATATCGCGGACATGCGCAATTAGCGGATTGAAGGAAGGCCGCCCCTTCGCGGCGTAGAGCGCAGCGACCGCGCGCGGGTCGGCCGCGTTTGCGCCGAGACCATAGACGGTTTCGGTCGGAAACGCGGCGAGGCCGCCGCGCTTCAACACGCCCGCCGCTTCCGCGATTGCCGTCGCGTCGGCGGGCAGAATTCCGGTCCTTGAAAGGTTCGTGTCGCGGGTCACGTTGACGGGTAAGGCTGCCTTGGCCAGTGTAATTCCTGAACATGGCCGGTATGGCCTTGGCAGGCGCGAAGCTCAAGCGCCGCCTTCAACATGCAGCGGAGTGAGAAATGTCCTATCGCGCGCCCGTTTCCGAGACGATGTTCTTCCTCGAACATTGCACCGCCTTCAACAAAATTGCGGGGCAGGGCGCGCAGGCCGAACTTTCCTCCGATCTGGTGCAATCGGTGCTTGAGGAGGCCGGAAAATTCGCAGCCGAACGCCTCGCGCCGCTGAACCGGCAGGCCGACCAGATCGGCTCGAAGCTGATCGATGGCAAGGTCGTGACGCCGCCGGGCTGGAAGGAAGCCTATCAGGACTGGATCGCGGGCGGCTGGAACGGCCTGTCCGGTCCGGTCGAATTCGGCGGGCAGGGTCTGCCGGTCATGGTTGCGGCTTCGGCTTTCGAGTTCTGGAGTTCGGCCGCGATGTCGTTCGGGCTTTGCCCACTGCTCACTTTCGCGGGCGTCGATGCCCTCGAAGCGCACGGCTCCGAAGAACTGAAGAATACATATCTCGCGAAGATGGTGAGCGGCGAATGGCCCGGCACCATGCAACTCACCGAGCCGCAATCCGGCTCCGATCTCGCGAACCTGCGCGCCAAGGCAGTGAAGCAGCCGGACGGCACCTACAAGATTTCCGGCACGAAAATCTTCATTACCTACGGCGAGCACGACATGACGGATAACATCATCCATCTCGTGCTTGCGCGTTTGCCCGATGCGCCCGCAGGGACGAAAGGCATCTCGCTGTTTCTGGTGCCGAAGTTCATGGTCAACAAGGACGGCTCGCTCGGCGCGCGCAACGATGTGCGCTGCCAGTCGGTCGAGCACAAGCTCGGCATCCACGCTTCGCCGACCTGCGTGATGGTCTATGGCGACCAGGGCGGCGCGACCGGCTATCTCGTCGGCGAGGAAAACAAGGGCCTGCACTGCATGTTCACGATGATGAACAATGCGCGCCTCGGCGTCGGCGTGCAGGGCGTCGCGATTGCGGAACGCGCAACGCAACAGGCCGTGCAGTACGCGCACGACCGCAAGCAGGGTAAGGCACCCGGCGCGAAAGACCTCAGCCCCATCGCGGAACATCCGGACGTGAAGCGGATGCTGATGACCATGCGCGCGCTGACCAACGCCTCGCGCGCGATCTGCCTGCGCACCGCGTCTGCGCTCGATGTCGCGAACAACACCAGCGATCCGGCGGCGAAGAAAGCCGCAAGCGAAGAAGCGAGCCTGCTGACGCCTCTTGCAAAATCGTTTTCGACCGATGCCGGTATCGAAGCGGCTTCGATCGGTGTGCAGGTACACGGCGGCATGGGCTTCATCGAGGAAACCGGCGCGGCGCAGCACATGCGCGATGCACGCATCACCGCGATCTATGAAGGCACCAACGGCATTCAGGCCATCGACCTTGTGACCCGCAAGATCGGCATGACCGAAACGCTGAACCGCGTGCTTGCGGAATATCGCGCGACTGCGAAAAAAGTTGCGGAATCGAACGATCCCGCCTTCGGCAAGACCGCGCTGCGCCTGAACGCAACACTTGATGCGCTGGAGCGCGCGACGAAATACATTGCCGATGCATTGGCGCGCGATCCGGCGGAAGCGTTGGCCGGTGCGACGCCGTATCAGAAGCTGTTTGGCCTCGCGGCGGGTGGATCGTATCTGGCGCAGGCCGCGCTGGCGGAACGCCTTGAGAGCAAGCCTGCAAGCCGTGTCGCCATTGCGCGTTTCTTCGCGGAAAATCTCTGCACGCAGGCGGAAGGCCTCGAACTCACCGTTACCGAGGGCGCGGCCTCGGTTTCGTATACCGAAACGATGATGGTGGCGTAACGTCGTCCTGCGGTGCGTGAACGGGGCGGACGTGTCTCGGAAGATGAGGCCTCATTATTCGAGACGCGATGCTTGGCATCGCTCCTCGCCATGAGAAAAAAGAAAACAGGGAGCGATAAATGTCTTTGAGCGGCAAAACCCTTTTCATCACTGGCGCGTCGCGCGGTATCGGCCTTGCGATTGCGCTGAAGGCGGCGAAAGACGGCGCTAACATCGCAATCGCTGCGAAGACCGATACGCCGCATCCAAAACTGCCCGGCACCATTCACTCGGCAGCCGAGGAAATCGAAAAGGCGGGCGGCAAGGCGCTCCCGCTGGTCGTGGACGTGCGCGACGAGGTGAACGTCAACGAGGCGCTCAAAAAAACCGCCGATAAATTCGGCGGCATCGACATCGTCGTGAACAACGCGAGCGCGATCCAGTTGCTTTCCACCTCGCAGCTCGACATGAAGCGCTTCGATCTGATGCATCAGATCAACACCCGCGGCACTTTCGCCGTTTCGAAGTTCGCGATCCCATTCCTCGAAAAATCGAAGAACCCGCATATCCTGATGATGTCGCCGCCGCTCGACATGAAGGAAAAGTGGTTCGCTCCCCACACTGGCTACACCATGGCGAAGTTCGGCATGAGCATGGTGGTGCTCGGCCTCGCGGGCGAATTGCGCTCGAAAGGCATCGCGGTGAATGCGCTGTGGCCGCGCACCACGATTGCGACCGCGGCCGTGAACAACCTGCTCGGCGGCGATGCGCTGATGCAGCGTTCGCGCACGCCGGAAATTCTGGCCGATGCCGCCGTGCGCATCTTCGGAAAGCCGTCGCGCGAGTTTTCGGGAAATTTCCTGGTTGACGACAACTTCCTCGCCGGTGAGGGCATCACCGACTTCGACCAGTACCGCGTCAATCCGGCGCAATCGCTGCAAATCGACTTCTTCGTTCCCGATTCGATGCCGACCCCGCCGGGAGTGAGCTTGGACGCACTACAGCGCGCGGGTTAAGATAGGGGATGACGACTCTCCTTCTTTCGCACCCATCCGCTCTCGAACATGCCACCCCGCTCGGACACCCTGAACGGGCTGACCGCATCCGCGCACTCGACGAGGAATTCGGCAAGGAAGAATATTCCATGCTCGCCCGCGAGGAGGCGCCGCAGGCCGCGCTCGACGTGGTGACGCTCGCGCATCCCGCCGAGTACGCCGAGAAGCTGCACGAGATCGTGCCCATGGAAGGCGCGGTGCGGATCGACGGCGATACGGTGATGTCCGCGAAAAGCTGGCAGCCGATCATGCGCGCGGTCGGCGGCGCGGTATACGCGGTCGACGAAGTTTTCGCAGGCAAGGCGAGCAACGCCTTCGTCATGATGCGGCCGCCCGGCCACCATGCCGAGGCTGCGACGCCGATGGGCTTTTGTTTCTTCAACAACGTCGCCATCGCTGCCCGTCATGCGCGCAAGAAGCACGGCGCGGAGCGTGTCGCGATCGTCGATTTCGATGTGCATCACGGCAACGGCACGCAGGATATTTTCTGGAACGATCCCGCGGTGCTTTATTCATCCACGCACCAGATGCCGCTCTATCCCGGCACCGGCGCGAAGAACGAGACGGGCGCGGCGAATACCATCGTCAACGCGCCGCTTTCTTCTGGCGACGGCGGCACGCAGTTCCGCGAAGCCTTTAACACCGTGATCCTGCCGCGCATCAATAATTTCCAGCCGGACCTGATCCTGATTTCCGCAGGCTTCGACGCGCACCGCAACGATCCGCTGGCGAACCTCAATCTCGTGGAAGACGATTTCGCGTGGGTGACCGGCAAGCTGATGGAACTCGCCGACAAGCATGCGAAGGGCAGGGTCGTCTCCGTGCTTGAAGGCGGATACGATCTCGAAGGCCTGGCCCGTTCGGCGGGCGCCCATGTCCGCACTCTCATGCGCGGCTGACGGAAAACGAAAATGGCAAAAGACCCGAAAGACGCGAATGGCGACGTGGCGGCGCTTCCCTTCGAGAAGGCGCTCGCGGAACTGGAAGCCATCGTGCAGAAGCTTGAGGGCGGCAATGTCGCCCTCGAGGAATCCATCAAAATCTACGAGCGCGGCGAAGCGCTGAAAAAGCGTTGCGAAACGCTGCTGCGTGACGCCGAGGCGCGGGTCGACAAAATCACCCTCGACGCCAAGGGCAAGCCTTCGGGAACCGGGCCGCTCGACCCCGCGTAAAAGGCTGCCGCCAAAGCAGGAAACGCCTTGCGACAACCGCTGCCTTGTAGAAGCCGTTAAAAACGCTGATAGTTTCGTCTGCAATGAATGAAGTTTCGCCCCCCTCCCGGACGCCTCTGCTCGACAAGGTGCCCACGCCGCAAGCGCTCCGCACGCTGGCAGAGGGCGACCTGCGTCAGCTTGCCGACGAGCTGCGGACCGAAACCATCGACGCGGTTTCGGTCACCGGCGGTCATCTGGGCGCGGGCCTTGGCGTCGTCGAACTGACGGTCGCGCTGCATTATGTGTTCGACACGCCACGCGACCGGCTGATCTGGGACGTCGGCCACCAGGCCTATCCGCACAAGATCATCACCGGCCGCCGCGACCGCATCCGCACCTTGCGTATGGGCGGCGGGCTTTCCGGTTTCACCAAGCGCAGCGAAAGCGTCTACGACACCTTCGGCGCGGGACACGCCTCGACCTCGATTTCCGCCGGCTTCGGCATGGCGGTCGCGCGCGATCTCAACGGCGACAACCGTAACGTCATCTGCGTGATCGGCGACGGCTCGATGTCGGCGGGCATGGCCTATGAAGCCATGAACAACGCGGGCGCTGCCGGCAGCCGCCTGATCGTGGTGCTCAACGACAACGACATGTCGATTGCGCCGCCGGTCGGCGCGATGTCGGCCTATTTCTCGCGGCTGATTTCCGGCCGCACCTACAACGCGCTGCGCGACGTCGGTAAGAAGGTGACGGCGAAGCTGCCGAAACGCATCGACGATCTGATCACGCGCGGCATCGAACACTGGCGCGGTTACATTACCGGCGGCACGCTGTTCGAGGAACTCGGCTTCAGCTATGTCGGCCCCATCGACGGCCACAACCTCGACCACCTGCTACCCGTCCTGAAGAACGTGCGCGACAACGAGCCGGGACCGGTGCTGGTCCATGTCGTCACGCAGAAGGGCAAGGGCTACGCGCCCGCCGAAGCGTCCGACGACAAGTATCATGGCGTCGTGAAGTTCGACGTGCGCACCGGCGCGCAGACGAAAGCGAAAGCGGGCGCGCCGTCCTACACCAAGGTATTCGCGGAATCGCTCATCAAGGAAGCGCGCAAGGACGACAAGATCGTCGCGATCACGGCGGCGATGCCTTCCGGTACCGGCCTCGACCTGTTCGGTAAGGAATTTCCGAACCGCACCTTCGACGTCGGCATCGCCGAGCAGCACGCCGTAACCTTCGCGGCGGGTCTGGCCACCGAAGGCTACAAGCCGTTTGCCGCGATCTATTCGACGTTCCTGCAACGCGCCTACGATCAGGTCGTGCATGACGTGGCGGTACAGAAACTTCCCGTGCGTTTTGCCATCGACCGCGCCGGACTGGTCGGCGCCGATGGCGCGACCCACGCCGGTTCGTTCGATGTTGCCTATCTCGCCTGTCTGCCGGACATGGTGGTGATGGCTGCGGCCGACGAAGCAGAACTCGTCCACATGGTCGCGACCGCGGCCGCGATCGACGACCGCCCGTCAGCGTTCCGTTATCCGCGCGGCGAGGGCACAGGCGTCGCGATGCCGGCGGAAGGCGTGCCGCTCGAAATCGGCAAGGGCCGTATCCTGCGCGAAGGCAACAAGGTCGCGCTGCTCTCGCTCGGCACGCGGCTCACGGAAGCGCTACGCGCGGCGGACGAACTGGCGGCGATGGGCCTGCCCGCGACGGTCGCGGATGCGCGCTTCGCAAAGCCGCTCGACCGCGATCTCGTCCTGCGGCTCGCACGCGAACATGAAGTGCTGATCACCATCGAGGAAGGCTCGGTTGGCGGCTTCGGCAGCCATGTGCTCGAACTGCTGGCGAAGGAAGGTGCGCTCGACAACGGCTTGAAGATCCGGCCGATGGTGTTGCCGGATATTTTCCAGGATCACGACTCGCCCGCGAAGATGTACGAACGTGCTGGACTCGACGCGCGTGGCATCGTCACAACCGTGCTTGCGGCGCTCGGTCGCGAAACTTCGATGCTCGGCGGCCGCAGCGCCTGATTTCAGTTTTTCGCGTTACAGGCGGCCGCAAACTGCTCGGCCTTGCGTCCGAGCGTTTTCAGCGACACGCCGACCTTGCGGCCCGGCAATTCGATGATCATCGTTTCGCCCGCTTTGAACATGTCGACCAGCATTTCCGTGCCGCGCAAGATTCCACCCACATCGAGACGCTTCTGCTTGGTGTCGGCGAAGGCGGTGCCTGCGATTTCCACGCGCTCTTTGCCGCTGTGCAGCCGCAGCCGCGCCGGATCGCCGCGCTTCGTGCCGGGCGAGGCGTTATGCGCCACTACGCGCACGGTGCCGCTGCCGGGCTGGCAGGAAAAAGCGATCAGGATGTCATCGCCCCTGCGCGCGCCGAACGAGAGCAGGGGACCGTCCGCGCTGCGTACATAGCGCCAGATGCGCGGCGAACCGTCGTCGTCACCGTCGATACGCGCTTCTTTCGGCTTCGCGCCTTTCTTGGTTTTGGCGGGCGCTTTGGCCTTCGGTTTTGCCTGCGCTTGCACAGCCTTATCGAATTGCGGCGGCGTGCCTGTAACCCATGCGCTGGCGGGGACGGCGAAAGCGATTGCAAACGCCAGCGGCATCCAGAAAAGCCGCACCGAAACAAACATGTTATCCTCGGAAAAGAACTTCACGGTCTTGCAATGCCAAGCCATGTAGCATCGCGCGTTACACTTCGCCAGCGTAACTGTGCAAAGCGGGCCATACCATGGCGCATAAACCGGCAGGCAGATGAGCAAGTCAGAACGCGCCGATAAACTTCTCGTGTCCCGCGGCTTCTTTGAAAGCCGCGAGCGCGCGCAGGCTGCCATCGAAGCCGGACTGGTGACGGCCGATGGCGCGAAAATCGGCAAACCATCGCAACAGATCGCGCAGGATGCGGAGATTTCCGCCCAAGCGGTACATCCATACGTTTCGCGCGGCGCACTGAAACTCGAAGCAGCCTTGAATCATTTCAAAATCGACCCGCGTGGAAAAGTTTGTCTCGATGTCGGCGCGTCAACGGGCGGATTTACCGAGATCCTGCTCGCGCGCGGCGCGGCGAAAGTTTATGCGGTCGATACCGGCACGGATCAGTTGCACACGCGGCTGCGCAACGACCCGCGCGTCGTCTCCTTCGAGCAGACCGACATCCGCAAGCTGGAAGAAGCGGCAATCCCCGACGAAGCCGCGCTCATCGTGATCGATGTCAGCTTCATTTCGCTGGAATTGGTGCTGCCACAGGCGCTCGCCTTCGCCGCACCTCACGCCGAACTGGTCGCGCTCATCAAGCCGCAATTCGAGGCGGGCCGCGAGCACGTGAAGAAAGGCATCGTGCGCGATCCGGCCGTGCACGATGCCGTGTGCCAGCGCGTTGAGTTACTGGTGGGACGGCAGGGTTGGCGGCTGCGTGGCACCATTCCGTCACCGATCACGGGAGGGGACGGCAACGCCGAGTTCCTGCTTTATGCGGAACACTAGGCTGCGCGTTTAGCCCGTCTTGCTGGCTTTGCCGTCATCTGTCCTTCGCAGAGCGGGTGCAAGCAAATCAGCCTTTCTATTGCCGCAAGGTGAGCTACAAGTCCCGCATCCATGCATGGCATGACTCCCATACCTGCCGCCGGAACTCCGGGCGGCCTCAGCCCTTGGCGCGCCGAGCTGACCGAGACGATCCGGCTTGCCTTGCCGATCGCGCTGACCCAGCTCGGCCAGGTCGCGATGATGACGACCGATCTCGCGCTGGTCGGCCGCCTCGGCGGCGATGCTATTGCGGGTGCCGCGCTGGCGCAGGTGATCCTGTTTGCCGCGTTCGTGCTTGGCATGGGTCTGGTTTCCGCGGTTGCGCCGCTCGCCGCGCAGTCCTTTGGCGCGCGCGAACCGCGCATGGTGCGCCGCTCGTTGCGCGTCGGGCTGTGGGCCGCGACGCTGCTCGGCATCCCGATGACCGCAGGCCAACTTTGGGGCGAGGAATTGCTGCTCGCGCTCGGACAGGAAAAGCAGGTCGCAGCATTCGCCGCAGAATATCTCCGTGGACTCGCGTGGAGCCTCATTCCGGCGTGGTGGTTCATCGCCATTCGCGGTTTCATGGGCGCGGTGAACCGGCCTGAGCCTGCGCTCTGGATTACGCTTGCCGCCGTCCCCGCAAATTTCGCAATTGCCTACGTGCTGATCTTCGGCACGTTCGGCGCGCCCGAACTCGGCATTCTCGGCGCGGGCGTTGCGACCACCGTGGTCAATCTCGGCATGTGCGCGGCAGCGTTATGGGTTTGCTATCGCCAGCGCCCGTTTAAGAAGTATCAGGTGCTTGGAAAGTTCTGGCGCTCCGACGGCCACCTGATGAAACAACTGATCGTTGTCGGCGCGCCGATGTCGGGCACGTTCCTGCTCGAATACGGCTTGTTCGGCGGCGCGGGACTGATCGTCGGCCTGTTCGGTGCGAGCGCGCTCGCGGCGCACCAGATCGCGCTGCAGATCGCCGCCGTGCTGTTCATGATTCCGTTCGGTATCGCGATGGCCGCGACCGTCCGCGTCGGGCAGGAAGCGGGCCGGAAAAACCCGGAAGGCGCACGCCGTGCGGGCTTCGTCGCGGTCGGGCTTTCGTTCGCGTTCATGTTCGTGATGACGGTCGTGGTGATGCTGGGCCGCAACGTCGCACCGCTGTTCTTCATGGACTCGTACATGAAGGACGTGGAGCAGATTGTCGCGATTGCCTCGTGGCTGCTGGTTCTCGGCTCCACCTTCTTCGTTGCGGATGGCGTACAGACGGCGGCGGCGGGCGCATTGCGCGGCCTGAACGACACGCGCGTGCCGCTTCTGTTCGCGGGACTCAGTTTCTGGATCGTCGGCTTTGGCGCGCTCTATTTGCTCGCGTTCCCGCTGAAGCTCGGCGTCACCGGGGTCTGGATCGGTTTCACCATCGGCCTGCTGGTCTATGCCGCGCTGCTGGTCTGGCGTTTCCATGCGCTGACGGCGCGGGGCTATATCCCCGAGGCGCCGAAGGCCGAGCACGTCGCCCACGGCAAGCCGCTTCCTGCCGAGTAAATTCGCCGCTATCCCTGCTGCCATGATCGACGAGGAAGTACGGATCGATTCCATTGGCCGACAAGGCGATGGCGTGGCGGAGACGGCGGATGGCCGCGTCCATGTCGCGTACACGCTGCCGGGAGAGCGCGTGCGCATTCGGCGCGACAGCGAACGCGGCACGCTCCTCGAAATCATCGAGCCTTCGCTGGATCGGATCGCGCCGGTTTGCAAACATTTCGGCGTGTGCGGCGGCTGCGCGCTCCAGCACTGGGCGGACGCGCCTTATCTCGCGTGGAAGCGCGAGATCGTCGTAGCCGCGCTGAACCGCGCAGGCGTAGAGACGGCAATCGGCGCAATCGAGCCACAGAACAAAAGCGGCCGCTGGCGCGCAGTGTTCCACGCGGGGCGTAAGGAAAAACCGGAAGCGGTGGGATTCGCCGAACGCCGCTCGCACAGGATTGTCGAGATCGAGGAGTGTCCGGTGCTGTCGCCGGAACTGGAGAAATCGCTTCCCGTCGCGCGCGAGCTTGCTGCGATCCTCGCGCCAACAGGAAAACCGCTCGATCTGCACTTCACGCATACGGGCAGCCTCGACATCGACATTCGCGGGCCGGGAAAATTACCGGAGAAGATCGAGGCGAAGCTGGTCGCTTTCGCAGCGAAGAAGGTGCTGCCGCGCATTTCGTTGCATGGCGTGCCGGTCACGCAGGTTTCTGCGCCCGGCCTGAAAATCGGCCGCGCCTTCGTCAAGCTGCCGCCGGGTCCGTTTCTGCAGGCCACGCACGACGCGGAGCGTGCGCTCGGTGAGAAAGTTCTAGCTGCCGCGAACGGCGCGAAAACGGCGATGGACCTGTTCTGCGGCATCGGTACTTTCGCGCTGAGGCTTGCGGAGAAGGCGAAGGTAGCTGCGTTCGACTCCGATCTGCGTGCAATCGCCGCCTTGAATGAAGCTGCGAAAGCGCCGGGCCTGAAGCCGGTGAATGCTTCCGTCCGCGATCTGTTCCGCTGGCCGCTGGTTGCGGATGAATTGAAGAAGTTCGATTTCGTGGTGCTCGATCCGCCGCGGCAGGGCGCGGAAGCGCAATGCCGCGAGATTGCGAAGTCGAAGCTGAGGCGGCTCGCCTATGTATCGTGTGACGCCGACACCTTCGCGCGCGATGCGAAGATCCTACGCGATGCGGGCTTTGCGCTGGAGAGCGTGACGCCGGTCGATCAATTTCGTTATTCCCCGCATGTCGAAGTCGTTGGGGTCTTCGCGCGTTAATTCCCCCAGCGCTGCATCCACATCGACTCGCCGATGGTGCAGGAAACGCGCGGCGGTTTTACCGCCGGGATGGTTTGCATCGTAAAGCCGTTCGGTTTGATGCCCGACACTTCGAGAATGAGTTTCTGCCTGACCGCGTTCACGAATTGCGAACGCTCGCGCACTGGGATGACGAACGAACCCGTGCCGCCGATCACGCAGTCCTCATAGTATTCGTGCAGGTTCGGAATATCGAGCATCGAGCCGGTCGGCGCCTTCAGTTGCAGCGGCAGGCCGTTGATGACGATGCCCTTCGCGACGATCTCGTCGCGCGTCGGTTCGATCAGCGGTCCCTGGTTGTTGGTGCCGTCGCCGGATACGTCGATCACGCGCCGCACGCCCTTGAAATCCGAGGTGCCGAACTGCGCCGCTGAAAACAATAATGCGCTGGAAATCGAGGTGCGGTACGTGCGCCGGATTTGCGCGGCTGCGAGCTTGTCGGCGAAGGCCTGCGCCGTTGCCGCGTTCTCGATCAGCGTCCACGGCACGACGATGGTCTGTTCGTGCGAACCGGCCCACTCGATGTAGATGACGGCGATCTTTCCGTGCGCGCCGTTGCGCAAGGCGTCGACAAAATCCTTGGAGGTCAGCGCCTGAATGTAGCCTTCACGCTGGAGCGTCAGTTCGTCGTAATCCATTGAGTAGGAAATATCGACGGCCAGCACGAGTTCGACATCGACGGGAACAGGCGAACCCGCGCGCGAGGGCAGCGCGAACAGCGCCGCCAACGATGCCATCAAGGAAGCCGTAACGAGAAGGCCGAACCCACGCATCGCGAAATCCTCCGCCGGAAGGATTAGCTATGCAAAAGGTGGCACGAAACGGGCAGGCGGGGGAGTAGGGCAGTGTCCTGAATCTGAAGTTCGCCACACTTTCCGGTGCGCTCACTGCGAACTTCGGATTCAAAAGGGTACTGGCGCTATCCGTCCAGAGATTCGGTGGACACGATCTCGATGCCGAAACCTGCAAGGCCAACATAGGTCCGCGTGCGCGAGGCGAGCAGGCGGATGGAAGAAATGCCGAGATCGCGAAGGATTTGCGCGCCGACGCCGATTTCGCGCCACTGTTCCGCGCGCTGCGCCTCGCTGGAATCGTCCTGCGTGCCGGGTTTGACGACCGGGACGCCCGCGGTGCCGTCGCGCAGGTAGATCAGCACACCGCGTCCTTCCGCCTTGAAGCGGGCCAGCGTCTTGTGGATCACGCCGCCGCCGCCGATCACGTCGCCGATCACATCGGCGCGGTGCAGGCGCGCAACGATATCCTTGCCATCGCCGATCTTGCCGTAAACGAAGGCAATGTGATGGGTCTGGTCGAACGGCGTGGTGAAGGCATAGCCGGTGAGCATGCCGATCTCACTCTGCACCGGGAATTCGGAAACGCGGGTGACGAGCTTCTCGCGCACCTGACGGTAAGCGATCAGGTCCGCGACCGAAACCTGCACCAGCTTGTGTTTATCGGCGAAGCTTGAGACCTGCGCCCCGCGCATCACCGTACCGTCGTCGTTCACGAGTTCGGAAATGACACCGACCGGCGGCAGGTTCGCGAGCTTGCAGAGATCGACGCACGCTTCGGTATGTCCGGTGCGCATCAGCACGCCGCCCTCGCGCGCAATCAGCGGAAAGATGTGGCCGGGCCGCACGAAATCGGAAGCGCCCATGTTGCCATTCGCGAGCGCGCGCACGGTGGTCGTGCGCTCCTCGGCGGAAATGCCGGTGGTGGTGCCGTGCTTCGCATCGACCGAGACGGTGAAGGCAGTGGTGTGCGGCGCGTCGTTGTTCGCGACCATCGGATTCAGGCTGAGCCGATTGGCTTCGGCCTGGGTCAGCGGCGCGCAGACGATGCCGGAGGTGTGGCGCACGATGAACGCCATTTTTTCTGCCGTGCAGAGCGAGGCGGCGACGAACAGATCGCCCTCGTTCTCACGGTCGTCATCGTCGGTGACGACCACGATCTCGCCGCGCGCGAACGCGGCAATCGCCTTCTCGACGCGGCTTTGTTCGGCGGCGTTCATGCTTATTTCTTCTTCGGGAATGGCCAGTCGGACGTCATGCCGACTTGTCCGCGATGGCGCAGGAATTGATCTGCGAGCACGATTGCCATCATGGCTTCGCCGATCGGTACCGCGCGGATGCCGACGCAGGGGTCGTGGCGGCCTTTGGTGGAAACTTCGGTTTCCGCACCGTAGCGGTCGACCGTATCGCGCGGCGTCAGGATCGAGGATGTCGGCTTCACCGCGAAACGCGCGACGACAGGTGCGCCGGTGGAAATGCCGCCGAGCACGCCGCCCGCGTGGTTGGAGAGGAACACCGGGCCGTTATTGCCCGCGCGCATCTCATCGGCGTTCTGCTCGCCGGTGAATTTCGCTGAGGCAAAGCCCGCGCCGATCTCGACACCCTTCACCGCGTTGATGCTCATCATCGCGCTCGCAAGCTCGGCGTCGAGCTTGGCGTAGATCGGCGCGCCCAAGCCGGCAGGGACGTTCTCCGCGATCACTTCGATCACCGCGCCGATGGACGAGCCGCTTTTGCGGATACCGTCCAGATAGTCTTCCATCTTCTTTGCCGCCTGCGCATCGGGGCAGAAGAACGGATTGCGCGAAACTTCTTCCCAGTCCCAGTTCGCACGGTCGATTTCGATCTCGCCCATCTGCACCAGCGCGGCGCGGATTTTCACGTCCGGAATGACTTTGCGCGCGACCGCGCCGGCAGCCACCCGCGACGCGGTCTCGCGCGCGGAGGCGCGGCCCGAGCCGCGCGGATCGCGGATGCCGTATTTCATGTCATAGGTGTAATCGGCGTGGCCGGGGCGATACTTGTTCGCGATCTCGGAATAGTCCTTCGAGCGTGCGTCCACGTTCTCAATCATCAAGGCGATTGGCGTGCCGGTCGTCAGCTCCATGCCTTCTTCGTTGACATAGGTGCCGGAAAGAATCTTCACCTGATCCGGCTCGCGGCGCTGCGTGACGAAGCGCGACTGGCCCGGCTTGCGCCGGTCGAGGTCGGTCTGGATGTCTTCGGCTTTCAGCGGAATGCGCGGCGGGCAGCCGTCGACCACGCAGCCGATCGCGACCCCGTGGCTTTCGCCGAAGGTGGTGACGCGGAACAGATGGCCGAAGGTATTGTGCGACATGGTTTGTTTATCCGTGCGCAGCTTGTAGGAGCGGGCAGCGGCCCGGTCAAACTGCCGTTGCGTTAACCGTTTTGCTTCCCCGCGCAGCGTTGCCGTGCTTCAGGCTGGCCGCGATCAGCTTTCGCGCGGCGCGCGCCGCTGCAGCCGCATAGCCGCGGTCGCCATGTACGAGGATCAGCGAAATTGCTCCTTCCGACAGCAGCCAAATTTCGCGGGCGGTTTCCTTCGGCGAAGCCGCACCGGCTTTCACGAGCAATTCCGAAAAAAGACGTTCCAACTCGGCCTTGTGCCGCCGCGCAATCTGACGCGCGGGATGTCCCGGCAGATCGGCCAGTTCGATTACGAGGCGCGTGAACCCCGACCCCGCCCAGCGCGGCGTGTCTGACCAGACTTTCAGGCCTTCAAACAGCGCATCCGCAATCGCGATGGGCGAACCTCTCAACGTGTCGCTGAAGGTGCGAAAAGCGGCAAGCGCAAGCTCGCTCTGCGTTTCGAGGACAGCGGCAAGAAGCGCATCCTTGCTTTCGAAATGGTAGTAGAGCGTCTTCTTCGTGAGCCTTGCCGCAAGCGCGATCTCGTCGATGCTGACGCGCGAATATCCTTGCCGCCGGAAGAGCTTGTAAGCCGCATCGAGAATACGGCTTCGCGTCGTCTGCGAGGAAGAGGGCATGGCGATTCCATAAATGTATACCGCTTAGTGTATTTACATCATTTCACCCTCGGTTTGAATGGCGCCGTCTGCTAGGGAGTGGGCGTCATGCGCTTCGAGAAACTCACCTTCCGTTCGGTTGAGGTGCGCGCGGTATCGGTGCCGTTGCGGCGTCCGGTGATTTCCAAAGTCGGGCTGTTCGAAGAATGGCCGGTCATCCTGATAGACCTGAACACCGAAGAAGGCGTCACCGGGCGTGCTTATCTGGAGCCATACCTGAAGAACGCCGCGCGCTATCTGGCCCCGGTCATCCGCGATCTCGCCGCTACGCGCACAGGAAAGCCGGTTCGTCCGTTCGACGATTTCCAGGCCATGCACCGTTCGCTGAATCTCGTCGGCTATGAAGGCATGTCGTTGATCGCCGTTTCCGGGCTGGACATGGCGGCGTGGGATGCAGTGGCGAAAGCGGCGAACATGCCGCTCGCGAATTATCTCGGCGGCTCTCTGGGGAATGTGCGGGCCTATAACAGCAATGCGCTCTGGCCCATCGATGTCACGAAACTGCAGGACGAGGCTGCCGCGCTGGTTGCGGAAGGCGGTTTCAAGGGTCTGAAACTTCGGCTTGGGCGCGAGCGTGTTGCGGACGATCTTGCGGCCATCAAGGCGGTACGCGCGGGCGCGGGGGATGAAATAAAACTGATGGTGGACTTCAATCAGGGCCTGCCGTTCGGCGACGCGCTGCATCGTTGCCATGCCCTCGATAACGAAGGGCTTTACTGGTTCGAGGAGCCGGTGACCTATAACAACCTTGAAGGCTACGTCCGTTTGCGGCGGGAAATGAAAACGCCGCTTCAGTTAGGTGAAAATTTTTACGGTCCGCGTTCGCTGCATCAGGCGCTTGCCTTGGGTGCGGGCGACTACGTCATGCCGGATTTGATGCGGATCGGCGGCGTCACCGGGTGGCTGCGCGCTTCCGCCATCGCGGGTGCAGCCGGGATCGAAATGTCATCGCATCTCTATCCGGAGTTCTCCGCGCATCTCCTGCGCGTTACTGAAACTGCGCATTGGCTGGAATGGCAGGATTGGGTCGATCCGATTATCGAGCAACCGTTCATAGTGAATGGCGGCGATGTCGAGATTCCGGATCGTCCCGGCGCGGGAATCGAGTGGAATGAAGCGGCGGTGAAGCGCTATCGCTACGACGCCTGATCAAATTGCGCTGACAGGAACGCGTGTTTGCACGATGGAAGGCTTTGCGTTCAGCGCTTCGACCTGGAAACCCGCAACGCGCTTGTAGTTGTTCGCGACTTCTTCCAGTTCTTCCTGCGTAAGCACTTCGGTTACGACCGAGAAGCCGCCGGGTGCGCGCTCCTCGACCATCTGCATCACGCGCTCCGGCCCGTTGCCGCGGTTCAGCAGCACGAGTTGCGACGTAGCCGGGCGGCGCTCTGCTTCATAGGCTTCGAGGGCGGCAGCGGTTTCGCCTTTCTCCTGAATTTCGCGTGTCAGGACGCGGGCATCGAGTATGGCCTGCGAGGAGCCATTCGAGCCGATCGGATACATCGGATGCGCGGCGTCGCCGAGCAGCGTCACGCGGCCAAAGCTCCAGCGCTCGAGCGGATCGCGGTCGACCAGTGGATATTCGTAGAAATAATCGGCGTCGCGGATCAGGCCCGGCACGTCGAGCCAGTCGAAATTCCATTCCCTGAACCAGGGCGCGAATTCCTCGAGCTTGCCCGCACGGTTGTAGTCTTCGCGCCGCCAGTCGTAGTCGGCCGCGAACTCGCGCTCCGCGATCCAGTTCAGCATCTGTTCGCCGCGCTCGTCTTCGCGCGAGATAGGATAGGCGACGAACTTCACCTGCGGATAACCCGCCATGATCATGGAACTGCCGCTGAGAAACGGTTTCGCCTTGGTCACGCCGCGCCAGAGAATACGGCGGCTCCAGATCGGCGGTCCTTCTTCGGGAAACAGACGCGCGCGGATGGTGGAGTGGATGCCGTCGCAGGCGATCAGCAGCGAGCCGTCATGCGGCGGCAGCGTTTCGCCGTTTGCTGCCGCGAAGAACACACGCACCCCGTGCGCGGTTTCTTCCCAGTGCGAAATGTGGTGGCCAGTAAGTACGTTCTCCTTACCGATGCGCTCGATTACGGCGCGCAGCAGGATGGTTTGCAGCTCGCCGCGATGGATCGAGAATTGCGGCCACTTGTATCCGGCTTCCAGTCCACGCGGCTCCGACCAGATTGGTTTGCCGTGCTTTGAGAAGTAGGCGAGTTCGGAGGTGCGTACGCCAGTGCGTTCGAGTTCACCGAGCAATCCGAGTTCGATCAGTTCGCGGCATGCGTGCGGCAGCACATTGATGCCGACGCCGAGCGGCTTGATCTCCTTGACGCTCTCGAACACACGGCATTTGACGCCGACTTGGTGCAGGCTCAGCGCCAGCGCAAGCCCGCCGATGCCGCCACCCGCGATCAGGACGGTCATGAATCGCCGTTGCCGTTCTTGGTGTGCAGCGTCATGTCCGGCGCTTCAGGGTTCTTGATGCCGACGACATGGTAGCCCGCATCGACGTGCAGAATCTCGCCGGTGACGCCGCTGCCGAGATCGGAGAGCAGATAGAGCGCGCTCGAACCCACTTCGTCATTCGACACGTTACGACGCAGCGGCGTGTTGTATTCGTTCCACTTCAGGATGTAGCGGAAGTCACCGATGCCGGATGCCGCTAGCGTCTTGATCGGTCCGGCGGAGATGGCGTTCACGCGGATTTTCTTCGGGCCGAGATCGGCGGCGAGATAACGGACGCTGGCTTCGAGCGCGGCCTTGGCGACGCCCATCACGTTATAATGCGGCATCCATTTCTCGGCACCGTAATAGGTGAGCGTCAGCATCGAGCCGCCGCGCGGCATGCGCTTCTCGGCGCGCTGCGCGATCGCGGTGAAGGAATAGCAAGAGATCGCGAGCGTTGAATTGAAGTTGTCGGCGGTGGTGTCGACATAACGTCCGTCGAGCTGCGCCTTGTCGGAGAACGCGATGGCATGGACCACGAAGTCGAGGTCGCCGAGCTGACGGTCGGTTTCCGCGAACACGGCGTCGATGGTGGCGGGATCGGTGACGTCGCAGTGGCCGACGACTTTCGCATTCAGTTGTTCGGCGATGGGCACGACGCGTTTTTTCAGCGCGTCGCCTTGATAGGTGAGGGCGAGGTCCGCCCCGGCGGCGGCGCATGCCTTGGCGATGCCGTAGGCAAGCGAGCGGTCATTCGCGATGCCGAAAATCAGCCCGCGCTTGCCGCGCATCAGCCCGCCCGCTTCAGCCATGAATTGCCCCCGGCTACGCAACGCCCCGACCTTGCATGTCCCGATAACGGGTGAACCCGCGACCGGCAGGGGGCTATTTCGTATGACATGGGGCAGCGCTCGCCTTCAAGGCGAGAGGCTTCACGGTTTGTAACCGCGCTTAACGTCCGGCCTTGAGCTTCTTCGCCAGCGCTTCGAGGTCGGCGTCCGCGCCTTCGGGCAATACGATATTTACGGATACCAAGAGGTCGCCCGCGGTGCCGCCCTTCTGCGGCAGGCCCTTGCCCTTGAGGCGGAACGTGCGTCCGCCGGAGGTCCGCGGCGGGATTTTCAGGTCCACCGCGCCGTCGAGAGTCGGAACCCGGACCGAGCCGCCAAGGATCGCGTCCTCCAGCGGCACTGAGACTTCGGCGCGGAGGTTCGCGCCTTCGGCCTTCAGGTCGGCGTGGGGCAGGACATGGACCGTCACGATGGCGTCGCCCGGCTGCACCGGCCCGGCGAAGCCCTGACCGCGCAGGCGGATTTGCTGACCGTCGGCGATGCCGGCGGGAACGGTGACCTCGACTTCCTTACCTGAGGGGAGCGTGACACGCTTCTTCGCACCGCCCGCCGCTTCGCCGAGCGTCACTTCGAGGGCGAGTGCGATGTCCGCGCCCTTGGCCTGCGCCTGCTCGAACTCGTCGAACGGCGCTGCGCTGCTGCGCGCGTTCCTGCGGCCGAAGCCGCCGCCGAAGATGCCGCTCAGGATGTCGTCGAACGCGCCGCCGCCGCGCTGCCCGGTGCCGCCCGGACCGCCGGGTCCGTAGGAGAAGGTCTCGAAGATGGTCTCGCCGCCGGGGCCTTGCCGGAACGCGCCCTGACCGAACGGTGAGCCGCCATAGGCGCCGCCCTGCCGCGGGTCGAAGTTGAAGCCCTTCGGCTTGCCTTCGGCGTCGATTTCGCCCGCGTCGAACTGTGCGCGCTTCTTCTCGTCGCCGAGGATTTCGTAGGCGGTGTTGATCTCGTTGAAACGCGCGGAGGCTTTCGGATCTCCCTTGTTGGAGTCCGGGTGGTGCTTCTTGGCGAGCTTGCGAAAGCTCTTCTTGATTTCGTCGGCGGTCGCCTTGCGGCCTACGCCGAGCACCTCATAGGGGTCACGCACGGTTCTGAAACTGCCTCTCAGGGGCCGTCTGGAACGGTTCCTGCGGGTATTTGGGGATGGTTTGGCGGCGGTGCAACGGCCAAATCGAGGTCCGGCCGGATTGTTCTGCGGACAACCCCGGATTCCTGCAACGACCCGGGGAGAGTAAACTGATAAGGAGATTCGGCGGCCGCCTTCGAGGCAGATGCCGGGCCTGAGGGAGTTGCCATGTATCGGGTGGACCGGAACAATTTCTACAAGAACGAGAAGAAGGCCACGGTCGCGACGCCCGACTATGTGAGCGACTTTCTTTTCTCGATTCTACGCCCCCACATCCGCAAATCGGGGGTGATCGTCGATCCGTGCGTCGGCGCCGGGTCGCTGCTGAAGCCGTGGAAATCGCACGGCTACAAGACGCTGGGAATCGATATCGAACATCAGGGTTTCCCGAAAACGGTGGTGAAGAACTACCTTGAAATCGGGAAGGGTGATCTTCAGGTCAAGCCGGCGCTCGTCATCATGAATCCGCCGTTCAACATCGACGGCAAGACGAAAGACTACATCAAGAAACACTACGGCGGCCATCCGCTATTGCCGGAGGTCTGGCTGCAAAAGGCGATCGAGTTGTTCGGCGCAAGCGTTCCCGTTGCGATGTTCACGCCATACGGCTTTCGCCTGAACCAGACGGACAGAAGCACGCGCTGGCGCCGCTTTATCGAGGGCGTCTATCCCGAAATCACGAGCATTGTTTCGCTACCCAAGGACGTGTTCGAGGGCATCCTTTTTCATAGCGAAGTCCTCATCTTCAACCTTCCGAAGTTGAACGGCCACTATTTCGTGCAGCATGGCAAAAAGCGCGCAGCTTAGAGCGAACAAGAAGCAGCACGTTCCCAAGAACACTCTATCGAAAGGCGATGACAAGAACGTCGCCGAGGCCATGGGCCGCGTCATCAAGTATCTCAACGAGCGCTTCGATCTCGTCGGGTTGGGATACAAACTCTCTTATGTGGACCGGATAAGGCTTAGCGAGCTAATCGACCTTATCCGTAGCTACGATAAGCGTGCCGAGTTCACGAAATTGACGAAGGAAGACTCCTTCATCAAGCCGGACGGCGGCCTTTTAATTCTTTTCAAAAAGCAAGGACGCGAAGTTCAAGAGGATCGTGCTGGCGGTGGAGATGAAGCGTCAGGGCACGAACGATCTTCGCGAAAAAGAGGGGAAGAAGAAGCAGTCTCAGGGAAACGCTATCGAGCGCCTCGGGAAAAACCTGATCGCGATACGCTCCGCGCTTCAGTACGAGAAGGTCACCCCGTTCGTTTGTTTCGGTTGGGGCGTCGACTTCGATCCCGAATCTTCCATTCTCGATCGCATCATTACGATGAACGAGTTTTATTCCCTGAATAAGACGTACGTTTTCAAGCGCGAGAATTACGCGCCTGTCTCCATGTATTTCAGGGTGAAGCCGTGGAATGTCGATGAATTATTCGACGTGATGAAGGAAATCGCCGAGACGAGCATCAGGTCTTACATCCACTAGACTTGGCGCTCATGCAGGTGAATGCGAATTATCGGCTCAGGATTTTTTCACCGGCTTGACGGTTTTCACTTCCCACTCGCCCCGCCCGCATGGCGAGCGCAGCGAGCACCCATGCGGGCAAACTGAAGCGGCTCAGGATTTCTTCACCGGCTTGACGGTTTTCACTTCCCACTCGCATGCGCCCGCATGGCGAGCGCAGCGAGCACCCATGCGGGCAAACTGAAGCGGCTCAGGATTTCTTCACCGGCTTGACGGTTTTCACTTCCCACTCGCCCTTATGCATCCGGCAAGCGGTGCCTTCGGACCATGTCTCGATGCCGTTCGCGACATGGCTCGCGATGAAGTTGCGGCAGGCGAAGCCTTCCTTTTCGAAGGCGGAAGCAATCGGTGCGACGGTGCCGTGCGTGCCGCTTGACGGATTTTGCCAAGGCACGCTGGGCCCGTCCTGCGTGCGGGCGAGAGCGTCTTTCAGAGCGGCTTGCGCGAAGGGCCAGTCGGATGCCGACATGCCCATCGGGTTGTCGCGGGCGCTTGTCATCTGGAGCGGGATCGAGCCGGTCGTCGTGTTGTCGGCGTTCTGGTGGCGGATCACGATCGGACCCTGATCGCTGACGCCGCCGGGCAGAAGCGAGGAAAGCTGCATCGAGCAGCCGCCGAGCAGCATAGCGATCAGTCCGATCGCAAGCGGCGCAGCTATGAGCGAAATCAAGGATGGCAGGGTCCGCGCCGTTCCATGATAAGGAAGGCGCTCTGCGGCGCTGGCCGCTTCCGGCATGGAATACGCCTTACGCACGGAACTCGACTCCAATGATACGCAACCAGTCCAATGAAAGCCGGTCAGGGTTAATTTCCGGTGACTTCGCCGAAAGCGCCGATCCCTTCTCGCTGTTCGAGGCCTGGTTTGCCGAGGCGAAGGCCGCGGAGCCGAACGATCCGGAAGCGATGGCGCTGGCGACCGCCGATGCCGGCGGTTTGCCCGATGTGCGGATGGTGCTTCTCAAGGGCGCGGATGAGCGAGGCTTCGTCTTCTATACGAACGACGGCAGCGCGAAGGGCGGCGAACTGCTGGCCAACCCCCAGGCGGCCCTGGTGATGCACTGGAAGTCGCTGCGGCGGCAGGTGCGGGTGCGCGGCAATGTCGAGCGCGTGGCGGCAGCGGAAGCGGACGCCTACTTCGCCTCGCGCTCTCGCGACTCCCAACTCGGCGCGTGGGCGAGCCTTCAATCGCAGCCCTTGCCTGACCGCAAGACTTTCGAAGACCGTTTCTCGGATTTCAACGGGCGCTACGAAGGCAAGGACGTGCCGCGCCCCCCGCACTGGGGCGGCTATCGCATCGTGCCGGTCCAGATCGAGTTCTGGCTCGACCGGCCGCATCGTCTTCATGACCGCGTACAATTTCTCCGCGCCGCGCCCGGCGAGGCGTGGAAGAAGACACGCCTCTATCCGTGAGCCGTTGAAATGACAGAAGCCATTGGCAAAAGGCGGACGTTGCTGCTCACCGGCGCGAGCCGCGGCATCGGCCATGCCACGGTGAAGCGGTTTTCCTCCGCGGGCTGGCGCGTGATCACCTGTTCGCGCCACGGCTTTCCGGAAAACTGCCCGTGGGAAGCCGGGCCGGAAGATCACATCCAGGTTGATCTCGCTGACTGGCGCGCGACAAAAGAAGCGATCAGGGAAATCAAATCGCGCATCGGCGGCGAACTCGATGCGCTGGTGAACAATGCCGGCATCTCGCCGAAAGGCGAGGGCGGCAAGCGTCTGGGCACCATCGAAACCGCGCTGGAAGACTGGCAGCGCGTGTTTCAGGTGAACTTCTTCGCGCCGATCATGCTGGCGCGCGGTCTGGCATCGGAACTGGAGAAGACGCAAGGCGCGGTGGTGAATGTCACCTCCATCGCCGGCTCGCACGTGCATCCGTTTGCAGGCGCAGCCTATGCGACCTCGAAGGCGGCGCTAACCTCGCTCACCCGCGAAATGGCGGCCGACTTCGGCCCGCGCGGCATTCGCGTGAACGCGATTGCGCCCGGCGAGATCGACACCGCGATCCTGTCGCCGGGTACGGAAAAACTGATCGAGCAGATTCCGTTGCGCCGCCTCGGCACGCCGGACGAAGTGGCGAAGATCATCTATGTGCTGTGCACGGAAACGTCGTCGTACCTGAGCGGCGCCGAAATTCACATCAACGGCGGTCAGCACGTATTCTGATTACGTCGCGGCTATAGCCAGCGCTTCCACTTGAAGAAGAAGTACGGCCCGATCGCCGCGATCACCATCGCGATTACGGCAAGCGGATAGCCGTAAGCCCAGTCCAGTTCCGGCATGTGTTTGAAGTTCATGCCGTAGATCGACGCGATCAGCGTCGGCGGCATGAGGGTCACCGCCATCACCGAGAACAGCTTGATGACGTCGTTCTGCTCAAGGCTCACCATGCCGAGCGTCGCGTCCAGCAGGAAGGTGATCTTGTTGGCGAGGAAATGCGCGTGGTCGGTCAGCGAGGAAATGTCGCGTGCAACGCTTTTCAGGTGCGCACGCTGGTCTTTTGCCAGCCCGACTGCTTCGGCCTCGTTCGTGAAAAACAGGACAAGCCGGCCGAGCGACACCAGACTTTCGCGCGCCTTGGACAGCAGGTCGCCCTTGCGGCCAATGGTGCGCAGGATCGCCTGATAGCGGTGGTTCGGATCGTCGCGCGCGCCGTTGCGCTCGAACACGCGCGTGGAAACGCGGTCCACTTCGGCTGCAAGTTTTTCCAGAATATCGGCAAGCCGGTCGATGATGGCGTCGAGCAATTCGACCATGATCGTCGGCCCGGTCGTATTGATAGAGCATGCCTTCGAGAGCTTGCCGGCGAGGTAGGTGAATGGCTTCGGCTCGTCGTAGCGCACCGTCACCAGCCGCTGGCCGGTGAGAATGAAGGTGATCGCGGTCGTGCCCGGCTTCTCGGTTTCGGTATTGTAGAGCAGCGTGGCGGTCATGTAGCGCCCACCGTTCTCGATATAGAGGCGGCTCGAAATCTCGATCTCCGCCATTTCTTCGCGGGTAGGCACCGAGATGCCGACCTCCGCTTCGACGATCTTGTCTTCTGCAATCGTCGGCGCGACCAGGTCCAGCCAGATCGCGTTTGGAGGGCAGGTGCCGCCTTCCTTTACCTCGATGCGTTCGAGCGACGCGCCGCGCAGCACATGAGCGAACAGCATTGAATTCCCCGCGGATGCCGCTTTCGCACGTTCACTACCGCGCCGCGCGAAAGGCGTCCATCGCTGCGCAACCCGTCTACGTCATCAAGACGTAAAGGGAATGCGCAAGAGCCTTGGCGAGGATCAGATCGAGAGCAGTTCGAGGTCGCGCAGCGTCACCACGCGCGGCTTCGGCGCGTAAGCTTCGTTCTTCTGTTGTCCGCTGTACGGCAGCGTGGCCGCGAGCGCAGAGATGCCGACCTTGCGGTACTGGCTCTCGAGACCCGGGCGCCCCGATTCGCGCGCTTCGATCTTGTTGATGTTGGCCGTAGACATTGCTTCCTCCGAACCCGCTGGCTCTTTTCACCCCGAAAGGGCGCGGGTTTTCGCGCCGGACTAAGGCGCTTTTGCGCACGCGGCGAGGCCCGAATTAGTTGATTCGGCGAAAGTTTTCCGGCGCCGAGGAGGGCTGCGGCGATCTGACTCGTTAATGTCCCTCCGTACCATTCCGGTGCAACTGTGCAGGGCGGAAGGGCAGGATGCCTCGAGTTTGTGCTGGTTGGCCTGCTGCGTTGCGACATTTCTGCAACAGCAACCGGCTCTCTAGCGTGTAAGGCCTCATGGCATCTTCCCGGCAAAAATCAGTTCGGATAGTCACTTACGCGAGGGTCAGGGGTGGCTACCTCACTGGTTGTTAGGGCCTGCAAAGACAATGCGGATTCGTTTTCTGGCCATCGCGATGATGGCCTTCTCCTTGGCGGGATGTCTTTCGGATACGCTCGATCCGGTCAACGAAGCGCAGCTTCCTGCGCGTGACCGGAAGCTGATTGCGAGCGCGCCGTACCTCAATCACAAGCCGGACTCGATGTGGCTCCGCCACCTGGTCGATTATCCGAGCAAGGATAAGCCGGGCACGGTCATCGTCGATACCGAGAACAAGTTCCTCTACCTCATCCAGCCGAACGGCAAGGCCTATCGTTATGGCGTGACCGTCGGCGAAGAAGGCCTTGCCTTCAAGGGTGAAGCTATCGTGAAGCGCAAGGCCGAGTGGCCTGACTGGACGCCGCCGGGCGACATGCTCAAGCGCTTCCCGAATCTGCCGAAGTACGTATCTCCGGGGCCGCACAATCCGATGGGTGCCCGCGCGCTCTATCTCTATCAGGGCAACAAGGACACGCTGTTCCGCATTCACGGCACCAACCAGCCGGAATATATCGGTCAGGCGATTTCGTCGGGCTGCATCCGGATGCTGAACGAGGACGTGATCGATCTTTACAATCGAGTGCCGCAAGGCGCGCTGGTCAGGGTGATCTGACCTGCTGCGACTTGCGTTGTTGGGGGCAAAAGGGCGTCGCGTAAGCGGCGCCCTTTTTCGTTGTCTAGCCTTCGGGTCTCGGCAGGGGCGTGGGGGGCACCGGGAGCTGCCATCGGCAAAGCCGGTAGCCGGAGTTTCGGCGCACCGCGAGATCGATGTGCAGATGATCCTCGTGATAGCCGTCCGATCCGGGACCGAGCACCGTCGTGAATCTGGCGCATGTAGAGCGGCGCATCTCGTTCATCAGCAGGATCGGCGTTTCGGGCACATCGACGCCGAAGCGGCGGCCATCGCTCGTGAAGATGTAGCGGATGTCCAGCGCGTTCGCGCGGCCATGCTCGCTCATCAGCGCGCCGCGGATATTGTTGCGCGGGCGGCAATGATAGGAGGCCGCGACTTGTATCCGGTCGAGGCCGCTGTAGCCCTCCAGCGCCGGCGCAAGATCCTCGCGGACCCAGTCCGCTATTGCGGCCGCTGTTTCACAGCGAATGAGTGCCGAGGGCCGTAGCGGGACCTGTTTGCCGTTCTTCAGCTTGATGGCCGAAACCTTCGCCTGACCCGCCGCGCCGCACCCATTGCTCCACATCGCGGGTTCGGCGATTTCGGCGACCGCGATGTCGCGCGCAAGAAACGCCTTGCAGGCTTCCACGCCTGCTTTCATTTCGGCGGCCGGGATTTCGATCAGGTGCGGTGGACGAGGACGGTTGTCTCCAGGGCGCGCCGGGGCTTCGAGCGGGCGCTCCAGCGGCATCGGTGCGGTTTCCGGGAGTGCAATGCCTTCGCTTTGAGCATACACGGCCCCCAGCGGCCAGGCGCAAAAGACCACTGCCAGCGCTGCCCGGCGTAAAAAATCCGGAACGCACTGCCCGGCCGCTCGTATCGGGGAGCCAGTTTGCTTGCCGCCGGTCACGCGCTAGTTTTGCTCCAAATGGCGCCCAGGGAAGGTGCGCCGAGAAAAGAGTGAGGGAGGAGTACCATGAAAGGCTTGATGCAGGACTGGCCGCTGACCTGCAACCGGATCATTGACCACGCCGCCATCCAGTATCCGGCCCGCAAGGTCGTCAGCCGCTCGGTGGAAGGACCGATCGTCGAAACTACCTACAAGGAAATCAGGCAGCGCGCTCTGAAGGTCGCGCAGCGGCTGGTCAAGGAAGGCATCAGGAAGGGCGACCGTATCGCGACGCTCGCCTGGAACACCGCCCGCCACCTCGAAGCGTGGTACGGAATCCTAGGCGCCGGCGCGGTCTATCACACCGTGAACCCGCGGCTCTTTGCCGAGCAGATCATCTACATCGTCAATCACGCCGAAGACAAAATGATCTTCGTCGATCTGACCTTCGTCCCGGTCCTCGAAAAGCTCGCCGACAAACTGCCCACGCTCTCGAAATACATCATCCTTACCGACAAGGCGCACATGCCGCAGACTTCGCTGAAGAACGCGGTCGCCTACGAGGACTGGATCGCGGAGGTGGACGGCAATTTCAAATGGGTCGACGTGGACGAGAATGATGCCGCCGGCATGTGCTACACCTCCGGCACCACCGGCAATCCGAAGGGCGTCGTCTATTCGCACCGTTCGAACGTGCTGCATGCGCTTGCGGCTTCGCTGCCGGACGTGATCGGCCTTTCCAGCCGCGATGTCGTGCTGCCGGTGGTCCCGCTGTTTCACGCGAATTCCTGGTCGCTTGCTTTCTCCGCGCCGATGACGGGCGCGAGCATGGTGATGCCGGGCGCGAAGCTCGACGGCGCATCGATCTATGAATTGCTCGATACGTTCAAGGTCTCGGTGACCGCTGCGGTACCGACCGTCTGGCTGATGCTCTTGCAACATCTGGAAGCGAACAAGCTGAAGCTGCCGCATCTCAAGCGCGTGCTCATCGGCGGCTCTGCTTGCCCGCGCGCGATGATGCAGAAGTTCCAGGACGAATACGATGTGCAGGTCACGCATGCCTGGGGCATGACGGAAATGAGTCCGATCGGCACCGCCGGTTCGCTCAAGCCAGAAGTCGCGCACCTGACCGGAGACGCGGAACTTGACGTGAAGGAGAAGCAAGGCTTCTCGATCTTCACCGTCGAAATGAAGATCACCGACGACGAGGGCAACGAATTGCCGTGGGACGGCGTGAAGTTCGGCCGTCTCAAGGTACGCGGTCCTGCCGTCGCATCGAGCTACTTCAAGGGCGAGGGCGGTAATATTCTCGACGGTGAGGGATTCTTCGACACCGGCGACGTCGCGACCATCGACCCGATGGGCTACATGAAGATCACCGACCGCGCGAAGGATGTCATCAAGTCGGGCGGCGAGTGGATTTCCTCCATCGACCTCGAGAACGTCGCGGTCGGCCACCCAGATGTGGCGGAAGCCGCGGTCATTGGCATCGCACATCCGAAATGGGATGAGCGGCCGCTGTTGGTCATCGTCGCGAAGAAGGACAAGAAGCCTTCGCGTGAAGACATACTCAAGTTCATGGAAGGCAAGATCGCCAAGTGGTGGATGCCCGACGACGTGGTATTCGTGGACGAAATCCCGCACACCGCGACCGGAAAAATTCTGAAAACTGCACTGCGCGACAAGTTCACCGACTATCGTTTGCCGGGTGTTGCTGCCGAGTGATCCACGAAGTTTTTCGTACCCGCATGGAGCCGGCGTCATGATCCGACGCCGGCTTTATGCTGAAATCCGCGTCTCCAGACTTGCTGTTTGGAGCTGGCGAATCGCGCTGTTCGCGTTGCCAGTGATATTTCTCGCGGTGCTTCTGCACCGCCTTGGCGCGATCGAATACGAGGTCGCCTATCTGCTGCTGGCGGCGGGTCTTGCCGTCGCGCTCGCCGGAATGCTGTTCGCAATCGCGGCCTTCGTGAAAATCTGGAACGAGGGTTTGCGCGGGCTTGGCTCGGCCATCAGCGCTTTTGTGGTCGCGGCCGCGCTGCTCGCCTACCCGGTGTTCGATTCGCTTCGCAGCATCAACCTGCCGCCGATCAGCGACATCACGACCGATTTCAGCGATCCGCCTCGTTTCTCGGCGGTTGCAACCTCGCGCCCGCGCGGCGCGAACAATCCTGCTTATCCGGGGGCGGCGGTCGCGAATATCCAGAGGCAGGCTTATCCCGGCGTGAAGTCGGCGGATTTCGACTCTTCGCCCGACGAAATGTTCAACATCGCTGTCGGTGTGGTCGAACAATACGGCTGGCGGATTCTCGACAGCATCCCGCCGCGTGCGGGTGAGCGCGACGGGTTGATCGAGGCGGTCGCGCAGACGGCAGTGATGGGCTTTCGCGAAGACGTGGTGATCCGGATACGCGCCGTGCAGAACGGTGTGCGGGTCGATATGCGATCCGCCTCGCGCTACGGCACGCGCGATTTCGGTTCGAACGCGCGGCGCATCGAGGCGTTCATGGTGCAGCTCACGGACGCCCGCCGCCGATCACGCTAGCTTGTAGCGCGCTTCCAGCGACGGCCCGCCGTCGGCCTGCACGATATTGCGCTCCAGCAGCGTTTCCAGATGCGCGTAGGTGGTGAGCGCAGCGGCCTTCGTGAGGCGTGGGTCGAGGCCCAGATAGATCGACTGCACGATGGCCGGGATGTCGCTTTCGCCGCGCGAGAGCTTGCGCAGGATCGCGGCTTCGCGCGCCTCGCGATGCTCGACGAATTGCTGGAGCAACTTGTGGGCGTTCGGTACCGGCGCGCCATGGCCGGGAAGGTAGAACGATTCCGGCCGCCCTTGCAGCTTGTGAAGTGAATTCATGTAGTCACCCATCGAGCCGTCCGGCGGCGCGACGATGGAAGTAGCCCAGCCCATGACATGGTCGCCGGAAAACAGCGCGTCGGTACCGCGCAGGGCGAAGGCGAGATGGTTCGCGCAATGCCCCGGCGTAGTGATCGCCTCGATTGCGAAGCCCTTGCCCTCGATCACGTCGCCGTCGCGGAGCGTGTGATCGGGGACGAAGTTCTCGTCGCCGCCGGTATCCATTGCCGGGGCCTCGCCGAGATGCAGCGCGCGGGAAGGGCGGTGCGGTCCTTCGCCGTAGGTTTTTGCGCCGGTGGCCGCTTGCAGCGCCGCCGCGCCGGGTGAGTGATCGC
The DNA here is from genome assembly GCA_019454205.1 of Xanthobacteraceae bacterium. Classification (NCBI taxonomy): domain Bacteria; kingdom Pseudomonadati; phylum Pseudomonadota; class Alphaproteobacteria; order Hyphomicrobiales; family Xanthobacteraceae; species Xanthobacteraceae bacterium. The sequence continues at coordinate 547,519 of CP075369.1, forward strand.
GATGGGTATGGGTGATCAGGATATGGGTGACGGTCTCGCCGCGCAGGCCGTTCAGGATCGCCTCGATGTGGCGCGGGTCGTCCGGGCCGGGGTCGATGACCGCGACTTCACCGGTCCCGACGACATAGGTGTTCGTTCCCTTGAATGTGAACGGGCTGGGCAGGTCCGCAAGGATACGCCGGATTCCGGGCACGACCGGCTCCATTTGCTCCGGCACGGCGTCGAACTCGCGGTTAAATCGGATTTCTTCGGTCATTTGTCGTGGGTTCTTCGTGGAAATACGGTAGGAGGCGGCCTCACTAGCATACCGCCATATGCGCAGGCGGGCACGAATGCATATTCGTTACGCGTCTCCGGCAAAAAATGGAGGCAGTGGTTCCCTTGACGTAGCGGCCCGCTTGCGTTCCAATTTTACGGCAATCTGATTTCGGCCCGGGACCGGGCCTTTGGCGGCAACGATTTGTTTGATTCCGTTGAACGACTGATGGCCGCGTCAAACTCCCACTCCGGAAAAGTGATTGTCGGATCGCGCCGCGTGGAATGCGGCGGCTCCGCTCTGTGATTTACGACAAGGATTGAAGCTCATGCCCTCCGGTACCGTGAAGTGGTTCAACGCGCAGAAGGGCTACGGATTCATCCAGCCGTCCGATGGCGGCAAGGATGTATTCGTGCACATCAGCGCGGTGGAACAGGCCGGTCTCTCGACCCTGAGCGAAGGACAGAAAATCTCCTTCGACATCATCACTACCGACCGCGGCCGTACCGCTGCGGGCAATTTGAAGGTCGGCTGACGCAGACGACTGCGGCCCGGGGGAGGCTCCGGGGGAAATAGCCGGATTTCGGAATGGAACGCCGCCTTCGCGGCGGGACCATTTTTGCGTTTTTCGTGGGACTGGCTGGACTGGTCGGAGCGAGTGGATTCGAACCACCGACCCCCTGCTCCCGAAGCAGGTGCGCTACCAGGCTGCGCTACGCTCCGCCGCCAGTCAGAAAAGCAATGCCGGAACCCTCGGGATCCGGCAAGCGGCAGCTTCCTAGCAGGCAGGTACGGGGGCATCAAGCCGCGCGGGATAGGCATTTTCCGGCATTGAACCCCCCTCGATCTTGGGTAGATTGCGCCGCTTCCGGTCATTGGGGCGTAGCCAAGCGGTAAGGCAGCGGATTTTGATTCCGCCATTCCCAGGTTCGAATCCTGGCGCCCCAACCAGCCGTTTTTGTCGAACCGGCCATGTGTCGATTTCGAGTGAAAGAGGGCGCATTTGGCGGGGTTTTGCGAGGCTACCGAGTCTCTGTTCGCGTGTCTTTGCAGACTTCAGCGCCATTTCTGAGCCGAAGTCTCAGCTAAACATTAGCGAATATCCATTTTTCTAAGACTCTGTCGCCTGAGACCGGTTCGAATCTCGACTAAACGGCGATATGTCCGTGTTGCGCAGCAACAAAGCGACATCTGAAAGCTCGACCCTCAGCCATTTCCTTCGAACGGTCTGTCTGTCGTTTCTAAGAGAAAATGTGCTGACCGTTAGTAAGGCCTATCATTTTGCATCGCATCCTCAACGATAAGAGCCCGCAAGGCGACACTGAAAGCAAGCTACTTATTTCGCATCATCTTTAGCACTTCTGCTCCAAGTGCCGTACGCACCGCTACATCATGTGGAGTACCGTCTCGGCGGCTATTCTCGATATGCTCGACGATCGAAAGACCGAGTGAAATCCCGAAACCGGATTCTGGTTGTAGCTGGGGCACAACATTGTAATCAGCGATGCGGCGGATTTCTTCGAAATCCACCGGATCGATGAAACGCCGGTAAAGGCGGAGCCGATCCTCCGTTGAAAATGTTTCAGGCCGGTTGGTTGAAACTTGTGGGGGAAAACCAAGCACCGCTTCGACGGCATCCAGATCAATCTTGAGTGCAACGATGCCTTCCGGCGTCAACGCTCGCGCAGGGCATGCGTGAAAGAAAAAGTCGTCGGAAAACCGGAGCATTAAATGCGCGAGCTTGGACAGGTGCTCCAGGCAACAATCCGCCACCTCGCGATTTAAAAGCGCTATTGGGACGGACTCAACGGTACCGGCAAACATGTGGCGGGTATTTCCTGCACTGTCGGATGCTCCCACAATCGAAATTCTACCTTCCTTTTGCGAATAATTGCGCAGTTCCAGAAAGAATCGTGCGGCCGGGTCGTCGCCGAGATTCGATCGGTTCAGCTTCCACCATTCGATGCAGGCTTCACAGGCGGAAAACTCCTTTTGAAAGAGGAACGTCACGCTTCTTGCCGCTGAAAGAAATGCGTTCAGTTCGTAACCGATCGCCATCGGTGGGAGCCGGCTAAACATGCGCCGCGCGAAGTATTCGGCCTCCGTGAGGCGTTCTTCTACAAGAAGAAGACTAGTGAGACGGGGTGGCCTTGTGCGGTTTTCCATAGAGCACCCTTGGTTCCGTTCATAGGCTAGACTATTTCACGGAATATCGACTGCAAGTCTATGGAGGCTACGCGCCAGCCCCCTTAAACGAAAGCGATTGCGTTCACATCACTCGAATTACTAGACTTCCTAGCATGTCCAAACAGCAGACGCACAAGGATTGGGAAATTTACGAGCGCATGGTCGCACGCTTGATCGCTGATCAAGCGGGGACGGACATGTGTGTGACGCCTAATGCCCGCATCAGAGGACAACTTAGCGGACGGAGCAGACAGATCGACGTGCTAATCGAGGCGCGGCATGACACTGACAATTCCCGCCGACTTATTGTCGATGCGAAACGTCGAACCCGCAAAATCGATGTCAAGGATGTCGAAGAGTTGTTGGGTTTAATGCAAGACGTTAAAGCGACCCATGGCTATCTTGTCAGCGCGACCGGGCACACGAAGGCAGCAGAGAAGCGCGCGCAAATGTCTGTATCAATCCGTATCGTGCCAGTTGATAGGTTGGAAAATTTCGACCCCTCGACATGGCCGTGCTGCAAAAATCATCAGTGCGCAAACGGCCGGATTTTTTGGGACGGGTATCCCGAGTTGACGCTGCGAGGCGTACCGCTCGAAAAATCGGACCAAGCTGTGAAGACAGTCTCTTTCGTGCACTATGTCGGCAAATGCGACCGTTGCGGAATGTTTCATGTGTGGTGCACAACCTGCGACGATACACTAATAACATCGCACGACGATGAGAATGACGTGGGGCACCAATGTCGCTGCAAAATGCCCTGGTTCTGGCTGGCCTCAGTGGAGGAAGATGACGACGGGCAATCCTCCGCCGAACTTCACGCGGTGCTCGGCACAGGAAAGGTGATTACCGCGAGCCGGCGGAGCCTGTGAAGCGAAAACCGACCAGTCGCAGCAGCGAAAGGCTCGAAACAGCAAGCATATTCGACAGCGTGCGGCAGACGGAAGTCCGTATTTGGATGTATCAGTTTTACGAACGCTGTTAGAGTTCGGCGGGCCGAAGACCGCAGGTCGAGTTCTTCGCCGGGGTCAAGAACATGAGCCAGAAGCCAGAACTCTTTTTGGATTTTCACGGACGCTTTATCGATGCGCTCGGAATCCAGATGTATCAGAAGCCGACCGCAGCTATCGCGGAATTGATCGCGAACTCATGGGACGCCGATGCGGTCGCGGTCGACGTCACCCTTCCGATTAGCCTCGCCTCCAACGCGAAAATCGTCATCGCGGACTCAGGTAACGGCATGACCTTGCAAGAATGTCAGGAGCATTACCTCAAGGTCGGCCGCAATCGCAGAAATGCTGGCGCGGACAAGACACCCTCGGGGCGGCCCGTGCTTGGGCGAAAGGGCATTGGCAAATTCGCCGGCTTCGGCATCGCCAAAAAGATCACGGTCGATACGATCAGCCGCGCGACGGGCGAGCATACGGTGTTTGAAATGGATCTCGAGCGGTTGCGGTCCGATGAATTCATCGAAGCGGGACGCCATGAAATTAAGGTATTGAGCCACGAAGGTCCCAACAAAAAACGCAAAGGGAGCGGAGGAACGAAGATCATTCTTGACGGCCTTACTTTAGGTCGCGCGCAGGAGCCGAATGGATTCGCCGCGCGTATGGCACGACGCTTTTTACTTGCCGCAAATACCGGCTCATTCGCTGTTACCGTGAACGGTATCGCGTTGTCGAATGTCGATATCGGCACTGATGTCGAATTCGACTTTCCGACCGATTACAAAGCGGGGGAACGGCCGTCCGATCTCGTAATTCAGGGTCGCGAGGGCGTTGAAAAGATCGGCGACGATGAAATTCGATGGCGCATCCGATTTCGTAAGGAACCTATTGGGGATGAGGAATTTCGCGGTGTTGCCGTCTTTTGCGGCATCAAGGTCGCGCAGACGCCATTCTTTTTCGAGCTTAGTGGTGGTTTGTCAGGGCAACACGGCCAGCAGTACATGTTCGGGCATGTGCGAGCGGACTTTATTGATCAGTTAGGCGACGACATCATTACGACGGAGCGCCAAAGGATCAACTGGGAGCACGAAGGCGCGCAAGCGCTTCTCAAGTGGGGCCAAGAGAGACTGAAAGAACTACTATCGATCTGGAAGGCGCGACGCGCGGAATGGCGTCAAAAGCTGATCGATCAAAAGATTGCTCCGTTTGCCGATCGTCTCGAACGATTGCAGGCTGGCGAGAAGAAGACCGTCACGTCAGCGATCAAAAAAATCGCGACGGTGTCGACTTTGGAGGATGCGGAATTTGCTGACTTGGCGGGAGCGATCCTTACCGCGTGGGAGCAAGGCCGGCTACGCGAGATCATCGGTCGTATCGCCGCGCTGGATGACGCGGATGCGGGTGTCATCCTGTCGGTGATGGGCGAAGCTGAGGTTCTGACGGCTTTGCATGTTGCCGAGGTCGTAAAGACGAAACTGGAATTGGTGCGCGGTCTTCGCAAACGCGTCGAGACCAAAGAACTAGAAAATGCGATTCGCGATTACATCGCGAAGCATCCCTGGTTAATTGAGCCGCGCCTGGAATTTTTCCGCAAAGAAACATCCCTGAATAAGCTCTTGGCTGAGGTAGCTTCCTCGATAAAGCTGGACCAACACCCCGATTTCTCAAAGCGGGTGGATTTGCTCTTGGCTAACGGCGATCATTTGGTCCTCTTGGAATTCATGCGACCTGGCGTGAAGCTCGACCGCGACCATCTCGATCGGTTCACGCAATATGTCGATGAGCTTCGCGGTCGGATTCTCGCCAGTACCGGAGGACCGTTCCGCCGAATCACCGGTCGATTAGTCGCGGACGAACTCACAAAATCGCCCGGTAATATGAAAGCCATTGAACGCCTTGAAGCGAATGACATGTACGCAATGGAATGGGAAATGCTGTTGGGGCGGGCAGAAACGGAGTTTAGGGAGTACTTCGAGATTATGACCGATAGAGCTCCTGATGATGCGCGGGTGCGTGATCTGAAGCCGGACGGAAGTGAAGGGAAAAAACCTAAAGACAGCTAGCGCCTTTGTTTAGCCAATGCTGGCGGCAGCTGGGCTGCGTCGGGCAAATCAATTGCGGATCTGATCGATAGCCGCTGGCACTGCCAAAACTTGTCAGCCGTTGGGCTGCAACCGTCGAGTCTGCAGAAAAAAGTAATTTAGAATCAGCTGCTTAGCGCCGCGCTTGAGAGGCCGTTGCGGATTCGTCAAATATACCTGCCGCCGACAGTCGGCGCGCCCGACTCGCCATCGGTCTCCTAAATTCCTATGCAGAATGAAGAAACACACCGCAATCGACTTATTTTCCGGCTGTGGCGGTCTCACGCTTGGCCTCAAACTTGCTGGATTTAAGGTTCTTGCCGCAATTGAAAAAGATGAATTGGCAGTAAAAACTTATAGGGCCAATCATCAACGGGTTCGTGTATGTCATAACGACATTCGTAACGTGCGAGCAAAGACGCTTCGAGATATTCTTAAACTTGAACGCGGCGAATTGGATTTGCTTGCCGGGTGCCCGCCTTGCCAAGGATTCTCTACGCTTAAGACAAGGAACGGGTCGGTGCAAAAGCGTGATCACCGCAACAGTTTGATTCATGAAATGATGCGCTTCACGCGCGCATTCCTGCCTAAAACCATTATGATGGAGAACGTACCTGGTCTCGCTCAGCACTGGTCCTTTCATAAACTCTGTCGTGATCTGCGTCGCCTCGGCTATTGGGTAAAATGGGACGTAAAGGACGCTCGACATTACGGCGTACCGCAGCGACGTAAGAGGTTAATTCTGGTTGCTGGTCGCGGGTTTAAGGTTCCGCTTGCGAAGGAATCGAAAGCGTTAAAGACAGTTCGCAAGGCTTTCGAAAATCTACGACGACCCGGTAAAAGTCGCGACGAGTTACAGAATCTGCGCGAATATAGAAGCGCAAAAATTATGAAGCTTATTCGGGAAATCCCAAAAGATGGCGGCAGTCGAACGGACCTGCCCGCTTCGCGGCAATTAGATTGCCATAAACGTACGAACGGTTTTAAGGATATATATGGTCGCATGGCATGGGACGAGCCATCACCTACGATTACTGGCGGTTGTTTCAATCCCTCCAAAGGCAGATTCTTGCATCCGTCCGAACACCGGGCGATTACGCTCCGTGAAGCTGCGATCCTACAAAGTTTCCCACGCCGTTATCGGTTCCCAGTGGATGCAAGCAAGGAATCTGTTGCCTTAATGATCGGGAATGCTTTGCCGCCGACCTTTATCTGCCGGCATGCGAACCAAATTATAAAAGCTCTTGCGATCGAGGCGAAAAAATCTGACTTAGCCAACTGAAATCGTAGCGCTCAGAAGTGAACAAAGAAAACAGCGGAGTACTAAAAGAACAATAGCATTCCGATATCGTTGTTCAAAATCGGATGTGAAGTGCAGGTTAAAGGAAAGGCTGAATAGAATCCGATATGGCCGACGTCTTTTCGAGAAGCAAACGTTCCGAGATCATGTCGCGCGTGAAGGGTCACGGCAACGCGCTGACTGAGTTGCGTCTTCTCCATATACTTCGTGAGAAACGCCTCACGGGTTGGCGTCGAAAATCGAAAATTATTGGCAGGCCTGACTTCATATTTCGCGCTGAGCGTGTAGCGGTTTTCGTAGACGGCTGCTTTTGGCACGGTTGTCCAAAGCACGGCTCAATCCCGAAAACGAATGAGGAATTTTGGAGCTCCAAACTCAAACGAAATAGACAGCGGGATCGTGAGGTGTCGGCTGAATTAAGACGACTTGGGTGGACACCGGTTCGAATTTGGCAGCACGAACTCAAGAATCCGGATCGCATTGCTAGGCGAATTGCTACGAGTTTGCGGAGAATGTAACGATTAGTCTTCGGTCCCAACTTCAGCGCGATACGACGCTGGCTCTAGTTTCAAGTCTTTCTCAACGGGCCCCTTGAGAATATAAATTTTTGTGTTGTTGCCGAACGAGAATGCTCGATAAAGACGGAAACTAGTGCCCAATTCGGCTGACACTCTCAGTTCGTTGGGGCTGATAAAGAAGGGGGTATCGATTGGTCCGCGCGTCGTTTTGACTTCAATGAATATTTTCTCGCCATCATCGTCAAAAGATTCAATGTCGTAACCTAAGCCGTCGCCCTTCGTTTTTGAAACCCATGTTACTTTTGAGGCGAGGTCGGTTCTACCAACGGAAATCAACCGCTTCTTTTCGAAATAGGTTACGAAGTCTTCTCCCGCATTACCGAGATTCCTGTTTGCGGCGTCTCGTGCTGCAGTGTCGTACTTTCTGACCATTCTCCGGATCGATGCGGTCTTGGCGCGATCCAGCTTGGGACTGGGCGGAGAGACCACTATCTCGGCCAGTTCATTTTCCGTTGTTGGTTGTTGTGCAGTATTGTCCGGCAGGTCTAGATTTTGATCTAAGGCTTGTTCAACTGCTCTCAGCAACGCATCCTGAAAGTTAGACAACGGCTTATATCCAAAAATCCATGGCAGTCCGAGTGATGCGAGCACGGCGCTAATATTTTGGTGTTTACGCTCTATTGAGCCAGGAGACCGCAGTACGAATTGCATCAATGCGTTTCTATGTTGGGTTTTGGAATATTTATCGCCGGCAATCTCTTTTTGTAACATTGCAAAGTAGTCTGTTACGATTGCCTTTAGTTCATCCTCGCTCCAATCGGCTCTGCGTCCAGATTCGGGTATCGTCGTTGTTGGCTTGGCTACTTGTTCGAAGGAATTCGATTGCTCATCGGTAATTAATCCGCCACTCGCTCTTGTTTTCAACTGGCTGTCGGTAAGAATTTTTCGAGTCTCAGTTTCGCCGACGATGTAATGAGTATTCGGGTCCACGATCGCGTCAAAGCGAACGGGCGCCATCCATTGAATTTCGCCATTGCTCACCGTGTCTCGCTTTGCCGGTCCGGTAATACGGCCTCTCCCGAATATTACTTTCGGTCCTGGGCCTTGCCTTAAAAGCCATACTCTATCGCCTACCTTGGCGGTTTTGTGCGATTTCAGGCGCCAGGACTCGTCTACGAAGCCTTTATCCAGAGCGGCGCTGGCCATTCGCACAATATTCTCGTGCGGCCATATATTTGCTTTCCAAGTCAACAGAAACGCAGGCACCGGAATTCGCTAGTCGAGGTCGTTCGAAAAATCGCTAGTTCTTTTCGCGGTCTCAGCTTGGCTGCTTGAACTCCACTTCGCAGCTTCTTCGACAAAATTCTCGTCGGCGAGTCCTGTGACTTCAAGATCAGCGTCGCGATCCACTTGAATAAGTAATGGAAACCGAACGCCCTGTCCGCTGATAATACCCTGACCGGGGCCAAAACCCGGGAGCAAACGACTATCTGCGCGCGTCAAATTCTCCATCACTTTCTCTACGAATGATTGGTCGCGGGGATTTACCAATCGGAAGATCATGTAAGTATTGCATTGTGACAACGTCGTTTCGTCTAATCGACTTGGTCTTTGACTAATAAGTAGAAGTCCAACACCGAATTTTCGTCCTTCGGTAATTACTTTTCGAATGATTTCGACGGAGGGTGTATTTGCCTGGCCTTCGCCAGCAGACGGAATGAAATTGTGAGCCTCTTCGACCACGCACAAAAGGGGCGGTATCTCATCCGTTAGCTGAGCTCGCTTTTCAAATAGATTTTTGAGTACCAGAGAGACCATCGTCGATTGAGTGAGATGGTCGTATCCGCCAAGATAAATGATGCTTGCCTGGCCTGGTTTTACGATCTCATGTGCTTCGGTCATCGGGTCGGGGAGCGGCTCGAATGGAAACTGTTTGAGTCGAGGCTGTTTTCGAAGCTTGTCGTTGGATTGTTCCATCGCCTTCATGTGGCTTTGGACAATTCGAAGCGCCCTCTTAACCGCAGGGACTGTCCCGCCGCTTCTGGCCTGGACTTTTGAAACCTCGTCAACGAGCCGGTCGATAAAGGTACCGACATCGTTGCCATTAGGGTCGATTTTTACATGTTCTAGCGCTTGAAAATAAACTTCACGCTGAGGTTCGGTAAGACCTTGCGTCATTTCTCGGACCAGGAAAGCGATTAGGTCTCGCGTTTGATCTTGAACCCTAACACTTGGATAGAAAAGCTTGATCTCGTTATTCTTGAAAAGGTCTTTTCGACTCCAGAACCCCAGATAATCGCCGTGCGGATCAAGAATTACCAATGGGTATCTTGCTTCCAACAGTTCGCGAATCACTCTTCGTGCGGCAACAGTCTTGCCGCCGCCGGTCATGGCAAGAATGGCCATGTGACGCGCAACGACTGGATTTGTCTTGATGTGGACATCCACGTCACGACGCCCCACCAATGTGCCTAATTTCAACCGATGAACATTCTCATCGCCTGTTAGAATGCGTTTAACAATCTCCGCAGGAGGGAGAGATACTTCCGCGCCTGGTGTAATTGGGTAGTTCAGAGGCTCCATTCGTTGGAAGTCTCCTTCGGGCGTGCTTCCAAGTACGAGAACTTTTGCTTCGGTTTGATCGCGCGAGAAAGAGAGCACTGTGTCGAGAAGTTTAATTCCTTCTTCCGCCAACTCTTGCCCAGCCTCGGCAGGTAAAAAAGGATTGTAGCGATCCAATTCCACTATGCGTCCCCAAACAGCAACCTTTCGAAATTTGTCATCGCCAGTTGGGATTTCCATTGCAACGGCAACTAGATCGCCCATTTTGGCGGCGCGGCTACGCACAACGAAGCGAAATTCATGAGGCGACGTATTCCCAACGACGGTGCCAATGTGCCGGCCAATCATGCAATGCCCTTTATCTAGTCTGTTTGAGGTCGGTAGAAGAAGTCCCGAGGAGTATGAGCAAGTAGTTTTCGTACCTGTGTCACAAGGCGAGCGTCGCCTTCGGCTATGGTCCGGTTCAATACTTTCGCTGCTACTCGCGCAGAAACATTTTTAGATAACCAATCAGGAACTTTTGCGTACTTGTCTACGATGTCTAATCCAACGGGAAATGCGTAGCTCGGTAGCAGTCGAGCGGTGTGATAGAGAGTTTTCATAACGTCAGCCTCCCTATCTCGTCCCACAGAATTCATTTCAATTCTAAATGGAAATGATACCTCAGTGGTTTTAAGTACAGTCGCAAATGGTCTCTGGTATTGACCGACAACTTTCTGCCAACGCTCGCGGGCGCGTCTGACTTCGTTCTTGGGAATTTTTGTGGGCGTTAAGTACTCTCCTTCGGCTAATACACAGCCGAATAGAAAGTCGTCGGAGATATTATACTTCTTCAACAGCGTCAGCACTTTTCGGCGATAAGAATCTTTGACAACTCCCGCATCAACCGCACCTGTTAGAACAGCCTGTGCAAGCCAAGCGCCAGCGCTTCGTTCTACGACCCCAACTAGTGGAACATTCGAGTGAAAGATTCTTGAAGTGATATAACCGTAGACCGCCATGAACTGACGCCACATCGTTTCATTGTTGTGTCTTCGAGGAATGTCGGAGATGATTTTTTCAACTTCATCACGCGTTATTCCAACTGCATCCAAAAACTCTTGCTTTAGAAATGGGATGAAGTGCGGTTCATCTTCGTCGTACATAACAAACTGATTTATCAGCGGGCCATGCAAGAAAACGCAATCAATGTTTGGATACTTTTTTAAGAAACGTAGTGCTGCGAGCGGTTCAAGAACGTAGCGGGCTGCCTCGCCAAGTCTTCGAAGATCCATCTGGTCATCGTCATCCATGGTGACGCCAGTGTCTTTGTCGATGATGTCGCCCACTACAAAAGGTTGGAGCTCCCATTGCTCGCGCTTTGAGGTTTCGTTCCCTGGTTCAACGCAATAGATGCCCACTCTCATCGCTGTAGGTTCGGTTCCTGGAAGCCCCGCAATTTTCGCAACACCTCCATCAACGAATGCGAACTTTTTGCCTTGTGCGCCCGCCCACATATCTAAGTGATCGCGCTGGATGTGTTTTATCCGAACGGGAGACTTCTCCATTTCAAGTATTTGGCGGAAGTGGTCAGACAGTTTTCTCAGTTGAACAGGAAATTTTAGATTGTCTTCAGCGCTCAAGCTCGCCAGATGACTGAGTAGAGGAACGAGTAAGTGCGGGGCTGTTAAAAATCTTTCAGTATGAGTCGCGAACAAGTCTGGATCGGCTTGCTGGATTATTTGCAGAACCACATCGAATAAATTGTCCGCAGTCATTCCATCTCGAGCGTGGGACGGCTCTAATTCCGTGATGTTCTCAGGCGGTAGGTTGTGGGCGTGAAGACGAAGCTCGGGTCGTTCTTTATTTAACTGCTCTAAAAGGGTGTGATCAGTAATGTGAAGCGTAACGCGGACGATGTCTGCCGCCTGTTCGATAAAGAAAAATAGTTGCTTAGAATTTATCTGTTGTTTGTTTAGGTCTGCGAGCAAAACAGATGATTGAAGAGTGGCTTGCTTTTCGTCCGAGACACGAAGAATAGCCTCAGGGTCGAAATTCAATTTGCCGTCTTGCCCGCGAAATTGCAGGCTCGCGTCGCCCTTTGCCATTTGCACTTGCGAGCCGCGAACCGATAGCGGAATCGCATTCTTAGAGCGTAGTTTTCGCAATTGCTGATCGTTGCCGTTAAGCCAGTGCCCATCGACGACCAAAATTGCTTTGTATGCAGAGACGCCCGCCAAGAAACTAAATTCCCGCTTCCCTTCCAGTCAGCGTAAACGTCAATTCCAAAATTCGAAAGCCGGGAGGATTACTGGTAACTGAAAACCGTCAATGTATGTCAATTGGCTGAAAATGTGGGATTTTGCTGCAGCGCATTCATAACTCGTTCCGCCTTAACGAGTGGGCACACAGAACTGGTGATTGTTGCTCCATGTATCCAAGAAAGTAACACGAGTTTGCTCCATATAGCAGTGACAACTATCCGTTACCCAAGACTACGGCTGCCTTCGAGATTGACGTGAACTAATGATGCCACCTTCATCCGAAACTATTGGTCTTCAGACAAATGTCTTAGTCGCGACTTGTTAGCTTTGATTGGAGATCTAATAAGTCAGCTTTTCTATTCTGATAGATCTTAGGGTGGTCGATCTTAGCCAGTTCGTTTAGCCGTCCTAAAATCCGCTCATCTAGACGGAGCGTAGTACGAACATGAATAGGGAATTCACACGGAAAGAGCTCTACGATCTTGTTTGGTCCCAACCGATGAGGACGATTGCACAGAGCATCGGTATTTCGGACATTGCACTCGCAAAGCACTGCAAGAAAGCGAATATTCCGGTTCCAAGTAGAGGGTATTGGGCTCGACACCAGGCTGGCAAAAAGACGTTTCAAGTTGAGCTGCCACCTCGCTTCCCCGGAGCCTTTGATCAGATAGGAGATAGCGGGCCAAGGTACTATTACAACTCTGATTGGGTCGAAGAGTATCTCAAGATGCGGGTTCCAGAGGAGCCTGTCTTCGACGAGGCATTATCATCTGTTGAGGCGAGGGCTGTAGAGATAGTCGGTAAGGTTCGTCACTCGACCAAATTCGAGCCGGCGCATCCTTTGGTAGCGCGACTACTTGCGCATGATGAGGAAGCACGAGAGCAGCTGAAGAAGTACGGTCATAGCTTTCACAAGCTAAAGTATGAGTCTGGATTTGAACGCCGCCGTTTGTTGATTTTGAACACCCTATTTCTAGCGCTAGCCAGAATTGGTTGCCGAGCTTCTATGGGTACATCGAAATACGATGATCGGGATCGAGATATTCAAGTATCGATAGGAGCATCGGGATTGACGTTTAACGTTGAGCCGATGCCATCCAAGAATGAGAAGCGAGAAACGTTGCGATTGGCTTTTGGCTCAGCTCACGATCGAGAAAAATCAACAAAATCCTGGGAGGATAATGAGACATCCCGTCTAGAAGGATGCTTGGCTGAGATAATGGTCGCGATGTTGGTGGAAGCTGAATCTCGCTATCGCCAAACGTTGGTTGATCGACGGCAATGGATCATCGAGCAGAAAATCAAGGCTGAAGCTGAACAAGTACGTCGCAAAGAGGAGAGGGAACGTAAGGAAAGAGAGCTCCAAGAAAAGCTTGCACGCGAGCGGGTTGGGAGGCTCCTTGCGCAAGCAAAATCACTGCGGCGTGCCACTGATATTCGGGACTATGTGGATGCTGCTTTGTTGCGAGCCGCCGAGGTACAATTATCTGACTCTGAGGCGAACGACTGGGCGGCGTGGGCGCGAAAAGAAGCAGATCGAATTGATCCAGTGAAAAACGGCAGTCTGACCGCTTCGATTCTTGAATCAAAAGCCGAATAGTTTTCATCTAGAGTCACGAATTCTATCCCCACGTAAGCGAAACCTGCTTGGCGAGACCAGTAACTGTCAGGTCGTGAGGTGCGGTGCCATCTACAAGAGACGTGATCAAAGTGGGTGGTGTGAAGGCGAGGGGCAGGAGCAGTCGGATATGCCGCTCCACATTGCCTTCCTGCTTCGCAATTTCGTCGATTGTGTTTACTTGCCCTGACTCGATATCAGCGACCCATTTGCGTGCACGGGCGATTGCGCCAAGCAAGGCATTCCGCGTTTCAGGAGTAAGTTGCCGGCCGGTCGTCGCGGGTGCGTGAATCACCCCTTTCGGAGCTCCTGGTAGCGCTTTCTGCCATGGCACCGAAACAAGGCCCTTGTTGCCGAGCGATTTGTCGGCGAGTTCTATTCTAATTTCAGTTCCCTGAATTTCGATGCATTCAACGACGATTTGAAGCAACTCGCGAGTGACAGATTCATCTTCAGAAATGGCTCCTTGTTGCCGGAGTGTGGCGATGACCAAGTCTTCAACTTCCGTAGCGGTCACTCTTGCAACCGATCCAGCCTCATCCTTCTTGGATTCAAGCAGCGCTACCGAGATATAATAGCGATATCGAGCGCCACGCTTGATCGAGTGGCTTGGGGTCATTCGATTGCCGCGATCATCAAACAGTAGGCCTCGGAGAAGGGCGTCTGAGCTCGCGAGCTTGTTCTTACGAAGAACTGCTTTTTCGGTGAGCAGTTTTTGAACAGCGTCGAACGTTGCCCGATCAATGAGGGGCTCCTGCTCGCCTTTATGAATCGCGCCTCGATAATCAACTTCTCCGATATAGAAGCGATTCCTGAGGAGATACTGGAGGGTGCCTTTCCCGAAGCGGCAGCCACCCCGAAGTCTGCCGGTTGAAAGCATTTGCCGCTTTGTGAGGATGCCTTTCCGGTCCAGTTCTTCTTGAAGGGCGCTGATTGATTTGAGATCAAGATACCGCGCGAACAGCATTCGGACGGTCGCTGCTTCCTCTGGTACAATCTGAGGCTTCTTGTCGATGGAGTGGTATCCTATCGGGACAGGTCCGCCGACCCAGATGCCTTTTCGCTTCGATGCGGAGACCTTATCCTGAATCCGCTCGCTGATCACTTCACGCTCGAACTGAGCGAAGGACAAAAGCACGTTGAGTGTCAGCCGACCCATGCTCGTGGTCGTATTGAAGGACTGGGTAATTGAGACGAACGATACGGTCTGCTGGTCGAAGACCTCGACGAGCTTGGCGAAGTCGGTGAGCGACCGGGTCAAACGGTCGATCTTGTAGACCACGATGACGTCGATCTTCCCCGCACGAACGTCTTCTAGGAGTTTCTGAAGCGCAGGGCGCTCCAGACTTGAACCGGAGTGCCCGCCGTCGTCGTATTTGGTCGGAACGAGGCGCCAGCCTTCATGGGCCTGGCTCTTGATGTAGGCCTCGCAAGCCTCCCGCTGGGCGTCGAGCGAGTTGAACTCAAGCTCGAGGTTGTGGTCGGTCGATTTGCGGGTATAGACCGCGCAACGAAGCTGCTTTTTGGGAGCGGACTTCATGAATTTACCCTCCGCTTGGGAGTTCGCAATGTCGCTCCATAGGGGTCTCGCTCCTTTTTCTTCTGGCGAAGCCCAAAGAACTTAGGCCCGTTCCACGAAGTGCCGGTGATCTCTTTTGCGATCATGGTGAGGCTGGCGTACTTCTTGTCGTTCCAGATGAAGCCGCCATCAGCGACCGTCACGGTATGGCGAACGCCTTTATATTCGCGGAGCAGCACGGTGCCAGACTTCATACGGCGTTGTGTTGCGGAAGCCTTGTCGCCTCGTGCGTAGCTCTCAAAAAGCTTCTCCGTCTCGCGGTCTAACCCGCCGAATGCCTTCTCCTGAATCCGGTACGCGATCATCCGCACGAGAAGGTCTTTGGTGAGCGCCTCGGGCACCGGCTTCTTGAACATCGCCTTCCAGCGCTGCCGAAGCTCGTCCTTGTTCAGGAAGCGAATCTCGTCGATCTGGGCAGCAATTTCCTGTTGCTTCGCTCCAACGAGGCCGCGCTCGCGCGCGGCCTTTGCTTCAAGCGTATAGATCTTCTTGCTCACGATTTTACCCGCGGGCGAGGCGGCAACTTCTTTGCGGCTCCGATAATGCGATAGACGACCTTACCTTCGTTGCCGGGAGCCGTATCGACGTTGTGACCTGCCTTACGCAGACTCGAGATCTGCGCGCGGCAGGAGTGCGGCAGCCATCTCGTTGCTTTTGAAATTTCCTCGATTGAAGCGCCTCGAGTACGGGTCAACAACTCAGTGAATTTGTCCTTGCGACGCGGTCTTTCTTGCACCGTAGTTACGGCTGACACAGAGTGATTGTGGCCACTTTTACGCTTTCTGGACTTAGACTTCTGCTTCTTCGGCATGGAATCCTCCACTTGTAACAGCGGATCGCTGTCACTGCCGAAGCCCCGCGATTGCCATTAGTCTGGGCGGGGCGCCCAGACTGATGCTTGCTATTGCGACGAAGTCCACTGGGTAATTGCAGGCCATTTCTGCGGGGATAGCCGCTAGTGCAGTGTTGTGTCCTTAGGCCGGCGAACTACCCGGCCCGGACCCGGATCGTAGGGTTCCTGCTCTAGATAGCGCGTCGCGGTGTCGAGGTAGCGGTCGCGGTTAAATTTCCTAGCGAGCACTTTTCTAACAGCGCAGAGGAACGTCCAACGCTTATTGTCGTGCTTTTCTGCTGCCGAAATACAGTCGGTTCGGCATCGTGAATATGCATCTTCACCGAACGCCTCCATGTACTCGTCAGCTTCTGCGAGCACACGTTTACGGTATGGTGGCCACCACATCATCTGGTTAGACTATCAAAGAAACTGGACTTCAGGGTTTCATAGCTACACATCTAGAAAGCAAAAGTTTAGTTCAGTGCCGTTGAAAGCGCAAAACATCTACTTCAAATCCATTTACCTGACACCTTCGTGAGTAGCTGCTCCAACAGCCTAAGCTCATCGTCTGTGAGGTTTTCTAAGCCACTAAGCGAAAGTTGTTTCGGACGCGCATTCAATAGGCCCAGATCTTTTGCTATTCCAGTGACAGCTTGAATTGCTCGATGATCGCCCTTCAAAGCGTTATTTAAATTTCTCAAAAATACAGCTTCGAGTTTTGACATTTTTCGCGTCGTTTCACCTTCGCGGACCGTAACCTTTCCGTTGAAGAGTTCCTCGACAGCTTTCCTTAGATTTCTAACATTCTTCGGCCGCCCTTTTGGATTTCCTGATGTTCCCGGTTTGAACTGCGTATGACGAGGCGGTTTGCCATAACCAACAGCGGAGTTTGAGCTCTCTCCTTCCCAGGCCTCTCCATTCAACGACCGCTCGTATCTGTTAGGCTCTCGCGGGAACGGCGGATTAAAAATAGAAGAGAATGAAGTAACTGTCGTAACTCGCGGAACCCAGTCATTGAGTCTCACGCGAGGTATTACAGGTTTCGTACTCACATCGTTAGCAGTCGCGGCTATAGTTTCAGGTTCATTCTTGGCCATAATTCGATTACCTTCTGCTGCGTTTTTTAGAACAACTAGCTTCAATTTCCTCGAACGTACGTCCAGTTTCCACGTGAATAGCCATTTTACCTGTATATGCCTGCCACCTTCGTATCGCGACATCCACGTAGCGTGGGTCAATCTCAATACCGCAAGCGATGCGACCCGTTTGTTCCGCCGCGATGAGTGTTGTGCCACTGCCAACGAAAGGATCGAGAATAATTGAGTCGCGTACTGAACAGTCTTTAATTGCATCTGCAATAAGAGCGATGGGCTTCACCGTTGGATGCATGCTCAACTCCTGATCGCGATCTTTTTTGAATGTGTTCACACCAGCGTATGTCCAAACGTTGGACCTTGAGCGGCCATGCCGCCCTAACTCGATGTTATTTCGGTATGCCGCATTACCAGCATGCCAGGCAAACACCAGTTCATGTTGGCTCCTGTAAAATGAGCCCATGCCGGCGTTAGTTTTGCACCAAACGCATAAATTTAGCAGCTTGGAGTAATGCTGTTGCCCGACAAGCATCATTTCTTGGATATGGCGCCAATCCATGAATATGAAATGCACGGATCCGTCTTCACTGTAGGCGATCAATTTCTCGATTGCGGCGCTCAGAAATGATGAGAATTCGGTAGAAGTCATCTCTCCACTAGCCATGGCAAATTCGGCATGCTGGTGCCGGCCAAGACCAGATACGTTACCTTTGATCTGCACGTTGTATGGTGGGTCTGTGATAACGAGCGCTGCTTTGTCGCTGCCGAGAATACGCTTGTAAGCTTCAGCCTCACGAGCATCACCGCACAACAATTTGTGCCGACCACATGACCAAAGGTCATTGGGTTGAGTTATTACGCTATTCGAGATTTCAAAAAGGCGATCTTCCGCGCTGTCACCGCCTCGCGCCTCTTTTGCTTCTTCAAGGATAATGTCGAGCTCTGCGTTCTCAAAGCCAATCGCCTCTATATCAAAGCCGATCTCGTTCAATCCTTGAAGCTCCAACGCAAGCAGTTCTCGGTCCCATCCGCCTTTGTCCGCCAACCGATTGTCAGCGATCACGTAGGCTCTGAGTTCATCCTCATTGAGGTGATGGATCCTAAGCGTTGGCACTTCTCTCAACTGGAGCGCCTGAGCTGCGAGAACGCGGCCCCAGCCGGCAATCACACGGCATTTTGTATCGATCAGAATGGGATTGACGAACCCAAAGAGTTCGATGGATCGCTTGAGCAGCTTGATTTGTCGAATTGAATGAACACGAGGGCTATTGGGCAAACGCGTTAGCTTAGAAACAGGCTTGTGCTCCACTTGTTGAGAAACAGCTTGATCAACAACCATCACTTGGCGGGGTAGAGTGGCGACAGGTTCTTCTAATTTTTTCTGAAAATCTGAGATTAGACGAACTCTTTCCATTTTTGCGCCTCCAAAAATTGCACGGCTCCGCCGCTTGGCGAAGAGCACAAGTGTAAAAAGCGAAGGGTCGTCGCGACCTGCGGCAGTACTAAACGGCCGGGAGAGGGCGCCTACTTCTGATTCGTACTCTTAAGAACTGGAGTAGTGCTGTCAAACCGCGAACATTAATTTATTAATCTTGGATTGCCGGTTTCCAGGTAGCTCTTCACGCTACTCAAACAATGACCAGTTATCGCGAAACTCAGTCGCGACATCTCTGTCGTACCCGTGCCATTCCGAACCGGTGCTCCTTTCCCAGGAGCGTCCATGCTTCACCACGTGAGTACTGGGAACAACATAGTAATCTGGCCTTTCCTCTCCGCGAAGATTTACAAAAACGTATACGTGCTGTTTTGCGTGCGTAGTTTTAAAATCCTTGCTCAGTAAAAAGTACTTGCTGGATTTTCGATTGGTCTTGACCTGTATCGACCATGCTCGTTCGTAGGACTGATCGACGGCGATTATGTCAGCGCCCTTAGCGTTCCGCGAAGTGATCGAAACAATAAGCCCTCGTTGCGTAAGTTCAGCGGCTACCAGATACACACCCAGCATTCCCGTCATTTGATGCTTTGAGGCCATCGTTCACTCGCATACAGAATTCCTCAGTAATTATACAATTTTTGGATAATCTAAAAGTCGGATTAAGCCGAAACCCGGTCCAACCGTCGGGTTTTGCTTGCCAAAATCGATCTTTTCACCGCGGCATAAGCGGCTGGCGGAACTTGTTGCACGGCAACGTAGAGCCGCAGGGCTTACCCAAGCGGAAGTCGCCCGGAAGCTGGGTAGACATCAGCCATTTGTTGCGAACATTGAAAGCGGAGAGCGTCGCCTCGACGTAGTAGAATTCTTGCAGCTGGCCACGGTTATAGATTTAGATCCGCATGCTACTTTGAAGATTATTGCAAAGATTCCGGAAGACAAAACTGTTGCTTCTCGAAAAAAGCACAAAAAAGGTTCGCGTTAAGTGATTTAATAAAGGTCAGTCTGACATTGTCATAGGCGCCGCAGGCAGTACCCCAGGTCTTTCTGTTAAGAAGCATACGCCTAGAGCATGTTGGCACTACTATCTATGTTGATTTCTTGGGGTCCAGTCCGCCAAATAAACTGCGAAGGCTGCTGCGGTACCGTAGATGATCATCGCGGCGGCAACGAGTGCAAAATAATAATGCATCGGCGCTTCCATATAAACCAATACCAAACCGCCGAAAAAAATCGTAATTAGTCTGGCAGTTCCAGCGAGGACGGGGCCTAGGACCTTTCGAGCTCCCTGCGATGCGAAAAGAAGGCATATACCCATCCCAAAGAAGGCGTAAGCAGGTCCTGTCCAATGTAGAAATGTATGTGCGACTTGAAGAGTCGTCGGATTGTCCGTGAAAATATTTGCCCAGATTTGAGGAGCAATTGAAAGCACGAGACCCAACGCTCCGACGACCGACGCAGTGAGAATTGCACCTATAAGTGTAATTCTGCGCGCTCTAGCAACGTTTCCGGCTCCGATCGCCATACCCACCATGGGGATGCACGCAACTCCTACGCCTGCTGAGAGTGGTATCAGAATCATCTCAAATCGAGCCCCGATGCCGTAGCCGGCCAACGCTTCAGAACCATAGCGGGCGATAAAAGACGTCATGATGAGAACGGCAAGAGTTGTTTGAATCGTAGAGACGCACGTCAGTAGCCCCACCTGCAAGATTTCGCTGAACAGCTCGCGGCGAAAGGTGAACCCAGAGAATCTGATACGAACTGTCGATCTGTTCGAGCAAAGGTAGAATGCCAAAAATGCGGCAGCGCTCGCGAGGCCAACAACTAGGCCTAATGCAATTCCAGACATGCCTAAGGCTGGTAGGGGTCCCAATCCAAATCCCAAAGCAGCGCCTACAGCAGCTTGGAGAGTTAGAGAAAAGAGCGCGACCCCCGAGGCGAGGCGCATGTTACCTGTCGCTCGAACAATAGCGATAAGCGTAAAGGCCAACCAGATAAGAGGTGAGCCAAGAAACGCGACGTTAGAGTATTCAAGTGCTTTTGTAAGTACGTCTCCCGTCGCGCCCAACAATCGATAAATTGTTGGGCCGCAAGTTAGCATGACGGCGGTGGTTGAGACGCCGCAAACAACACCGATTGCCACGCCATGCAACGCTAGCGCCTCCGCTCGCTCTTGATCGCCCGCACCAAGTGCCCGACTGATCGCGGAAGTAATGCCGCCTCCCATCGCTCCAACGGACAAGCCCTGCTGAAGCACAAGTAGCGGAAAGACTACTGCGATACCCGCGAGGGCACTTGTCCCGAGGAGGCCGACGTAGACGGTCTCAGCGAGCGATACGAGAATCGCAGCCAACATCGCAAAGGAATTAGGAATGCTTAGCCGTAATAGCGTCGATAGAATTGGACCGTTGAACAAATCCAATTTTCGCTCTTCAGCGCTTGATTTCACTGCATTCACATCAAAGGCCGAGCGCGGCTGGAAATATCAACGCGTGCTTTAGACTCGTCTTTGTCCCTCCTGAAACCGTTATCATTCGTGCACATGATCCGGAATTCTTTCGGAGGCATAGCTGCTCTACAGCCAGATTTGTTGCGAGGTGGGAGGCTATGTGCCATCGTTTCATAACCTTAAAAGACAGTCGAAAACGATGCTAAAGTCCCAAAATACAGACAGAAATCAGTTGGGAAAGGCTAGTGAGAAAGTAGCAAAGCTTTCCTATTCGCGCATTTGCAAGCGTTGTGACAAGACAATGATCGCAACCGTCGTATCTGCAGATTCCTATACTTTTGAATGTGCGACTTGTGGAAGGATCGAGACTGAAACCTCGCTTCTCCTTCTGCAGAGCGGCTAGTACGAGCTGCCGGACCTATTAAGCCCTCGAGTAGTTGCCTTCTAGCAACGCTCCACTTTCAACGTAACAGCCGGGGCTCTACCTTAACCCGTGCTCTCGGTTCTAAGATGTTTGCTGAAAAGCAGGTTTATTATGGTTGGCGCATAGTTGCAGCCATCTTTCTCATTACCACAGTCACATCCGGATTAGCTTTTTACAATCTTTCCGTTTTGCTCAACGCGTTTGTTGCGCAGAGAGGTTTCCCCGTTTCATTGACGAGTGCGGCGACAGCGGCTTTTTTCGTCTCAGGTGGAATCTCTGGCGTGCTCGTGGGGAGGATTATCGACCGGTATGACATTAGAGGAGTGCTGGTTGGCGCCGCGATCGTAGGCGCTGCTTGCCTCTTTTCAGTTGGTTATCTGCAAGAGACTTGGCAGCTTTTTCTTTTTCACATTGTCTTCGGCCTATCTTACGGCGCATCCAATCTAGTGCCTGTAACGACTCTCGTTACTCGTTGGTTTAAAGCAAAACGCGCGATCGCTCTCTCTGTGGCGTCGACAGGATTTTCGATGGGGGGGATCTTTATTTCACCATTCGTGGCGCTTTCTATTGAACGCGGTGGGTTGAGTGCAACCGGTCCGTGGATGGCTGCATTGTTTTTCTTTGGAATTGTCCCAATCACGCTTCTTGTGATTCGTAGCAATCCTGAAGATCTGGGATTGAATCCGGACGGCCAAGCTAGCATTGCATCGAATGACGCATCTACCGACTACTCTTCGGTATCGTACGACGAGGCGAAGAAAACTGCTTTCTATCTTTCACTCTCGATTTCATACTTATTTATTCTAGGTGCCCAGGTAGGGGCCATTGCACATCTCTATCGGTTAGCAAACCTCAGGAATGGGCTAGAGACAGCCGCACTCGCGCTAGCATTTCTTGCTTCATCGAGCATTGTTGGCCGAATGTTCGGCGGTTGGGTTGTAATAAAAATGTCAGTTCGAACTTTCACGCTACAGCTGATGGCGGTACAGGGAGTTGCGCTCTTCTTTCTCGCTTTTGCAGACCAGCGTTTAGCGATCTTATCTTGTGTGGTTCTTTTTGGCGTAACAATTGGAAATTCGTTGGTGATGCAACCCTTGCTGCTCGCAGAAAAATTCGGCACGCGCGAGTACGGCAGAATTTATTCGATGAGCCAGTTCATTGCGACAGTGGGAGTTGCCGGCGGCCCAGTCGCAGTAGGAATAAGCTATGATTTGGCAGGGAATTATTTTTGGCCGTTTATTCTAATGGCTTTAGCAACGGCTCTCGGTTTCGTAATTATGGTGCTTGGCACACGGCGCTGACGAGCTGGCGATATATTCCCACTGAGCCTTTCTCAACTTGAGATCGCGTGGTAAACGGCGCCAATGCCGGAGACAGTCAATTGCCAGAAAAAATATACCGCGCCGTAGTTTCGTCGGCAGCTGAACCAAAGCCAATTTGGTTTGTCGATAGCGAAAATTGGAATAGCGTTCGCGACGAGCTTTCGGCTGTTGCTCGTGCTTACCTTGTAGCATCCGGCTTCGAGCCAGATGAAGGCCGTTATCTAATATTGCCAGATGATAAAGGTTCGGTAGCGGGTTGTATTTTTGGCCTTGGAAAGGCCAGCGGAACACTTTCAGATCCGCTGATAACCGGAATGCTACCTGCCATACTGCCGGTTGGAGCATGGCGGTTCGTTGAACCTATTCGTAACCCGCGCCTGGCAGCTTTAGGGTTTGCCTTAGGCACTTATCATTTCAATCGCTATCGAAAGAGTAAAAGAGAACTGTCTCATCTCGTCGTTCCGTCCGGCGTGGATGCTGCAGAAGTCCTGCGCATTGCTGACGGTTTGGCCTTGGCAAGAGACCTAATTAATACGCCGCCGAACGATCTGGGTCCGGCTGAACTTGAAACAGCAATTCGACAGTTGGCGCGTAAACACAGAGCTAAAGTAACTAGCGTCATCGGCAAAGCTTTGTTGAGAAAGAATTTCCCGCTTGTCTATGCGGTTGGGCAGGGCAGCGAACGCGCACCGAGACTGGTTGAATTCACGTGGGGTAAGCCGTCAAATCCTAAAGTGACTCTTATTGGAAAGGGCGTCTGCTTCGACACAGGCGGTCTTGATATTAAGACACCCGCGTCGATGTTATTGATGAAAAAAGACATGGGAGGTGCGGCTGCAGCTCTTGCCCTGGCACATATGGTTATGGACGCAAAACTTAAAGTGCGCCTTCGCGTCATTGTGCCGGCCGTTGAAAACTCAATTTCTGGAAATGCTTTTCGGCCAAGCGATATTCTCAAAAGCAGAAAAGGTTTGACAGTTGAAATAGGAAACACCGATGCAGAGGGGCGGTTAGTTCTCGCAGATGCGCTTACTTTAGCCGACGAAGAAAAACCAGAACTGCTGATTGATTTTGCTACTCTAACTGGTGCCGCAAGAATAGCGCTTGGGCCGGATATTCCTCCAGTATTTACCAACGATGACGCAACTTGGAATGAACTTGCCCAACATTCATCTGAGCAAGCTGACCCTCTTTGGCGAATGCCGCTTTGGCAGCCCTATGTGAAGATGTTGGAATCGAAATCAGCAGATACCAACAATGTTGGCAGTGGTCAGGCTGGAGCAATTGTAGCTGCTCTCTTTCTGTCGAAGTTTGTCGAACAAACAGAGAGCTGGATGCATCTCGACATATATGGTTGGAATCCGAAGGCCCGACCGGGCCGACCGGAAGGCGGAGAGGCGCAGTCTATTCGAGCTTTGTATGCGTTATTGAGTGATCGATATCGGTAATCACGAAATCGCAATCACAGCCCCTTGACGATGTTCTCGACCATCTTCTTCGCGTCGGCGAACAGCATCATGGTGTTGTCTTTGAAGAACAGCTCGTTCTCGACGCCCGCATAGCCGGAGCCCATGCCGCGCTTCACGAACAGAACCGTCTTCGCCTTTTCGACGTCGAGCACCGGCATGCCGAAGATCGGAGATTTCGGATCGGTCTTCGCGGAAGGATTGGTCACGTCGTTCGCGCCGATGACGAAGGCAACGTCCGCCTGACCGAAATCGGAGTTGATGTCTTCGAGTTCGAACACTTCGTCGTAAGGCACGTTGGCTTCGGCGAGCAGCACGTTCATGTGGCCCGGCATGCGCCCAGCGACCGGATGGATCGCGTATTTCACCTGCACGCCTTCTTCTTTCAGTTTATCCGCCATTTCGCGAAGCGCGTGCTGCGCCTGCGCGACCGCCATGCCGTAACCCGGCACGATGATGACCTTCTCGGCGTTCTTCATGATGAAGGCCGCGTCGTCGGCCGAGCCCTGCTTCACGGGCCGCGACTCGATCTGTCCCGCGGCCGCGGTCGTCTCGCCGCCGAAGCCGCCGAGAATGACCGAGATGAAAGAGCGGTTCATGCCCTTGCACATGATATACGACAGAATGGCGCCCGAAGAACCGACCAGCGCACCGGTGATGATGAGCGCCGCGTTGCCGAGCGTGAAGCCGATGCCTGCTGCCGCCCAACCCGAATACGAGTTCAGCATCGACACGACGACCGGCATGTCGGCGCCGCCGATCGGCACGATGATGAGCACACCGAGCACGAACGAGAGCAGCACGATCGCCCAGAACAGCGCGTGGCTTTCGGTGCGGATAAACAGGACCGTCGCGATCACGAGCGCCGCTGCGAGCGCGATGTTGATGATGTGCCGCGCGGGCAGAATGATCGGTGCGCCGCTCATGTTGCCGTTCAGTTTCGCAAACGCGATCACCGAGCCGGTGAACGTGATTGCGCCAATAGCGGCACCCAGCGCCATTTCGATCAGCGAGGCGGAAGCAATCGTGCCGATGGAGCCGATGCCGAAGGCGGACGGCGCATAGAGCGCGCCCGCTGCGACCAGCACGGCAGCCAGACCGACCAGCGAATGGAACGCCGCGACCAATTGCGGCATCTGCGTCATCGCAATCTTGCGCGCCATGTAGGCGCCGATGGCCGCGCCGATCGCGAGACCGCCGATCACGAGGCCCCAGCCGACTGCGTCGGCGGGCGGCGAGAACGCAAGCGTGGTCACGATTGCGATCGCCATGCCGATCATGCCGTAGCGGTTGCCCGCCTTCGACGTAGTCGGATGCGATAGTCCGCGCAGCGCCAGAATGAACAGAACGCCGGAGACGAGATAGAGGACGGCTACGATATCTGCGTTCATAGCAGCCTCACTTCTTTTTCTGCTGGTACATGGCAAGCATTCGCTGCGTCACCAGGAACGCGCCGAAGATATTCACCGACGCCATGATGAGCGCGAAGAAGCCGAGCACCCGCGCCCACCACGCACCCGCCGGATCGGCCGCCAGATTGACGCCGACCGCGAGCAGCGCGCCGACCACGATCACGGAAGAGATCGCGTTCGTCACCGACATCAGCGGCGTATGCAGCGCGGGCGTCACCGACCACACCACGTAGTAGCCGACGAAGCAGGCCAGCACGAAAATCGAAATCTGGAAAACGAACGGGCTTGCGGTCGCGGCGGAAGCGGTCGCCATCGCGTTCAGCGGCAGCACGCTCTCGTCATTCGCCATGTGCTCGAAAAAACCATCGGAGCAGGCAGTCAGCGCAAACGAAACCAGATCGGTCATGTTCTCGAGCATGCGCCTACCCCTTCGGCATGAAATTCGGATGGACGACCGCGCCGTCTTTGGTCAGCAGGGTCGCCTTGATGAGTTCGTCGTCCCAGTTCGGCGCAAACTTCTTTTCCTTGTCGAACATGGTTTCGACAAAGGCGTATAGGTTTTTCGCGTAGAGCGCCGACGAGGTCGCAGCTAAGCGGCCCGCGACGTTGAGGTGGCCGACGATCTTCACGCCGTTCACTTCCGCGATCTTGCCCGGTTCCGCGCCTTCGACGTTGCCGCCGCGCTCGACCGCGAGATCGACGATCACCGAACCCGGCTTCATCGACGCAACCATTTCTTTCGAAATCAGGCGCGGCGCGGGACGGCCCGGAATCAGCGCCGTCGTGATCACGATGTCCTGCTTCTTGATATGATCGGCAGTCAGCGCGGCCTGCTTGGCCTGATACTCTTTCGACATTTCCTTGGCGTAACCGCCGGCGGTCTGCGCGTTCTTGAATTCTTCGTCCTCGACCGCCAGGAACTTCGCGCCGAGCGATTCCACCTGTTCTTTGGTGGCGGGACGCACGTCGGTCGCCGTCACCACGCCGCCGAGACGGCGCGCGGTCGCAATCGCCTGTAGGCCGGCAACACCGACACCCATGATGAAGATTTTCGCCGCCGGCACGGTGCCGGCCGCCGTCATCATCATCGGCAATGCGCGGCCGAATTCGGCGGAGGCGTCCACCACCGCGCGATAGCCCGCGAGGTTCGCCTGCGACGAGAGCACGTCCATCACCTGCGCGCGGGTGATGCGCGGCATCAGCTCCATCGCGAATGCGCTCAGCTTCGCCGCCGCCAGATCTTTCAGCGCGGCCTCGTTGCCGTACGGATCCATGATCGAAATAACGAGTGCGCCAGGCTTGTATGCGCCCATCTCGCTTTTCGTCGGGCGGCGGACTTTCAGGACAACGTCGGCGTCCTTCGCGACCCCGCTGCCGATCTCGGCTCCCGCCGCCTGATAGTCGGCGTCGAGGATGCCGGCCTTTTGGCCCGCACCCTTATCGACGGCGACCTTGGCGCCGAGGTTGGTGAAGCGTTTTACGGTATCGGGCGTAGCCGCGACGCGCGGCTCGCCCTGTTCGGTTTCGGCCGGGATCGCGATCTTCATTTCAAAAAACACCAGTAATACAAGCCTGGAGAATTGACTCCCAAGCGACAGGAAAGCTATGTCTCACCAGTTGAGATAGCAACAGCAATTATTGAGACACATGCACTCTGTGAATAGGCTCTCTAATCCGACGGATTTGGCCGACTTTATTCGCGGCCTAACTCTACTTGGAACGGGCGGGGGTGGTCGTCCCGAAGCGGGGCACGCCGCTCTAGCTCCCTACATTATTCGCGGAGACGAACTCCGCTGGCGTTCACTCGACACAATTTCTGACGATGCATTTTTTTGTTCGCTATCAGGACTTGGTTCGATCGCACCGACTGCACCTCTGAGCCAAGCTGAGCTCGTTGCCGCTGGTTACCCAGAAGCGATGGATGACCGGCAGCCGATGCTTCTCGCATTAAGAGAGTTGGAGCGGCAGACAAACAAAAAGATTTCCGGCGTTTTTCCTATCGAGATTGGCGCCGGAAATACGACGACACCATTTGCAGCGGCGCTTGCTGCGGGTGTGGACATGATTGACTGCGATTGTGCTGGTGGCCGCGCGATTCCAGAAATGAGCCAGAGCACTGTCGCGTTGGCCGGAGTATCGGTTACCCCAGCGGTATTTGCGGACCCCTGGGGTACGCTTTTGACCGTATCGGGCTGCCATAGCTCCAAGCAGGCCGAACGGCTCGGAAAGGCTATCAGTTCCGTCACGAAGCTCGCTGACATGCGTGCGCAATGTGCTCGAGCGGCATTCATTGTTGACGGGCGTACGTTGAAACGTGTTGCGACCGGCGGCGGTCTTACTCGAGCGCTTCGCCTTGGTCGATTGATCGCGGCGTCGCGTTCGTCAGGAAAAGATCCCGCGGAAGCGGCGGCTCGTGAGCTTAACGGAGCTGTTGTTGCTCGAGGAAAGCTGATTGCCAAAGATTGGGAAAGCCGAGACGGCTATATGTTTGGCGAGCTGCGCATTGCTTCGAACAACGCTCCAGAAACACGCATTTTTTTGAAGAATGAGAATCACATCGTCTGGATTGGAGATGTGCCAAAATATACTGCGCCCGACTTGATATGCGTAGTGGATGAAAAAACAGGCGAGCCTTCCACAAATACAAACCTCGAAAGCGGAACGAATGTTGCGGTGATAGTCGCACCTGCTTTGGAGATTCATCGGACGCCACAGAGCATTAATGCTCTCGGTCCGCGCCATTACGGCTTCGATATCGAATACATTCCAATGGAGGCGGTACGATGACTCTCGGTATGCTGATGGCCGGCCATTCCGATCCGTTCGTACATGCAAAACAGGCCGCTTTCGCCGAAGAACTAGGGTTTACTGACGTCTGGATGGCCGACGAGCGTTTTTATCGCGAGGTCTACTCGTTGTTGACCGTGATCGCGATGCAAACAAAAAGCATCAATATCGGGCCCTGCGTAACAGATCCTTTTTCTCGTCATCCCGCACTTACTGCGATGGCAATTCATACTCTCGATGACATCTCAAGAGGTCGCGCGATTTTGGGAATGGGTGCAGGGGTGTCTGGCTTTGCAGAGATGGGCACTCCGAGGCCGAAGCCTGTGAGGGCCATCAGGGAGTCGATCGAGCTTTTTCGAGCGATTTCCAAGGGAAACGAAGTCTCATATGACGGCGAGATAATTAAGTTCGACGCCGGCAAGTTGGGTTTCAAGCCCACGCGAGAACAGCTTCCCGTATGGATTGCTGGAAATGGCCCGCAGGTTCAGCAACTGGGTGCAAAGATTGCCGACGCCGTCATTATGGAGGCGTGTGGCAATGCGCTTGAAGCGCAAGCCTTTTCAAACAGAGTCAAAGAGGCCGCAACCAGCGTGGGTCGAGCGTCCGGTGACGTCCGTTTGATAGCCCGGCTAAATATATCACTGAGTGACAATGTACCTGACGCGTACGACGCGTTGCGTTTGCGCGCCGCACGTACATTGGCGTCGGGCAGAACTCATTTTGATACTCTAGAGTCTCAAGGTTTAGGGATCCCCGCTGGGATAAGAGAGAAGGTCGCTCACGTTCACTACAAGGAAGGCGCTGCTCCTTACGAAGCAATTAAATCAGATATTTCGAACGACATGATCAAGGCGATTTCTTTGGTAGGCAGTCCAGCCGATATCAAGAGTCAGCTAGTGTCACTATTCAAGGCAGGAATAAACGGCGTTATCCTGTCTGCACTTCCAGCAAAAGGCTTGACTGCGGAACGAACGCTAGAACGCTTTGTCTTGGAAGCGTGGCGACCGGCGCTTCAGCAGATGATGAGCTGAGCCAATGAAATTTAATCTGCACGTAGCAAACTCCGTAGAGCACGCAATAGAGATCAGTTCTGGCCTGAAAGATGGTTGGAAATATGTGGCAGGAGGTACCGATCTTGTAATCCAGTTGCGCCGAGGCGTTCGAAAGAGCGAAGATTTGGTCGATATTTCCCGCCTTAGCTCGTTGCGCGAGATCGAAGTTAGTGATGACGCCATTAAAATTGGCGCCCTCTGTACTCACAAAGATATTGAAACCAATCGTACGATTGAAAGGGAGTTTTCCGCACTTCAGGCTGCAGCCAGAGTAGTAGGGGGTCACCAGATTAGAAACGTCGGCACAGTGGGTGGGAATCTGGCAAATGCATCTCCCGCTGCGGACGTCGCAATAGCACTTTTGTCCTTGGACGCGACTATTCAAGTCAGGGGGCCTGAGGGCAGTCGCAAAGTTCCGATAGACCAATTATTTGTAAAATCGGGCGAAACGACTTTGCGGGCTGGCGAACTGATTGAGAGCGTACAGTTCAAGAGATTTGATGGTCGCAATCGAAGTGTTTTTCTGAAAGTTGGACGACGAAAGGCAATGGAGATTTCCGTTGTATCGGTAGCCGTCAATCTGGAAATTGATAGCGGCGGAACTTGCAGTAGCGCGCGCATATCCCTCGGAGCTGTTGGTCCAAGACCACGACGCGCAAAGATCGCTGAGCGTCTTATTGAGAAAAAGAAGTTGGATACAGAGTTGATAAAGCTCGCCGCCGCGCAGGCTAAGTCCGAATGTAGTCCACGTTCGGATTCGCGCGCGTCCGCAGAATATCGAACGCGAGTTGTCGAAGGCCTAGTTGGCCGAGCCTTGTCCCAGTGCTTATAGCTTCGCAGATGGTTGGCAAAATGTTTGAACTGAGCATCATCGTTAACGGCGAGAAGTGGCAAGTCAAAGCGAGTGGGACTGAGACTTTGCTCGAAGTCTTGCGCAAGGATCTGGCGCTCACTGGCACTAAATCAAACTGTCTGGAGGGCGAGTGTGGTGTATGTGCCGTTCTGGTGAATGGTCGTACCGTAAATTCCTGCATCCTCCTCGCCGTCCAGTGTGAAGGTGCCGAAATAACAACGATCGAGGGAATGGCCACGGATGAAGGGTTACATGCACTTCAATCCGCTTTTCTGGATCACGGCGCGGTTCAATGCGGTTATTGTATCCCAGGCATGATCATGACCGCCGCGGGCTTTCTTAAAGAAAACCCATCGCCCACACCGGACGAAATTCGCGAAGGAATCTGCGGCACTCTTTGCCGCTGCACCGGATACAAGAAGATCGTCGAAGCAGTACATCATGCCTCGCAGAATATGGGTGTGAAATGAGCGCTCAACCCCAAGTGTTCGATGTTGTTGGCAAGCGTCTAAATCGTTTGGACGGTGCTGGAAAAGTTACGGGGGCAGCTGTTTACGCGTCCGATTTTGCTTTACCTGGAATGCTGTATGGCCGCGTTTTGCGAAGCCCACATGCTCATGCAAAGATTTTGAGGGTTGACACAACCGCCGCGCGATCCATGCCTGGCGTTCGGGCGATCGTTACGGGCAGCACTCAAAAATTGAATCGCTTTGGAAATTTCATCAAGGATTTTGAAGTTTTTGCGTCCGATCGCGTATATCACGTTGGGCAGGCAATTGCCGGCGTTGCAGCGGACAGCGAATACGCTGCTGAACAGGCTGTGAAGGCCATTGTTGTAGATTATGAAGAGTTACCGGCCGTATTTGATCCGGTTACCGCTCTTCGTAGCGACGCATCTCTCGTGCACCCAAACTGGAAAGAGCTGAAGGCTGCGCCAATCATTTCGCGCGATGCTAATCGCTGCGGCCGAACAGTGATCAAGGTAGGTGATGTCGAAGAGGGGTTTCGGAATAGCTATCGAGTTTATGAGCATGTTTTTAGAACAAGCCCGGTTCATGCCGGTTATACTGAGCCGCGTGTCGCGGTAGCGCAGTGGACGGACAGCGATAAGGCGACCGTATGGTGTAACGCGCAGCTGTTGTTCGATACGCAGAGTGCACTTGCGGAAATCTTTGGCATACCGCCCTCTCACATCCGAGTTGTCGTACCGGGTATCGGAGGAGGCTTTGGAGGAAAGCTCCGACTAGGAATGGAGCACTACGCAATGGTGTTAGCGCGCGCCGCGAAGCGTGCAGTGCGGGTAATGTCAACGAGCGAGGAAGAGCTAACAGCAGCGCTTTTTCGTCAGCCAGCGACAATAGAATTGAAAACCGGCGTCGATCGAGATGGCCATATAATCGCGAAGAAGGGGCGAGTCATTGTTGACTCAGGCGCTTGTTCTGGATCGGGACCGCTAGTTGCGTCTACCGCAACGATGATTCTGGCAGGACCTTACAAGTTGCCGAATGCTGAATTGGAAGGCATTGCGGTTTATACGAACAATCACCCGAACGGTTCAGTACGTGCGCCGTCAGGACCAATGCCTAACTTCGCTACAGAGTCTCAGATGGATATGATCGCCGACGACTTAGGCATCGATCCGCTCGAATTGAGAAAGCGAAACATTCTGCGCGAGGGCGATGTCGCCGTGAATGGTCAGAAGATGACCGCGGTAGGTCTTGAAGAATGTCTAGACAAAGCAGCGGCCTCGATCGACTGGAATTCCAGAAAGCCTGAGCAAAACCGCGGAAAGGGATTGGCGTGCGGCTGGTGGATGACGTCTCGCGGTTCTTCCGGAGCATATCTGAAGTTGATGCAGGACGGCACGCTGACGATGATGGTCGGCGTTGTTGAAATGGGTACTGGCGCTTTGACTGGTGCCGCGCAGGTTGTCGCGGAAGAACTAAAAATCCCAGTCACTGATATTAATGTCGTTAGTGCAGACTCTCTCACGACACCTTACGACTTTGGCTCGCAAGGTAGCCGCACAATGTTTGCGGTCGCCAATGCATCGCGTGAAGCTGCCCGCGAGCTTATTGCAAAAATGAGGGAGCGCGCTGCCAAATCGTTGGGCGCCGAAGCGCAGTCACTTCAGATGCGAGAAAAAGCATTTTGGAGCGGCGAGAAAAAACTCACGTTTGCGGAGTTGGCCACACAAGCCAATGCAGGTGGCGGCGGGCTCATTGCAGAAGCAACCTATATCGCGCCGGCGGTCGAGCATGATGCATCTAGAGTGCAGAACCATTTTTCGCCAAGTTGGCCGTCCCCCAGCTTCCACGTTCATGCAGTCGATGTTTCAATTGACCAAGTCTTGGGTGAAGTGACGATTAATCGATATGTCGTAGCTCAAGACGTCGGCTACGCGATCAATCCTACTTATCTAGAAGGACAACTGGAGGGTGGGGCAGTTCAAGGTGTGGGCCAAGCGCTTTTCGAAGAACTAATAATGGTGAAAGGCCATGTTCAGAACGGCAATCTAACGGACTACAAAATGCCGACGAGCATGGACGTTCCACCGATCGAAATTATCCTGGTAACTTACCCTTCTGTGACCGGACCTTACGGAGCGAAGGGAGTGGGCGAACCACCGTCGATTCAGCCGCCTGCAGCGGTCGCCAATGCCATCGCTGCGGCATCAGGAAAGCGCATCACCAATCTTCCGATCACCGCTGAGAAGATATTGATGGCATGACCATGCCGCCGCTTGATAAGAGTGTAACATCTATTTCAGGTAGCAAAATTAGCTTGTCGATTAATGGCGTCGATCGAGATCTGACGGTCGACATGCATGAGTCTCTTGCAGATGTTCTTAGAGACCATCTGCAATTGCGCGGCACGAAAATTGGTTGCAATAGCGGAGAATGTGGTGCCTGCACCGTGATCGTAGACGGTGCGTCAGTATGCTCTTGCGTTACATTGGCTTGTACGCTGCATGGGTCAAGCGTCACTACAATCGAAGGTCTCGCCAGAAGCGGAAAACCTCACGCTCTGCAACAAGCCTTCATCGAGCACGGTGGCTTTCAGTGCGGTTTCTGCACGAGTGGCATGATCATGTCTGCTTATGGGCTGCTATCGAAAAGAGAGCGGCCAACCGAAGAGGAAATCCGTACAGCTTTGCAAGGTAACGTCTGTCGTTGCACCGGGTATGTACAAATTCTACAAGCTGTGCGCGCGGCGGTCGCAGCTGAATGAAACAGCATTCTGAGGTAATTGGGCGTCGCATTCCGCAGATCGAGGGGCAGACGAAGGTCAACGGCGAAGCCGAGTACACTCACGACGTCACGCTGCCGGGAATGCTTTATTGCGCGATTCTGCGCAGCCCTCATGCGGCAGCCGATATCTTAGAAATCAATCTTAAGCCAGCAATGGCGGTCCCAGGCATTGTAGACGCGGTCGTATCGTCGGATTTCAGCGGCGAGCGCTATGTTAATTATGGCGCAGGCTATTCTGATCGCTATCCGCTGGCGACGGGTAAGGTGCGCTTTTACGGCGAGGAGGTCGCGGCCGTGGCCGCAGAGACTGCGCAATCCGCGTGGCTCGGCGTTCGCGCAATCTCAGTAAAATACCGAGAGCAAACGCCGGCTGTTACTACTGAGGCAGCGCTAGCATCCGGCGCGATTGAAATACATCCTCGCAAAGAGAAGTTGCCAGCCAATGTGGCGCAAGCGGTCGACGTAAAGCTTGGCGATGTTGATGCGGGCTTCGAAGAAGCAGCTCTTGTTGTTGAAGGTCATTACGAGCACGGTGTTGTTTGGCCCGTTTGCATGGAAACGAATGCGGCAGTCGCATCTTTCGACAAGACAAGCGGAAAACTGGAGGTATGGTGCGGAACACAAGCGCCTTTCTTCGTGCGCAAAGAGCTGGCGCGTGTTCTCAAATTAGAACTTGCGAACATTATAGTGCGACCCGTCGCGATTGGCGGTGGATTTGGAGGTAAGTCGCAATCGCCTGAGCAAATCGCGATCGCGGCACTACTTTCCAAACGAACAGGCAGGCCAATCAAAATAGCGCTTTCCCGCGACGAAGAGTACATCGCCGGGAAGAGCGACCATGCCAAATCAATGTCACTCCGAACGGCGGTCGATCGCAGCGGAAACATTCTAGCGCGAACAGTCGATGCGATTGTCGACAATGGCGCATACACCCATATGGGCCCCGTGTATGTTTCTGCACTGCGTCAGCGGATAGCGAATCTTTATCGTGTGGGCGCCGCGGGCGTACGCGCTAAACTCGTATACACAAACAAGCTTCCTGGCGGTTCCTACCGCGGGATGGGCGCTCCCGGCATCATTTGGGCGATTGAAAGCCAAATCGATGAACTGGCCGAGCAACTAAATATCGATCCAGTCGCCTATCGTATTCAAATCGCAAATCAGCCCGGTGATATTACTCCGCTTGGATGGAAGATCACGAGTTGCGGCCTCAGCGACTGTTTGCGTAAGGCATCAGAACGCATTGGTTGGACGGAGAAAAGAGGAAAGCTTCCACCGTTTCGGGGCATCGGTATTGCTTCGATGATTCATCCAAGCGGCAGCGTGCTTTACGCCGAAGGCAATTTCTCGAACCTTGCCGTCGAGCTTGATGGCGAAGGGCATCTCACGATTTTTACCCAAACTGCCGATGCCGGCACTTGGCAGAACACGATTCTAGCGCAGCTCGTTGCTGAAACACTTGGCATCTCCACAGATAACATGTCGGTCGTTCATATGGATACCGAACATGCCCCAGACGATCTCGGCAGTGCTGCATCCCGCGTCACTTTCGTAACAGGTAATGCTGCGATTGCAGCCGGGAAGGAGCTCATATCCAAAATACGTACGAGATTATCGCAGGAGTGGAACGTCGAAACTGAAAAAATTGAGTATCGAGTGGGCGCTTTCGTCCATCCTGACGATGCACGACGTGAATTGACGCTGTCACAGGCTGCCCAAAGGTTTGGATCACTCCGAGTAGAGGGCCATTACTCGATTGGGCTGGAACGACCCGATCCCGTAACGGGCTACGGAAATTACGCTGCTTCGTATGCGTTCGGTGCGCAGGCGGTGGAAGTCGAAGTCGACCCAGGCACCGGCCATGTGACCATTTTGAATATTGCATCGGCGCAGGACGTAGGACGCGTTCTAAATCCGACCGCGCTCGAAGGTCAGACATATGGCGGCATAATGCAGGGCGTGGGCATGGCCCTCAGTGAAGATGTGGTCTTTGAGAACGGCCGGCCCGTAAACCGCTCGCTTATCAATTATCGTGTCCCGCGGATCGCGGATACTCCGAATATCTTCATCGATTTCATCGAAACAAACGAAGCCCTTGGGCCATTCGGTGCAAAGGCCGCTGGCGAGCCAACAATTAATGCAACAGTCGCAGCAGTCGCGAACGCAGTTGCCGATGCGGTTGGTGTGCGATTCTACAAGTTGCCGATAACGCCAGAACGAGTGCTTGCGGCGATCGAAGCTAAGAAGAAGCGCGAACTTGCTCTGAAGCCCTATTTGAGACCTTTTAACGCAGAAGTCGCCGCGGTACGCAAAATCTATCCGGTAATGTTTCCGGTGATGAAGAAGGCTGGAAAACATCTAGCAAAGGTACGGCCACAAGTTCGTAAGTTTGAAACGTCAGTAGTCGACACGATTGAAGAGGCGATTTTAGAAGCTTCGTCCGATAATAGCCGCTTTCTAGGCGGTGGTACGGACCTGTTACCGGGAATACGGCAGGGTGTGTACGGGCCGGAAAAGCTTATTTCGTACAGCAATATTCCCGGGGTGAAAGAAATTTCTGAGGACGAGCACTTCGTAAGTGTTGGCGCTGCAGTAACGCTCGATCAGCTTGTAAATGACAAGCTAATTGGAAAAAAGTTTCCGGGACTTGCAAGCGGCACATCGCTCATAGCAACTCAACAAATACGTAATCGTGCGACAGTCGCTGGCGATCTTTGTCAGGAGAAGCGTTGCTGGTTCTTTCGATCGGCAACTCCTTGCTACCGCTTTTCCGGTCCGGCATGTCCTTGCTACGCCGTGCTCGGTGATAGCAGACATCATTCTATTCTTGGGGCGGGGCGATGTGCTGCGCCGTGCGTGGCCGATCTTGCACCGATGCTGTCGTGTCTTGGTGCTGAAGCGGTAACCGCTGGACCTGAAATGGCAAGAAGGATCCCGGTTGAGCAGCTGTATGTTTGGGCCGGAGAAACTGTCCTCGAGCCAGGAGAGCTGATCACGCGTATCGATATTCCGCAACCAAGTGAGAACTCCTCGTTCCACTATGAGAAGTATGCACGTTGGCGCGGCGATTTTGCTGAGGCATCCGCCGCGGTTCGGCTGATCGGGACGAAGGCGCGACTAATAGATGCAGCCATCCTGATGGGCGGTGTTGCGCCGATGCCGGCGCGAGCGGTTCACAGCGAGGAAGTTTTGCGCGGCGTATCATTGACACCGGAGGCAATTGAGTCAGCCGCGTCAGCATCCGTTTTTGGAGCGCTGCCCATGAAAGACAATCGATACAAAGCCGCGCTCACCGTAAGCATCGTATCGCGCGCGATCACTGTCGCGGCGGAGCGTTTGCCACCTGCTTAGTGGGAGGCGTTTTCATTGTGCGACGCGGCAAAAAATTCAGCCACCGACTGCTTTGAAAATAGCCTGAATCTACCACGGGAAACTTGACACGGGCTTGACATGTATCAATAGTTGAGACGCAAAAGGAATTATTTGAGACACCGGAGGGGATGTCATGCGTTCGAGAGTTCTGAAGGCGTTCGGTCGGGCCGTTACGATATCGGCCTTTGCACTTGCTGCGGTGTTTTCGGCGCCGATAGCATCGGCAAAAGATAAGTTCGTTTTTGCTTGGCCTTCGGCGATTAACTCCGGCGTCGCGAATTTCACGTTTGCTAAGGCCCTTGGCTTCTTCGAGGACGAAGGACTCGATGTCGAGCTGATTGTTCTAGCGGGTTCCGGCGTCATCATTCCGCAGCTTCTCCAAGGCTCGATTCACACTGCCTACGCCTCACTGGAACCGATTCCGATTTCGCGCCAAGAAGGTAAGCCGAACTTCCCGATCCGTTTCGCTTACAATTATCTGCCGCGTTCGATTTGGGAGTTAGCCGTACTCGACGAAAGCAGGATCAAAACTTTCGCTGATCTGAACGGCTCGACCATTGGTTTTGTTGCGCTCACCTCGGGTAATATCGCGATGACGCAGGCGATGGCACAAAACCAAGGCGTCGACTGGAAAACAGTACAGAAAATCGGTGTTGGTTCAGGAGTACCCGCGTTTGAGGCTCTCCGTCGCAAGCAAATCGACGCGCTCAATCTCTGGGATACGATGCATGTTGCGATCGAGCTGGGCGGCACAAAGATTCGCCGGATCGAGTTTCCGAAAGAGTATCAGGGCCTGCCGAGCCACGGCTTTCCTTACACCGACGAGATGATCAAGAAGCGCCCGGACCTCGTCATCAAATTCGGACGGGCTATGTCTCGAGGCGCAATCGCTTGCCAAGCAAATCTAGAAGGCTGCATTCGTTCATTCTGGAAAGAATACCCGACGATGCGCCCGACTACAGGCACAGACGAAGAAAACATTAAACGCGAGATGGCAATCCTCAAGCCACGCCTTGAAAATCTGCTTTACGGGCGGGATGAAAAGAATATCGGTGCTTTCACCGACAAGGAGTTTCAACTGATCGTCGAAGCGTTGAAGCTCGGCGGTCTAATTGAGCAGAACGCGAATATTCCGCTCAACACGCTCTACACCAACGAATTTGTAGCTGAATACAATCGCTTTAGCCGCGACGACGTGGTGAAGAAGGCGAAGGCATACAAGTAAGCAGCCTAAAATCCATCGGCAATCTATGGCAAACGTTCCAACACTTGGTATCAACGGAATCTCGGTCGTCTATCAGACCACGCAGGGCCCACTTCTGGCCCTGCGTGATCTCGACCTCAACGTCGAGAAGGGACAATTCGTTGCTGTGATCGGCTCGTCAGGTTGCGGCAAGTCCACTTTGCTTCGGGTTGTGAGCGGATTAATGCCGGTGTCAGTGGGAACCGCAAAACTGTCGGGGTCTCCTATAGCTGGCCCTAGATCCGATGTTGGAATCGTTTTTCAGCAGCCGACGCTCTTGCCGTGGAAAACTATAATCGAGAACGTGCTAATTCCTATTCGTGCACTCGGGCTGCCGACAGCAGATTACCGTGCAAAAGCGCAAGAATTACTTGACCTAGTAGGCCTCGGTAAGTTTTCCAATCATCTTCCGCGCGAGCTTTCTGGTGGAATGCAACAGCGAGCAGGGATTGCGCGCGGTCTCATTCATGACCCGGCCGTTCTTTTGATGGATGAACCGTTTGCCGCTCTCGACGCATTAACGCGGGAGCGCATGACGATGGAACTGCAATCTATTTGGCTCAACACACGAAAGACTGTTGTCTTTATTACTCATTCGATTCCCGAAGCAGTATTCCTAGCAGATAAGATCGTCGTATTATCCGGCCGGCCGGGAACAAAGATCTTGGAAGTTCCGGTTGATATTGAAAGGCCGCGTACACTTGACACGTTGGCCAGTCCCGAGTT
Source organism: Xanthobacteraceae bacterium (assembly GCA_019454205.1). NCBI lineage: Bacteria > Pseudomonadati > Pseudomonadota > Alphaproteobacteria > Hyphomicrobiales > Xanthobacteraceae > Xanthobacteraceae bacterium. The sequence goes on from CP075369.1 coordinate 586,531, forward strand.
CGGCAAAATCGCAAATCAGTTGCGACAGATGCTCGGCGCCAGCTCTGCAATGCATTGATGGTGAGCGGAATGGCGAAGCTTAAATCCTACTCTATATCCGTCATCTCTATAATCTGCTTTTTCTTTATTTGGCATTTCGGCGTTAAGTGGTCCGGCGTTCCCAACTATCTTCTGCCGGGTCCGATCGAGGTCGCAAAATCGGCGTGGGTGCTCTACTCCAGCGGCCTGATTTTTCCTCATATCGGCATAACGGTATTGCAGATGCTTCTAGGGTACTTCCTGGGATGTATCATTGCATTTCTCTTGGGCGCGTTAGTCGCAGAGTTCGTACTCGCTGAACGGATTGTATTTCCGTATGTCGTCGGTTTTCAGTCGATGCCAAAAGTGGCGCTGGCACCATTACTCTTAGTTTGGTTTGGCTTTGGCATGACTTTTAAGGTCGTGCTGGTAGCACTCATTTGTTTCTTCCCAATGTTCATCAACACCATGACGGGGCTACGTTCGGCCAATCCAGATTTGGTTGACCTGTATCGCGCTTTCTCCGCGCCTCGTTGGCTGATTTTCTGGGATGTCAAACTGCCGAGCGCTGCAAACTCGATCTTCGCCGGGCTGCAGATAAGCATTGTACTTGGGCTGATCGGAACGGTTGTAGGCGAATTTCTAGCCGCCCGTCAGGGCCTGGGACATCTAATTCAGTCATCTTCGATGAATTTTGATGTTGGTGCAATGTTCACGTCCGTTTTCACGCTTTCTCTAATTGGCGTCTCAGCGAATTTTGTTGTCCGCTCCATTTATCGAAAAGTTGTCTACTGGGAAAAGCCAGCTTTTACCGCAACTGTCTCGGGCCACTAAAGGCTAGTCATGTCTATCAATCAGTCTCTATGGCATGGTCTGAAGATACTCAGAACGATCGCAGAGCATGGCCCGGAGCTCGGAGTGCGCGAGGTCGCGCGCTTGCTGTCATTGGACAAAAGCAAGGCCTCGCGTCTCTTGTTGACGCTCGCCGAAGATGGATTTCTAGAGCAGAATCCGGCTACGCGCCGCTATCGCGTCGGAGCAACAACATTTGAGATTGGTCAGAAATACACACGCGCTAATCCACTTTACAGCGCATGCCACGACGATCTGCATGAATTGGCGGAAAAGGAAAATCTAAACGTTTATCTTGGCGTCCGATCGAATATCGTAATGCTTTATCTCTACGCTATTCAGGGGGCGCAGCCTTATGTGTTTCGTATCAACACCGGCGTTACAGGTCAGCTACACACTACTGCTGCAGGAAAGGTGTTGCTTGCGGCGATGAGTGACGATGAACTGCAGGTCCTGCTGCCAAAACTCTCACTCAATCGCCTTACGCCGTACAGTATTGTAAACACACGAGCTTTGATCGCCGATATTCGTGCCACGAGAACTCGCGGCTATTCGGTATCCGATGAGGAAAACCTCGTCGATATTTTTGCGGTCGGATGTCCAATCCGTGACGCATCGGGTTCGGTCGTCGCCGCCGTGAGCTCTGCCATATACAAGCAGGGCCAAGACAAAGCGTTCTTCAAGCACATGCAGGAAGTAACCGAGCGCTGCGCTGCCATCATCTCCGCAAAGCAGGGTGCTTTGCCCGGGCCAGCATTCGGTGACTTCGGTCGAAAGATACCGGCTGCCTGAATTGCTAACCTGGCACTGGTGTCCTGCAAAACAAGGAAAATAACAAATGAAAATTGATCCGGCACCGTTGCAGCCCCAGGAAATATATCGACTACTCACTGGTATTGTAGTGCCGCGTCCAATTGCTTGGGTAACGACGCACTCGGCTGAAGGCATTGTCAATTTGGCGCCATTCAGTTGCTTTACCTTTGTGTCTTCGAGTCCTCCGATGCTCGGCATCAACGTCGGGTTACGCGACGGTAGTCAGAAAGACACTGGTCGAAATATTCTTGAGCAGAAAAGTTTCGTTGTGAATATCGGCGACGAGACAATGATCGAGCAAATTCACCTTAGTGCTGTCGCGCATCCACACAACGTTAGCGAAACTACCTTGCTCGGTTTGAAGACGGTGCCCAGTGACCACATTCCCGTCCCGCGCCTCGCTGACACGCCAGTAAGTATGGAATGCGTCCTTAGACACGACATCGCTTTTGGTAGATCAGGTTCGAAGTTTCTTGTAGGCGAAGTGCTGGCCTTTCACATCCGTGACGGCCTGTGTAAGAACAACAAGATCGATACGCGTGCCTTGCGGCCTGCATGCCGTATCGGCGGACCTAATTACGCGGGTCTTGGTGAGATTGTTTCGATGGCCAAGGTTGCAAGCGTTGCAACGGGACCGAGCGATTACGTTGAGAAGTAAGCGCCCATCTGACGACTTTTAGCGATTGAAACTGCTGAATATTGAGATATCCGAGCGCCACCGCACTTCTTGACGGTGAAGCGAGCCGCTGCCTATAAATAATAAATCTAGAACACTGTTCCTAAAAAAGGAACACTAAGGTTCTATTCGATGGATTTTCATTATAGGGAACGCCGTAAATGCTAATGAACGCCGACCGGCTCCTTGCTGGCATGAAGCATGGCGGTCTCGATGCTTTGGTCGCGACAACGCCGGAGAATGTCACTTACACGAGCGGCTTCTGGGCGATGAGTCAGTGGATTCGCCGTGGACCGCAGGCTTATGTTCTGACGCCGGCAGCTAATCTCGATGACGCAGTGGCCATCACGAGTACGGGTCTCGTCGATCTCGCGGCTGATCCTGAAGTCTGGGTCAAAGATGTGCGCAGGTTTGGAAAGTTCATCGTCAATGCCACACCAGGGGTGACGCTTGCGGGTCACGACAAGCGCATCCAGGAAATCCTCGATCAAGAAGATGACGGCGATGCCGTTGGTTCTCTCGCAAGGGCCATCAAGGACCGCGGGCTCCAGTCCGCAACGATCGGGATCGACGAAATCGGCATACTTCCGGAGTACTGGGACAAGCTTGCTGAACTACTTCCAAACGCGAAGCTAGTGAGAGCGTCAAGCGTGTTTCGCTACGCGCGTGCCATCAAGACGAAGGAAGAGATCAGCCGCCTCCGTAAATCAGCTCAGATCGCCGACATGTCGATCACCGCGGCGCTCGACATCGCCCGCGAGGGCAAAACCGAAATGGATCTTGCACGCGCGTTTCACTGCAAGACGATCGAGGAAGGTGGCCTGCCGGTGCTCGGTTGCATCGGCGTGGGCGATCGCGGTGCAATGACAAATGTGCAGCCGAACGACACGAAGATAAAGCGCGGTGCCATTATCCGCTTCGACGTCGGCGGACGGTATCGCCACTACCGCGCGGACATAGCGCGCAACGGCATCATCGGTGAACCGGACCAGAAGACCATCCGCTATCACAATGCGATCTGCGTCGGCATGTACAAGGCAATCGATATGATCAAGCCCGGTGTGAAAGTCGCAGATGTATTTGAGGCGGCGGTCGGAGCGGTGCAGCGCGAAGGCATCCCGCATTATCAACGCAGCCACATCGGCCATGGTATCGGCCTTGACGGTTACGACGCGCCGAATATTGCGCCTTCCAATTCCGAGAGCTTTGAGGAAGGTATGGTGATCTGCGTAGAAACTCCCTACTACGAAATGGGTTTCGCGGGTTTGCAGGTGGAAGATACGCTCGTCGTAACGCGCGATGGCGTCGACTCGTTCATGCTGACGAATGCGAAGCTGCGAGTAATCTGATGGGCCATGCTGTCGGGCTGCAATGCGTCCGCTGCGCAACAGAATACGCTTTCGATCACTACGATCGAGACTGCCCAAAGTGCCGTCCTAAGGTTCGCAGTAACCTCGTAGTCTCGTATGACAATTCGTTGAGGGTGAAGCGGGAGAAACCTGCAGCCAACGCGCCGCGAACGCTCTGGCGTTATGGCGACGTGCTTCCTGTTTCCCCGAGCGAGGCTGTTAGTCTCGGTGAGGGTTACAGTCCTCTTCACAGGCTCGAAACGATCGCTTCCGCGCTAGGCATGAAGAATGTCTATGGAAAGGACGAGAGCAGAAATCCTACTTGGTCCTTCAAAGATCGCCTTGCTTGTCTTGCGGTATCTTCGGCAAAGAAACTCAGCGCGAAAGTGATCGTATCGAGTTCGTCCGGAAATGCAGGAGCTGCCGCGGCGGCTTACGCCGCGAAGGCAAAAATTCCCTGTGTAGTATTCACGTTCAAGGGAACGAGCGGTCCTATGTTGCATCAAATGCGCGCTTATGGCGCGCAGGTGATTGCGGTCGAAAACAAGAAAGACCGTTGGACTCTCATGGAGCACGCAGTGCGGAATTTCGGATGGTTTCCGACGTCGCCCTTCTTCGGTCCGGTTGCTGGCAGCAATCCGCTCGGCATCGACGGCTACAAGACACTTGCTTATGAAATTGCGGAGCAACTGGATTGGCGCGTTCCCGACTGGTGTGTGCTCCCGGTCTGCTACGGCGATGCCCTCGTAGGTATGTGGCGAGGTTTCGAAGACATGATGGCCTTCGGATGGACCGACCGGATGCCGCGCTTCGCCGCGGCTGAAATTTACGGTTCGCTCGAGCGTGCGATGGCCGAGAATGCTGACGCTCCGAACGACATGCCGAAAACGCACGACACCGTCGCCGTTTCCATCGGTGCGACGCAGGCAACGCATCAGGCGCTCTATATCCTCCGCCGTTCGAGGGGAGTCGCGATGACTGTTACGAACGACGAAATGATGCGTTGGCAAAGCCGACTCGCAGGCGAGGAAGGGCTTTATGTCGAGCCGTCCTCAGCAGCGACCCTCGTTGCGGTCGAGAGGCTCAAAGAGCGTGGGGCGATCACTGCGAAAGAAACGGTGGTCACGCTGCTGACCGCCAGCGGTTTGAAGGATACCGCGACGACGGCGAAGTATCAGGACGAGTTGATCACCGTGCCTGGAGACTTCGACGAAGCCATACGCAATCTCGTCAAGCGCAACATCTTTCCGTCGGCGAGGTAGCGGTTTGCTTATCAGCGCATTTCATATTTTGTGGCAGGCAAGGCCGGGGGTCGTCGATGTCTAGTCGCGCCTCGGCTCCACAGTCCGACTTCGTGGATAAGGTCACAGGCCGTACGGAATACATCACCGATGTCGAAGTGCCGGGAATGGTCCACGGCAAGATCCTGCGCAGTCCACACCCGCACGCCGTAATAAAGAGTATCGATGCTACCGCGGCCCTCGCTATTCCGGGCGTGATCGAAGTCCTGACCGGCGCGGATGTTGCGTCCTTGAACAATCATTGGGGTCTCTTTCTAAAAGACCGGCCGGTGATTGCAATTGATTGCGTCCGCTACGTCGGCGAGCCGGTGGCGATAGTGGCAGCCGAAGACGAGCGCATTGCGGAAGAAGCGGTCGAAGCCATCTCAGTCGGATATGAGATCTTGCCCTTTGTTACCGAAGCCTCTGAAGCCCTTGAGCCGTCCGCACCCCTCGTTCATGAAAAGCACGAGACTATCAAGGATTTCTACTTCAAAGGCGAAGCGAAACCGGTAGCCGGAACGAATATATTTCAGCGCTACGGCTACGAACACGGCGACGTCGAAAAGGCGTTCTCGCAAGCAGACCGCTGCTTCGATGCCAAGTACGAATTTCCAATGGTCTTCCACTACGCAATGGAGCCGCATTGCGTAATTGCATCGTTCCATGGCGACAGCCTTACCGTGTGGAGTTGCGGCCAGGCGCCGACGGCTATTCAGAAAGTCCTTTCGCGCGTCTTCGAAATGCCGCTCGCGCGTATCCGCGTGATCTCGCCGAATGTCGGTGGCGGCTTTGGCGGTAAGGCTTCGGTGAAAATCGATCCGCTGGTTGCAGCGCTCGCGTGGAAAGTGCGTCGGCCGGTTCGCGTATGTCTTTCCATTTCCGAGTCGATGCTGACCGCGCGCCGCTTGAGCGCAACCATTTATGTCAAAACCGGAGTGCGGAGCGACGGCACAATCCTCGCGAAATCGGTTCGCGTCTTGATGAATGGCGGCGCTTACGCAGACACGGGCCCCGCTGTAGCTGTGAAGGCAGCCAACCGCGCGATTGGTCCGTACCGAATACCGAACCTGAAACTTGAGAGCGCCGCGGTCTACACGAACACCGTTCCTGGCGCCGCCTTCCGGTCTATCGGCGGACCGCAAGCGGTCTGGGCTTCAGAGTCGCAAATGGATGAGATTGCGGAAGCGCTGAATCTCGATCCGATCGAGCTTCGCAATCGTAATTTGCTTCGTCGCGGGGAGCATGTGCGGCCGGATCTTCGTCCGATCGATGTCGAAATGGGTGAAGCCATGGATATCGCGAACCAGGAAATGAAACGGCTTCGTGCTCTGGACGACGAACGAAAGACGTATTGCGGCACCGCGCTCGGAATTTCCGATCCCGGAATCATGGCAGTGTCGTCGGTCCTTATGCGACTCAAAATTGACGGCTCGGTCGCGGTGGTCTCGAACAGCGTCGAGATCGGGCAAGGCGTGCGCGAGGTGCTTCGCAAACTCGCCGCAGAACAATTGAAACAACCGGCCCGTGCAATCGAGGTGCTCACGCCAGATACGGCAATTGCGCCGTTCGATTGGGGAACGGGCGCAAGCCGCTCGTCGCTGATGATGGGTCTCGCAATAGAAGACGCCGCACAGGACATCAAACGTCAGGTAGCGGAAATTGCCGGCGTGGTGCTTGACGTCGATCCGCAGTCGGTTGAATTGTGCGAGGGCGGCATTACGGTGGGAAACCAAAAGAAAACGTTCAGTGAACTTCTTCACGCGTATTTCGGTATCGACAGCGGCGAGATTGTAAGCGTCGGCCGCGTCTCGCCCCATTCGAAAAACGGCCGACTCGTACAAGCGCCGCTGTTCTGGGAAACCGCGGCCGGCCAATGCGCTGTCGCGGTCGACGAGGACACCGGCGAGATCAAAGTGCGCCACTACGTAAGCGTTGCCGATGTAGGTCGCGCAGTGAATCGCGCTGGCGCGGAAGGCCAGGACGAAGGCGCGTCAGTGATGGGACTTGGTCACACGCTAAGCGAGGAACTCGTCTATCAGGACGGTCAGCCGATCAATGCAACGATGATCGACTATCACGTTCCGACTATTGACGAAGTGCCGAAGAATTTCGTCACGGTTCTGATCGAAAGCGGTACGGGACCTGGACCCGGAGGAATGCGCGGCATGGGCGAGGGCGCAATCCTTCCCGTCGCGCCCGCGGTCGCAAATGCGCTTGCTGCCGGTTACGGCGTCAGAATTCGCGACTTGCCTTTGACCCCTGAGCGCGTGTGGCGCGCAATCCGCGACAAGAAGGGGCGCTAAAAAAATGGACTTCAGTTTCGAAGCCACGCTGCCGACCACGCCCGATCGTATCTGGACGCTGATGATCGACATCGAGCGCATGGCCGCGTGCATCCCCGGCTGCGAGAAGATCGAACAGCAGGAGAAATTGAAATCATACAGCGCGGTAATGAAGCAGAAAATTGGTCCCTTCAAGCTTGAAGTGCCGGCGCAGATCAATGTCGAGAACTATGAAGAGCCTTCGTACGTGAACGCAGCGGCAACCGGAAAAGACAAATTTACCGGGACTACTCTGACGATCAGCCTTTCGGTCAAGGTCGAGCGCGTTGACGCAGGCGCCAGCAAATTCTCGGTGAATGCGCAGCTTGCCGTCGCGGGGCGGCTGGCGTCCCTCGGCTACTCCGTCATCAAGAAGAAGGCCGAAGAGAATTTCGTCGAATTCGAACGTCGTATCAAAGAACAGCTCGCGCAGGTCTGAAGTGTATCTCGCTCCGTTCACGCATCATCGGCCGACCGACCTTGCAGGCGTCTTCGAGGTGCTTGCGAAATTTGGCGATGACGCGGCCGTTTATGCGGGCGGCACGGAACTCCTGCTTGCGCTTAAGGCGCGGGTCTTGCGCTACGAACACCTCATCGACATCAAGCGCGTGAAAGAATTGTCGGGAATTCGTATCGAGGGCCAAAATCTCGTAATCGGTGCGCTAACGACCCATCATCAGATCGCAAATAGCGATCTCGTAAAGGCGAAAGCGCCTGCTTACGCTGCCTTGAGCGAAGGCGTCGCCAACATTCGCGTACGCGCAGCAGGTACGCTCGCAGGAAATCTCGCGTTTGCGGAGCCTCATTCGGACCCTCCGTCGATGCTCGCGGCCATGGGTGCATCGGTTACGTTGGCGTCCGCAGGAGGCTCGCGCGCCGTTTCGATGCGCGAATTCATCGTGAGCGAGTTCACCACGCTTCGCGAGGAGAATGAACTGATCACCGAAATCCGCCTTCCGGTAACGGGCACGGATGCCGGCTACGCCTATCGCAAGTTCGGCCATCTCGAGCGTCCCGCAGTAGGCGCGTCGGCGGGAATTGTAATGCATGAGGGGAAGTCGGTTTATCGGCTCTGGTTCGGAGCAATCGGAGACCATCCGATACACGCTCACGATTTGGAAGCTGCAATCGCGGGTACGCCTCCTTCCTCGCTTCGCGATGTGTTGCCGGGCGCTGCCGAGAACTTCGCATCGAAAATCGCAGCATCCAGCGATTTGCACGGGAGTGCGGACTACAAGCAGCACCTCGCAGCGGTGCTGATACAGCGGGCAATTCATGCGGCGTGCGATTCTGCCAGCGCTAAAGGGTACGCAGATGCCTGATACCCATACTATTTCGCTTACGCTGAACGGCGCAGTCACCAAACTAACAATCGACTCGTCCGAATTGCTGGTCGACGTGTTGCGTGATCGTTGCAAACTGAAGGGGACGAAGCGCTCCTGCGACGTTGAAGTATGCGGTGCCTGCACGGTGCTCGTCGACGGACTCCCCGTGAGTAGTTGCACGACGCTTGCGATGGACACCGATGGGAAGACTGTCACTACGATTGAGGGACTTGCAAAGGAAGGAAAGCTGAACCGCGTGCAGCAGGCATTTATCGATCATGCGGCGATGCAGTGCGGTTTCTGCACATCGGGCATGGTGCTGGCGACGACTGCGCTTCTGGAACTCAAGCCCTCCGCGAGTGAGGAAGAGATCAGGCACTTTCTACGCGGCAACATTTGTCGGTGCACCGGTTACATCAAGATTCTAGAGGCGGTAAAAAGTCTTGTTTGAGTTGTCTGTATCATCAGATGGCCGCGATACCTCGCAGCAGTTCCTCGAGAAACTGGCTGCGGCTGAGGAGGGCCGCGCGCAGTCGATTTGGATCGCAAATCACCTGTTCTTGCGCGACCCGATTTCACTCTCCGCCGTCTCGCTAAGCCACACGAAGCGAATGAATGTTGTCTTGATGGCAATTAGCCCTCTGACCGTGCATCCGGTGCAAGCGGCAATGGCCGCGGCCACCCTCGATGAGATGTTTCCCGGCCGTGTCACGCTGTGTTTCGGCGTTGGTGCGCCGGCCGATCTGAATGCGCTTTCGATCGACGGGTCTAAACCCCTCAAGATGGCGCGAGAAGCGCTAAAGCTGACAAAGGCACTTTTCCGAGGTGAGACAGTGCATTTTGAAGGTGAACACTTCTCGATTCTTTCTCGCTCACTCGTCACGGGTGCGCGCAACGTACCAATCGTACTTGCAGCGTCCGGTCCGGGGATGTTGGAACTCGCGGGGGCCGAAGCGGACGGCGTGCTGATAAGCGCCGGCGCGTCGATGCAGTTTGTAGAGCAGACACTTGATCATGTTCGACGCGGTGCAAAGGGACGCCGCGTCAGGGCGCACGGCCTCGTTTATTCATCAGTGGATGATGATGAAAAGAAAGCCAACGATAGGCTTCGCCGAGTGCTTGCTATCTTGCTTCGCGGTTCGCACCACAAGGCAAACCTCGACGTGGCGGGAAGCAAGCTCGACCAGTCGAAGCTGAACGAGGCGGTTCTTGCAAACGATTGGAAGACAGCGGAGTTGCTGATCACGGACGACATCGTGCGACATCATACAGCAAGCGGAAGTCCGCAACAGCTGAACGAATGCTTTGAAGCATATCACCGAGCTGGCCTCGACAACATCATCATCGCCGGTGTGCGGGACGCAGAGCAAGTCTCCAGAATTCTCAAGATAGGTAGGAAACAGTCATGAAATTCAGCGTATGCCTTTCCACCGGATTTGAAGGAGTGATGTATCCCATTCCATTCGCAGGGCCCGAAGACTTTATCGAACAAGGCAAACTCTGCGAGCGCCTCGGCTACGATTCGGTGTGGGGTAACGACCACATTACCACGCAGGACTATGTAAGAGGTCTGTTCCCGGACAATCCGCCGAATTTCTACGAGCCACTTGTCGTGCTCGCAGCGATCGGCGCTGTCACGACGAAACTTAAGCTTGGCACTGCGCTATGCGTATTGCCGATGCGGGATCCCGTTTACCTTGCTAAGCAAGTCATCACTCTTGATCAAATGTCGAACGGCCGTTTCATTTTGGCGGTTGGTTTAGGTGCCTATCGCGAGGAGTTTCAGGCCTGGGCTGGTTCGCGAGCGGCGAAATCGCGTCGCGGCGACATGATGGATGAAGGACTGAAATCGCTCGAAATGCTCTTCAACGACAAGAGCGCGAGTTTCGAAGGGAAGTACTACTCGTTCAAGAACGTTGAAATGTTTCCGAAGAGCCGGAAGCAGCCCTTCCCGCTCTATATCGGCGGGCACAATCTAGAGGCGGTTGAGCGCGCGGCGCGCTACGGGCAAGGCTGGCTGCCGGGCTGGCGCCCCATTGCGGAAATGGAAGACCGCATAAAGAAATTGAAGGAGCGAGCCACCGAGCTTGGCCGCAACCCCGCGGATATCGAGATCGCGCCACAGTTCTCAGTCACGATCGACAAGACCATGGAAGCAGCTGAAAAGCGGTATATGGAAAGCGGTCTGGTCGCGCACCGCGTGTCCTTGGCGTATACTGGCCGCGATCTTAGCCATCAGGTAATCGCCAATCTGGTCGGCTCCCCCGATGTCATTCTCGAAAAGGTTGCGAAGTTTAAGTCGATCGGCATCGACCATTGCAGCGCGCTGATGTTCCCGGCCGATAGCGTCAACGAGATGAATGATCAGATCGAGTGGTTTGCCAAGGATGTGATGGCAAAGGTGTGATAATTTAGACGAATGTTGTAACCTGTTCCTTCGAGGTGAAGCGGCCGATGCGTGGCTTGAAGTTGACACCTCTTGAGGGCGTTCCGAAGGTTCGGGACGGCGATGATCTTGTGGCGATCGCGCTCGACGCTGCGAAGGCGTCAGATGTGTCGCTGCAAAACGGCGACATACTCGTATTCGCGCAGAAGATCGTCTCGAAAGCGGAAGGCCGGCTTGTACGCCTGGATTCGGTTACTCCCTCGGCCAAAGCTGTCGAACTTGCCGGGATCACCGAGAAGGATCCGCGGATTATCGAACTAGTTTTGTCCGAGTCCAGCGAAGTTCTTCGCGCGATTCCGGGTGTTATCGTCGTAGTGCATCGTCTGGGTCTTGTGCTGGCAAATGCCGGTATCGATCGTTCCAACATAGGCGGCGAGGAACATGCGCTGTTGCTGCCGGTTGATCCCGATGGATCGGCGGGAAAAATCCGGAAAGAGTTTGGCCGCCGTGCGCAGCGCGATGTGGGCGTCATGGTGATTGACAGCATTGGCCGCGCTTGGCGCAACGGCACAGTCGGCACACTCATCGGCTCAAGCGGCGTAGAAACGCTGCTCGATCTTCGCGGCAAACCCGATCTGTTCGGACGTCGTCTCGAAACGACGGAAGTAGGCTGGGGTGACGAACTTGCGGCAGCAGCTTCACTCGTGATGGGGCAGGCATCCGAAGGTTGGCCGATCGTGCATGCGACCGGTGGCGCCGTCTTGCGTCGCGACGCTGATAGCAGCGCGCTGCTGCGCCCGAAGAACAAAGATCTTTTCAGGTGAGTAACGAGCGGAAACACGTTCTGGCGCTGGCCGGCGGCGTCGGCGGGGCGAAGCTCGCCTTCGGACTGCAATGTATAAAGAGAGATGAGCTGACAGTTCTCGTCAACACCGCGGACGATTTCGAGCATCTCGGCCTGCGTATTTCGCCTGATCTCGATACGGTAATGTACACACTGGCCGGTGTCGCGAACAGATCACAAGGTTGGGGTATAGAAGGCGAGACTTGGAACTTCATGGCCCAGTTAGAACGGTTAGGCGGGCCGATATGGTTCAAGCTTGGCGACCGCGATATTGCGACACACACGCTTCGTACGAGGCGCTTTGCCGAAGGCCACAGGCTGTCGCTTGTAACGCAGCAGCTTTGCAAAGCATACAAAGTTAGCGCGAACGTGCTACCGATGTCGGACGATGCTGTGCAGACAATCATTTATAGCGGCGATCTCGCAATTCCGTTTCAAGAGTACTTCGTACGATTGCAATGCGAGCCGGTCGTAGACCGCATTGAGTTTCGTGGAGCGAGCAACGCAAGGCTGAACGAACAGCTTTTGCAAACCCGGCCGGCATCGCTCAAGGCCGTGGTGATCTGTCCCTCAAATCCTTATCTCAGCATCGATCCGATCTTGAGCGTAGGCGGAGTTCGAGACTGGCTGAAACACCTTGGAGCGCCGATTGTCGCTGTTTCTCCGATTGTCGCCGGTATGGCGATCAAGGGGCCGGCCGCAAAAATCATGAAAGAGCTGGGGCATCACCCCTCAGCACTAACCGTCGCGCTGCACTATCGCGGACTGATCGACGGCTTGCTGATCGACAGCAGCGACGAAAATCTAAAGCCGGAGATCGAAGCAATCGGAATGGCAGTTCGCGTAACCAACACCATCATGAAAACGGACGCAGACCGCATAACGCTCGCCGAACAAGCCTTGCAGTTCTCCGGTGCAGTGGACAAGCGATGAGTTCCATGCCGCTCGTGCTGATACCTTGCAAGTCGCTTGCATTCGGCAAGTCGCGGCTTTCTCCTTTGCTTGATGCGAGCGAGCGCGAGGCGCTCTGCCGCGATCTTCTTATTAATACGTTGAGCCTAGCAGTTGATTTGGCTGGCACCGCAAACGTGTTTCTTGTCAGCGCCGACGTTGCAGCCGGGCAGATTGCCAAAGGCACAGGAGTTAAGACTTACGGAAAGGAGTGGCCCGATCTGAATAGCGCGCTGTTTGGCATTCGGGAAGAATTGATCAAGACAGCGCATTGGGACCAAATCATCGTGCTGCCTATCGATCTTCCGCTCGCGACAAAGGCTACAATTCAATCCGCGGCCGAAGAGACGGCCGAAATCACTATCGTACCTGATCGAAGGGAGCGCGGAACAAACGTTCTCGCCATACGTGGGCAGACTCTACTTGAATTTCCGTTTGCCTACGGCGAGGGGAGCTTTGCCAAGCACCTGCAAACGGCTGCCGAGCATGGCTGGAGTCTTTCGACCCGGCGAATACCTGCACTTGCTTTCGATATTGATGAACCGGAAGATTATTTAGAATGGAAAAAATTGCAGGCGGCCTCAAGCCATGCTGTGGCTGCGAAGTACTAAGAGGAAAACGGTAAAATGCCACAAGCAGGTAAATCGAGTCAGACCGTAACGCGAGCATTGAACATTCTCGAACTTTTGGGAAGGCAAGGAGAAGTCGGTGTTCGCGATATCGCGAGGCAGCTGAAGGTGGCGCCGAGCATGGCGCAACGCTTGATCAATTCTCTTTCAGAATCGGGCTTTATCGAAAAATCCTTAGAATCATCGCGCTGGAAAATTGGCTATAAAACATTCCAGATCGGATCTACTTTCATTTCTAACATTGACTTGAATGCGGCGGCTTCGCCGGAACTACGCTGGCTCGCTGACCAAAATCACGTCAACAGTTTTCTTGGTGTCTTGCGAGATCGTGCCATTGTGTACCTCGCTGCAGTGCAGAGTGGCGCTCCAATCAAGATTACAAATTCGCCCGGATCAACGACTTATCTTCATTCAACTGCACTTGGAAAAGCGGTGCTGTCAGGAAAGACCGATAAGGAAGCTGTAGAGTTGTTGGGTGCTGCACCGTACTTAGGCCTTACAAAAAAAACACGGCGAACATTCAATGCGATCGCCAAGGACCTCGAAGAGTGCAGGCGGGTTGGATACGCGATTAGCGACGAAGAAAACATCGAGAATGTTTTTGCGGTCGGTGCAGCTATCCGCAATTCGCAAGGTGAAACCATCGGTGCGATCAGCGGCGCAGTGCCGCGGCAAAAACTTACGACAAAAGCGATCAACGACTTATGCAAGATGATCAAGGAGTCAGCAGAACGTGTGTCGCTGCGGTTAGGCGCGCCGAGAACGCAGCATAAATAGCGCGGATTCTTTGCTGCCTCACGCGGCAAATTTCCGTTTCTGTGCAGGTTGAAGTCGTTGCAATCGCAAGGGTGAAGAGGTAGGAAAAGAGAGCAAGTGAGAACGATGTTCCTATTAAAGGAACGACCGAAATGTCCCTAATCGAACAACGTTTACGTGACGCAGGTTTTGAAATTCCGCTGGCGCAGCCAAGCGTTGCGAACTATGTCGCTGCGCTTGTGCATGACAATCTACTCTTTTTGTCTGGCCAGCTTCCGTTCGAGTCTGGCAAGCTCCGCTATCAGGGTCGCGTCGGCGAAGAGATAGGCATCGAAGATGCAAAGCTCTCCGCTCAGCTTTGCGCTTTAAACGCATTTGGTCAGGCAAAAGCGGCTCTTGGTGATCTCGATAGAATTGTTCGCTGCATACGCATTGGCGGCTTTGTTAGTTGTGGTCAGGATTTCTATCAGCAGCCGGCAGTCATAAACGGCGCGTCTGATCTAGTCGTGACCGCACTGGGCGAAGCAGGGCGACATACGCGGAGTGCGATAGGCTGTAGTGCGCTTCCACTAAATTCAGCGACGGAAATCGAAATGATGTTTGCGATTAAGTAGACGAATAAAAGTTCAGTAGTGCTCACTCACTCGAATCGTAAACGATAGGAGTTCAACATGATGCTCAAACGAGTAATGCTAGCGCTAATTGCAGTCTGCACGCTGGCTTCGCAATCTGCGAATGCCGAATATCCGGATAAACCCATTACCCTAATTGTACCTTGGGCGGTAGGCGGAAGCACCGACCAGACTGCGCGAGTTCTTGCAAAAGCAGCTGAAGCGTACTTGGGCCAACCCATCATTGTCATTAATCGACCCGGTGCATCGACAACGATCGGGATGGCTGAACTCGCCAAGGCAAATCCGGATGGTTATACGATTGGCACGCTCTCCAGCACAGGCTACCTCGTTCAGCTTCAGGGGCGTCAGCTTTCCTTCGACCCGATCAATGATTTCTCCTACATTAGTTATTATGGCGACAATCTTATCGGCATCGCAGTTCTTCAAGACTCGCCCTACAAAAAATTAAGTGATCTGCTCGATGTGGGCCGGACCAGTCCTGGAAAGCTCAAATATGGCACCGCTGGTGTTGGCACGACGCAACACCTCACGATTTTAGCTCTACAACGCGACTCTAAAACGAAGTTCGTTCACGTACCGCAGCAAGGATCGGCAGCGTCAGCGCCAGCATTACTAGGCGCTCATGTCGACTTCATCATGGAGACGTCGGTCTGGGCGCCATTTATCGAAAGCAAACAGATGCGCCTTCTCGCTGTTTCTTCGGTAAATCGTTCCGCCGTTTATCCGGACGTTCCGACATTTTCCGAACTCGGTTTCAAGTCGCTGCGGTCTGTGCAGGCAATCATTGGTCCAAAGGGATTACCTGAAGATATCAGAGCAAAGCTCGAGAGCGCGTTTCGCAAGGCTCTCAGCGATAAGGCATTCCAAGAAACAATGAAAAATCTAGCAATGCAGGTCGTCGACCTGCCGGGTGCGGAAGTTAAAAAGCTGGTCGAGAGCGAGTATTCTCTCGCTCGGGAATTGATCGAAAGCTCGCAGAAGTAAGATGTTTGGTACTTACGAGCGTCCGATCAACGTTGCGGTTGGATTGATAGCAATCACGGCCGTTGCGTTTGGCGTCGCTTCGTGGCGGCTCGGTTTCTGGACCGACGAAGGTCCAGGGCCGGGCCTCCTCCCATTCGTAACTGCTTGTATAATTTTTCCGATCTTATACTTGGTCTTACGTGAGAAAGTAGACGATGGAGAGCGGTTCGACAGGAACCCGCTAATCGCAATTATCTTGCTGTGCGTCTACGGCGTTATCTTGCCTTATGTAGGTTTTCTCATCCCAACCATAACTTTTATTGTTGCTTGGACAACAATTTTCGAGCGCAAAAATATTCTCGGTGGCCTGCTACTTAGCGGTTTTCTCGTGGCGTTCGGCTGGGTGCTATTCGTGTACCTGTTGCGCGTCCCGATGCCTTTTCTTCCGGTCTGGTAATGCTCGAATCTTTACAGCAAATATTTTATGGGCTCTCGCTGGCAGTATTGCCGCAGAACCTTATGTACGCCTTCATAGGTTGTCTGCTGGGGACTTTAGTAGGCGTGCTACCCGGTCTTGGACCGATAACGACGATTGCGGTCCTGCTGCCACTGACATTTCAAGCAGGCGATCCGCTCGGCGCAATCATTATGCTGGCGTCGATTTATTACGGAGCAATGTACGGGGGATCGACAACTTCCATTCTATTACGCGTTCCAGGCGAAGCCGCGTCCGTAATTACGTGTATCGATGGTTACGAGATGGCAAAACAGGGCAGAGCCGGCCCTGCATTATCAATCGCCGCGATCGGGTCCTTTATTGCCGGAACTTTGGCAGTTGTTGCGCTCAGCTTTGTAGGACCGGCTTTTGCGAAGTTCGCAGTCTCCTTTGGCCCCCCAGAATACTTTGCGCTCGCAATTTTCGGTCTGGTTCTTAGTGCAACGATTGGTGGAGGCTCGCCTGCTCGTGGGCTCTGTATGGTCCTACTGGGAATTCTCTTCGGTCTAGTCGGCACAGACACGATAACAGGCGTAGAAAGATTTGCCCTTGGTGTGCCGTCACTTGCAGACGGCATTGATCTCGTCCCATTGCTTATGGGTCTATTTGGACTTGGGGAAATTCTTTACAACCTTGAACAGAGGGGATCTCTGTCGCTTCTGACTTCAAAAATTGGCCGTCTATTACCCAATCGAGAAGAATGGAAAGAGTCATCTGGAGCAATCGCTCGAGGCTCAGTTCTAGGGTTTCTTGTCGGATTGATTCCTGGCGGGGGCGCGATCCTTGGCTCGCTGCTTAGTTACACGGTCGAGAAAAAGCTCTCGAAAACTCCAGAGAAGTTCGGAAAAGGAGCGATTGCCGGTGTAGCAGGGCCGGAATCTGCGAATAATGCAGCGGCATCGTCCTCGTTCGTGCCTTTGCTGACACTTGGCTTACCGGGAAATGCGGTTACTGCCGTTCTGTTTGCTGGTTTGCTTATTCAGAAGGTCCAGCCGGGGCCGTTGATGCTTGTAAAACACCCAGATATTTTCTGGGGCGTTATTGCGTCAATGTATGTCGGCAACGTAATGCTGCTAATCCTGAATTTACCGCTAGTTGGATTATGGGTTCAGTTGCTACGGGTGCCAGTATGGATTCTTGGTCCCACAGTTTTACTTGTCGCGATCTTTGGTACGTATAGCCTTCGCAGTAATTGGGGCGATGTGGGGCTTCTTATGATTGCTGGCGGCGCAGGTTACGTCTTGCGCAAAGCGGCGCTTGATCCCGGGCCATTCGCAATGGCTTTCATTCTTGCAGGCATTATGGATACATCGTTGCGTCAGGCTTTGCTTATGGGTGACGGAAACATCGGCATAATCGTCTCACGGCCTATCTCCGCCGTAATCATCGGCGTTACAGCCTTAGTTGTTATTTACACTACGTATTCCTATTTCAAAGCTGGAAGAGCGAAGAAGTACGCTGTGCCAGATAATTCCTAGAACAAGACTTTTAGAAATAAAAAAGGAGCTCCGGCGAAACGGAGCTCCTTCGTTGGTTACAAGACGTATTAGTTGGTATTCAGTTCAAGCAGCGTTTGCCCTTGATAAGCGGTGAACAGCGAGTCGCAGATCTCCAGAATTTGAACTACTTCAAGAATTTGCTGTGGGCTCGTGCCGAGCGCTCGCGATTTATCTTCGTGAACTTGAATACATCCATCGTTCCAGTTGTTCGAATAGCGATGGTTCTTGAGTGTGATCGCCATCGAAATTAGCTGCACAAGACGTTCGTCAAGTGTTTTCGGCGACTTTTTGACTGCATCGGAACGCTGTAAATAGAGTTTCAGCCACTCGCCGTCTGCTCCATAAACGCGAAAGCCGTTAGCTATGTAAGTCCGGCTCTCCACGATCTTCTGATAAATCTCGGCGGTAGAGCCAGAAATCGGAGCTTTAAGTTCCGGGAAGTTACCTGTACGCCAAATCGACACGAGCTTCTGCGCATCTTGAAATATACGAAGTCCGCGATAGAAATCGAGGATTTTCAGGATTAGGCGGAAGTCGTCATCATTCGCGCCAGCGCGACGGGCGCGCTGCTGGTGATACTTTGCAGCCTCGCCGTAATTATTGATCAGGTGTCCAACGACGAAGACTAATTCGCGCGATTTCTCGTCCAACTCGCCGGCCTCAAGACGTTTCATTCGGCTTTCGAATGCGTCGATCCAAACAGCGTCACTCTTAAATTGCTCTGCGTAGGCAGCTACGGCGGGGTTCTTGTCAGTCATAATCACACCTTTTATAGCTTCGGAAGTGTCATGGATTCTTGCTTCGCGGCAAGCAGTGCCTGCTTCGTCAGGTTAATTAGAAGCGGAACTTTGTAGTGATTATCGTGAAGCGGAAGGCTTCCTTCCACAATCGTCGCGGCAGCTTGCGCGACAATATTTTCTTCGAGCTTCGTGCCGATAAGCAACGCCTCGGCCTTTTCGGCGCGCAAAGGCAAGGGTGATACCGCGCCGGCAAAAATGCGAAGAGAACGAACTATGCTGCTGGACCACTGAGCCTGTACTGCGACTGAAGCCTCGGCGAAGTCACCTTGTCGCAAGCCAAACTTTTCGAATGAAGCAGTTGTGTTGGATATCAGCGGAATTTCGATCGCTTCGACCACTTCGCCGCGACCGACCTTGGTGAGCCCCGACCAGAGATAAAGATCCTCAACGGGTATATAGCGCACACCTGCTGCCCCGATCAGTTTCGCGCGGGCGTTAAGAGAGGAAAGCAATGGCGCGAGGTCTGAAGGATTCGGAGCAGCGCAACGTTTTGCGCCATTAATTGAATGATGGCGATTGTCGCCCAACACAGCGAAACAAGGGCAGGTGGGACCGCCAAGCTTGTAGCAAGGAAGAGCGCTGCGGAAAAACCAGCAACGTTTTTCCTGGCAAAGATCCCCGGCAATAGTCGCAACACGCCGAATTTGCGGTGTTGCAATCAAGTTTATGCAGGTCACAAGCGATGGAAAGTGCTTAGCAGCTAGTGTGTTGTTTGCAATCTTATCGAGCGAGGTAGCCGCGCCGATACGAAGGGTTGAAGTTTCGCTCTGTAGCAGAGAAATACCCTGCATTTCAGACAAGTGGCTAACATCGATCAGTTGATCAGGATCGTAGATGCCTTGCCGTAGACCAACAAAAATGTCCGTGCCGCCGGCAACAATACGGGTTTTCACCTCGCTATTCGAAAGCAAATCGAGCAATTCGCTGGTGTCATTGGGCACTAAAATGCGCGGTCGTTTCGACTTTTGAGGCACACGAGCAAATTTGGTACCTACCTTCCGCAGTGCAGGAAATACGACATCTGGGTACATCGCGCGAACGGTCGCGACTTCGGCATTGTAGGGCCGCTTCCACGGTTTTAAGGCGGGCTTCTTGCCATCCTTCTTCTCAAGCGCAGCGAGCACCCGATCTGGCGACATTGGCAATTCTTTGAAGCGAATTCCTGTCGCGTGAAATACTGCATTGGCAATTGCCGCTATTGTCGCATTGATTGTGGGCTCAGCGCCGGCTTTCGCGCCGTACGGACCGAGTGGATCATTCGTCTCGACCAGCGAGATGTCGATCTGCGGTGTGCTGCCAATCCGAGGTACTGCGTAGTCAAGGAAGGAAGCATTGACTGGCCGGCCTTCCTCGAAAACCATTTCCTCCTGCAAGGCCATCCCGATTCCTTGCAGCACCCCACCATAAATCTGCCCTTCGACAGCAGTTGGATTGAGCGCACGTCCCACATCCTGTGCGACAGCCATACGTAGTACAGAAATGCGGCCGGTGTTGCGATCAACCTCAACTTCCGCAGCTTGCGCACCGAAAACATAGGTCGCTGCATAATTGCCTTCACCTGTCTTCGGATCAGGGCGCTCACCCGGAGTACTGAAATAACCTTCAGCGTCAAGTCGCCCAACGATCCGCGCGATCTCGCGTAGGTCGGCAGCACGATCAGGTTCATTCGTTTGACGTGCGATTCCACCTTCAAGAGCAATATCCGGAACACCGCAATTCCATTGGCGCGATAGGCCAGCAATAATTTTTGCCTTCAGATTTTCGGCAGCGATGAGTGTTGCATTTCCTGTGACGAACGTAACACGCGATGCGGCACTCCCGAGGTCAGCTGGAGCCTCGTCCGTATCCATGTGGGAAACAGAAACATCCTTGGTGCTAACTCCGAGTGCTTCGGCGGCAATCTGCGCAAGCGTCGTATTCTGCCACGTGCCGGTATCCGCCGTTTGCGTATGCACGATCAAACGACCATCCGCGGTTAGTTCAATGCGGGAATTAGAGAAATTGCCCTCTTGGTAGATGACGCCACCACTGGGATGAATCATTGAAGCAATGCCGACACCGCGCATCGCGGTCGATGCCTCCCGCTTTTCATCCCACCCGATGATCCGCCCAGCTTCTTGAAGACACTCGGTTAGTCCGCATGTAGTTATGCGCCACTTTAACGGAGTCACATCTCCGGACTGATTGGCTTGTGCGATTCGATATTCAAGTGGGTCACGGTTTAACCGCAGGGCGATCTCGTCCATGTGGCTTTCGATTGCCCAAATCGTATGGGGCGCACCCATCCCTCTATACTGACCGCCCGGGACTTTATTCGTGTAGACGAGATCGCAGTCGTAGTGCGCGGTATCAACGCGATAGAGACAAGTAGTCCGCTGTCGAGACGCTCCTACGTAGGTCGGTGCGTAAGCGGTGTAAGCGCCATTATCGATCTGAACTGAGACATGGCGGTTTAAGATACGTCCGTCTTCTGCAACAGCCGTCTTGATCTTGATGCGCTTGGCATGATCAGTTTTACCGCTGATAAACTCTTCGTGCCGATTGAGCGTAATTTTGACAGGCCTCTTGGCCTTTATCGACAGCATTGCTGCGAGCGCCTCCTGCTCGCAGATCTTAGATTTTCCACCGAAGCCGCCGCCGACTTCGACGGCGCGAATACGCACGTTCTTCTCATCTAGGCCAACAACATGCGCGACTTCTTTTCGTATGAAGTAGGGCGCTTGCGTTGCAGTCCAGAGATCGAGCTTGCCTTCCGCGGAATTAAAGTCCGCTACTGTACCGTTAGTTTCCATGCAAGCAGGCGCGACAATGCCATGCTGGAATTCGTCCTCGAGCACGAAACTCGCCTTGGACAAAGCTTCCGCAACGTTGCCGTAGTTTGCCGAAAATCGAATCGCAAGATTTTTTCCGGCAGGAGCATTTTCACGACCGTGAATCTCAAGCGCCTGTGCACCGAGCGCATCGTCGGGCGTAAATGTTGGCGCAAGCACTTGGTACTCGACCGCAATTAAAGAGCATGCCTGCTCCGCGATTGCTAATGTCTCTGCTGCGACAGCAGCCACCTCCTCGCCCCAGAAGCGAACCTTCTCTTTCGCGAGCGGGCGGCGATCAGAATAACTGCCGCCAAGCTGATAATAGCGGCGGTCTTTAAAATCTTCGCTGGTAATAACCGCATGGACGCCCAGCAACTTACGGGCGGCAGACGTATCGACAGATAATATCTTTGCATGCGGATGTGGGCTGCGGAGGATTGCGCCGAACAGCATGCCCGGTAGCGCTACATCATGCGTGTAAACAGAACTCCCACGTACCCGCATCTCGATGCCGGCTTGATGGTGGCGCTTTCCGACTTCCCGTAACCCACTCATGAGCGTTCGCTGTTCAGTTTACTTTGCCCACTGGCGTCAAGCACCGCATCGATGATCTGGCGATAGCCTGTGCAACGGCAGATGTTGCCAGCCAGGGCGTGTGTAATTTCGGCTTCACTTGGATTGGAATTTGTTGCGAGCAAAGCACTAGCGCTCATAATCATTCCGCCCGTGCAAAAGCCGCATTGAACGGCTCCATGGCGAACAAAGGCATCCTGAACGACAGATAAATTGCTTTCCGTCGATAGTCCCTCAATGGTGGTAACTGAGCGTCCCGCTACGCGGTAAGCAGGATAGAGGCAAGAACATACCGCTTCACCATCGACGTGCACCGTGCACGCCCCGCATTCACCATTGCCGCAGCCGATCTTTGTTCCCTTAAGCTCCAAACGATCGCGTAGCACGTTCGCCAGCATCTCATTGTCCGATAGCTGCAACGATCGGTCGATTCCATTGATGCGAAATTCGATCCGCATAACACTTGCTACTTCGCTTTAAGTTGCGCCATCGAGCCGTAGAGTTCTTTAAGCAGAGTGAACTCTTTGGCGTCGTAGAACGAACACTGCTTTGCGCCGTACGCCTTCGCGACTTCAAGAGAAAAGCGACAAGCTGCCTCGATGTCATCGAGCTGAGTTGCTCCAGTAGCGCAACCAGGTACGGCGGTTTCTGCGGTAATTGCCAACCCAACAACCGGAACATCCGCATAAGCTGCGGGCTGCATGATTGAGTTGATGTGGAATAGATTGTTGGCGTAGGGCGTAATGTCTTGGGTCGAGAGCGGAAATGTAAGCGCGTGCCGTGCGGTGACGCGCTCGAGTACATCGACGAGATCATAGCTTACTGGAAGAATGTAGCCATCGAGAACGGTCGGCGTAATCGCAATTCCCTTCGCATTAACAAGACGATTGCCGCGCGAAGTATCGATACTGAGAATCGCGCTCATCTCGGGGTGGATTTCAGCCCTGCATAATGTGTCGCGGTCTACAGGAGACGACATAAATGGCACGGGATGATGCGGACGGGTCGGCGCAGCGGGGCAGATATGCGTCGATAGGATCACGTCGCCGGGAAGCTGGTCACCAGCCTTTTTCATTGCCGTGATCTTTAAAGCAAGCGCAACTACCGCGATCGCGCCATCGGCATCCGATACAATGCCTATCTGGGTTGGACGTGCGCCAATCCCGCCAAGCTTACCGATAATTCCGAGTTTAGGAGCAGTGGCATCGCTGCCTTTGCAAACGATCTGTATGAAGTCGGTATGGTGCGTCGCTGACGAAATCCGCTTTACTGCGATGTTTTCGACACCAGCGCTCTCAAGAAATTGGCGAACCTTCTCACCATCGATATGTGCGCTATCGAGTAATTCGTAGCTATCTATGACTTGCTTAAGCGCCATTATCGCTCCTTAGAAGCCCCGAGCAGCCGGAAAAACTTCATTACGAAGGAGCTCTGACATTTCTACCGGGTCTAAGCCTTCAGCCGGGTAGGGCAGTGCTATGACGTGTGTGACTCCGCAGTCAGCAATTCGCTGCAGTTGTTCGATGCACTCCTTCGGAGTTCCTGAAATTGAAAGATGAAGTGTTAGGTCATCGGGGACCGCAGCCCACATGGCTTCGTCGTATTCGCGCGAGCGAGCGTATCCGAAACGATTGATTTCATCGAGCAGGCCAGGTGCTTTGACGCCAAAAAGCTCAAGGACCTCAGGCGTGGACTTTAGTGTCCGACCGATCGCCGGCTTCACAGCATTTCGCGCGAGCGTTCCGTCTTTGCAGACGGACGTATATGCCCATAGGGCTATCTCAGGCTTCGCCATAGTAGAATCTCGCTTCAACAACCCTCTTTCAATGTTCTCTTGGCAGAAGCCGATGCCGGGTTTGGACGTGAAGTGACCGATAATAATTCCGTCGCCCATCTCGCCGCCCGCAGCTAGAATCTGCGGTCCACGACCTGCTACATAGACGGGCACTTGTTTCGACTTGAAATGCATATGTGCATTCTTCGCGACGAAGGTCTTACCTTCATACGTTACGGGTTCGTCGTTCCAGAACTGGCGGCAAACCTTCACAGCATCTCGCAGAGCCGTTGCTGGACTAATACGCTGGATGCCCATAGCGTCGAAGCCGCTAATGCCGGCACCGATTCCCATAATCGCGCGTTGCCCAGAGAGCTCATGCAGACTAGCCATTGCCGTTGCCGTCAGAAGCGGATGACGAACAAGTGGGTCAGTGACGCCGGTGCCTATTGTAGTTTTCGTTGTGGCAGTTGCGATGCCAGCCATCGTAACGAAAACATCGCGGAAAAATCGCTCGTCCGGAACCCAAACAGAGATGTCATTCTGGTCGCAGGTCTGTGCTAATTTCATCTGCCCCTGAATGGGGAGACGGGATGGCATCGCAATGCCGAATTTCATCTCAGTATTCTCCGGAATTCGTATCGTTGGGGCTTGGTCGCTGCAGCAACAATTCGCGCGCGCTGAGCAGGTGTTTTCGCATTAAGCGATCGGCTATTTCGCTATCGCGCATTTCAATGGCCGACGCGATCAGGTCATGCTCACGAATAAAGCGCCGATGCGCTTCCTCCGAGTGCAGAGTCATATCTTCGTCGGTTAGAATGAGATCGCGAATGTTCGTGAAAGCGTGGATAATCTTTGGCGAGCGCGTAGCCGACACAATAATTTCGTGGAATTCGATGTTGAGCTGTGCGCGCTTAAGACGATCGGAGAGGGCGACGGCTTGGCTAACGGTCACATTTTGGCGTAATCGTTTGATTTCCTCATCGTTGATACGCTCCGCGGCCAGCCTAGCTCCATATCCTTCGATCGCAGCGCGAAGATCGTATGCGTCGAACAAATCCTCCCGCATATCTGAGACCGCATAGCCACCGCTCTTTGCAGCCGTAACGAGTCCATCGACTTCAAGACGTGCGAGCGCTTCGCGAAGTGGAGTTCGGCTAATGCCGAGTGTTTGAGCCAGATCAGTCTCAATCAGCCGCACCCTTGGTGTCAGCTCGCGATTGATAATTGCCATTCGCAACTGTCGATACGCATTGCGCCACGCCGGCTCTGGTCGGCCATTGCTAAAAACATCGATCATAGATTGCATACAAAATAGTCCCTTGTTTCGAGGACAGTATACAATTTTGTGGTCAGCTTCTATCCCCTCAGACGTGCCGTAGTGCAAAAGATGTTATTTTATGCGCTTATCTGCCTTCATGCTGCACTGCAAAACTATGAATCTCGTTTGACTCTATCAAAATATGTATGCAGTATTTAATACATAAGCTGCGTTTACTCGTTGGGAGAGGGATCCAATGAAGAAGATAACGACTTGGATTTTGGCCAGTTTTCTAGGCATTGCGGCACTGGCAAATGGCTCAGCACGTGCCGAGCCGCTCGTTCTGATGACCTGGGGCGGGGTCTGGCAGAAAACGTTTCAGGAACTGGCGGCGAAATACAAAGAGAAGACCGGCAAGGAAGTGACGGTCATCACTCAGGGCGGGGGTGACGCGGGCATCGCGCGACTTATTGCGCAGAAGGCTAATCCCGACGTCGATCTCTGGACTACAAACATGATCAATTACATCCGTGCGCTCGATGCGAAAGTGCTCGAGCCGCTCGATACCGCGCAGATTCCTAACGCGGCGGATGTGAACAAGAATCTTATCTTCTCACACGCCATTACGGCATGGGTCTCACAGCGTGGCATTTTCTATCGTAAGGACCTCGTTCCCTTCGAGCCGAAGGAATGGAAGGACCTTTGGGATCCGCGTCTGAAGGGCAAGATAGCGGCTCCCGCCGCGACTTTTGATCCTGGTTACTTCCCTCTGATGGCAGCTGTCATTAACGGCGGTAACGAAAAGAATCTCGATCCAGGTTTTGCCAATCTTGCGAAGCTTAAAGGTTCGATTGCATCCTTCTATACGAACAATGTGCAATCGATCCGCTTGATTGAGTCTGGCGAGGTTGCGCTGGTTGCCTGGGGCATTATGCCCAACGTCGTTCCGCATCTCGGGCCGGGCAGCAAGTACGGATTCGTAATCCCGAAGCCCGCACTTGTTGCAGAAACGCCGATTACAATCGTTGCCGGTACGAAGAAGAAGAAAGAAGCGCTTGAGTTCATCAACTTCGTCCTTTCGGTCGAGTCGCAGGAGCTTCTCTCCAGGGCGCTCGGCTCCGCGCCGGCAAACTCGAAGGCGCAGCCTCCGGATTCAATCAAGCCGATCCTGATCGACGTATCCAACAACTACGTTGTCGACTATCGCGCTCTCGGAGACGATCTCAGCAAAATTATCGACCGCTACGACCGCGAGGTCATGGCCCGGTGAGGGCCAGAGCAAGCGCCGATGAAAGCAAAACTTGGTTTCCTGCTGCTACTTCTGCCTGCGCTGGGGCTGATCGCAGGATTCCTAACCGCACTGACATCGGTACTCGTAATGAGCGTGGTGGATTCCAGCGGCGCGCTGTCGCTGGAATCCTACCGATCATTCCTCGGCGACGAACGCTACATGACTATCCTGTTGCAGTCGGTATGGATCGCCTTCTACGTAACCGTAATCTGCTTGGTTCTGGGCTATCCGATCGCAATCGCGATGAGCCGCTCGTCGCGCACTGTCGCATCGCTGATTACACTCGCGCTCGCGATCCAGTTCTTCTCGATCTACGTCGTGAAGATGTACGGCTGGATGCTCATTCTCGGAAATAACGGCGTCATAAACCGGATGCTGCTCGGTAGCGGCATCGTCAGTTCGCCAGTGAAGTTTATGTATAACGAGCTCGGTGTCGCAATCGGGCTTTTGGCGGCTGCCTTGCCGCTTATGGTTTTCCCGATCAACGCCGTCCTGCAAACCATCAGCCTTCGTTACGAAGAAGCGGCGCTGAGCTTAGGGGCTGGGCGTCTGCGCGCGCTGCTGACGATCACGCTTCCATTGAGCGTCCCCGGCATCCTGAGCGGCGTTATTCTAACCTTCGTATTTTGCTTCGCGGCTTATCTTACACCGGGTCTGCTCGGCGGCGGCTTCTTCAAGATGATTGGCAACGTCATCTACGAACAGGCGGTCACGCGCTTCAACTATTCGTTTGCTGCCGCAGCGGCGGTCATCACGCTCGTTATCAGCCTTTTCGCGATCGTCGGCTTGAACAAGGCAAGCCAGGCTTTCGCTGGAGGGCGCCAATGAGAACCGGCACCGTACGGGACCCGCTTACGATGGCGGCGACTGCGATCGCCTTCGTCACGCTCTTCGCTGCGACGTTTCCGTTGTTCGTGACCACGATTACCGCGTTCAATGCGACCACCGAAACTGTGTTTCCGCCGAACGGCTGGTCAATGCGCTGGTTCTGGAACATCGCGAAGCAACCGGAATTGGTTGAGGCGGCGGGCTTCAGCCTGGTATTGGCGGTCATCAGTTCCGCGATTTCGATTTCGCTTGGCGTCGTGAGTGCGATCGCGCTGACGCGCAAGAATTTTCCGGGAAGAAATCTGATCGATGCGGTCCTGATGTCCCCGCTGTTGGTACCGCAAGTCATTATGGGTCTTTCGTTCCTCGTCTTCTTCGTTCGTATCGGTGCGAAGCAGCCATTTCTGAATCTCCTGTTTCTTCACGTCGTATTGACCTTTCCCTATGCGCTGCGCGTCATTCGCTCGAGCCTGATACGAATGAACCCAAAGCTGGAAGAGGCGGCGATCGGTCTCGGTGCGTCCAACATAAAGAGTTTCTTCCTAGTAACATTCCCGCAGATGCGGCCGAGTCTCTTCGTCGCGATCTTCTTTTGTTTTGTTGTGTCGTTCGACAACTTCACGGCATCGGCGTTTCTGACCGTCTCGGGCGCGACCCTGCCGGTACAGATTTACTTCAATATCGAATCCAGTCTCGACCCCACAATTTCCGCGATCAGCGCTTTGCTAATCGTCAGTTCGGCAATCTTCGTGATTGTTGCCGACCGGATCGTAGGCGTCGAGAAGATCGTATGAGAACGAAATGAAGCAGGCCGGCATCGAAATCGAAAACATTACTGTCCGCTACGGAAACTCCGTTCCGGTGGCCGCGCTATCGCTGGATGTGAAGCCGGGCGAATTCGTCTCGCTGCTCGGGCCGAGCGGTTGCGGCAAGACGACGACCCTTCGTTCCGTCGCCGGCTTCAGCGACATCGCGGAAGGCGACATCCGCATCGGTGGCGTATCCGTTCGAAACGTTCCGGCGAACAAGCGCAACATCGGCATGGTTTATCAGGACTACGCACTTTTCCCGCACATGAACGTCGAAAAGAATATCGGCTTCGGCTTGCGGATGCGCAGCGTTGCGGCCGAAGAAATCAAGCAACGGTCGCGCGCCGCGGCGGATCAGCTCCGGCTTTCGAATTTTCTCGAGCGCTATCCGCAGCAGCTCTCCGGCGGACAGCAGCAACGAGTTGCGCTTGCCCGCGCGCTAGTCGTGCGCCCGGACGTTCTGCTGCTCGACGAGCCGATGGCTGCGCTAGACAAGCAACTGCGCTCGGACATGCAATTCGAACTGAAGGACCTTCAGAAGTCGGTCGGCATTACCACGGTCTTCGTGACGCACGATCAGGAGGAGGCGCTTTCGCTTTCGGACCGGATTGCGGTCATGCACGACGGGAAGATTTTGCAGATCGACAAACCCGACACGCTTTATCACTTTCCGGCGACGCGCTTCGTCGCGGAGTTCGTGGGTACGGCGAATTTATTCAAGGCGAGTGTCACCAATGCCGGCGGCAAGAGCCGGATTTCGCTCGATGGACTGGATGCCACGATGCAGCTCGACCGCGAGCTGCCGCAGGGCGAGGCAGAGGTCATGCTGCGGCCCGAGCAAATTAGTTTTGGCAAGGATGCAGGGGTAGGCGCCATAGCGATCCCGGTCCGCGTGCAGAGCGCCGTCTTCGTGGGCGCCGCGACGCGCTATCAGGTGACCGTGCCGTCAGGGCAGGTGCTTCGTATCGACGTTTCCGGTGTGCAGTCCATTCGTCCCGCGGCCGGCGAGAACGCCACAATCTCCTGGCGACTCGGCGACATGCGAATCTATCGAGGCGGAAAGCTCGTGCAATGAGCCGCATGCTGCTCATCAGTAATTCGGGAACGCCGTTTCTCGAACATTGCAAGGGAATGATCCGCACGTTTCTGTCCGGACGCACGCGCGTGACGTATGTCACCGCGGCACGTCTCGGCGACGAAGACGAGCGCTATAGCCGTGCGGCCAAGGCGTTGGCCGGCGAAGGTCTCGAGACGGATCATTTAAAGCTCGACATTGAGGCCGTGCGTAAGCTCGACGAAGCGCAGGCGATCTTCGTGGGCGGCGGAAATACTTACGCGCTGGTCAATCGCCTTCGCCAGCACGGCCTGTTGCAGCGGCTTGCTGAGCGTGTGCGCAACGGCATGCCCTATGTCGGAACGAGTGCGGGTACGAACATCGCAGCGCCAAATATTCTCGCGACGAATGACTGGAATATCGTCGGCGCTACCGAGTTTACCGGCATGGCGCTCGTGCCGTGGGCGATCAATCCGCACTATCAGGAAGTGGACGCCGCGATGGCGCCGGGAAGCGAGACGCGGGACCAGCGGATTGCGGAGTATCTCAATTGCAACTTCATCCCGGTGCTCGGGATCGAGGAGGAGACCGCAATTCAGGTCGAAAACGATAAAGCAACAGTAGTCGGGCAGGGCCGCGCGCGTTTGTTTGAGCGCGGCAACAGGCCGAAATGGCTCCCTGTAGGGACAGAATTTTCGCTGCATTGAAAGCGGCGAGGAGCAGGCGGTATGGACGTGGAATTCTTGGAGCCGCAATCGTTGCAGGATGCGATCGCTATGGCGAAAGCCAGGGGGTCGGCTGCACGATTTATTGCAGGAGGTACCGATCTAATTATTCAGGCGCGCAAGTCCGGAACCTGGCCGGCGACGGTCATCAATCTCCAGCGGCTTACTACGCTCGGTGAGATAAAGGTTTCGGATCGCAACTATTCCTTCGGCTCGCTCGTTACGCACCGGCAGATCGAGAGCGACGCCCGCTTCGCGGGCGGCCTACAGGCGCTGCAAGAGAGCGCTTGTGTGATCGGCGGTCATCAGGTGCGCAACGTCGCAACGGTAGGTGGGAACATTTGCAACGCATCGCCCGCGGCCGACATGGTACCGATTTTGTTGTGCCTGAATGCGGAGGTTTCGCTCGCCGGCCCCAACGGTAGCCGAGTTATTCCGCTTGCGGAATTCACCCAAGGCCCGCGGAAGACGCAACGCGCGAGCGACGAGGTCATGACGGAAATCATCTTCTCGGCTCCCGCGAGGAAATTCGCTTCAGCCTTTTTGAAAGGCGGCCGTCGTCGCGCAATGGAAATTTCCATCGTTGCGATGGCGGGCGTCGTTTCCGCCTCGGCAGACGGCAAGTTAACCGATGTGCGGCTGGCGATGGGCGCGGCGGGACCGAAAGCGATCCGGCTCGCCGACGCCGAGAAGTTTCTCGAAGGCAAGACACCTTCCAAAGCCGTGCTCGAAGAGGTGGGCAGACTTGCAGCGGCGGCGGCCACGCCGATCGATGACGTGCGCGCTTCGGCGAGTTTCCGCCGTCATCTCGCGGCCGTCTATGCGCGCCGCGTGGTTGAAATCAGTTGGAATAGAATCTCGGAAGTACGCAATGACAGAAGTGCAGCTTGATCTCACCGTGAACGGTCGCCGGCACCGGCTTTCCGTTCCCGCTCATTATTCGCTGCTCGACGTCCTGCGCGACGAGCTCGAACTGACCGGCACTAAAACCAATTGCCTCGAAGCCGAATGCGGCGTTTGCACTGTTACGCTCGACGGCAAGTCGATCGCATCCTGCACCGTGCTGGCCGCGCAATGTCAGGGCAAACAAGTGGCCACGGTCGAAGGCCTCGCCGAGGGCGCGAACCTTCATCCGTTGCAGGAAGCCTTTGTCGAATTCGGCGCCGTACAGTGCGGCTATTGCATTCCCGGCATGATCATGACGGCGAAAGCGTTTCTCGACGAAAATCCAAAGCCGACGCGCGAAGCGGTCCGCGAAGCGATCGCGGGAACGCTGTGCCGTTGCACCGGCTACCAGAAAATCGTCGATGCGATCATGGCCGCTTCCGAGCGCCTGTCGCAGCAGGGAGCGCGGCCATGAACTCTCCCTTCCGTATCATTGGCAAATCTTTTCCGCGGCTCGATGCGCGCGGTAAGGTGAGCGGCAAGGCGATCTATGGCACCGACTTTGTAATGCAGGGAATGCTGCATGGAAAGTTGGTGCACAGTCCGATCGCCAGCGGGGAAATCCTTTCCATAGATACCGCAGACGCGATGGCGATGCCCGGCGTCTATACGGTCGTGACGGCGGCGGACATTCCCGCGCAACGCTATGGCTCGTTCGTCAAGGACATGGAGGTGTTCGCCTCAAGCCATGTGAATTTCGTGGGTCAGCCCGTTGCGGCAGTCGTTGCCCGCACGGCGGAGGAGGCGGAGGCCGCCGCAAAGTCCGTACGCATCGAATACAAAGAGACGCCAGGGGTGTTCACAACTGAGGATGCAGCACTCCCAGATGCGCCGCTCGTTCATCCCGATTGGGAGCAATATAAAGCCGTGCCGACAGTGAGACGGAAGGGCAACGTGACAAATGACGCACGTCTCGTGCTCGGCGATGTCGATAAGGCGTTAAAAGAGTCGTATCGCGTTTTCACGCACCGTTTCGTCACCAATGTCGTTCATCCCGGCTACACCGAGCCGCGCGCTGCGGTCGCGCATTGGGACGACGCGAACCAGCTGATCGTGTGGTCGAACACACAGTTGCCCTTCGAGGCGCAGGCGACGCTCGCCGAAATCTTCAAGCTTACGCCTTCGCAAGTGCGCGTGAACGTAACCGTCATCGGGGGTGGCTTCGGCGGCAAGTTGCGGCTTGGCGTTGAGCATTACGCAGCGGCCGCCGCCCTCAAGGCAGGACGTCCCGTCAAATTCGTGTCGACCTGCGAAGAAGAAATGACCTCAGCGCTGCCGCGCCAACCGCTGATCATTGAGCTGACCACCGGCGTCACCCAAGACGGCAAGATTCTCGCAAAAGCGGCCAGCATCCTCGTCGATACGGGTGCGACCTCAGGCTCGGGCGTCGGCGTCGCCTCGAGTGTGATGCTGATGCTCGCGGGTCCCTACAAGATTCCGAACCTACGTCTGGAAAGCCGTTCAGTTTACACGAACAAGACGCCGACGGGCTCGTTCCGTGCGCCCGCCGGACCTCAAGGAAACTTCGCGGTCGAGTCGCAGATGGACATTATCGCGGATGCGCTCGGCATCGATCCGCTTGAGTTTCGCCTCCGCAATATCGTGCGTGAGGGCGACCTCGCGCCGAACGGACAGAAACTCGAAAGCGTCAGTCTTGAAGAGTGTCTACTGAAAGCAGCGGATGCCATCGGCTGGAAAGATCGCAGACCGGAGCCCGGCCGCGGCAAGGGCATTGCCTGCGCGTGGTGGACGACGACGTCGGGTTCGTCAGGCGTTTATGTGAAGGTTGGTCCGGACGGTCAGGTGTTTCTCAATACGGGTTGCGCCGAAATCGGTACGGCTGCGCTCACCGGCGCTGCGCAGGTGCTCGCCGAAGCGCTCGGCGTCGAACTGAGCAGCATCCAGATCGTTAGCGGGGATACCGCTTCGACGCCGTTCGACTTCGGCGCGCAGGGCAGCAGAACCGCTTTTGCGGTCGGTAACGCCTGCCTGGACGCGGTCGGCAAACTTCAACAACGAATGAAGGAAATCGCCGCGAAGCAATTTGCGGTGAAGCCTGAAGAAGTCGCGATCGATAACGGCGCCGCTAAGTTCGGCGAGAAATCGCTTTCGCTGAAGGAAATTGCGGCGAACGCGCAAACAAGCCAGGGCGGGTTGATTGCGCACGGCACTTTCATCGCGCCGCCGACGCTTCACGATAAGGAGCGGACGGAAAACATGGTGATCACCGCCATTAACTCGCCCAGCTTCCACGCACACGCGGTCGATTTGTCGGTCGATGCCGAAACCGGCGAGGTCAAGATCCACGACTATGTCGTGGTGCAGGACGTCGGTCGTGCGATCAATCCGAAATACATCGAAGGCCAGATCGAAGGCGGCGTCGTGCAGGGTATTGGACAGGCGCTGAGCGAAGAGATCGTTTACGAGAACGGCGTCGTCCGCAATCCCGGTCTGACCGACTACAAGATGCCAACAGCGATGGACGCACCCAATATCCGATCCATCATCGTCGAATCTCCGAGCAAGGTCGGTCCTTACGGTGCGAAGGGCGTGGGCGAGCCGCCCGTGATCCATCCGCCGGCGGCGATCGCAAATGCGATCGCTTCAGCCGTTTCGGCGCGTGTGCAGACTTTGCCGATCACGGCCGAGAAAATCGTGCAAACACTCGCGGAGGTTTCTGAATTACCCAAATGAGCATTTTGGTTCATGCACGGTTGCACGGGCTTCTCCGTTTGATCATCGAAGATCCGGAAGGCAGGTGCGAAGTACAACTCGAACCGGAAGCAAGCGTAAACGATTTTCTTGATCGGATTGACGCGCGAAACAAGGCTTGGATCGTTTCTGTGAACGGCACGCTCCGACGCGGCGACTATAAACTTCGTAATGGCGACGAAATCGACTGCTATCCGCAATTGAATGGCGGATAGAATCAGAAGGCATTTTTGATCGACATGGTGAACATTGGGATCATAACGGCGAATAGCGATTATGACCTCGTGGTAGTGCGTCGTGAGCGTGATTCTCTCGGCGAAATGGATATTGAAGAAAACCGCTATTGGGGGATTCACACCGAACGCGCGGTTCGCAATTTCCCGATTACCGGGATTTCTATCGGGAAATTTCCTGAGCTTATCAGGGCGCTAATGCTGGTGAAGATCGCTGCGGCCCGCGGCAATCGTATGGTTGGAGCGCTGTCATCGGCGAACGCCGAGGCCATCGAGATGGCTTGTGACAGGCTTATGAGCGAGCCAGCTTTTTCAAGACAGTTTCCTGTCGACATTATTCAGGGTGGGGCGGGTACGTCGACAAATATGAATGCGAACGAGGTAATCGCGAATCTCGCGATTGAAATCCTCGGAGGAATTAGGGGCGACTATAAACTCGTTTCCCCGCATGACGACGTGAATATGTCGCAATCCACGAACGACGCCTATCCAACCGCGCTTCGACTCGCAGTGCTAATGGCCGCTGAGCCGTTGCTGAAAGCAATGGAGCAACTTGCCGAAGAAATGGCCCGCAAGGGTGCCGAATTCGCCCACATTTTGAAGATCGGCCGCACGCAACTGCAGGAAGCAGTTCCGATGACGCTGGGTCAAGAGTTTAGTGCTTTTGCGGTTACAATTCGGGAGGACGTTGAACGAATTCAGGAGTCACTCCGACACTTCTGCGAAGTAAACCTTGGTGGCACCGCAATTGGCACTGGCCTCAACGCACGGGCTAGGTATGCAGAAAAAGCAATCACGGAGCTTGCAGCACTCACTGGCTACCCGATCAAACAGGCGCCAGATCTTGTGGAAGCGACTTCAGATATGGGCGCCTTTGTTTTGTTTTCCGGCGTCCTCAAGCGAGTTGCCGTCAAGCTATCCAAAATTTGCAATGATCTTCGTTTGCTTGCGAGCGGGCCGGGTGCGGGCTTCGCGGAGATAAAATTGCCAGCCGTGCAGGCAGGCTCGTCAATCATGCCAGGCAAAGTGAACCCGGTAATTCCGGAAGTCGTAAATCAGGTTGCGTATCTTGTCATAGGTCACGACTTGACTGTGACAATGTGCGCTGAGGCCGGGCAATTACAGCTGAATGCCTTCGAGCCGACGATCGGCTATTGCGTTCTGTCGTCGATCCGCTACCTGACCTCGAGCATAAATACGCTGTCAGCGCGCTGTATTGTAGGCATAGAGGCCAATGAGACGCGGTGCAGGGAAGTAGCCGAAACCAGCGTTGGACTCGCAACAGCACTAGCGCCTTTCATTGGGTACGAAAATTCGGCGAGGATCGCGAAACGCGCATTAGCGGAGAATAGGCGCGTGGCGGAGCTAGTGCTCGAAGAGGGCATTCTGAGCGAAGAAGCCGTTAGGAAGTTCCTTTCTGCTGAGGCTATGACAAAGCCGGTTCGCTCGGAATAACAAGGTGCGGTTATGACAAATGCAATCGATATTCAGGACTATGCGCTTGAAGAAGCGCGGTCGTTGCTTGCGCGCTTTGAGACGACACCGCTTGAAGTATTGCTTGAGGAAGCATCGCGTCAGGCGCGCGATTGGCACGGCCACAACATCTCCTTCTCGCGAAAAGTATTCATTCCCCTGACGCAGCTGTGCCGGGATACATGCGCTTACTGCACTTTTGCGAAGACGCCGCGACATTTTAAGGCGGCGTATCTTTCGTCCGAGGAAGTATTGCAGATTGCCAAGGCCGGCGAACGCGCAGGCTGTACGGAGGCGCTGTTCACGCTCGGCGACAAGCCGGAATTGCGTTACGCCGCCGCACGCGAAGAACTCGAAGCATTGGGCTATCCATCGACGCACACTTATCTCGAAGCAATGTGCGACTTGGTACTGAAAGAAACTAGCCTGCTTCCGCATGTCAATGCCGGTGTAATGAGCGAGGAGGAGATCTCGCGGTTTCGCCGTGTAAGCGTTTCTCAGGGTATTATGCTGGAGTCGATTTCACGCCGCCTCTGCGAAAGAGGAGGCGCTCATTTCGGCTCGCCGGACAAGGATCCTACAGTTCGGATCGAGATGATTGCGGCCGCCGGAAGGCAGAAAGTGCCATTCACTAGCGGCATCTTGATCGGTATTGGTGAGAACCGTCTTGAACGAATTCAATCGTTGCTGGCATTACGCGATCTGCACCGGCAATACGGTCACATTCAAGAGGTTATTGTTCAGAACTTTCGCGCCAAAGCTGATACGCGGTTTGCGGCAAACAGTGAGCCGGACCTCAACGACTTGCTCTGGACAGCGGCAGTTGCGCGCATCGTTCTTGGCGGTGCGATGAATATTCAGGTGCCACCAAACCTTAGCTATTCGGACTACCCGAAACTCCTTCAGGCTGGCATCAACGACTGGGGCGGGGTGTCGCCGGTTACTGTCGACCATGTGAATCCTGAAGCTGCATGGCCGGCGATTGCAAAGCTTCGCAACGAAACCGAGAAAGCTGGATTTTCGCTGACTCCGCGTCTCGCGGCCTATCCCGAGTATATTGGGGCCAAGTGGCTGGAGCCTGAAATTCATCGCCGTTCGCTTCAATTGATCGATAGCAACGGCTTCGTACGTGAAGAGGATTGGGCTCCGGGAGTGCTTGCAGAAATTCCGGCGCCGTTCATCTCCTCGCATCAATCGTATCAATTCGACAACCTCATCAATCGCGCTATGGCGGGTGAGCGCCTCGACGAGCACAATTTGACAGGACTTTTTTCCGCCAAAGGCGCTGGCGTCGAAGAAATTACTACTGCGGCCAATGAACTGCGCCAGCGTGTGAGCGGCGATACCGTTCGTTATGTTGTCAACCGCAATATCAATTACACCAACGTATGCATCTATCGTTGCAGCTTTTGCGCTTTTTCCAAGGGCAAGAGCCACGAGCATTTGCGCGGCAAGCCGTACGACATATCTTTAGGAGAAGTTGCGCGGCGAGTGCGTGAGGCCTGGAATAGGGGCGCCACAGAAGTTTGTATGCAGGGTGGTATCAATCCGCACTACACCGGGCAAACTTATCTGGACCTTGTAAAAGCGGTGAAGGATGAAGTGCCAGATATGCACGTTCATGCGTTCTCGCCGTTGGAGGTCTCGCAAGGGGCGGTCACACTCGGTATTTCGGTCGATCGTTTTCTGCGGATGCTTCGCGACGAAGGTTTGGGCTCGCTGCCTGGCACTGCCGCGGAGATCCTTGACGACGATATTCGTCAGGTTATTTGCGCAGATAAGCTGAACACACAGCAGTGGCTCTCGGTCATCAAGACAGCGCATGAGTGCGGTTTGCCGACGACATCAACTATAATGTTCGGACACGTCGAAACGCCAATTAGTTGGGCCAAGCATCTTCTGGCACTACGGGATTTGCAGAGGGAAACGGGCGGCATTACCGAATTCGTGCCGCTACCTTTCGTGCATATGGAGGCCCCCATGTCTCTGCGCGGTCAGGCGAGAAAAGGTCCAACTTGGCGTGAAGTCCGGTTGATGCACGCAATATCTCGCCTAGCTTTGCATCCGCTCATCCCAAATATTCAGGCATCATGGGTGAAGGTTGGAACTGTTGGTGCAGAGGTATTACTTCGTGGCGGCGCGAACGATTTAGGTGGAACGCTCATGAACGAGAGCATTTCTCGGGCAGCCGGCACGCAACACGGCCAAGAACTAGACCCACAAAGTATGGAGTGTCTTATTCGCGCTGCCGGCCGAGCACCACAGCAGCGCACGACACTGTACGCAAAGGCGTCCGCTGCTCAGCAGGCAAAAAGCTACAACGCCGCACCGCTTAGCGATCTCGTTCTCGATCCATTCGTGGGCAAGCGAAAGGGCGCTAATGGCAACGTCAATTTGGAAGTTGGAGGAAAGATATGAGTTCTCAAACGATGACAATCTGCATTGTGGGTGGCACCGGGGCTGAAGGTAGCGGTCTAGCCGCGCGCTGGGCCGCACATGGTCATCGTGTGATCATTGGTTCGCGCGACCTCGGCAAAGCGAAGAGTGCTGCGGAAGCTCTCAACGCACTTACAGGGAAAACGAATGCCGAGGCGATGGATAGCCGTGCCGGAGCGCAAACGGCAGATGTCACAGTATTAACAGTTCCATTTGCCGCTCAGAAATCAACCGTAGAAGGGCTGAAGGATGCTCTCAAAGGAAAGATATTAATTGACGTCACCGTGCCGCTCGTCCCGCCAAAAGTATCTATGGTGCAACTACCTGAATCAGACTCATGCGTTGTTGCAATTCAGAAGCTTCTTGGTGAGCAAACGAAGGTAGTCTCTGCATTTCAGAACGTGTCGGCACATAAGCTAAAAGACCTGAAGTATAATATTGACTGTGACGTGCTTGTTGCGTGCGATGACGTCGAGGCGCGGCAGATCGGGCTCGCACTCGCACGCGATGCAGGATTGAGAGGAATAGACGTTGGCTCGCTCGCTAACTCTGTAGTCGCCGAAAGCCTTACTTCGGTGCTAATCTGGATCAACCGCAAATATAAGATACCGGATGCAGGAATAAAAATTACCGGCCTAAGCGACTGATAAATAAGCGGCTTTAGACTTGGGCGCAAGGGAGATCAAATGATGAATACGCTAAAAGTCAAAGCTATCCAAATTTGGGTAGCGTGCAAGAAATTGGTGTCATCGAGCTTTCGCAAAGCGGCAGAAGTAGAGTCGCGCGCTGATACAAGTTCGACGCCGAATATGAATCGTTGGAACTGGTAGGTGTACGCTTTAGAATTTCTCCC
This sequence comes from Xanthobacteraceae bacterium, assembly GCA_019454205.1. Taxonomy (NCBI): domain Bacteria; kingdom Pseudomonadati; phylum Pseudomonadota; class Alphaproteobacteria; order Hyphomicrobiales; family Xanthobacteraceae; species Xanthobacteraceae bacterium. The sequence goes on from CP075369.1 coordinate 624,907, forward strand.
AACTTAGGAAGGCAGAACGCCTTTCTTTTTTTTACCTAGGCCTGCTAGTATTCATTTCTTGCCAAGTAATGCATCGCTCGTTTGCCGATAACGTTCCCGTGCTCGTGGCGAGACCGTTCCTGAAGTCCACAACAAACGCTTAGATCGCAAAGATCGTCTGGCATTCATCCGCAATATGTCTAACTAGCGTCTGCTGGCTTGCAATGTTCAAGTTTTGAACTGCGCTTTGCGTGAACGGTTCTACTGTAACGAGCCATCTGTCCCATTGATCACTCAAGGAATTGGCCTTTTCACCAATCCGCTCAAATTCTGTAGCGGGTCGTTCACCGCATTTTGGACAGCAATAGTTCATAGGTCAGGCTCCGGTTCTTGAATGTTTAAAGGCAATATTCAGGCAGCTCACGGACTTCGAACTTTCGCGATCATCGGGTGTGACTACAACGTAAACGAAACCGTATGTGCAAACTTGTCGTAAGCGGTTCTAAATCCTTACTTGCTGGTCAGCACGATGTGATTTTAGAATTTTCTCCGTGCGGACAGATGAACTTTTGTGCATTTCGGACAGGGAGCGGGAAGCCCTAAACGCAATTTGTTTAACCTTACTAGGGCTGCATTGCTGCGGTGCACTCTAAAAAAGCAAGATCTAAGGTCTGTTGCGCAGATATTGTGCCAAACGCATCCGAAAATTAGCTGCAGAAGATTCTGAGCGAGTAGCGGCAAGCAGCATAAAGTTTCTCGGGCCTCTTAGCATTCGGAATTCTAATTTCGGACTGCATGTTAGCTTTTTTGCGACGAGCGAACGCAATGGAGCGAACTAAGCTATGCCAACGACCCTTCTTCAGCGCGCGGTGCGCATCGGTTTCGCGGCCCTTCTTTCCGTGTCGGCGAGCAGTCTGGCTGCAAACGCGCAAGAGAAGATCGTGGTCGGGCAGGCGACTGCAACGAGTCTCACGTTCGGCCCGGTGTTCGCGGCGATCGAGCTAGGCTTCTTTAAGGAAGAGGGCCTGGAACTCGATTTCAAGAATTTCTCCGGGGCATCGGTCCTCATCCCACAGATCGCGAACAAAAGCGTGACTATTGGCTTTCCAGGACCAGATCCTCTGATCCTTTCCCGTCAACCGGGCCGCGATCCGCTCCCAGTTCAGTTTTTCTACAACGCCGCGCGCCAATCGATCTGGCAATTCCTCGTGCTAGAGGACAGTCCGATTAAGACGCTCAGCGATATGCGGGGTAAGAAAATTGGCGTAGGGGCGCTCGCCAACGCGAATGTTCCGATTACACGTGCAATGCTGGCCGAACTCGGCATGACCATGACCAAGGACTACTCCTTTCTCGCGGTCGGTGTTGGTGCTCCTGCATTCCGGGCAACCCAAAACAAAGATGTAGACGTTTACAATACCTTTGATACCAACATCGCGGCGTTTGAGAACACCGGCACTAAGCTCCGGCGTATCCCGCAGGACCAGAAGTATCTCGATCTTTTCTCAAATGGTTTTGCCGCTCATATCGACACGATTAAAGACAAACCTCAGATCGTGATTGGTTTCGGCCGCGCCTTCACCAAGGGCATTATAGTTTGCGAAGTGAACCCCGACTTCTGCGTCAAGAACTTTTACAAGTACAACCCGACGCTTCGCCCACAAGGCGTCTCTGACGAAGACGCATTAAAGCTTGGGAGACACGTCCTCGCGTCGCGAATGTCTAGCTATCTCGCATTTCCCAAAGGGGAGAAGCGTACGTTTGGCGTCTACAGCGAGAAGTCCTGGAAGGAGTTCGTAAAGGCTCTTCATACGGGCGGCGAGCTTTCGACGGACAACATTGACGTTTCAACGCTCTACACCAACAAATTCGCTCCCGAATATATCCGCTTTGACGAGGCCAAGCTGCGCAAACAAGCGGAATCTTTAAAGTAATTTATGAGAAGCCTAGGCGCCACGGCTCGAAAGGTGAGGTTGACGGTTTCGAATGACGCCCGCCCCCTTCCTGCGTCTCCTGTATCGTTTCAATCCGGTCCAGCTGTGAGTGAATTTGGCAAGCCCGCGCTATCCGTTGAAAACGTCTCGGTGACTTATAAGTCATCGCGCGGCAAGCATACTGCTGTCGACGATGTCAGCATGAAAATGCATCCGGGCGAATTTGTCTCGATCCTTGGTCCATCGGGCTGCGGTAAGTCCACGCTTCTCGGCGTTGTCGCGGGACTGTTGTCCGCTTCCAGCGGTAGGATTTCGATTTTCGGAGAGGAAGTTATCGGTCCGCGCAAAGATATCGGAGTAGTTTTCCAACAGGCTACTTTGTTGCCTTGGCTAAATGTTATCGACAACATTTTGATTCCGATAAAGGCCTTGCGGCGAAACGACCGAGATTATGCGAAGCGAGCGAAAGACTTGCTAGAGCTAGTTGGCCTGACGAAGTTCGAAAAGTACTATCCAAACGAACTATCGGGCGGCATGCAGCAGCGGGTCGGCATCGCACGTGCTTTGATTCACGATCCGAATTTGCTCTTGATGGATGAGCCATTTGCTGCGCTCGACGCAATGACGCGCGAGCGTATGTCGTTGGAGCTTCAAGATATCTGGCGCGCTAGCGGTAAGAGTGTTCTCTTTATTACCCATAGCATTCCTGAAGCTGTATTCTTGTCGAGCCGTATTCTTATCATGTCGGCGTCGCCAGGTCGCTTCGTGAAGGAAATTACGATCGATCTACCCCGGCCACGCACTGCGCAGACGATGGCGTCCGGTCAGTACGCGGCACTCTGTGGCGAAATCCGAAAAATGTTTGATCATTGAGAGGAAGGGAATGTCCGATCGGGTCACATCAATTCTCTATCCGCTGCTCACACTCGCATTACTTTTGCTAGTTTGGCAGCTTTCGATCGATCTGTTGAAGGTGCCCGATTATATCCTGCCGCGTCCGCTCGCAGTGCTACATGCGCTAAAGGTCGGGTATATCGACGGCCAGTTCTGGCCGCACTTTTTTTTCACGTTGCGCTCTACAGTAACAGGTTACGTGATTGGTTGCGGCGCGGCTGTTATTGTCGGTGCGATTCTCGCGGAGTCTCGTACCTTCGAGAAGTTTGTATATCCCTACATCATCGGATTGCAGTCGATGCCGAAAGTCGCATTGGCACCGTTGATAACGGTCTGGTTTGGTTATGGTTTCGGGTCAAAGGTCGTGATGGTGGCTTTGATCTGCTTCTTTCCACTTTTCGTGAATACCGTTGTGGGAATCCGGCAGACGAACCCGGCGCTACTCAACATGATGCGCGCGTTCTCGGCGCCCACTTTGTATACGTTCTTCCGAGTGAAGCTATTTGCTGCTGCCGGACATATCTTCGCAGGTCTCCAAATTTCCATAGTGCTTAGCCTAATCGGCGCTGTTGTCGGCGAGTTTGTTGCTTCGTCCGAGGGCATTGGTTGGCTAATTCAGGCTTCGCTTGCGAATTTCAATACCGCGCAGATGTTCGCGGGCCTTATCAGCCTGATTTTTATCGGTGTGGTGGGAACGCGCATCGTACAGTTTCTGCATCACCGCCTCGTGTTTTGGGACCGCGGTATTGCAAATACTGCAGCAGCGTAAAAGCATGCGTAACTTTGACAATTTGGCTGAAATCGATAGCGGCAGGTTGTCAGCTGACGCAGCCTATAAGCTGTTAACGGGTTGCATCGTGCCGCGGCCAATAGCGTGGGTCACGACCGTATCCGCAGAAGGAATCGTGAATGCCGCACCGTTCAGCGCATTCACGTTTCTTGCGAACAAGCCGCCGCTTATCGGCGTCAGCATAGGGCGCAAGCTTGGGCGGTTAAAGGATACGGCGCGGAATATCATCGACACGAAGGAATTCGTGGTGAACATCGGCACCGAGCAGGCGCTCGAGCCTTTGCACTTCAGCGCCGACGAGTACGAAGTGCATGAAAGTGAGCCGCAGCTCCTCGGCATCGAACTGCGGCCGAGCTGTTTCGTGAAGCCGCCGCGGATTGCCTGCGCTCCCGTGAGCCTCGAATGCAAGCTCGTCGAGCAGCATCACTTCGGAGAATATGACACCTGCCTGTATGTCGGGCGCGTCGACTTGTTCCGCGTGTCGGAGGAATTCCTGAGCGACGGAAAGATAGATTCCGTGGCGCTGCGCCCGATCGCACGGCTTGGCGGCCCGGTTTACGCAAAGCTCGGTGAGATTGTAAAGCAACGGCCAGTACGGGTTTCGGCAAAATGAATAAGCATTTTCTGCTGCGGACAGCCTTCAATACGGCAAGACCGAATTGTCTTGCGAATGAATTAGCGACCAAATTTTCTCGAGCGTCGCCATAAATAGATGATGCGCTACGTAACGAATTCGAACTGAACAACGAGGGCGAGAGCGTCCCCCGTGCTGCACAAGGAAGGAATGGCGCGAATGCCAAGAACGGCTGGATTGGAAGAATCGGTATTGGCCGCTGTGAAAAAAGATGCGCCGGCGCCCCTCGCGGAGCATGAGGTCATTCGTCTCCTTCGCTCGCGCATGAAAGAGGCGGGCTACGATGCGCTCGTTGCCTTCTCGCAAGACAACGTAACCTATGCGGCCGGCTTCATGGTGCCGAGTCACCTTACGAACCGCTTCCGGCGCACGATTACGATCATCGCTAAGGACGATTTTGCGACGCAGATCGTCGTCAACGTGGAAGAAAAGCAAGCAATCGCGCGTTCCCGCTTCCACGATGTACGGGCCTATGACCAGTTCCGTGACGAACCGTCCGACGTACTCGCCGATGCGCTGATCGAAGCGGGTGTCGCTTCGGGCAAGATTGCGATCGAACTCGATTTTATGCCAGCGCGGGACTTCATCATGCTTTCGAACCGGCTGCCGAAGGCGAAGTTCGAGGAATGCAAAGACATCTATTTTCTCGCCCGTATGATCAAGACGGACGAAGAAGTACGGACGCTGCGCGAAATCGGCGTGCTCACGGAAAAAGTCATGCACGATACGATGCGGGAAATCCGGGTCGGCATGACGGAAGTGGATGTGTCGCGTCTTCTCGTCGATCAGATGATCGCGGGCGGATCGACAAACTTCAAGTATCGTGTCGGCTCCGGCGTGAATGGTTCGATCACGAATTGCGGCACGACACACAAGAAGATCGAGGCGGGAGATATCATCCGCATCGAAGTGCTGGGCGAGCTGAACAACTACCGCTCGAACGTGACCCGCACAGCAGTCGCAGGCAAGCCGACCGAGCGCCAGAAGACGATCTGGTCCAAGCTCATCCGTGCACGGGAGATCTGCAAGACGCTCCTGAAGCCGGGCACGCCGGTAGCGCAGCTTTACCAGACCTACGTCTCGGCATGCCGCGAGAGCGGTATCGAGCCCACAATCAAGTTCCTTGGCCACGGCATCGGCCAGACCATACACGAGGAGCCGTACATCACCGATACGCGCAATATCGTGCTTGCGCCGAACATCACCTTTACGATGGAGCCGCTCTACATGATTCCGGGCGAGATGGGTTTCCATGTCGAGGACATGTACATCGTGACGCGCGACGGGTTCGACGCAATCACGGGCAACCTCTCGAAGAACGATGAGCTGATCGAAGTAGGCTGATTGTGAGCAAGCTGACTGTCGCAAGCGTCGACACTTATATTGTCAGTCTGCCTTTGCGCCGGCCACATAGCTGGGCGGGGCTGACGGCTGCAGGCAACCGCGAGTACGTCGTTCTGCGCATGCGTTTGAGCGACGGAACGACCGGCTGGGGCGAGGCACAGACAATCCCGACCTGGGGTGGCGATGACGCTAGCCGGTATGGCGAGACGCCGCGTGGCGCGATCGGTCTGATCAAGGAACTGCTGGTTCCGGCCTTGAATGACGTCGATGTAAGCCGCGTCGAACTGGTTCACGCGGCGATGGATCGTGCGTTGCGCGGCCATCCTTATGCGAAGGCTGCGGTCGAAGTCGCGATCCTGGATGCGCTCGCGCGCGGATTGAACGTGCCGGTGTATCGCTTGCTAGGCGGGCTTTATCGCGAGCGTGTCGAACTGGCGCACAGCATCGGCCTGATGGACATCAAAGATGCGGCGACTGAAGCTGCGGCGACGGTCGAAGGCGGGATCAAGACCTTGAAGGTCAAAATCGGTATCGATGTCGAGCGCGATGTGAAAACGGTTAGCGAAATTCGTAACGCCGTCGGCGCAGGCATTAAGATCAGGGTCGATGGCAACCAGGGTTATCGCAGCTGGCGCGAAGCGGTTACGGCGATCAATCGCATGTCCGAATTCGACATCGTCTATGCGGAGCAACCGGTCGACGGTCTCGATCAAATGGCCGAGGTATCGGCGCGTTGTGACGTGCCGCTCATGGCGGACGAGAGCGCATGGACTGACCGCGATGTTGTGAAAATCGCGGATATGCATGCTGCGCAGTATCTCTCGGTCTATTACACGAAGCCGGGCGGACTCTGGAAAGCGCGCAAGCTCCTTGCCGTTGCTGGCGCACACCGGATGATCTCCGATATCAACGGCTCGGGCGAAATGGGCATCGGCAATGCTGCCAATCTGCATCTGGCCGCGGCTGCTCCGGAAGTCGTGCTACCGGGCACGATACCCGTCACATCAACCAGCGAATTCGAGCAGACGACAGTCGCTGGCCGCCGTTATCTCGACGACATCGTCGTAAAACCGCCGCGTTATGCGGACGGCTTTCTCCATGTTCCGGATGGCCCGGGGCTTGGCATCGAAGTCGACGAAAAGAAGCTTGCGAAATATCAGGTTCAATAATGCAAGAAGCGCGTCCCATTAAGACGGTTGCGATCATTGGAGCGGGCAATGGCGGCTGTGCGGCCGCGGCCGACCTTACTTTGCAAGGGTTTGACGTACGCCTGTACGGCCGCAGCCCGGAGACCGTGGCGCCGCTGCAAGCAATCGGCGGCGTGCATTACGAAGGCGTGCTCGGTGACGGATTTGCGAGAATTCCGCTGATTACGACCAGCGCCGGCGAGGCGATGGACGGTGCCGAGGCGGTGCTCGTGATGGGTCCGACGCAAGCACACGAGAACATGGCTGCGACGGTCGCACCGCATTTGAAGGACAATCAAATCTTCTTTGCGGCACCGGGTCATACGCTCACTCTGCTTGCGCATACGCTACGCCGTCTCGGTCATAAGGCGCCCGTTACCTGCGAGTCTTCGACGCTTCCCTATATCTGCCGCAAGACCGAACCGGACAAAGTTCGCGTTTCTCGCAAATCCGCGAAGTTGCGCTTCGCCGCGTTTCCATCGGCTCGGACCGACGAACTCTTGCAGCGCATGCAGCCGCTGTTTCCGTCGCTTTCCGCGGTTCCGAGCGTGCTCGATACGGTTTTCTATTACACCAATGCGGTTCATCATCCGCCGGCGCTTCTTTGCAACATCGGCCGCGTGGAATCGACCGACGGCGACTATTGTCACTACTACGACGGCATTACGCCTTCGGTCGGAAAAATCATTGATGCGCTTGATCGCGAGCGCGTATCGGTTGCCGCTGCGCTCGGCATTACGGTGCCGAAGCTATCCGAGCATTTCTTTCAGATGAACTACACGAGCGAGGAAGGACGAAACGGCGGCACCGCCTACGACGTCTTTCACAACAGCGAACCCAACCGCTGGATTCGCGCGCCGAAGACCGTGGACCATCGTTTCTTCAACGAGGACATTCCGTTCGGCTTGATCCCGTTTTCCGAACTCGGGCGTCTCGCCGGCGTGCCGACCCCGGTTTGCAACAGCACGATTATGCTCGCCGAAATCGCGACGGGTAAGGCGTATTGGGATAATGCACTGACCCTCAAAAAGATGGGTCTAACGGGCCTTAGCGTCGCTGATGTGAAACTCTTGCTGGAGCGGGGTTATCAATGACCGGTTTTCCGTTCGGCATCAGCTTCGACGGGTTTATTCCGGTAAGGGATGCGGTTAGGCTTGCGCAACAGGCGGAAGCGCTCGGCGCCTGTTCATTTTGGGTTGCAGAGCATCTGGGTTTTCGCGAGTCGATCGTAACATCGACCGCGATCGCGCTCGGCACGAAGCAGGGCACTGTATTTCCGACGGCGCTCAGCCCTTATCTCCGCCATCCGATGCCGACTGCTATGGCGCTGTCTTCTCTCGCTGAACTGGTGCCGGGACGCTGCGGTGTCGCCGTTGGCGTCGGCAATCCGATGTTCCTGCGCGAGTCGGGTCTAGAGGTCGAGAAACCGGTGAAGGCGATCCGCGATTATGTTGCGGCGTTACGGAGCCTTATGAGCGGCGAGGCGACACAGCAAGAAGGTTTGACCTTTAATCTAAAGGGCGCACGCATTTCCTTCATCCCCGAAAGGCTGCCACCTGTGTATCTCGCGCCGATGGGGCCGCAGATGCTGAAGCTGTCGGGTGCCGTTGCTGACGGCCTCGTTCTTTCCGCGGGTCTCAGCCTCGACTTTATCCGTCACTCGATCGGTATCGCTGCCGAAGGCGCAACCTCTAACTGCAAAAATCCGGTAGCGATCAAAAAGACGGCCTATGTCTATTTCATCGTCGGCGGCGAGGGCGTGGATCAGCGCACGAAGATCAGACAGAAACTCGCCTTCCTCTTCAGGAACGAAAACCTGCGCGAGAACATCAAGGCGAGCGGATTGCCGATCGATCATGATGCAATCATCGCGGCTGTCGCAAAACGCGACATGGACGGTGCGCTGAAGCTCGTGCCAGACGAAGCCGCCGAGGCTTTCGCAATCGTCGGTTCTGCAGCGGATTGCAGGAAGCAGGTGCGGCGCTATCTCGATGCAGGTCTCGACGAAATCATCCTTTCGCTTGTCGGCACGCCCGAAGACAAGGCGAGAAGCCTCGCCATTCTCGGTGAGATCTAGGTCATGGATTATCGCCGCGCAGTCGATATCAAGGATGCGATCAGTCTCCGCCAGCAGATGGGTTATCCCTTCGTCGCCGGCGGAACTGACATTTATCCGGCCATTGAAAACGGTGCGCGCTTCTCCGGCTTGATCGACGTCTCCAGGGTAGAAGCCCTTCGCGGAAAAGTCCGGCAAGAAGGCGACGCATGGGTTATCCCCGCGCTGGCGAGTTGGACCGACATCGTCGATACCGATCTTCCGCCCCTGTTCGATTCGTTGAAGCAGGCGGCAGCTGAAGTCGGCGGCAGGCAGATTCAGAACGCGGGCACGGTCGCCGGAAATATCTGCAACGCGTCGCCCGCAGCCGACGGAATCCCGGCATTAATGGCGATGGACGCAAAGGTTGTGATCGCCGGGCCGGCAGGAGAGCGCGAAGTCTCCCTTGAAAAGTTCGTGCTCGGCAATCGTAAAATCGACCTCAACGAAGGCGAGCTGCTCCGTGCAGTGAAAGTGCCGGCGCGCACAACACGTACTGCGTCGGCATTCAGAAAGCTCGGTGCGCGGCGGTATCTCGTAATTTCGATCGTTATGGCTGCGGCGACGCTGGAATGCGAAAAAACGGGTAAAATTGTGAACGCGGGAATTTCGGTCGGCGCTTGCGCCGCGCGCGCGTTACGGCTTTCCGCATGGGAAGCTGCATTGCGCGGACGCAAGATAGGTGAAATAGCGTCCCTCGCAATCGATCCGGCCTTTATCGCGCCGCTTGCACCGATGGATGACATTCGAGGGGCCGGAGAATATCGCAAGCATGCTGCGGGCGTACTCGTCCGTGAAGCCTTGATGAAGGCCGCTGTGAGGTTGGATGAACAAGTCGCTTAAAAGCGGTGAAGCCAAAGGCTCCTTCGAGCAGAAGCCCGTGCGCCTGAACGTGAACGGCCGCGAGTATAAGGTAAGTTCGCAGGCCGGTTCGCGTCTTGCCGATGTTCTGCGCAACGATCTCGGCCTCATCGGGACGAAAGTAGGTTGCAATGCCGGTGATTGCGGCGCGTGCACCGTACTCATCTCCGGCAAGCAAGTGTGTAGCTGTCTCGTCTCGCTGGATCAGGCGGAAGGGACAACCATCGAAACCGTCGAAGGGTTGCAGGCGGACAGCAAACTGCGCCGCTTGCAGGCAGCGTTCGTCGATATGGGCGCCGCGCAATGCGGCATCTGCACGCCCGGCATGTTGATGGCGGCGGCCGAACTCGCGCGAGAGAGCAAAACCTGGTCGCGCACCGAAATTCTGGATCGCATGGGCGGCGTACTTTGCCGTTGCACGGGCTATACGAAGATCGTCGATGCGATCGAGCACTATCTGTCCGGAAAAGAACTTGCCTCAATGAATGCGGAGGCGAGTGCAGTCGGCAGCCGCGTTAGAAAAGTCGACGGCCTTTCTCGTGCGGAAGGGATCGCAAAATACGGCGCCGATGCTACACCGAAAGATGCAGTGTTCCTGATGGCGGTGCGTTCGCCCCATGCCCACGCGAAGTTTACAATCGGCGATACCGTGGCATTCGTGAAGGAGAACCCGGGCGTCGTGTGCGTCATTACGGCAAAAGATATTCCCGGAAAAAACGAGTACGGAATTTTCGATCACTATCGCGACCAGCCCGTGCTGGCTGAAAATCTTGTCCGGTTCTGTGGCGAAACGGTTGCCGGCATCGTCTATGAGCGCGATGCCATCGACACCATCGACTTCGATTCTTTCCCCGTCGCTTGGAAGCCGCTAGCGCCCGTTACCGGTATCGATGGCGGTCTCGATCCGAAAGCGGCCATGCTGCATGCGAGCCGTCCAGGCAACGTGCTCACACGCGGAAAGATGATCCGCGGCGATATTGAAACCGATCGCGGGCAACATTCGGTAACGGGAAAATTCAGCACCGGCTATGTCGAGCACGCCTACATCGAGCCGGAGGCAGGCTTCGCGCGCCGTGTCGGCGACCGCATGGAAGTATTCGTCACGACGCAAACGCCGTATATGGACCGCGACGGTGTGGCCCACGTTCTCGGAATTCCAAAAACGGAAGTGCGCATTCTTCCTTCGGCGGTCGGTGGTGGCTTCGGCGGCAAGATCGATATGTCGGTGCAACCGCTGATGTCGGCCGCAGCTTGGCTTACGGGTCGCCCGGTTGCCTATATTTACTCGCGTCTCGAAAGCATGCGAGTCACGCCGAAGCGTCACCCATCACGCATCGAAGCGACGCTGACCTGCGGCGACGATGGAAAGCTGAAAACGTTTTCCTTCCATGCCGACTTCAATACCGGGCCTTACGCGTCGGCCGGTCCGATTGTCGCGAACCGCGTCCCGCTTCATGCGATGGGTCCATACAATGTGCCGACGGTGCATTGCACGACACGAGCGGTGCTGACGACGGACGCGATTGCCGGTGCGTTTCGCGGGTTTGGCGTGCCGCAAGCGGCGATCGCGCACGAAGCGTTGATGGACCGGCTCGCGGACAAATTGAGTATCGACCGGCTCGAATTCCGGATTCGAAACGCGCTGCTGCCGGGAGACTCCACGGCAACCGGACAAAAGCTCTCCAGCAGTGTTGGCATGAAGGAATGCCTCGAAGCGCTGAAGCCGTCCTGGGCCGAGCAACGCAAAGCCGTTTCCGAGTTTAACGGGAGCAACGAGCGCTTCCGCCGCGGCATGGGCATCGGCTGCATGTGGTACGGCATCGGAAACACTTCGCAACCCAATCCTTCTTCAATGCGCATCGCAATCGGTGCCGACGGCAAGATCACGCTTTTCAGCGGCGCGGTTGATATCGGGCAGGGCGTCAATACGATCATGGTGCAAATGTGCGCCGATGCGCTCGGCGTGAGCGCAGACCGGATCAATCTCGTGCTCGGCGATACCGACCGAACGCTGGACGCCGGAAAAAGCTCCGCGTCTCGGCAGACATTCATCTCAGGCAATGCAGTGGTGCTTGCAGCCGAGAAACTGAAAGAGTCGGTCAGGCGTCTGACCAACGCCGGAGCCGATGCCACGGTAAAATTCGGCAACGGCAAGGTAGCCGTCTCGGGCGCGCAGGAAGTCACGCTCGACCTCGGCACGCTATCCCCGGATAGCGACGGCAATGTGCTTTCGGAAGTCGGCCACTACAATCCACCCACCACCGATCTCGACGAGAACCAGCAAGGTAGCCCTTATGCGAGCTATGCCTTCGCTGCGCAGTCGGCGCTGGTCGAGGTGGATGTTCTTCTTGGTACAACCAAGGTTCTGAAAATCTGGGCGGCGCACGATGTCGGCCGCGCGGTCAACCCGACGCAGGTCGAGGGCCAGATCCAGGGAGGTATCGCACAAGGACTTGGCCTCGCCTTGATGGAAGAATATATTCCGCTAGCGACCGACAATCTGCACAATTATCTGATCCCTACGTTTGGCGACATGCCCGAGATCGAGATCCACCTCATCGAGACGCTGGATCCGCTTGGACCGTTCGGGGCAAAGGGTATTGGCGAGCCGGCGCTTGTGCCGACAGCGCCCGCCATTCTTAATGCGATTGCGGATGCGACAGGTTGTCGTCCTACGCAGGTTCCGGTCACGCCCAGCAGAATGTGGCAGCTCCTTCGTGATAGTCGTAAGGATTGACGCGCAATCTCGGATTGAACGTGGAAAAGCTGACGAATATCGATCTCAAGATCCTCGAAGTACTGCAACGTGAGGGCGATATTACGAACGTGCGTCTCGCCGAACTCGTGGGCTTGTCGCCGAGCCCGTGTCTTCAGCGCGTCCGAAAACTGAGGCAGTCCGGCTACATCTCGGACGTAACCGCGATACTGAATCTCAGGAAGATCGCGAATTTCGTCACGGTCTATTGTCACATTCGTCTTTCCGAACAGACAGTGCGTCAATTTTCGGTGTTCGAGTCCGCTATCGCGAGAATCCCGGAAGCGGTCGAATGCGGAATGACGGGCGGCGAGTACGACTACATTTTGAAGTTCGTCGTACGCGATATGGAGCACTTCACCGAACTCACGACACTGATGATGGAAATGGACATCGGCATCAAGAACATTTCATTCAACGTCGAAGTGAAGAAAGTGAAAAATGCATTCGAGATGCCGCTTCGCGCGTTAATTAATAAAAAACGGTAACCTGTTGATGCTGTTGTTCTCTCGAAGTCCAACTGGCGCTTTCGTATAAGCCAATATCAGGTCCCCAATAAGAAGATCAGTATACTCTTAAGCAGTTACAATCGCTTTTAGCCGCAGTTATTCCCTGTTAGCTGCCTAGAAAATCCCTGTTTTGTATCCCTTGATTAAGCTAAAAGGCCCTTTTTGCTTTGGAAAAAGCTTTGGAACTGTAGCAACAGCCGAGCTTTCTGAAGTTCCCTGTAAATTTCCCTGTTTTCACGAAATTTCGAGCTGAGACTAAGTTCGAATAGACTGCGTCCTCAACCAATTCCTGCAATCAGGATGCGGGCTTAGCGGATAGCGGTTTTTAGCTTCCCACATCGTTTCCGGGAGCCGGCAGGCGCGAGCAGGGCAGACCCAAAGGTGATTTTCGAGCCACAGCGTCAGCTAAACTCCCGGTTTTTTCGGCACCGAAACCGCCGCGTTGCCGCTCAAGGTGAGTCCATGACAGCTCGGGAAACCAGAGCATCGACAACGAAGCTATTGCAATTGTCTGGCGAGCAAATCCTTTTCCTCCTCCTCCGTCGCACGTAGCGGATGGAAAAAACATTCAGCTAACCGCGCCTGTTCGTTTTATTCGCTGAATTGCGCGAAGCCTGCGGGTTCTTCCCGACAGCGAGGTAGAAAATTGGATCGGATTCCCTGGATCGTCAGAAGTGAATGAAAAGCTAGAAGCACAGATTGTGCGCGTGAGGCGGAGAAAGTTTCTATCCGGGAAGATGATTTGACGAGCAATGTGGTCGCCGACAGCGCGAACAATAGTAAGCGTAGAGATTATTGAAGTCGGACGCGGAACAAGAGCAGGCCAGCCACTTCATCAGTCGCGCACGAGCAGCAACGCGCTACGCGAACTCGTAGTTCATTTTGTACTTTACCTGACCGATAGTCACTTCCTTGCCGCAGTGTTCGCAAACGAGGCGCGGGCGGGCAGCTTTGCCATCGGACTTGTGTATCAGGATAGTGGGCACGCCCTTTTTGGGCCGCCGCCACTTGTCGCCCCAGTTCATGAGGAGAAGCAGCGAAGGATAGAGATCGACCCCTGCGGGGGCGAGCACATACTCATAACGGTCAGGATGTTGCTGATAACGCCGGCGCTCGAGCAGACCGTTCTCGACCAGCGCATTCAGGCGTTCGGTCAGAATGTTGCGGGCTATATCGAGATTATTCTGGAAATCTTCGAAACGCTTCACCCCATAGAAACTCTCGCGGAGAATTCGAAAGCTCCAGCGGTGTCCCATCACTTGCAATGCGCTTGCCACCGAGCAAGGGCGGCCGACCATGTAGGCTTGCTTTTCGCGGGAGCGAATGCGCGTAAGCGGAGGACCGACGCGGCGCTCTGTTGCGGCACCGGGACCGTCACGAACTTCGATCTCGAAGGGGGACAGTTTCCTGCCGGTATTGGTGCAAATCACGACCGGCCGTAAACGCTTGCCGCAATGCATATCGGTCAGCACCAGCGGCGCGCCCTGATTCCGCGGGCGCCACTTATCGCCCCAGGTCATCAAGGCCACGATCGCGGGATAGAAATCGCGCCCCGACTCTGAGAGCCGGTATTCAAAGCGTTGCGGTCTTTCCTGATACGCGTGTTTTTCGAGCACTTTATCGCGGACCAGCCGGTCCAGCCGCTCGGACAGAATGTTGCGGGCAATTCCGAGCGTCTTCAGAAACTGCTCGAAACGCCGCATGCCGAAGAACGCCTCGCGCAGAATTAAGTACGACCAGGGATCGGCGAGCACATCAAGCGCGCGCAATACGGAAGATACCGGTCTGTTACTGGATCGCATTGGCATTGCAGCGCAATAAGGCCCTGTGAACTATCGCATTTTAGATAACGCAATTTCGGATTTCCGCAACCGGTGAGTGAGTTGCGTTATGCTATTCAGTATGCTTATATAGTTTCGTTAAAAAACTGACCCAATGATCCGCCACCTCTTCAGTGCGGAGTGCAGGGGTTCAACATCAGAGGTGGAGTGACCGAACAATGCTGACCAAGCCGAACACGCAAGCAAATCCGAACCGCCAGCAGCGCGCCGATCTGAGCGCGCTGAAAAACGTGATTTTCGAAGAAAAGGGCGATCTCGCCACGATCACGCTGAATCGCCCGCACATCGTGAACTGTCTCTCGATGGAGATGTCGGACGAACTCGTCACGATTTTCGAGTACATCCGCCGTTCCAACACGATCAAGATCGTTGTGCTGAAGGGCGCTGGTGGCAATTTCTGTTCCGGCGACGATCTCAAGGAAATGTCGCTGGGCGCATGGGGCGACTCGAACCAGTACTTCCACCAGATTCGCTACTATCAGTGGATGGCCTATCAGCTCGAAGAACTCGACAAGATGACCATCGCGGCTGTCGATGGTTATGCGGTCGGCGGCGGTCTCGAACTGACGATGTGCTGTGACTTCGTGATCGCTACCGAGCGCGCGAAGTGGGGCATGCCGGAAGTCGACTGGGGCATCACGCCGGGCTGGGGCGGCACCACGCGCATGTCGCGCTTCATCAATCGCCGCCGCACCAAGGAGATCAATCTGCTCGCCGCGCTGCAGCCGGCCAGCAAGGCAGTCGAATGGGGACTTTGGAATCGCATGGTCCCGAACGACGGCCTCGACGCCGAAGTGCAAAAGCTCATCGAAGTAATTCGCGTAAAGAGCCAGCAGACGCTCCGTCAGCTCAAGTTCATCATCAACAAGAACGTCGAGACGGATCTTTACACTGCGCAGGCTTTCGAGGCGCTCTCCGGTGCCTGGACCGCGAGCGTAAACGGTTGGGCAGCAGTGCCCGACGCGGATGGCGGCAAAGGTCTCGAGGCCTTCCGCGAGAAGACGCACCTCAAGGATAATCGCCGCAAGAAGGCGATAGACTTCTGGAACGACTGAACAAAACGGCGGCGCCCGCAGATTGCGGGCGCCGTTCCTGCATAAAGATAACAAAAAAACGCCAAACCAAAACAGAACGGCCCACGGGAGGGAGACGTGTCAAAGAACCAAGTCGGAAATCCGGTCATTGGCCGGCGTAAACTGCTTACGGGAACGGCGGCAGGCGCAATGTCGGTTGCAGTTGCTGCGCCCGCCATCGCGCAGAGTCAGCCGAAAATCCGCTGGCGTATGCCGTCGAGCTTCGGAAAGAACATCACGCCTTATGTGGGCGCCGAAATGTTCTGCAAACTCGTCAGCGAAATGACCGATAAAAATTTCGAGATCAGCTATTACGCACCCGGTGAAATCGTTCCTGCACTGCAGGTCGCTGACGCGGTCTCTAACGGTACCGTCGAAATGGGTCATACCGCGTCATTCTATTATGCCGGCAAGAACCCGATTTACGCGATGGCGTCCGGCATCGTCTTCGGCATGAACGTTCGCGGTCATGCTGCCTGGCTCGTCAAGGGCGGCGGCAACGAGATGATGAACGAGTTCTACAAGTCCAATAACATTCATGCCCTGTTCGCAGGAAATACCGGAGCGCAATCCGCTGGCTGGTTCCGGAAGGAAATCAAATCGATTGCTGATTTCCGCGGCCTGCGCATGCGTATCGCGGGTCTGGCCGGGCAAGTATTCCTCGAAGCGGGTGGCGTACCGCAGCAGATCGCGATCGGTGATGTCTACGCTTCGCTCGAACGCGGCTCGATCGACGGCACCAAGTTCACCTCTCCAATCGACGACGAACGGCTCGGATTCCATAAAGTGGCTCCGTTCTACTACTGGCCCGGCTGGAACGACGGCGGCGTCGCCGTGCACAAGTTCATCAACCTCGCCAAGTGGAACGAACTGCCGAAGTCCTATCAGGCGATCTTGCAGGCGGCGGCGGCCTATGCCGGCGAGCAGATGCAGACGACCTATGACGCCGGCAACCGCCTGGCCGTTAAGCGCGTCGTGGCGCAGGGAGCGCAAATCCGTTTCCTCCCGAACGACGTCATCGATGCGCTCGGCGATGCGGCGAAACGCGTTTATGGCAAAGTCTCGAAAGAGAACCCGGAGTTTGCTAAAATCTACGGGAATTACACCTCATTCATGCAGGATGAGTATGTCTGGTGGCGCGTCTCCGAGCTGCCGTTCGATACGATGATGGTGCGCCAGCTTAACCGGAGCTGAGCCGCCAGGATCCGCGCCTCCAGCGAAGAAATTCGCTGGAGGCATCATCTTTTGCAGAATTGGATCGAGGTTCAGAATCATGTTTTCGCTTCCGGAAGACAGCATTTATCGTACCGGACTTGATCGGAATACGGCGAACTACGTGCCGCTGTCGCCGATCGTCTGGTTGCGCCGCGCGGCTACAATATCGCCGGATGCAATCGCGATGGTGCATGGCGCACGCCGCTTCTCTTATCGTGAATTCGAGGAGCGATGCCGTAGGCTTGGAAGTGCGTTGAAGCAACGCGGTATCAAGCCGGGCGATACGGTTTCGGTGCTCGCGCCGAATATTCCGGCCGCGATTGAGTCGCATTACGGCGTGCCTGGTATAGGCGCGGTCGTCAATCCGCTGAACATCCGCCTTGACGCGCGCACGGTCGCCTTCATCCTGAGGCATAGCGAAGCCAAGGTGTTGATTGTCGATGCGGACTTCGCGCAACTCGCCAGCGAAGCACTGGCGATGCTCGATACGAAGCCCTTGATTGTAGACATCGACGACGGCGCAGGTCCGGGGCGGCGTATCGGTGAAATTGAATATGAAGAACTGCTTGAGAGCGGCGATCCCGCTTTTGCGCTCGAAGGTCCGAGCGAAGAGTGGCACCCGTTGGCATTGTCTTATACTTCGGGGACCACCGGCGACCCGAAAGGTGTCGTCTATCATCACCGCGGGGCTTATCTGAACGCGCTCGCCAATATTGCCGCGTGGGAATTGCCCAAGCGGCCAGTACTGCTCTGGACGCTCCCGGTATTTCATTCGCTTGGTTGGTGCTTCCCCTGGAGCGTAACTCTAATGGGTGGAACGCACGTATGCCTGCGAAAGGTGGAGGCGCGCGCAATCTACTCGACCATCGTTTCCGAGCGCGTCAGCCACATGTGCGGCGCCCCGATCGTGTTGAGCACGTTGATCAATGCTCCCGATGAAGAGGTTACGCGCTTCGATTGGACCGTGAAGATGATGCTCGGCGGGTCACCGCCGCCTGCAACCGTGCTTGAGAAAGCCGAACAGCGCGGTTTCGATATCATGCATGCTTACGGTCTCACGGAGGTCTACGGCGCGGCGGTGTTCTGCGAATGGCGGCCCGAATGGGACAATCTGCCAAACGCGCAACGTGCGGAACGCAAGGCGCGTCAAGGAGTGGCGTATCCGCTCGTCGACGATCTGCGTGTGATGAATCCGGATACCATGCGCGACGTTCCGAAAGACGGTCACACGATGGGCGAGGTCATGAAGCGCAGCAATACGATCATGGCTGGTTACCTGAAAAATCCGAAATCGACCGAGGCGGCTTTCGCCGGCGGATACTTCCACACCGGCGATCTCGCCGTGCAACATCCCGATGGCTATATCGAGCTGAAAGACCGTTCCAAGGACATCATCATTTCTGGCGGCGAGAATATCTCGACGATTGAGGTCGAAGCGGCGCTTTACCGTTACCCTGGCGTCCTCGAGGTGGCGGTCGTCGCGCGGCCCGATGAGAAATGGGGCGAGACGCCTTGTGCCTTTGTGCTGCTCAAGCCCGGCGAAAAGAACGATGCAGATGCCATCATTGCGCACTGCAGGGCGGAGCTTGCCAGATACAAAGTCCCGGCCAAGATCGTGTTCGGGCCACTGCCGAAAACTGCTACTGGAAAAGTCCAGAAGTTTCTGCTGCGGCAGCAAGCAGCGCAGCTTTAAGCCTGCAATGAGCCAATCCGTATTGGCTCATTGCTTCTTTATCGAGGCGATACAAAACAATTCTGCTCTTTGAGCCGTGTGCCTCTGACACTTATTCCTGCTTTGCAGAGCGGATATCGGTAAGCCGCTTTGTACCTATTGGCCTTGGCAGCATGGTGAGAAAATCTGCGCAGTCAGACATCCCCGGCTTATTAGTTTTTTTCTGCAATTATTGCAGGTGAAAAGACATTTAACTGACGACATCCATTCGCTTTATTCGCTGAATGTTACTGGACAGACTTTTACTGCCCGCAAGACGGCACGCTTGGCAGTGTCGCAAAATCTAACTTAGAATTACTCCACCGCGCGGCAGGTGGTGCCGAATCGCGACAAGAGCAACCCTGCCGATGGGGAGGGAGGAAGCGTTAATGCCGGTAACGCACGAGTCCTGGCTCGTTGTGCTTTCGCTTTTTGTAGCCGTGCAAGGCTCTTATGTCGGTTTGAGCCTTGCGGTGCAGGTGCGCGACGCTTTCGCATTGCGGCGTAAGTTCCTGCTGGCAGGTTCCGCCATCTCACTGGCTGTCGCGATCTGGTCGATGCATTTCGTCGGAATGCTTGCGGCGCGTATGCCGTTACCGGTCGATTATCTCGTATTTCCCACGCTGCTTTCGTTTCTTGTCTGTGTGCTCGTGGTTGGAACGGCGGTTTTTGCGGCCGGTGCCGGTCCACTGACGCCCCTGCGGCTTGCCGCTTCCGCGATCTTCATGGGCGGCGGCATTGTCTCGATGCATTACATCGGCATGACCGCGCTTCATTCGAGCGCGCATATGGAGCACTCGATCCCGTTCGTGGCGATGAGTGCTGCTTTCGCCATTGTTGCATCGGGATTTGCACTGTGGCTTGCCGCGGGCAGGGGGATGCATCCGCCGTTGATCGTTTCGGCCGCCGTGTTGGGCATCGCCATCGCCGGTATGCATTACACGGCGATGGCGGGTCTTACACTTTTCTTCCCCCACACCACGGCGCCGATTACGTCGCCTGCGATTTCGAGCGATCTGCTGGCGATTGTGGTCGCAATCGTCGCCTTTCTCGTTTCCGGAATATTTCTGCTGATCCTGGTACCTGACCGCTCGGCTGGGGCGGCCTCCAGGAGTGTGACGGCGCGCACGGTTGCCGAACTTCCCGCGGAACCGGATATTGGAAAAGGCACCTTCAGCCCTCTTCGTGGCGTCGGCGGGCCGCCATCAAGGCCTGCGCAACACTTGCCGGTCGAACGCGAGGGCGTCACGCAATATATCCGGGTCGAAGATGTGATCGCGGTGCATGCCAACGCGCATTACACCTACGTCTATGACGGCGCGGCAAAGCTGTTCTCGCCGCTCGCCATCGGAGACGCCGAATCCAGACTCGATCCAGAGCGGTTCTTCCGTGTACACCGCAGCCATATTGTGAATATCGACCGGGTTACCGCGGTGAAACGCTCCGGCGATAGCGGTATCGTCGAACTCAATGCGCCGGAAAACTATTCGGTTCCGATCAGCCGGAACCGGATCGGCCCGCTCAAATCGAGAATGAAGACGCGAGTCGGCCAGGTCGCTTAGATATTCGCGCTATTTCCGGTCTGTTGCGCCGCCTTTCCGGGCGGTTTTTTCATGTCTGGCGCTCTGTTGCGTCAGCAAGCCTGCTGCATTTCGTGCAAAAAATCCGCATTTCGTGCGAGCGCCGGACCTCTGGTGCAAAAGCAATTGTCGCGCCGTGCCTTCGAAATCGAGAATTACAAAAAAGAAAAACAAATGATTTCAAGCCGGAGGAATTCGCCCAATGATCCCTGGTTCATTCCAGTATCATCGCCCGAACAATGTTTCGGACGCCGTGAAGTTGCTTGCCGATCTCGGCGAGGATGCCAGACCGCTCGCGGGAGGGCATAGCCTGATCCCGATGATGAAGCTGCGGCTGGCGGCACCGCAGCACCTGATCGACCTCGGCGGCATCGAAACCCTTCGCGGCATTCGTAGCGAAGGCAAGGAAATCGTCATCGGTGCGATGACGACCCAGCACGAGCTGATTCATTCCGATGAGCTTGCGAAGAAACTGCCGATCATCCGCGAAACTTCGCTGCTGATCGCCGACCCGCAGGTGCGCTACGTCGGTACGCTTGGCGGCAATGTCGCGAACGGAGATCCCGGCAACGACATGCCCGCGCTGATGATGTGTCTCGGCGCAAACTATGTCCTGACAGCCAAGAAAGATCGTATCGTTCCTGCGCGCGAATTTTATCAGGGGGCCTATTTCACCGCCCTCGAAGCGGCCGAAATTCTGACTGCGATTCGCATCCCGGTTCCTGCGGCAGGCCACGGTTACGCCTACGAAAAGCTCAAGCGCAAGATCGGCGACTACGCCACGGCAGCGGCCGCGGTCATTCTGGAAATGAAAGGCGGCAAGGTCGCGAATTGTTCTATCGGCCTTACCAATGTTTCCGAAACCCCGCTCTGGGCTGAGGAAGCGTCGAAAATACTCACCGGCTCTACGCTCGATGCTGCGACGGTGAAGAAAGCGGCGGCTGCCGCCGAAGCGATTACTTCTCCCGCGTCCGACAATCGCGGCCCGGCAGAGTACCGCAAAAAAATGGCGGGCGTCATGCTCTCGCGCGCGATTGCGCGCGCGAAAGAGCGCGCAAGCGGAAAATAAGGGGAAACGCGCATGGCGAAGAAATCTCATATCGCGCTGAAGGTGAACGGTCAGGACGTCGAAGGACTGGTCGAACCGCGCACATTGCTCATTCACTTCGTTCGCGAGCAACTCAACCTCACGGGGCCGCATATCGGCTGCGACACCACGCATTGCGGAGCCTGTACGCTCGACATCAACGGCAAGTCCGTGAAGTCGTGCACCATGTTCGCGGTGCAGGCGGACGGCGCGGAAATCCGCACCATCGAAGGCATGGCGAACGCGGACGGCACACTCCACGCGCTACAGGAAGGCTTCCGAGAAATGCACGGGCTTCAGTGCGGTTTCTGCACACCGGGCATGATCACGCGCGCTTACCGGCTGCTGCAGGAAAATCCGTCACCTACCGAGGAAGAAATTCGCTTCGGCATCGCGGGCAATCTCTGCCGCTGCACGGGCTACCAGAACATCGTGAAGGCCATTCAATACGCCGCTGCGAAGCTCAACGGCGTCACCTATCAGGAGGCCGCGGAATGAACGACCAGACTCCCACCCGCGAACAACGCGTCGCCGCACTGCAAGGCATGGGATGCAAGCGCAAGCGCGTCGAAGATGTCCGCTTCACGCAAGGCAAGGGCAATTATGTCGACGACATCAAGCTGCCCGGCATGTTGTACGGCGATTTCGTCCGCTCGCCGCACGCGCATGCACGCATCAAGAAGATTGACGCCACCAAGGCGAAGGCCGTTCCCGGCGTGCTCGCGGTGCTCACCGCCGCCGACCTGAAGCCGCTAAGCCTCCACTACATGCCGACGCTCGCCGGCGACGTGCAGGCCGTGCTCGCGGAAGAAAAGGTGCTGTTCCAGAATCAGGAAGTCGCCTTCGTGGTCGCGAACGACCGCTATGCCGCCGCCGATGGCGCCGAGCTGGTCGAAGTCGAATACGAGCCGCTGCCCCCGTTGGTCGATCCGTTCAAGTCGATGGACAAGGACGCGCCGCTGCTTCGCGAAGACATCAAGGACAAGATGGATGGCGCGCACGGCAAGCGCAAACACTACAACCACATCTTCAACTGGCAGATCGGCGATAAGCTGGGTGCCGACGCGGCTTTTGCAAAAGCCGAGGTGACCACCAAGGATATGATCACCTATCAGCGCGTACACCCGTGCCCGCTGGAGACCTGCCAGTGCGTTGCGTCCTTCGATAAGATCAAGGGCGAGCTGACGCTCTGGGGTACTTTCCAGGCGCCGCATGTGATCCGCACAGTAGCCTCGCTGCTCTCGAAGATTCCGGAGCATAAGATTCATGTCATCGCACCGGACATCGGCGGCGGCTTCGGCAACAAGGTCGGCGCCTATGCAGGCTATATTTGTTCGATTGTCGCCTCGATCGTGACCGGCTTGCCGGTGAAATGGGTCGAGGACCGTATCGAGAATCTTTCGACGACCTCGTTCGCGCGCGACTATCACATGACAACCGAGATCGCTGCGACGCGAGACGGCAAGGTGACCGGCCTGCGCGTGCATGTACTCGCCGATCACGGTGCGTTCGATGCCTGTGCCGATCCGTCGAAATGGCCGGCCGGGTTCTTCAACATTGTCTGCGGTTCCTATGATTTTCCGGTTGCGCATGTCGAAGTCGACGGCGTCTACACCAACAAGGCGCCGGGTGGCGTCGCTTATCGCTGTTCGTTCCGCGTCACCGAAGCGGCTTATTGCATCGAGCGTGCCATGGACATCATGGCGCAGAAACTTGGCATGGATCCTGCGGAATTCCGGATGAAGAATTTCGTCCGCAAGGAACAGTTTCCCTACAAGTCGTCGCTCGGCTGGGAGTACGACTCCGGCGACTATCATACGGCGATGCAGAAGGCGCTTGACGCCGTCGGCTACAAGGAACTGCGGGCGGAGCAGAAGAAAAAGCAGGAGGCCTTCAAGCGCGGAGAGACGCGTGAACTCATGGGCATCGGCGTTATTTTCTTCACGGAGATCGTGGGCGCCGGGCCTTCGCGCAACTGCGACATTCTCGGCGTCGCTATGTTCGACTCCGCAGAAATTCGCATCCATCCGACCGGCAGCGTGATCGCACGCCTCGGCACCAAGTCGCAGGGACAGGGGCATGAGACGACTTACGCGCAGATCATCGCCACCGAACTGGGCCTCAACGCCGATCTGATTTCGGTCGAGGAGGGCAACACGGATACCGCGCCTTATGGCCTCGGTACCTACGGTTCGCGTTCGACGCCTGTATCGGGTGCCGCGACTGCCGTGGCCGCGCGCAAGATCAAAGCGAAAGCGCAAATGATTGCCGCGCACTTGCTTGAAGTCCACGACGACGATCTCGAATGGGACATCGACCGCTTCCGCGTGAAGGGCAATCCGGAGCGCTTTAAGACCATGACCGAACTCGCGTGGGCGGCCTATAACTCTCCGCCGCCGGGCATGGAGCCGGGTCTCGAAGCGGTGAGCTATTACGACCCTCCGAACATGACCTATCCCTTCGGTGCATATATCTGTGTCGCCGACATTGATGCCGATACCGGCGTTACGAAAATCCGCCGCTTCTATGCGCTCGACGACTGCGGAACGCGCATCAACCCAATGGTGATCGAAGGCCAGGTGCATGGTGGCCTCACCGAAGCCTTCGGCATCGCGATGGGACAGGAGATCAAGTACGACGAGCAGGGCAACGTGGTCACGGCTTCGTTGATGGATTTCTTCCTGCCGACCGCGGTGGAAACGCCGAAGTGGGAAACCGACTTCACCGTCACGCCGTCACCGCATCATCCGATCGGTGCGAAGGGCGTCGGCGAAAGCCCGAACGTGGGCGGAGTGCCGTGCTTCTCGAATGCGGTCAACGATGCCTTCGCATTCCTCGGCTCGACCCATATCCAGATGCCGCACGATCACTGGCGTACGTGGATGGTCGCAGACAAGCTGGGACTACATGCGTGAAGTAACCCGCGAGCACATAACGGAGCGCCTGGCCGCTGCCGGTTACATAGCGGGTTCCGATCTCGCGATGGCGGTCTGGCTGATGGAATACCTGAAGCGGCCGCTTCTGCTCGAAGGCGAGGCGGGTGTCGGCAAGACCGAAGCCGCCAAGGCGCTCGCTTGGGTGCATGAGGCTGAGCTGATCCGGCTGCAATGCTATGAAGGGCTGGACGCTAACGCAGCGCTCTATGAGTGGAACTATCAGCGGCAACTGCTCGCGATCAAAACCCGCGAGAACGCCGGCGAAATCGCCGACGCCATCGAGGAGCATATTTTCTCCGAGCGCTACCTTCTGGAGCGGCCGCTGCTCGCAGCCATTCGCCGGTCATCTCCTCCCGTCCTGTTGATCGACGAAGTGGATCGTGCCGATGAAGAGTTCGAGGCGTTCCTGCTGGAGCTGCTCTCGGATTTTCAGGTGACCATTCCCGAGCTGGGCACGATCAAGGCGACGACTGTCCCGCGTGTCGTTCTGACCTCGAACGGCACGCGGGAGCTTTCTGACGCGCTGCGTCGGCGCTGCCTTTATCATTACATCGAATTTCCGGACGTCGAGCAGGAAGCGAAAATCATCGGCGCGCGGTTGCCGCACGTCGATCGTGCGCTGGCGCAGCAGATCGCGCGCATGGTCGCTGCGATTCGCAAGGAAGACCTGCGGAAAGTGCCCGGCGTCGCCGAAACGCTCGACTGGGCAGCTACGCTTGCCGGACTTCAGGTCGCGGACCTGCAAAAGGCTCCCGAAACCGTTCACGAAACGCTGATGTGCCTGCTGAAAACCCATGAGGACCGCTCGCGGGTCACGCGCGAAGTTACGGAGCGGCTTTTGGGGAAGGTGGCGTGAAATGGCGTCAGCCGCGAAAATCTCCGCAGAAACGATCGGCATTGCCGCGCGCGAGCGTCTTGCGGGCTTTGCGCGTACATTGCGCGATAACGGGTTTCGCGTCGGTCATGCTGAAACGCGCGACGCGCTGACATTGTTTGCTTCCGGCGCGGCAGAGCGCGCCGAAACCTTGAAAGCCGCGTTTCGTACGCTGTTCTGTGCCAATCATTCCGATTGGGAAAGATTCGATCCGATTTTCGACGGCTACTGGCATGGACGTTATGTGCGCCAGATTCAGCAGGTCAACGCGGCAGCGTCGCAAAGCAAGTCGGTTTCGCTTCGGCAGGTTTCCCCGAAAGAAGGAGAGCCGCAAGGAATACCGGACAAGACAGAACGCCTGCTTGGCGATGACAGTGGTGTAGCGGGGGGTAGCGAAGCCACCGAGGGCGCTTCTCGCGCCGAGAATATTGCCCGTATCGACATTCGTCATCTCGCAGACCCTGCCGACATGGCGAAAGCACACAGGCTCGCGGAGCATCTTGCAAAGGCTATGCGTGCGCGGCTCGTGCGGCGTCAGCAAATTCGCAACCGCGGCCGAAGGCTCGACATTCGCCGGAGCATCCACCGCAACGTCTCGCATGGCGGCACGCTTATCGATCTCTTCTGGCGGAAGCGAAAAGACAAGCCCCTTCGGCTCGTCGTGTTGCTCGACGCCTCCGGCTCGATGAATCTCTACACTGCTTTCTTCATTCGTTTCCTTCACGGCATCGTCGATGCGTTCCGCGAGGCAGAGGCTTTCGTATTCCATACGCGCCTTGCGCATGTTTCCGCATCGATGCGCGATCAGGATGTCGGCCGCGCAGTGGATAGGCTGTCGTTGATGGCGCAAGGTATCGGCGGCGGCACCAGAATCGGAGAAAGTCTGGCCACGTTCAATCGCTGGCATGCGCGTCGCGTTATCAACTCGCGCACTGCGGTCATGATCGTATCGGATGGCTATGACACCGGAGAGCCGGAAGTACTCGCCGAAGAGATGCGGAAACTGCGCCGCCGCTGCCGCCGCATCGTGTGGCTCAACCCGCTGATCGGCTGGAAAGACTATGAGCCGCGCGCCCGCGGCATGAAAGCGGCGCTGTCTTATGTCGATTTATTCGCACCGGCGCACAATCTCGAAAGCCTTGCCGCGCTGGAACCGTATCTCGCGAGAATCTGAGCATGGAACACGCGCGCGACATTCTCGAACTCGTTTCCGGACTGAAGGCCAAGGGTCACCCCTTCGCGCTGGCGACGGTTGTACGTACGGTCTCAGTCACCGCAGCGAAAGCGGGTGCGAAAGCGGTCATCGAGCCGGACGGCACGATCTCGGAAGGCTGGATCGGCGGCGGTTGCGCACGGTCGGCAGTGCTGAAAGCGGCACGCGATGCGCTCGCCGACGGCAAGCCGCGCCTGATTTCGGTGCAGCCGCCGGACGTGTTGCAGGAACACGGCGTCGAGCCGGGCGAGGAACGCGAAGGCGTAAAGTTCGCAAAGAACATGTGTCCGAGTCAGGGTACGATGGATATTTTCGTCGAGCCGGTGTTGCCGCGTCCTGAACTTGTGATCTGCGGTTCAAGTCCGGTTGCGGTGGTGATCGCGTCACTCTCGCGCCATACCGGTTTTTCGATCACCGTCTGCGCGCCGCCGCCGGAACAAGCCGATTTTGCGGAAGCCGACCGCCGCATTGAAAGTTATGTGCTGCCGGTCAAACAGGATGCGGTCCGCTACATCATCGTTTCCACGCAAGGTAAAGGCGACGAAGCCGCGCTGAAATCCGCGCTCTCGGTAGAAGCCGAGTATGTCGCCTTCGTCGGTAGCAGCCGGAAAGCAACTGCACTGCGTGAAAAGTTCGCAAAAGACGGCATGAGCGAGGAACAACTCGCAAAGTTCAAGGCGCCCGCGGGAATTGATCTCGGCGCAATCACGCCCGATGAAATCGCGGTGTCGATCCTTGCGGAAATTATCGCCGTAAGCCGCCGAAAACACGATCGAAGCGCGGCCGCCGCGCAGGCAATGAAAGGGTAATGCAATGGATATGACCGGAACCCAGCGAATCGAGGCTTCGCGCGAGAAAGTGTGGGCTGCGCTGAACGATGTCGAGATTCTGAAGCGTTCGATTCCGGGCTGCGAAAAAATCGAGAAGCTTTCCGATACCGAAATGACGGCAACGGTCATATTCAAGGTCGGGCCGGTGAAGGTGACCATGAACGGAAAGGTTACGCTTTCCGATCTCGACCCGCCGAACGGTTACACGATTACGGGCGAAGGTTCGGGTGGCGTCGCCGGTTTTGCCAAGGGCGGTGCGAGGGTTTCACTCGCTGAGGATAGTGGGGCCACCAATCTGAATTACGAAGTTAAGGCCGAGATCGCCGGCAAGCTCGCGCAACTTGGTTCGCGCCTGATCGAGTCGACTGCGAAGAAACTTGCAACGGAATTCTTCGAGCGCTTCAGCGAAGCGGTGGCGCCTGCTCCGGCTGCGGAAACAGAAGTGGCTCCGGAGGACGGCAACGAAAAGAAGGTTTGGCTAAAATCAGTGCTCGGTTAGGCGTGGGAGATCGCGATGGGTTGTTGTATCGCAGCAGCTTTAATTGCAAGCCAGGGATTGACGTTGTCGTCGCGCGTGCGGGATTTCCTGGGCAACCGCCTTGGGTTTGCTCATTTCCGCTTATCCTATGGCGTGGTCGCCATTATCGCTGCCGCGGAGATTCTAATGCTTGGTGCGCTGGCTTATGCCGAATTCGGATTCGGTTCTGATCATGCAAGGCATCTGTTCTCGATCGTAAATGCAGCAAACATTTTCAATGCACCGGCAGCAGATTTTGCAATTTGCAGAGGACGCTAGTTATCGCTTGGCCGGTAACATTCGTACTTCCGCGCAAGGCAGTCCTGTTCCAGCACAAAGATTCCCTCCCAGATCGTTTGC